>JADLCX010000069.1 GCA_020846975.1 Phycisphaerales bacterium
ACTTCATTGAGCGGCTCCTTCAAGAGGGGTGTCCGGCCGTTGAAGCCGGCCGGACACCCTTGGAGCCGCCATCCTCCGCCCTCACGCGGGGCGGTTCAACTTCCCACTACCAGGGGGACACCCTCGTTCGACTTGGAAGAACGACTTGAGTCGATCCTCTCGAAAGACATCTCCATCGCGTCGAGCGACTGGATGGTGATCGCGAGGCAGCTTCCGACTCCGTGGGGCAAGCGGATCGATCTGCTCTGCATCTCTTCCAGCGGCAGTCTGGTTGTGCTGGAGTTGAAGCGAAGCAAGACTGAACGAGAGGTCGTGGCTCAAGCCCTTGACTACGGGTCTTACGTGCGGGCGATCAAGCCGGACGAGATACCGCGGCTGTTCGCGAGGTATCAGGAAGAGTACTGCAAAGATGTGCCGGCACGATCGTTGGAGGAAGCGTTTTGCAGTCACTTCGGGGTGAAGAGCTTGCCGGAGGAACTGAACGGCGAACACGAACTCGTCATCGTTGCCTCCGTCCTCGATCCTGCCACCGAGCGAATCGTCAACTATCTCGCGGAAGAGCACGACGTCAGAATCAACGCGGTGTTTTTTCGCGTCTTTCGGGACACGGAGCGAGAGTATCTCACTCGCGTATGGCTGCGTGACCCCGACTTTGACGAAGAGTCCGAGTCAGGTACAACAGCAGCGTCTGAGAAAGTCGCTTGGAACAATGAGTTCTATGTGAACTTTGCGCCGAGTCGCCACAGATCGTGGGAGGACGCTGTCAAGTATGGTTTCGTCAGCGCTGGTTTTGCTCCGCGCTTCCGTGACGCCTTGATGCGCCTTCAACCCGGCAATCGAATCTGGGTGAACGTGCCCGGGCCGACGGGCTACGTCGGAGTTGGAACAGTCGTCGAGAGTGCCGTTCCGGTGGATCAGTTCCTCGTGCAGAATGAGGTCGGCGAGCGAGTGCCTATCACAACCGCCCCGCACAAGGCCACGCACATCGACGAAGGTGTTGGCGATCCGGACAAGGTCGAGTACCTCGTGCGGGTCAAGTGGATCAAGACGGTACCTGTCTCGCAGGCAGTCAAGGAGCGAGGTCTGTTCGGAAATCAGAATGTTGTTGCTCAGCCGCGCGACGCAAAGTGGCCGCACACGATCTCCAGGCTCAAGCAGCACTTCGGCGTGCAAGACTAGTTTTCGGTACCTAAGTCTGCGTCACCTTCCCGATGGATCGGTGCTTGATCGCGTATCGCCGCCGCGCTGATGACGTCGTAGCAGGTGGCGAGGAGCCCGACCAGCGGGAACTTGGCGCCGGTGAAGGGGGAGGGGCCGAGCCGGCGAAGAAGCGGGTGGCTGACCTCGGGCGCGCCCATGTGCAGGTCGAGCTGTTCGAGAGCCGTTGGATCGGGGGCGGACCAGAAGTCGGAGGCCATCTCGAGCAGGGGCGTCGAGGCGGGGCTGTTGGGCAGACGAGGAACGTGGGCGAGGTAGACCGGCGTAGGTCCGGCGGGCGATGCGCCGCCGGCGCGCTGCAACCCCGCAAGTGCGCGGTGCTGACGGAGCCGCTCGACCAGATCGGTCTCGGGCATGCCGCGGAGCGTGAGGATGAGCAGCGGATGGTTGCCCAGCCGCTCGGCGAGCAGGTACATGAGGCAGCAGATGTGCTTGCACCATCGGGTGGGCACGCGGGGGACGGCCGCGCCGTTCGGCTGGTCGGCGGCCGCTCCGGCCAGCGCAGGCATGGCGGTCATGTCCGCCTGTCGCCCCGTGAAGATGCTGCACGTGCAGGAGGTGACGAGGTCCTCATCGGTGGCGGGGAACAGCCGCAGGCCCTGCGGCGCAAAGAGGTCCTCGATGTTGGCGGGGAGTTCGCCCGCGAGGATCGATGCGCCGTAGCGGGCCTGGGCGTTGATCGCGTTGACGACCGACTCCCATTGCTCGTGCAGGAACGTCGGGAGTTCGAGCGTGGTGCGGTAGGCCGACATCGCGCGGCCCTGTACACGGCCAACGACCGAGCCCGGGCCTACCTCCATCGACCGGGTCTGTCCGGCGCGGGCATACTCGAGCCCCTCGGCGAGCTGATCGCCCGGCGCATCGGCCTCCGCGATCCGCATCCAGCGCGTGCTTGCCCAGTTCCAGCCCGTCGGCGCGGCAGGCGAGGTAGGATCGATGGGCGCGACCGGGTTCTTGATCTGAGCCGCGCCGCCTTCGGCTCCGGCCGACGCAAGCCCGCTGGCCGCGCTGGCCGCGCGGGCCTGCATGCGGAGCCCGCCGACGACCCGCCTGGGGTGCATCGTCGGCTTCGCGGGCCTTCGCTCGAATCGTTGCTGGTGGTTCACACGCCCTCCTCGACCAGTTCGGCATCCTCGACGGCGTCGGTCCGCAGCGTGAGCAGGTCGCGGAGTTGGCCGGTGGACATCTCGGTCAGCCAGTCCTCGCCCGAGCCGACGATCTCGCTGGCCAGCGCGGTCTTCTCCTCGATCATCTGGTCGATGCGCTCTTCGAGCGTGCCGCTGACGACGAACTTGTGCACCTGCACGGTGCGGGTCTGGCCGATCCGATACGCGCGGTCGGTCGCCTGGTTCTCGACGGCGGGGTTCCACCAGCGGTCGAAGTGGAAGACGTGGTTGGCCGCGGTCAGGTTGAGGCCGACGCCGCCGGCCTTGAGGCTCAGCACGAGCACCGGCGGGCCGCCGCTGCCGGCCCTTGCGCCCCCGCCGCGCGCCCAGCGGCCCTGGCCCTGGAACTCGTCGATGATCTGGGGCCGCTGCGCGGCCGATGATCCGCCGTGCAGGAAGAGCACATCACGGTCGAGCATCTGCCGCAGCATGGCCTGGAGCATGTGGCCCATCTGCCGGAACTGGGTGAACACCAGGGCCTTGTCGCCCGCGGCAACGACTTCCTGCAGCATCTCGACCAGACGCTGACACTTGCCCGAACGCGCCGGCGCGAGCACGCCGGAGACGCCCGCGCTCGATGAACCGTCGGCCGGCGAGGCGGTCTCTTTCAAGAAATGCGCCGGGTGGTTGCACACCTGCTTGAGCTTGATCAGGCCGGCGAGCACGAGTCCCCTTCGCTGGATGCCGTCGGACTTCTCCGCGGCGCTCAGCATGTCGCTCACCACCGTCTGGTAGAGCGTCGCCTGCTCCTGCGTCAGGTAGCAGTACTCGCGGCTCTCGACTTTCTCGGGCAGGTCGGAGATGACCGTGGGGTCGGACTTGAGGCGACGGAGCACGAACGGCTGGACCAGCCCGCGAAGCTGCGAGCCCCGGTGCTTGTCGTGGTAGCGCTCGATCGGCAGGGCGAACCTGCGGCGGAACTCGGCGCCCGAGCCGAGGTAGGCCGGGTTGAGGAAGTCCATAATGGACCAGAGTTCGGTCAGGCGATTCTCGACCGGTGTGCCGGTCAGCGCGATGCGTCGCGGCGCGTCGATCGCGTGGATGGCCCGGGTCTGCTTGGCGCCGGGGTTCTTGATATTCTGCGCCTCGTCGAGCACCACGCGGCTCCACGCGATCTTCGCCAGATCCTCGCGGTCACGGTGGGCCAGGGCGTAGGTCGTGATCACCATGTCGTGCGCAAGCGCGGCGTGGAACAACGACTCACCGGTCTTGCGCTCGGCCCCGTGCTGCACGAGCACCTTGAGGTCGGGCGTGAACCGACGGGCCTCGTGTACCCAGTTCGAGACCACCGACATGGGCACGACCAGCAGCGTCGGCGCGGGCCGGGGCGCATCGGGCGCAGGCGCCACCCCCGCCCGCTCGTGGGCCAGCAGCGCGAGCAGTTGGATGGTCTTGCCCAGGCCCATGTCGTCGGCCAGGCAGGAGCCCAGGCCGAACCGATCGAGGAAGGCCAGCCACGACAGGCCCTTGATCTGGTACGGGCGAAGCGTGCCGACAAAGCCGCGCGGCGACGCGAGCATCGGCAGTTTCTCGTTGCTCTTGGCGTCGCCGAAGACCGTTGCGACCCAGCCGGTCGCATCCATGCCCAGGATCGGGATGCCCGTCTGCTCGGCCTCGGAGGAATAGGCCAGCCGCAGCGCGCGTCCGACTTCCATCCGACCGCCGGGATTCTCGCGGATGAACCGCATCGCGGCCTTGACATCCTCGGGGCGGATCTCGACCCATCGCCCATTGACTCGCACCAGCGGCGAGTGCTGCGCCGCCAGGCGCTCGAACTGTTCGAGCGTCAGGTTGGTGTCGCCGACGGCGATCTGCCAGCGGTAGCTGACCAGCGACGAAAGCCCCAGGTGCGTGACCGCCGAGCCCGGCGCGGGCGAGCCGGCCCGGGCGGCGGGATCGGTGAAGTCCACTTCCTCGCTCTGAACCTGGAGGCGAGCGCCCAGCCGCACCGTGGGCGAGTCCCACCACTCCGGAGCTTCGACGCCAAAGCCCTGCTCGATCAGGAGAGGTCGGACTTCCTTCAGGAACTGGTACGCCTCGGAGGTCGTGAGGTCGAGCTCGGCGGGCTCGGACTCTTCGAGCGCCTTCTCGAACTTGCGGTACAACCGCGCCGCGCGTCCGAGTTCGGCCAGCAGGAGTTCGTGCGGGGCCTCGATCCTCAGGCCCTCCACGCTCGCCGCGCCGGCGGGCAGCATCCAGAGCTGCGCCGCCTCGACGGTGACCTGCTCGTCGAGCGTGGACTGAAGCAGAAACGAGAGCGGCCAACGGACGCGATCGCCGGGCGAGGTGAACTCGCCCAGCCCGGCGAGGTCGAGCGGTTCCTGGAGTTTGACCAGCAGCCGCCACGAGGCGCCCGACCCGCGGTCCTCCAGCCCGCCGATCCACCGGCGGACGTTCTTGACCAGTTCCGTGCGCGCGGGCCCGGAGGCCGCGCCCTGAACGGCGTCTTCGGCGCCGAGCAGCCCGGAAAGCCAGGCCGCGTGCGAATCGCTGCGTGTGTCGCGGCCTTCGAGCGCATCGGCCATCGTCTCGGCGCGAAGGGTCCGTCGGCACAGCGCATCGCCGACCCGCAGCACGAAGTCGTCGAGGATGTCGTGGCCGTCGTGTCCAAAGCCATCATCGGCCGCCCGCGCGGATGCGGGCATCGCCGACACGAGCCGTGTCAACCGCTCCGCCGTGGCTCGGTCGCCCAGCCACGGCTGCCACACGCCGCGGAGCGTGCCGGTCGAATCCTGGGCCAGCATCGGGACGAATCGCTGCTGCGCCAGCAGGTGCCGAACGAACTTCGCGGCCGCGGCGTAGAAGCGGGTCGATTCGGTCAGCGACCAGCGGATGGCCGCGCGGTCGGGCGGCTCGTCCGCGGCGCTCGGGTCCGCGAGGTCTTCGAGGTGTTCGAGCACGCGGGCGACATCCGCCGCGGGAACAACAACCGTCTGAACCACGCAGCGGCGGATCGCGACCGGCTCGGACGGATCGGCGATCACCGTCTCTTCGTCTTCACTGGAAGCCATGAAGGCCCCGCTGTCGGCGTGGTGCGCGATCTGCGGGCTTGGCAGGGGTCGATCGCTCGCGCAAGGCAGCGAGAGTTGCAGCGAGCCGGCCGTCATCGCCTCGTCGCTTCCGAGCGCGGCGAGAAGATGATCGCGAAGATCGGCCGCCCGAAGCGTGAAGGGGTGGACGATCGCCGCCTCGGGATCGGCGGCGCCGCCCGAGTCGCCGAGCCGGGCAAACCCGGCGGCATCCTCCGCCCAAAGGTGCAGCGCGGCCGGAGCCGCGGCGGGCTGGCCGCCCGGCGCGGCGTCGGTCTGGCGCGGGCCATCCGACCACTGCGCGTGCAGCACCAGAAGTGAAACGCTCGGCATGACCTCGGACTGCAAGCTTCGCCTCCGTGCTGGGCCTTCACGCGGCCGGTCGAATGAGGGCGCCGAGACTCGAACTCGGGACCAACGGATTAAAAGTCCGATGCTCTACCAACTGAGCTACGCCCTCGATGCAGGCCGCTTCGCGGCCAGTCCCGATGGTAGGCGGCAAGCCGTTGCGGGCGTGCTTCGCGCGTCGATGGACGCGATTTCCCGATCGTCAAAAACCCCAAAGGGTCCGGTTGGCGCCGGACCCTTTGGGGTTTGGAACGATCGTGAACCCGCGGCTCAGGTCAGCAGGCCGGTAGTGCCCAGAGGCGTGCCGAGCGTGCCGAACCCGCCGCCGAGGAAGGTGTCGAAGTGCTGCGCCCAGGCGACGATCGGCACCGCCGACTGGACCTTGAGGCCGTAGAACGATCCGATACCCGGGACCGTACCCACCGTCGCCCTCGTGCCGGTCACGAAGTCGAAGATGTTGAGCGCGGTGCCCGAACGGGAGGGCAGAGCGCGGCGGAAGACCTCGGACTCGCCGTTGTTGAAGTTGATGGTGATCTCGATGGTTGTGTCGGCCGCGGACGGGTTGTAGAGCCGCAGCACCTCGCTGACGGCGTTGCCCGAGACCGGGCGGAAGCCCTCGGAGAAGAGCCACTGCGTGCTCGCCTGGCTGGTGATGGCCGAGCCCACCTGCTCGCCGCCGGTGCGGCTGGCGATTGTGACGCCGACGGGCAGGGTGGACGTGTAGCTGACCGCGTAGGGCTGGCCCGCCGGGAAGCCGACGAGCGAGGCCACTTCGACCGTCCCGCGACGCTGGCCCTGCACCGTGAGCTGGTGCCGGTACGAACTGCCGTTGGCGAACGAGAAGGTGAACGTGACATCCGCGGCGGCGGTGTTGGTGTTGACGACGCCGATTGACTCGCTCGCCGCGCCGACGCCGAACGCGCCCTCGGCGCTGCCGCCGCTGGTGGAGCCGTTGCCCGCCGTGGCGATCGAGCCGAACCCGGAGGCGGTGTTGGAGTCGAAGTGCGTGAGCGCCACGCTGATGGGCGCTTCGGCGTCGATCTTGAAGGCGTAGCTGCCGTTGGTGATGCCAAGATCGGCCACGGCCCAGCCGCCGCGCCGGTTGGCCTGGACGTACTGGAACGTGCTGAACGGCGTGCCGCCGGTGGACTTGTACGCCGTGAGCGTGACCTTGATCTCCAGCGGCGAGGGGTTGTAGAAGACGATGAAGTCGTTGATGCCCGCGCCCTTCTGCCCCTGGCCGAGCTGCCAGACCGGGCTGAGAGCGGAGGTGAACGAGTCGCCGGTGGAGATGCCGAAGTCGTAGTGGCTCAGGATCGCGCCGACGGGCGCGCTGGCGCGGACCTCGATCGCGTACGGGGTGTTCTTCAGCACGCCGTTGCGAGCCGTCATGGTCATCTGGTTCACGACATCGCTCCGGACGCGATCGCTCGTGCCCGCCGCGAAGTTCGCGGGCGTCGTGAGCGTGATGCCATCCCGCTTGTTCGCCGCGATCGACCCCTCGGTCGTGTCGGTGGAGGAGTCGTACAGCACGTCGAACGCGGCCGTGCCCTCGTAGCGAGCGATGACGACGATCCGCACCGCCTCGGCGTTGCCGTTGACCAACGGCAGGAAGGTCGAGGCGCGGCTGTTGGCGTAGCCCTCGGGGTAGTACACGCGGTAGGGCAGGTTGGGCAGGCCCTCGGTATCGTCGGCGGGGCTCTTCTGGTCGGCCGCGAGGTGCCCGCCCGCGGTGCCGGCGAGCAGCGCGTCGTACGAGGCGGTGACGCCGCTGGTGGAACTGTCGAGGAAGATGAAGTAGCGGAAGTGCGAGCTCTGGTTCGGCGCGAGCGTGCCGACGTTGAAGGCGATGGTCATGTCCTGGTCGGCCGACACACCCACATCGCCCGATGCATCGGGGTCGCTCGGAGAGTTGATGATCTGGAACGGATCGCGGACGGTGCCGCGATCCTCGAAGCTGGTCACGGCCGCGACGCCACCGGTCGGCGCGCCGAGGCCCATCGTCAGACCGCCCGGGAAGGTGGTGTTGGTCACGGCCGCGGTGGCCAGTCGCGGCGTCGAGTTGCGGATGTTGTTGGTCGTGTTCTCCGAGTTCGGCAGCGTCGTGTAGCCCTGGTCGGGGTTGAAGCCCTCCATCCACGCGATGCTGTTCATCGGCGTGGTCGAGCGGTTGGAGAGCGTCACATCGACGACGAGGTAGCGGTCGCTGGCGCCGAAGGCGATCACTCGCCGGACGCCGAGGTTGCGGAAAGTGCCCGTCGCGGCCATGCGCCGGTTGCCGAAGTCGGACTCGTTGGCGATCGCCATCGAGAGGTCCGACTGCGTGCCGTCGGCGGTGTTGCGGATGCTGAAGCCGTCGAGAGAGACGCCGAAGTACGAGTCCAGGCCGTTGCCGCGGTTGAGGAACTCGATGCCGTTGAAAGTCAGGCCGCCGGCGTTGTCGCCGATCGGGATGCCGATCGCGCCGTTGCTGTTCACCGCGACACCGATGCTGCTGCCCTGGAGGATGGCCTCGCCCTCGCTTATGCCGCCCGCGACGGTGATCGAGAGCCGGTACAGGCCGGTCGCGTCGGTGGGCGTGCCCGAACCGCCGACGCCCGGGTTGTAGGAGTCGTTGCCGAAGTCGGTGGGGCTGGTGGTGTTGCCGCCCGAGACGCCGACGTAGTAGACGCCGGCGTTGGCGACGACGTACGTGACCGCGCTGGCGGTCGAGCCCAGGCGCTTGTCGATCGCGATCTCGTTGCCGCCGGCATCGAACAGGCGCAGGATCGTGTCGAGCGAACCCGAGATCGGCGTCGCGAGCACGCGGATGGTCGTGCCGGTGCCCGCGCTCACGCGGAACAGATCGACATCCCGCAGGCCGAAAGCGCCGTCGCCGATGAACGCCGTGAGCGTCCGCGATCCGGTGCCGGTGATGCCGATATCCGATGCCACGATCGTCGTGTCGTTGACCTCGAACGGGCCGAACACGTCGTTGGCCAGCGACAGTTCCAGCGTCCAGCCGAGCAACTGCCCGGCGTCGCCCGCCTTGAGGTCGTTGATCGTCAGCGTCCAGGTGCCCGCCGCGCTGTTGCCGTCGAACGCCGTCAGCGCCTGCTCCGGCCGGAAGTTGCCCGCGAACGGCGGCGTGCCGGCCAGCACCGAGGTCGCCGCCTCGTCGTCGAAGCGCGTCAGCGCAAAGTTGTCGCCCGATCCGCCGCGCCGGTTCACCAGCGTGACCACCTGGCCGCCCGGGCCGGTCAGCCGGACCTGCAGGTCGCCCACGAACGTGTGCGTGACGTTGATCTGCACGTTGAGGTCGAGGATCGTCCGGCCGTCGGTGATGTTGATCGTGCTCGTGATCGATCCCGTCGCCGGGATCGCGGCCGCGTTGGCGTTGGACTTTGTGCTGCTCTCCGACGCGGCGGTCTGCACCTGCACGGCGATGTTGTACACGCCCGTCGCCGCGCTCGACGCGCCGGTGGCCTCAAGGATGGGGTTGTAGTTGGTGTTCGGGAACGCCGAGACGCCGATGTAGTACTGGCCCGCCGCGGGCACGAAGAACTGGATCTTGGAGTCCAGACCGGTGAAGTTGTCGTTGGCGTCGAGCTGAACACCGCTGGCGTCGAACAGCCGCAGGTAGCTGTCCAGATCGCTGGGAACGGCCAGGCCGCGAGCGGTGATCTCGGCGGTGATGAGCGCGGGACCGGTCGTGAACACGCGGAAGATGTCCACATCGCGAACGTCGTTCAGCCCGTCGCCGATCGTGAGGTCCGTCACCTCGACGAAGCCCTGCGGGTTGAGCAGCAGCGGGCTGGCCTGGCTGATCGCGTCGTTGGGCTCGAGCAGGCCGCGGAACGCGACCACGTTGAAGTCGTACACCTCATCGTTGCCGCCCGTCGCGTCGCCGTTGAGGAACTGCCCCTGCGTGTCGCGGAAGTTGGTCGCGGCCAGCGTCAGGCGGTGCTGATCGCGGGCCAGCGGGGCGCTGAGGTTGATCGTCAGTTCGCGAGCCGTGTAAATCACGTCCCCGCTGTTGATGGTGATGAACACGTCGTTGCCGTCAAACCGGCCGTCGCCGTTGCTGCGCCGCAGCGTGATGCCCGAGAGGTTGAAGAACGACGGGTCCATGTCCCGGCTGAACGACACGCGGATCTGGCTGACCGGCGCGGTCTGCGCGCCGGGCGTGATCGCCGTCACGATCGGGCCCGGGAACTGGGCCGCCAGCAGCGAGCGGTAGGCGTTGACGCGCCCGCCGGTCAGCACGCGTCCGACCATGTTCGGCAGCACATCCACGCCCGTCAGCAGGGCCTGCTTTAACTCCTGGGGTGACAGGAACCGGTTGACCGACGCGATGAGCCCGATCACGCCCGCGGTGTACGGGCTGGCGAAGCTCGTGCCGTCGATCCGCGTGTAGCCGTTGCGGGGCGCGGTCGTCAGCACCTGTTCGCCGGGCGCGGCAACGTCAACCGTCGTCGCGCCGTAGTTCGAGAACCCCGCGATCTGGTCGCGGTTGTTCGAGGCCGCCACCGCGATGATGTCCGGGTTGGGGTACGACGCGGGGAAGGCCCGGTTCTGACCGTCGTTGTCGGCACTGTCGTTGCCCGCGGCCGCGACGAAGAGAATCCCCGCCGCGGTCGTGTCCTGAATACCGGTCTCGGCCGCGGAGTCGAAGTTGTCGAAGTCCGCCGGGCGGAGCGCGCCGTAACTGTTGTTGCTCGCGACGAGGTTGACGCCGAACTGCGTCTTCAGCAGGACCATGTAGTCGTACGCGCCCAGCTGCGCGTACAGCGGCGAACCGCCCTCATCATCCGCGAACACCTTCAGGGGCAGCATGGCGATGTTCCACGCCACGCCGGAGATGCCGATGCCGTTCCCGCCCACCGCGCCGATGCACCCGGCCACCGATGTGCCGTGGTTCTCCGGCCGGTCCACGGTCGTGTCGTTGTCCGGGCCGCCCTGACCGTCGTTGCCGACAAAGTCCCACCCGTTCACATCGTCAACCAGCCCGTTGCCGTCGTCGTCGGTGTTGTTGTTGGGGATCTCGCCCGGGTTGGTCCACACGTTGGCGGCGAGGTCCGGGTGGCGGATCTGCAGCCCCGAGTCGATCACCGCGACCACCACGCGATCCGAGCCGGTCGAGAGGTTCCACGCCCGCTCCAGGTCGAGGTCCGCGCCGACCACGCCCGCCACCTGCTGGCCCGTGTCCGGATTCAACTCGAGCTGCCCGGTGTTGTTCAGAGCCCACTGCTCCGGGTAACGGGCATCGTTGGGCACAAGGTCCAGGTAGTTGAGCCAGTCCGGCTCGAACTGACGCAGGAACGAGAACTCGCTCTTGGCCTGCTCCGCCGCCGCTTCGGTGATGGGCGTCGTCGTGCGGATGTTCGCGAACCGACCACGCGCCGTCACGTCGATCGCATCGACCGACAGCCCCATCGAGGCCGCGACTTCCGCGGCGCGATCCAGCGCGTTGGTCGCGCCCAGCGGCGTCTCGAACGTCAACACCCACGAGTTGCTCCGCACCTCGAACGGGATGCCGTGCCAGACCATATTCTCGGTCGAGAGACCCGTCGCGCCGGTGAGCAGCATGCGCGGCTCGAGGTGATCCAGCAAGTCCCGCCAATCGCGCCGGCCGCGCCGAGACTTGGCCGACGAACGTGGGGTGGTGGTACCGACAAACTTCAGCCAGTTGCGCATGGCGCGAACTCCCTTGAATCAGCCGCTTGCGGCCAGACACCGACACCCGGCCCGGCTCTTCCGACCAGGCGACACCTGCATCCAGCCGCCCGTCCACGCTCCCGCGACGGGCGCTCAAGCGAACGGTAGAGGCAGAATAGCCGATCCGCGCCCAAATCCCAAATCGGGAAGTCTCGGTGGATCGGCAGGTTGCACCATTCGTTCGGGTCGCGGCCGGAGTTCCCGCTTTCGGAGTCGCGTGTTCGTTACACTCGTGTCTTCAATCGCCCCCAACCTTCCCGAGACCGCACATGCCGATCCGCCTCGATCCGCCGTCCTGCTTGGCCATCCCCGCCTTGCTCCTGGTGCTGCTGTTCGGGGGTCACGGCTGCCAAGCCGCGCAGCCCGCGGCAGGCAACCCCAGGCCAGCGTCGCCTGCCCAGCCCGCTCCCTCCGACCTACCCCGGGCCGTCGCGTTCCCCCAGTACCTGTCGCTCAGTCCAGACGGATCCAGGTTGGTGTTCGCCTCAGCGGGCGACCTGTGGTGTTCCCCTACATCTGGGGGGTTCGCGTCCCGGCTCACCTCGCACCCCGCCGAGGAACGAGCAACGGCTTTTTCACCCGATGGTCGTTTCCTGGCGTTCGAGTCCAACCGCGACGGGGCACGCAACATCTACATCGCCCGGATTGACTCGCCTTCCGGCGGCGTCATCCTCGGCCCGGCGGTCAGGGTTGTGAACTCCGACCAGACGCACGCGCTGGGCGGATTCGCGGCCGACGGAAAGAGCCTCCTGGTGACCTCGACCCGCGAACCGAGCATCTACCGCGGCGCGCGGATGTTCGCGGTTCCCATCCGCTTCGATGATTCCGGCTCGCCTGTTGGCGGCGGGCCGGTGACCCGGTTGACCGGCGCGTTCGGAACTTCGCCGCACGCGCAGGTCGATGGGTCCGGCTTCATCTTCACACGCAACCGCACGGGGATGGAGCGTCCGAAGTACCGCGGCTCGGGCAACTCGGATGTCTTCCGCGCCGACCTGCGATCCGGCACATTCACGCCGATCGCCACCAGCGCGGCCAACGATGCCGATGGATGGCCGTTGCCCGATGGTTCGGTCGTGTTCATCTCTTCTCGCGACGGTCAGAACAACCTCTGGCGCGTTGATGGGGGAAAGGCAGACGCGGATGCCCGGCAACTGACGGCGTTCGCGCCGCTTCCGGGCGAGATCTCCATCGGGCACGGCGTTCGCGACCTCGCCGTGAGCGCCGACGGAAAGACCGCCGCGTTCGCGGTCTGGGATACCCTGTACACGCTCGATCTGTCCGCGCCGGGAGCGACGCCGCGGCCGATCGCCGTCGCCGCCGCGGCCGATGCGGTGGCGCTCGACGAGGTGCGTCTGAATCTCGATCGTGAGGTTTCCGAGCAGGTGCTCTCGCCCGACGGCAAGACCCTCGCCGTGGTCGCGCGGGGCGAGGTCTTCGTGCGCAGCACGCAGGAGGGCTATCCGACACGGCGCGTCACCGCAACCCCGGCGCGAGAGCGAGACATCGCCTGGTCTCCCGATGGACGCGTGCTCTACTTCACCGCCGACGATGCGGATGGGGTCTACGGCTTGTACGGCGCGACGGTCGAACTCGCGAAGGAGGACCTTGCGCCCGAGAAGGACCGGAAGCCCGATGCAGACAAGGAGCCGAAGAAGGACGAGCCGGCCAAGGCCGATGACCCGGCGGCGCCCGCTGCTCCGCCCACCGACGCCGCGGCCAAGAAGGTTGCCGCGAAGAAGCCCGACCACGGAAAACGCTGGTCCGAGGCCCTGCGGTTCAAGATCGAACCCGTGCTCACGCCGTCCGGCAAGCACGCGGCCAGCCTCCGAACCCCCATCCCATCTCCCGACGGCACGAAGCTCCTGCTGACACGCGGCCGCGGCGACCTTGTGCTCTTCACGCTCGCCGACAAGTCCGAGCGCACGCTCCTGACCGGCTGGGACGAGCCCGATGTGCAATGGGCGGCCGACTCGCGGCACATCGTCTACGCGGTCAACGACCTCGACTACAACAGCGACATCTGGTTGATGGACACATCCGCGACGACCGACGAGGCGGCGACGAAGCGAGCGTGGTCGAACCCCGTCAACCTCACGCGCCACCCGGACAACGACGTCTCACCCCGGCTCAGCGCCGACGGCAAGGTGCTCGTGTTCCTCTCGGAGCGCGCCGGCGAGAACGACGAGATGGATGTCTGGACGATCAACCTCGATCGGGTTCTGGATGCGATGACGGCCTACGAGCGCGACGAATACTACAAGAAGGCCTCTGAGGCAGCAGGCAAGCGCAAGCCGCTCGATACCCCCGCGGCGCCCGGAGCGAAGAAGCCCGACGAGCCGAAAACCAACGAAGCCAAGCCGGACGAAAAGAAGCCCGAAGGCGAGAAAAAGGAAGAGCAGGCCAAGCCCGTTGGCCCGTTCGAGTTCGACGCCACCGATGCCTACCGGCGTGCGAGGCGACTGACCGCCTACCCAGGTCCCGAGTCGGGGCTCACGATTACCCCCGCGGCCGACCGCATACTCATGGTGGCGACAGAGGCCGGTGAGCGCTCGCTGATCTCGATCGACCACAAGGCCGCCGACAAGAAGGTGCTCCAGGCCGGACCGGGCGTCGCCAACATCCGCATGTCGCTGACCGGCGACAAGGTCTCGTTCATCCGCTCCGGCGTCGTCTCGACGACCAACCCCAGGGCCGGCGGTAGGGTGGAATCCCTGCCGATCGACGCCCCCGTCACCATCGACATCCGCGCCCAGCAGAGGCAGAAGTTCATCGAGGCGTCCCGCACCATCGGCCAGGTGTTCTACCACCCGACGATGAAGGGGCTGGATTGGGACGCGCTCGCGGCCCGCTATCTCTCCCTTGCCGAACGCACCCGAACCAACGACGAGTTCAACCGCGCGGTCACGCTCATGTTCGGAGAGCTCGACGGCTCGCACCTGGGCATCGGGGGCGGCAACGTCGGTACGACCTTCAGCGCTCCGCCGGTCGCAACCGGATACCTCGGAACCCGCGTCACCCCCGCGCCCGGCGGCTTCCGTGTCGATGAGGTCGCGCTCGATACGCCCGCCGCGGCCAAGCCCAACAAGTTCGAGCCGGGCGATGTCATCCTTGCCATCGACGATATCGCGCTGGCGCCGGACGACCACGCCCCGCCCGCTGTCGATCTCGATGCGGCCCTGGCCGGCAAGGCCGGCAAGGAGGTGCTGGTCAGGGTCCGCCGCGCCAAGCCCGTTGACGCGGCCAAGCCCGACCAGACCGTGCTGGTGGTCCCGATGTCGTTCGGTGCATGGGACGTCGCCCAGTATTGGGACGAGGTTGAGAGGCGACGAAAGCGCGTCGAGGAACTCTCGGGTGGCAGGCTCGGCTACCTGCACATCCGCGCTATGGGCGGCGCGAGCGTCGGCGATTTCGAGCGAGACCTGTTCGCGGCCGCGAGCGGCAAGCAGGGCCTGATCATCGATGTCCGCGACAACGGCGGCGGTTCCACCGCCGACATCCTGCTCTCCTCGCTGACCGCGCCCAACCACGCCTTCACCCAGCCCGCCGGCGTTGATCCGAACACCGTGCCACGCGATGCGTATCCGCGCGACCGCCGCCTTATCTACGGCTACACGCGCCCCATCAACGTCCTCATCAACCAGAACTCGTTCTCCAACGCCGAGATCTTCGCCCACGCGATCAAGACCATCGGCCGCGGCAAGCTCGTCGGCACCGCCACGTTCGGCGGCGTCATCTCGACCGGTGGGGCCTCGCTGATCGACGGCACAACGATCCGCACGCCCGGTCGCGGCTGGTACACGCCCGATGGCAAGGACATGGAGAGCAACGGTGCGCAGCCGGATGTGAGCGTACCCCAGACCGCCGAAGACGAGGCGGCCGGACGGGATCGGCAGCTCGAAGCGGCGGTGGCGGAGTTGCTGGGGAGAGTGGTGAAGTGATGGCGTTGCGTGGCACGATCCAGCCGCTTGGGCTGGTCGTGCCGATCGGCGCGGATGTGATCGAACACCACGCCCATCGGTCGTGACTGTCCGCGTTTGTGCCGGCCATTGCACCAGCGTTTCTGCGATGGCGTCGCCACGCCGACCGACGACCCACCACCCCGACGTGCAAAGGACTGGCGATGGGGAAGGATCTACGTTCGCCGACGCCCTTCGGCGCTTGTTTCTGGCCGTCGGCTCGTCCGGCAATGACAGCCCGACGAGCGCCGTCAACAGACGCACGAGAAGCCGGAGGAGCTTCCGGTTCATGAGCCGCACGCTCGGTGGCGTTTCAAGGATGCCGGTCGCGATCAAGGAACCGCGGCGACTTCGACGGGCTGGGTTGGCGCGGCGGCTGCACTGTGCAACGACTGTGACACCGCACGAGCAGGAAGTCTCAGAAGCCCCTTCAGCATGGTCGCGTGCCTTTCCGAGGCTCCCCGTTCTGCCAGGATGCACGCGTGCCCGGCTTCCACCATCCGTTGGCGCTCGGGTCGATCGTCCAGAAGCGAGCCCAGAATTCCCGGCAACTTCTCGGGCTCGCAGATCCTGATGGCGCTCGCCGCCGCGAACCGCCCGACGATGTACTCGAAGTTCGAGTACGCCGGGCCGATGATCGTCGGCTTGCCGAGCGCGATCGGCTCGATCGGGTCTGACCCGCGCATCCCACCGAACGATCGGCCGACCACCGCAATATCCGCCAGTTCGTAGGCCGCGTGCAGCTCGCCGATCGTGTCCAGCAGGAATCGGTCGCGTACCGGACCGGTCGTCGCTTCCATGCCTTCGAGCGCGGCGCCACCCGCCGGCATCCGCCGCTGAACCGAGCGCCTGGTGCACCGCGCCGATCCGCCCAGCGAGGCGTACGCCCGCTCGTAGTGCTCCGGCTTCCGCGGGGCACACAGCAACTGAACCCCCGCGGGCACGCTCCGGTGCAGAAGCGCCTCCTCGCAGGTCGCGCCCTTGCCGATCAGAGCGGTCGAGCCCGCCACCACCAGCGGCCGTGCCCGGTCGATGCCCAGTTCCGCCGCGAGCCGCTGTGCACCGGCGCTGACGTTCGCCGCCCCGCCGTGCGAAACGGCGACCGCATCCCATTTCATCGAACCGGTGATGTGTACGCGGTCGGCGGCGACACCCATCGACCTGAACCGCTCCGCGTACCCCTCATCCTGCACCGCCGCGAACGCGAGCCTCGCGAACGAGGGTGACAGGAATCGTCGGAACCGCCAATACCCCTTGAACGAGCGCGCGCTGAGCCGACCGTTAATCACCGCGACCGGAACGCCGCGCGCAGCACATTCGGCCACGAAGTTCGGCCAGATCTCAAGTTCCACAAGGGCCACCGCATCCGGCGAGACAGCATCCATGAACCGCTTGACCGGAGAAGACAGGTCAAGCGGATACCGGACGACCCTGACAGCAGGCTTGCCATCGTTCCCGGTTCCGAGTTCAGATTCGGCGAAGAGCGCCCGCGCGCGGGCAAGCCCCGTGTCGGTTGTCGCCGAGATCACCACTTCGATACCGTCATCACGCAGCATCGGGACCAGCGTCCGCAGCGTGTTCACCTCGCCCACCGAGACCGCGTGCAGCATGAGCCGCGGCGCATCCCCGGTGGTCCGCGGCAGAGCAGCCGTGTGGCCGAACCGCTCCCGCCAGCCCCCCCTCGCTTTGCGCGCCCACCACGGCGCGGTCAACGCGGCGGTCGGGAGGTAGAAGAGGTCGAGGAGGTTCATGCGCGGTCGGGCGGGTGATCCGCCGTCTGGAAGTGGGCAGGCCGGGACTCGAACCCGGAACCTCTCGCATGTAAAGCGAATGCTCTAGCCAATTGAGCTACCCGCCCGGGGTGTGATGCGGCCATCCGCGGCCGCGAGGCTTACGACCGCGAACGATAGGGGCCGCCGTTCTCGGACGCCTTGCGAACCACGAACCCGGGCGGCCTTCGCCGGTAGAATGTGCCAACGCGTGGTCGGCGGACCCATACTGTTCGCCAGAACCATCGGGAGGATGATGTGTCGGAACACGCCGCCGCGACGGGAAAGATAGTGGGGTCTGTCTCTCGCCAGGGCGAGCCCGGCCGCTCCCCTGTGCCGGTCGCGTTCGCCGTGGTTGAGCGGCTTTTGCCCCGTCTGCACGCCGCGATCTGGACTTTGGGTTTGGTGTTCATCGCCATCGCCATCGCGGCCTCCGGCGCGCTGGTGCTCAAGCACTTCACCGGCGTCGCGCTCCCCGGCTGCCGCGCCGGCAGCGCGTGCGATCGGCTCGAGCAGACCATCTTCGGTCGTATTCTCTTTCCCCCGGGGTTGGCCGAATCGCTCGGCTTCGCCAAGTGGCCGGTCTCGTCGCTCGGGTTCGCCTTCTTTGTGGCGATCGCCGCGGCGTGGCTGACCGGGCTCCGGTGGATCGCGCCGGGGCTCAAGTTCGTGGTCCGTTTCGGCGCGCTGTTCTCGCTGGTCTATGTCGGCGTCATCGTCGCCAAACAGGAGTGGTGCCGGTACTGCCTGTTCACCCACGCGGCGAACTTCGGTCTCCTGATCTGCATGGAGGTTGGTTTGATGCTGTCCAAGCGTTCCCGTCCCGCCGTCAACACGCCACGCCCCGCCGCAATCCCATCGCGTCGCGCCGGGCTGGCCTCGCTCATCGCTTTCGCGCTCGCGTTCTTCGGCGCGACGGGCGTGCTCGGGCTCAAGGAGCGCGGCCTGGCCGTCGCCGCCGCGGCCGAGTTGAAGGCCAGCCAGGAAGCGATCCTCAAGGCCTCGCGCGATCAGGCGGAGAAGGCCGCGGCTCAGCAGGCGGAAAAGGCCGTCAGCGGCGGCGACACGTACGACTTCGGTCCCAACGGATTCACGGGCCGCTACCGCCTCGGACCCGAGAAGGCCCAGGTCCGCATCGTGATCTATGGCGCGTACACCTGCAAGTACTGCAAGCAGATGGAGCAGCAGGCCCTGCAGATCCAGGCCGCGAACCCCAACACGGTCTCGTTCTGCTTCAAGCATTTCCCGATGTGCTGGGTCTGCAACAAGCACACGAAGGAGGCGGACACGGAGCCGGTGCATCGCAACGCGTGCTGGGCCGCGCGATGCGCGGAAGCGTGCGCGATCATCGCCGGCGCGAACGCCGAGATCGAGGGCAAGGACCGCTGGACCGCCGCGAACGAGGCGTTCTGGAAGGCGCACCACTGGCTCTACGACATCGACGGCCAGTTCGATGACAAGACGCTCATGGACGGCCTGAAGGCCCACGGCTTCGATGCGGAAAAAGTCACGGCCATCATGGACAAGCCCGCGGCGGACAAGCCCGTGGTGTCGGACATCGAGGAAGGCCACGCGATCGGGCTGTTCCAGACGCCGATGATCTGGATCAACGAGGTGGAGTTGAAGGGCTGGCAGGTCCCGGGCGCGCTGCAGAACAGCGTGAACACGCTGCTCGGCGCCAAGCCCGCGCTTCCCGCGCTCAGCGCCAAGGACAGCGGGATGAAGCCCCCGCTGGCGTACGTGAAGGCAATCGAGGACTGGCGTTCCGAGTCGCAACTGGTGTTCATGGCGGACACGACGGCACGGACGGTCGGCGGCGCGACCGCGCCGGTCGAGGTGGTCATCTTCGGTGACTTCCAGGAGCCCAACACCGCCAAGGCCGACCTGATCGTCCGGTCGTGGATCTACGCGCCGGACAAGGGCGGTCTGGCGAAGGATGCGGCAAGCTCGAAGAACGTGCGCTACACCTTCCGGCACTTTCCCGGCGACCAGTCGTGCAACACCAAGCTTCCGCGGATGATCTTCCCGCAAGGGTGCCTGGCCTCCAAGTCCGCCGAGACCGCGGGGCTGATGGGCGGCGAAACCGCGTACTGGAAGATGCACGACTGGCTGATGAAGAATCAGACCGGGTTCGGGTACGACGCGGCCAAGCGGGCGGCGAAGAGCATCGGGCTCGAGACCGATGCGTTTGTCGCCAAGCTTGCCGATGCCCGGGTCGCCGAAGCCATCCAGAACGACATCAACGCGGCCGAGGCGATCAACGTCAACCAGATCCCCAAGATCTATATCCAGGGCAAGTGGGTTCGGACGTGGACGCGAGAGGGCGACAACGTGCTCGAGCGTATCGCCGACGAGGCCGCGAAGGAGGCCGCGAAGAAGTGACCGAACCGGTCGCGTGAGTCACACGCAGGGCGTGAAGTACGCGCTCAGGAAGTCGAAGATGTCCTGCACGGACACGCCGCCGGAGTGGTTGAAGTCGGCCGATGGCGAGTTCAGGAAGTAGGCGCTGAGGAAGTCGAAGATATCCTGCACGGAGACCGCGCCGCTGGCGTTGAAGTCGGCGGGGCAGAGCTCGCCCTCGGTCGGGCCGAGGAAGAGCACGGCCTCGTAGTTCTCGTTGATGCCGCCGTTGTTGTAGGTGATGACGGTGTTGACGATGGCGCCGCCGAAGGCGCGGATGTTCATCGGGTCGCCTGTCAGGGCGGTGGGCGCCTGCTCCTGGATCAACTGCTGGTGGTGGAACGCTCCGGAAGCCATCGAGTCGGAATCGCTCAGGGCGAGCGACGTGATGGTGTACGTGCGGAGCGAGTTGACGCCCGAGATCGCCTGGCCCGTGGTGAGCAGCAGTTCGAGCTTGAATCCGGAAGGCGTGGTCACCGCCTTGAACAGGCCGGTCGCGACCGGCGCGAGGTTGGGCTTCCACGTCGCGACGAAGTAGACGTTGCCGAGGCGATCGACCGCCGGGGCGGAGATCGTCGTGGATGGCGTGTCGAGCGCGCCGATCGCCGCGCCGTTCGGACCGTCGAGCACGGGTTGGTTCTGGTGCGCGGCGACGGTCCAGTTGGTGACGCCGGCGCTGATCGAGGTCGCGACGGCGATGAAGTCGCCCTGGGTGGGGTCGTTCGCGGTCGCCGCGAGCACGAGGTTGCCGCCGGTGTTCTGGCCGACGCCCACGAGCCCGTTTCCGCCGCGGAAGGGCACCTGGGAGAGGTACTGCCTGAACGTGGCATCGCCAGAGGCGTTGGCGCTGAACCCGTCGGGCGAGGAGATGGGCGACGGGAGCGTCATGCCGCGCGGCGAGGCGCCGATCACGGGCGGCGCGCCGGCGTTCCCGAAGTTGAGTCCGACGGCGTCGAGGGCGTTGACCTTGCCGCCCGCGCTCGCGAAGCCGAGCGTCGCGACGGTGCCCGCGTTGCCGCCCAGGGGGAGCAGCGGCGAGAACGAGGGGTTGCCGCGATGGCCGGTGATGCCGGGCGCCAGGTGAGCGGCGCCGAGGTTGGACAGGTTGGCGGTTGTCGAGCCGACCCGCAGGCGGTTGGTGAAGTCGAACACGAGCCCGAAGGCGCCGACACCCGGTTGCAGCACGCCCGACGGGACGTTGGTCGGCGTGGCCTCGTTGCTGACGATGAACGCGGTGGCCGGGGCGTCGGTGGCGGTGTTGTTCCCGCTCACGGAAGTGAACTGGTTCCTGGCCGCGGTGTTTCGCGACGCGAGGGCGATGCGAGCGACGTTGTCGCCGAGCACGCGGTTGGTGGTTGTCGGGAGCGTGTTGAAGTTGTCGGCCCGGATGAACGCGTTGCCGAGGGCGTCGACCGCGCCGAGCGAGAGCGTGGAGGTATCGACGCCGACGGTGCTCACTCGGCTGACGGCCGCGACGGTGCGCTCGACGTACAGCCTGCTCAGGCTGCTCGACGAACGGCCGATGATCGCGCCGAGGATGTTGGTCGGGTTCAGCGAGAAGTCCGAGGCCACCACGCCGAACTGTGTGGCGAAGCCCGTCACCGACTCGGACATGGCCGGCGCGGTGTTGAAGCTCGGGTTGACGCCCTGTCCGGCCGCGGTCCAGCGGCTGAAACCGCGGCTCGCGAAAGCGGTGTTCAAGGACAGGCTCGGGCTGACCGCGGACGCGCCGAGGATCTGCGTCTTGAAACTGGGATCGATGTCACGCGAAGCCTTGATGATCGGGCCGACCAGCAGTTCGTTGCCCCACGATGTGGTGATGGTCTGCAGATCAACCACGTAGCGGCGCTGCTGCACGGGGAGGTCGTACGCCGAAAGGGCATCATTTCCTCCGGCGGCGGAGGGAACGCTGTCCTGTCCGAAGGATGTTCCCGCGATCGCCAGCACCGTTGCGACGGCCGCCGCCCTCGGGTTGTTACAGATCATCTTCATCGCCACTCCGATCGGCCTGATTCGAGATCCCGGCCACTCACTCCCGCACGCGACGGCGGATGGCGAGCGAAACGGGAAAACGAAGTATACATCATGGGGAAGGGGATGCCAAACAAATAACGATCACGAACGCCGATTCTCCCGATACAGGGGGGTGATCGAGGCTCACTCGGTTCGATTGGGAATCACCCGGAATAGGGGCTGGTTGCGCTCGTCCCCAGATTTGGGTATGTGATTCCCGCGGTGGTAGGGCCCGAGAGGGAACGGAGAGTACCCGGTACGCTCCCGCTCTCACATGGGCTGGGCGCGTTTCACAATCGTGTGCGATGAGTGCGTGCGCATCGAGTACGCGCCGGCCGCGGGCGGCTTTGTGGATGCGCCATCGTTGACGGCGGTGAGTCGTCCCGGCACACCGCTCGTGGTTGAGGATGTCGACGGGGCTGAGCCGGTTGTGCTTCGCACGCCGCGGCTTGTGCTGGAGTTCCGGCCGCGGGGTTGCGGATTCACTCGCGACACTCTGCGCGTGCAGATCGTCGGTCCGTTCGCGCCGGGCGGACCGCAAGGAGCGAGCGTCGAGTGGCATCCGGGCGCGCGGCAGCAGGGAAACCTGGGCGGCACGCTGTCGACGCTCGATGGGTTGAAGCGGAGCGTGCCGCTCCCGGATGGGTTGCTCTCGCGCGACGGATGGTTCCTGATTGATGACTCGCGAGGCCACCTGCTCGACGGCGGGTGGGTCAAGACTCGGGACGAGGTTGTTCCGGGGGGGGGCACGGACTGGTTCCTGCTGTGCTACGGCGCCGACTACGCGGGCGCGCTCCGGGCGTTCACGCGGTTTGCGGGAGCCGTTCCCATGCCGCGTCGGAGCCTGCTGGGATCGTGGTACTCGCGGTATTGGCCGCACACGTCCGAGCAGTATCGCGCGATCGTGAACGAGTACGAATCGCACGGGATCCCGCTGGATGTCGTCGTGCTGGACATGGACTGGCATCGGGATGGGTGGACGGGATGGTCGTGGAACCGCGATCTGCTGCCCGACGCGGAAGAGCTGCTGCAATGGATGCGAGAGCGAGGCCTTGCGGTGACGCTCAACCTGCACCCAGCGGATGGGGTGGGGCCGCACGAGGATCGCTACACGGAGTTCATGCGTGCGATCGGGCGTGATCCCGCATCGCGAGAGACCGTGCCGTTCGATGCGGGCGATCGGCGATACATGGGTTCGCTGTTCGAGCAGGTTCACAGGCCGCTCGAAGAGAGCGGTGTGGACTTCTGGTGGGTGGACTGGCAGCAGGGTCGGACCGTGCCGTCGGTTCCGGGGCTGACGAACCTCGCGTGGCTGAACTGCTTGTATTTTCGGCATTCAGCGGGCGAGGGGGCGAGGGGACGCCGCGGCGTGTCGTTCTCGCGCTGGGCGGGGGAATCGCACGCGCACGAGGGGCACGCCGGTCAAGCCAAGTCCTCTTCCCCGCCCCTTCCGCCCGGGAGAGGCGGTCAAGACGCGTTCGCTGAGGTGTGGTCGGACCATCGACACCCGATTCATTTTTCGGGAGATGCGCACACAGGCTGGGAGATGCTCGACTTCCAGGTTCCGTTCACGATCGCCGCGGGGAACGCGGGGTGTTTCTACTGGTCGCACGATATCGGCGGGCACTTCGGGCCGCGGGATGAGGAGGCAACGGCGAGGTGGGTGCAGTTCGGCGCGCTGAGCGCGGCCCTGCGGCTGCACTCGGCGCGCACGGAGGCTCTGGACCGACGGCCGTGGAGTTATGCGCCGAAGTTCCTGGAATCGATGCGCAGCGCGTTCGCGCTACGCGCGATGCTGATGCCGTACATCTACACCCACGTGCGGGCTTGTCACGAGCGGTCGCTGCCGTTGGTTCGGGCGATGTACGTGGATCGACCGATGGAGCCGGAGTCGTACCGCTCGGCGCGGCAGTTCATGCTGGGTGAGCATCTGCTGTGTGCGCCGATCACCGCGCCGGGCGTCGGTCCGTCGTGCGTGGCGTGGCGGGAGGTGTGGTTTCCTTCGCTGGGGCTCGCGGGCGGGGGCGTGGGGGCGTGGTATCGGTGGGGGACGGGCGAGCGGTACGCCGCCGGGACGCACGCCGTGGTGAGTGCTTCGATCGATGAGACGGCGATGTTTGCGCCGGGAGGCGTGGCGATCCCGCTCCGAGCCGGCGTTGGACCGCGCATGACCGATGGAGATCACCATGAGCTGGTGGTGCGAACGTGGCCGGGCACGCCGGGCCAGGTGAGCGAGTCGGAGTTGCATGAGGATGACGGGGAAACGCGGGGTCATGAGTCCTGCGAGTTCGCCCGGACGCCGATGCGATTGGAGTGGTTGGAAGGCGCGGAGGCCGATCGTGTGATCGCGCGGCTCACATTCGGCCCGACCCGCGGGAGGTACTCGGGCCAGTCCCCGGAGCGGGAGTTGTGCGTTGAGTTCGCGGGTGTTTCGGGCCTCTGGCTGCGATCGGCGCCGGATGGAACGGTCATGCGAGACGGCGCAAGGCACGAAGGGGTGGTGGCTTTGCGCATCCCGGCGGCGCCGATTGATCGCCAGATCCGGCTGGAAGTGGAGGTCATGCCCGTCGACGCGCGGCAGGCCAGCAATGTGCACGGCGCATCGCGGCGCAAGGCTGCGTTCGGCGATGGCGTTGCTCCCGACGCGGCGGGTGCGCGGCGATCGATCGTTGACGGTATCGAAGCGGATCGAGCCGCGATTGAGTTGGGCGTGGGCGTGGTCGAGATCACGGCGCGGCCCGACCTCGGCGAGCCTCCGGCTGCGGTGCGGGTGATCGATACACGCGGCGTCATCGATAGCGCACGCGCGGAGGTGCATGTGATCGACGTGGCGGGGCGCTCTTCGGTCGAGCGATGGCGCGGCGAGGTCGCGCTGGCGGGGAGCGCCGGGCCGGGGCGCTGGGCCGAGATCACATTGCCGGACGCGCCGCTCAAGGGAGCGGCCCTGGGGCTGCGGGCGACGAGGCTCGTGCGGGTCGGGTTCAGCATCGACGGCCGCGTGATGTCGATTTCGCGCGAGGTGCAGCGGGTTCTTGGTCCGCTGAGGGAGTGGCGGGTGATCGGGCCGTTCGACTGGCATTGGGCGCGGTCCATCGCCGAGCAGCACGCAGGGCCCGAGCGGGGTGGGTTGGGCGAACGGGACCGCCACGTGGGCGCGAGCGGCGCGGTACTCGAGTGGCACGATGCGCGCGGCGGGCCGCGTTGGGCGACCGACCTGGCGGCGACGATGCGGGAGTTCGGCGGACAAGAGCATGGGCTGGGTTACGCGGTCACGGTGGTTGTCTCGTCAAAGAAACAGCCGGCCCGCCTGCACCTCGAGTCGAGCGACAAGGTGGAGGCGTGGATCAACGGGCACAAGGTGTACTCGCTCGATGCCTTCGAGTCACACGCCGCGGTTGATGGCGGAGCCGATGTCGCGCTGAGGACCGGGCGGAACACGCTGCTGGTGAAGTGCGCGAGCGGGGGAGTTGCCGGGCTGGGCGGCTGGGGGTTCACCGCGGCGATCGAGAGCGAGTTTGGGGTTGGCGTTGAGGCACGGCGCCACTCGGCCACAGCGCACCCCGCGGCGGGGTGACGGGGGCTGGAGAGCGCGACGGCGTGGGTGAGTGGGGGGTGGGCCATGTTCAGCACCCACGGTCGGTGAGCATCAACGGGCGGACCAACCACTGGTCGGTGGCGGCGATGAGCAGGCCGGTCTTTCCGCCGTGGCCATAGACGACGGCACGCTGGCCGAACGCCCGCGCGAGCGAGAGGGCGAGGTCGCGGTTGGTGCGTGTGACAAGCCATCCGGGTTCGGGCCAAGCGCCGGATCGATCCGACGCGATGGTACGAACCGGCTCGCATCCGAACGCCCGCAAGCGATTGAGCATCGCGAGATCGCGAGCCTCGTTCTCCGCGTCGCCGAGCCGGCGCGAGTCGGGGTTGTGAGCGGTGATGATGCACCAGGGATCGGGGAAGGGTGTGGGTGCGGCCAAGCCGGCCAATGGCGAGCGGGAGAACGCGATATCCCGTGCCGGCGTGAACCGCACGCGGTAGACGGCCGCGAAGTATGCGTCGATGAGCGGGCGCATGTTGCCGTGTGGAGTCTACGATGGATCGATGAGCGCATCCGACAACGGGGCTGCGGGTCCGGGGGAGTCGGGGAGCGGCGGGCCGGAGAGCAGGACCGACGCGGACACCCCGCTGACGCCGAGATCGAGCAAGGCGAGGTACCGCGAGTACCTGCTGAAGGCGCGCGGCAAGAAGAGACTGAGTCAGGAAGATGCGGGGAAGGAGATCGACCCCAACCACCCGACACGGACCCGGCGCAAGCGCACGTTTGGTGTGCTCCTGCGAGAGTTCTGGGCCTTGCTCGGGCCGCGAGAGCGTGGGGGGCTTGGCGGGCGGGCGCGGGTGATCGCGTGCATCGGCACCGTGACGATCGCGGCGTTGACGGGTCTGACGATGCCCGCGGCGACAAAGGTCGTGCTCGACTACGTATTGACGGACAACCCGGGGCCGGCGGGGCTGCCCGGGTGGGTTGACCGGTTGGCGCCGGGTCGCGACCGAATGTCGTTGCTGTGGCTGGTCGGCGCAGCGCTATTGACGGTCAACATCGTCAGCATCGGGGTCGGCATCTGGGGGCGCTGGCACATGACGCGCCTGACCAAGCGGATGCAGATGCACATCCGCGGGCGGGTGTTCGATCACGCGGTTCGGCTGCCGCTGCACCGGGTGTACCAGATCAAGTCGGGTGGTGCGGCGAGCATCCTGCGGGAAGACGCGGGCCAGGCGGCGGAACTTCTGTTCAGCCTGATGTACAACCCGTGGCGGGCGGTCGTGCAACTGCTGGGGACGCTGGTGGTTCTCGCGAGTGTGGACTGGCTGCTGCTGGTCGGTGCCGTGTGCATCATCCCCGCGGCGTGGTTCAGCCAGCGGACGTGGATCGCGCGGATCCGGCCGGTGTTTCGCGAGGTGCGGAACACGCGGACGATGATCGACGCGCACACGACCGAGAGTTTCGGCGGGATGCGGATCGTGCGGGGATTCGCTCGCGAGCGGGGCGAGGCGGCGAGGTTCATCCGCAACAACCACCTGCTGGCGAGGGAAGAACTGCTGGCCTGGGTGTGGTCGCGGTTCATCGAGATCGTGTGGATGATCCTGCTGCCGGCGGGCTCGGTGGCGGTGCTGCTCTACGGCGGGTACCGCGTGATCCACGGGACGCTCACCATCGGCGACGTGATGATGTTCTCCGCGTACCTGCTGATGCTGCTGGGGCCGCTGGAGGCGTTGACGGTGAGCGCGACGAGCATCCAGGCGGAACTGGCGGGCCTGGACCGGGTCTTGGATCTGCTGGCTGAACCGACGGAGTTTCAGAACAAGACGGCGGACAACGTGGAGGTCGCCGGGAGCCCGCGGGGAGCGCGGAGTGAAGACAAGAGACCGGGATTCAATCAGGTTCTTCTCCGGGATCTCCGCGAGACCTCCGCGCCCTCGGCGTTGTCCGATCGGATCGAACTGGTTCGTGAGCAGGTGCGCGGGCGGGTGACGATGCGCGACGTGGGGTTCAGGTATCCGGGCGGGGCGGAGTTCGTGCTGCGGGGGATTGACCTGGATGTCGCGGCGGGATCCACGGTTGCGCTGGTGGGGCCGAGCGGGGCGGGCAAGACGACGCTGTGCAACCTGGTCGCGCGGTTCTATGACCCGACGGAGGGGCGGATCGAACTGGACGGGCGCGATCTGCGCGGGATCGACGTGCATTCGTACCGATCGCTCTTGGGGATCGTGGAGCAGGATGTGTTCCTGTTCGACGGGACCATCCGCGAAAACATCGGCTATGCGCGTCGGGGAGCGAGCGAGGCGGAACTCACCGGCGCGGCGCGCGCGGCCAACGCCGATGGCTTTATTCGCAAGTTGGAGAGGGGGTATGCCACGTTGATCGGCGAGCGTGGCGTGCGGCTGAGCGGCGGGCAGAAGCAGCGGATGGCGATCGCGAGGGCGATCCTCGCCGATCCTCGCATCCTGATCCTTGACGAGGCGACGAGCAATCTGGACAGCGAGAGCGAGGGGTTGATCCAGGAGTCGCTGCGCGGCCTGATGAAGGGCCGCACGTGCTTCGTGATCGCCCACCGGCTCAGCACGATCCGCCATGCGGACTTGATCGTGGTGATCGAGAATACGGGCGATGGCGGGCGCATCGTCGAGCACGGCACGCACGCGCAACTCGCGGAGAAGGGCGGTCGGTACTGGGAGATGTTGCGGCGGCAGGTGGAAGGCAACAGCGAACGGCGAACAACGAACAGCGAGAAGCAGGAAGAAGACACGCAGACGGTTTCGTGATGTCGGCGGTTGGTCTGCCGCTCACCGCGGTCGGTTCACCCATCCCCACTCGTTTGCCGCGGATGAGTTGATCATGTGCTGGGTGTTGCCGTGCTTGACGAGCCGCAACTGGCCGGCCTTGAGGTCGGTGGCTTCCTCGATGCGGTCGTTCGGGCCGGCGGGCGCCTTGAACAGGCCGATGCTCCCGTCGAGGTAGCCGATGTTGCCCTGCCCGTTCCGGCCGCCGGCCGCCGAACCGCTCTCGCGGACGCCGTGGCGCTTGCTGATCTGGTCCTGACCCGCCCAACTCCCGTCGTTGTCGCGACGGTTGTACCACTCGTCGTGTTCTTCCATGAGAAGCGGGATGGCGGGGAACTGCTTGATGTTTGCGCCGGTGAGGGGGAGTTCGGGCCGTCCGGGGTAAAGCATGCGCCACTGCAGATCGACGCGCGCCCCGGCCATGCGGATGATCGCGGTGTAGTCGTACAGGTTGTTGGCCAGCCGCTGCGCGCTCGGACACTCCATGATCTTGTCGGTCTTCTCGAGATACTCGCGGAGCACCGACGCCTCGAGCGGGTGCTTGAACGAGGTCGGGTTGGCGATGTAGTTCTGGTTGTTCTTGCCGCACCAGTCGAGGTTGATCGCCCCCTGCCAGTACGCTCCGGGGATGACCTTGTGGTCGGCGGCGTAGTTGTGCATCGCGAGGATCAACTGCCGCATGTTCGACGTGCACACGACCGTTCGCGCCGCCTCGCGGCTCTTGGCCAGTGCGGGCAGCAACAGGCCGATGAGCAGCGCGATGATCGCGATCACGACCAGCAACTCGATCAGCGTGAACGCGCCGGGCATCTGCGGGCGGGCGTGGGGTTGGGTTGCGGGCCGCGGCATCGGTGCTCCCAGCGCACTCAGAATACCACATGTCGCCAGAGCCTGGCTCGGCGCGGGTGGGAATTGCCCCGAGCCCGCTCTAGAATCCGACCGTCCACCGAACTTGCACGCGAGAACACCATGACAACGACCGCCCCGTCCCGCCCTCTCACGACGCCCCAGGCCGCGATCCCCGCCGCGTACACCGAGCTTTGCGGCTTGCGTTGGCAGGCCTCGACGGTCGGCTCGATCGGGTCGCTGTTGAGCTGGGATCAGGAGACGTACATGCCGCACGCGGCGGCGGCCCATCGCGCAGATCAATCGTCGATGATGGCTCGGCTCGCGCACGAGTCGGCGACCAGCCCGCGGATCGGCGAGCTGTTGGGCTCGTGCGAGGGCGAGCTCGCGAAGCTGAACGGACAGGTCGATCCGGTGGTGCACGCGGATCTCCGCGAGATGCGCCGCGACTACGACCTGGCGACGCGGCTGCCGGCGGACCTGGTGGCAGAACTGGCCAGGACGGGCAGCCAGGCGCAGGAGGTGTGGAAGGACGCGAGGCAGAAGAGCGACTTCGCGATGTTCCGGCCGTGGCTGGAGAAGATGCTCGACCTGTCGCGGCGCAAGGCCCGGTGCCTGGGGTACCCGGCGGGAGGCGAGTTGTACGATGCGCTGCTCGACAAGTACGAGCCGGGCGCGACGGCGAACATGATCGAGAGCGCGTTCACCCCGTTGCGGGCGCGGCTGAGCGCGCTGGTCAAGGACCTTTCGGCTTCGGGCCGGAGAATCGACACCCGCGTGACGAAGGTCACGATCGATGCCCGGCTCCAGCACGAGCTGGGGCAGTTCGTGCTCCGGGCGATGGGGTTCGATTTCGCCGCGGGTCGGCTCGACACCACGACGCACCCGTTCTGCTCGGGGATGGCGCCGGGTGACACGCGGCTGACGACGCGGTACCGCGATGAGGCCTTCACCGATGCGCTCTACGGCTCGATGCACGAGGCCGGGCACGGGCTCTACGAGCAGGGTCTGCCGAAGCTCGCGAGCATCGCGAGCGCGCCCGCGTACGGGCGGCCGCTGGCCGAGTCGATCTCGTTGGGGATCCACGAGAGCCAGTCGCGGATGTGGGAGAACTTCGTGGGTCGCTCGCGAGAGTTCTGGGATTGGCTGTGGCCGATCGCGATGAAGATGACCTCGACGTCATCCGCGGCCTCTCCCTTGTCGGCCTACTCGACCGACGACATCTTCCGCGCGGTCAACACCGCAACCCCCAGCTTCATCCGCGTCGAGGCCGACGAGGCGACGTACAACCTGCACGTCATGCTCCGCTTCGAGCTCGAGCGGGCGATGCTGGCCGGCGAGGTGGCGGTGAAGGACCTGCCCGGTGAGTGGAACCGGCGGGTGAAGGAGTACCTCGGTCTGGATGTCCCCGATGACCGCCGCGGTTGCTTGCAGGATGTCCACTGGGCCTTCGGCCTGATCGGGTATTTCCCCACATACACGCTGGGCAACCTCTACGCCGCGCAGTTCTGGGAGACCATCAACACCCAGATCCCGGACCTGAAGCAGCGGATGGCCGGCGGCGACTTCGCCGCGCTGAAGAAGTGGCTCAACGAGAACATACACATCCACGGCCGCCGCTACCGCGCGGCGGAGTTGTGCGAGAACCTGACGGGTAAGCCTTTGAGCGCGGACCCGTTGATGCGGCACCTGGAGGGGAAGTTGAGGCCGCTGTACAGGTAGGGCCGAGGGTCAGCGGCTGGGGCCGAGGGCCGCGCTAGACGAGTCGATCCGCGACCGTCAGAGAGGGGTCCACGTCGAGCGGGGAGGAGCAAGGTCGCGTGCCAGAACTCAGAGGGCTCTGATGGGAGCGGAGAACTCGGAGGAAAGCGTTGGGAGGGGAGCAGGTGCAGGCGAGGCATCCTGCTCGACGCCGTGAACGGTGCCTTTCGGCTTGTCGCCGTAGTTGTTGAGCCGCCCCTTGGCCGGTTCCCGCACTTACGGCCGCGCGGTCGTCGGTTCATCCGCAGGCCGGGGATGCTGCATGGCGGGCGCGAAGCGTTCGTCAAGTCAAGACGCAAACTGTGAAGATTGGGTCGTGTCCACGACAGCGGGGCCCGATGAACCTCGATGGGCCAGGAAGAACCGAGATGGGGAAGGCCAATTCGATATCCCGGTTTACATTCCCAAAGGGCGTCGGGGGATCGCGTCGAACCTTTCGGAAAGGAAGTTGGACCACCATGCTGGACGCGCGAGCTCGGCGAGGACCGTGTGCGGGGTTGCTTCCGAAGACGTTGATGATGGCGGCCATTCTTGCCGGCGCGGGTGTTGCCCGTGCCCAACCCATCAACTGGACGGTCGCGCCGGATTTCCGCATCGAGCGCGTTCAGTCAGGGCTGCGGCTGCCGGTCAACATCGCGTTCGTCCCGAACCCCGGCCCCGACCCGACCGACCCGCTCTACTACATCGTCGAGTTGTACGGGAGTATCCGCGTGGTGCAGCGCGATGGGGTGATGTCCACGTTCGCGACCGGGCTTCTCGACTACAACCCGCAGGGGCCGATCTCGGGCAGCGGCGAACAGGGGCTCACGGGGATCGCCGTCGAGCGCGATGCGATCGATCCGGCGATAACTCATCTGTACATGGCGATGCTGTGGGACAACGGCGCGCCGCTCGGCGGCGTGAACCATTATCCGAAGGTCGAGCGGATCACCAGCACGGTCGGCGGATTGACGATGGCCGCGCGGACGGTGCTTCTGAACATGCAGCCCGAGGCGCAGGGGCAGTCTCACCAGATCTCCAACGTGACGATCGGGCCCGACGGCAAGCTGTACGTGCACATGGGCGACGGGTTTGTCTCGAGTTCCGCGCTCAACCTCGACCTGTTCCGCGGCAAGGTCCTGCGGATGAACAAGGACGGAACGCCGGTGGCCACCGGAGATCCCGCGGGCGCCAATCCTTTCTACAACGTCGCCAACGGGATCAACGCGCGGGACTACGTGTTCACGTACGGCCACCGCAACCCCTTCGGCGGTGCGTGGCTGAGGAGCCTGAACAAACACTACATCGTCGAGAACGGCAACGGTCTCGACCGGATGACCGGCCTGACCGCGGGCATGAGCTACGGGTGGGCCGGCAACGACTCCGCGCTCAACACGTTCTCGCTGTACGTGTGGAACCCGAGCATCGCGCCCGTGAACATCGACTTCATCCAGTCGAGCACCTTCGGGGGGTCGCGTTTCCCCGCGACATACTTCAACCGCGGGTACGTCACCCAGTCGGGATCGACCTATGCCTCGGGCCCGGGCACGGGTGTCCGCAAGTGCGTCTCCGAGTTCCCGGATGTCGTGACGCTCGGTCCGAACGGCAAGCTGTCAACTCCGCCGCGCGTGATCGCGCAGTACAACGGCACTGGCCGCTCGACCGCCGCCGCGCTAGCGGCGGGGCCCGATGGCCTGTACTTCTCCGACCTTTACGAGGAGACCGGCGCGAACGGCGCGACCGCGGTCGGTGCGAGCATCTTCCGACTGCGGTACTTCTGCCCGTCGGATTTCAACGGCTCGGGCGGCACCAGTGTGCAGGACATCTTCGACTTCCTGGCGGCGTACTTCGCCACCCTGCCGCAGGCCGATTTCAACGGAAGCGGCGGCGTGAGCGTGCAGGACATCTTCGATTTCCTCGAGGCTTACTTCAACGGTTGCGCGTGAGGTTTCGGACTCGGGAAGCGTTGGGGGGAGGTGGGGGTGAAGGTTGTTTGATGTCTGTTTAGTATGGTCTTGGAGAGTGCGGTGGAACCGTCCCAGCCATTCGCCGATATCATTGCATGGTGACCCGTGTGCCGGCTCATCTCTTCGCGGTCTTGATCCTGCTGACACAGGTCGTGGGGGCGCTGTTGCCCGGCGGCGCGGTGGTGTGCATTAACCCGATTGCGTGCGACCGGGGTGGGATTCCCGTAAGGATCGAGACCGAGGAGCCGGGATGCAGTTGCTGCGGCGGGTGCCCGACGGAAGACCTGAACGATGAAGGGCCCGCGCCGAGCGATCTGGTCGGGTTCTCGACGCCGTGCACGTGCTGCATCGGTGTGCCGGTGATGCCCGCGATGATCCGCCTCAGTGTTGGCAGCGCGAGCGCGGAACTGGAAGGTGTGCTCTCACGGCTGGCCGATGTGCCCGCGTTGCTTGGCCACGCGGCCGGCGATGCCTGGTGGGGTGAAGGCGCCATGAGCATGGCTGTCCGGTTACCACTCGGCGGGCGCGCTCCGGATTGGCCGACGGCCGCGCGCGCGGTGGGAATCGGAACGACGCGCCTGGTCATCTAGCCTGATCCTGAGCGCAGAGTCGCGCGCGTGCGTGGCGTGGCGGGCGGGTAGCTGCCCGAGCGTGTTCTGCGCAACCGCGCGCCGGTTCGAGGTCTCTCCTTTTCCAACCTGGTCGCGCCGCCCGTGGGCGCGGGTGTTCGATCGAAACTCCCGGCGTGTCGGCACCCGCCGGCTCTGGATGATCGTCATGGCCCCGGCTTCGCAAGCAACCAACACGCCGACGGATCTGGCCGCGCTGAGCCGCGGGCCGGTCGGGGCGGCAGCAACCGTGGATGTGCCGAGGCCGTCGCGGCGATGGCGGACCCGCGTGCTTGTGCCCGCGGCGGTGTTCGCCGGGGCTGCGGCGTTGCTGCTGTACTCGGCGCGCGGGCTCTTGGTGCGCCCGACCGAGGTTCGCGTCGTGCCCGTGGTGGTGAAGAGTGTCGGTCTGGACGGGCGACAGTCTGCCGATGGCGCGGCGAGCCCCGTCGGACCGTCGGTGCAGGCGCCGGGTTGGATCGAGCCCGAGCCGTACGCGATCAACGTCCCCGCGCTGGTGGACGGTGTGGTGCGCGACATCCTCGCGCTTGAGGGCGATCCTGTCGAAAAGGATCAGGTGGTGGCGCACCTGGTTGACGACGAACTCAGACTGGCCGCGAGGTCGGCACGCGCGGTCGTTGCGGAACGAAAGGCCGAACAAGCCCGGGCGCTCGCGGGGATCGAGCCGATGCGAGCGGCGGTGACGATCGCCCAGGTCGAACGGGACACGATGAAGGATGAAGCGGAACGGAAGCGGGACCTCGTCGCCGCGGGCGGCATCTCGGCCGGTGAGTTCTCGCGGCTGGAGATCAGGCTGCGCGGCGCGGAGGCGAGGATAACGCAGGCGAGGAGCGAGCTTGCGGCGGCCGAGGCCGCGGCCGAGCAGGCCGGTGCGGGGCTGGAGACCGCGAACGCGCTGCTCGCGGAGGCGGAGCTCCGATTGAGCCGCTGCGAGGTGCGATCACCGGCCTCCGGAGTGGTGCTCACGAGGCTGGCCTCGCCGGGAACGCGGATCGCGATGACATCGAGGAGCGCGGAGTCGGGGGAGATGACCCCGACGCTGCTTCGCCTGTACGACCCGGCGCACCTGCAGGTGCGTGCGGAGGTGCCCTTGAAGATGGCCGCGATGATCGCGGTCGGCGCTCGGGCGGAACTTACCACCGAGGCGCTGGTCGATCAGCGGTTCGAGGGGCGTGTGACGCGCGTGGTGCACGAGGCGAACATTCAGCGCAACTCCGTGCAGTTCAAGCTGACGATCGAGCGGCCGTCGCCGCTGCTCAAGCCGGAAATGCAGGTGCGCGTGCGGTTCAACCCGGGCGTGACGGACCGGGCGGAGGGCAACGCCGAGAGTGCCGGGGGTTCGAGTTTCCACCTGCTGCTGCCGAGTTCGGTGCTCGTGGACCTTGACGGACAAAGGGCCCGAGCGTGGGTCGTTGAGCCGGGTGGGACGGCGGGCGAGTACGCGGCGGTGTTGCGGGAGGTGACGCTGGGCGGCGAGCGTGATGGGGAGGTCGTCGTGCTGACGGGTGTGAGACCGGGCGACCGCGTGATCTCCGCCCCTCCGGCTTCGCTGCGGGTGGGATCGCGCATACGAGTGGTCGGAGAGACGGGTGTGTCGAAGGCTCCAACGGATTCTCAGTGAGGGAGGCGCATGGCTCTCATCGAATGCAGGTCGCTGACCAAGGCGTACAAGCGGGGTAGCGGGACGATCACCCCGCTGCACGAGCTCGACCTGGATGTCGAGTCCGGGGACTTTCTTGCGCTGATGGGGCCGTCCGGGAGCGGGAAGACGACGCTATTGAACCTCATCGCGGGGATCGACCGACCGACCGGGGGCGAGTTGTGCATCGACGGTGCGGACATCGCGACGCTCTCTCGCTCTCGACTCGCCGACTGGCGGAGCGAGAACATCGGGTACATTTTCCAGCTCTACAACCTCGTGCCCGTGCTGACGGCCTACGAGAACGTCGAGCTTCCGCTGCTGCTCCACAGGATGCCGGGGCGCGAGCGGCACGAGCGTGTGCGGACCGCGCTGCGGCTGGTCGGGATCGCCGACCGGCACGACCATTACCCGCGGCAGCTCTCGGGCGGACAGGAACAGCGGGTGGCCATCGCACGCGCCATCGTGACCGATCCGAGGATCATCGTCGCCGATGAACCGACGGGCGATCTGGATGCCGAGTCGGCGACGGCGATCATGCAGCTGCTGACGCGGCTGAATCGTGAGCTCAACAAGACGCTGATCATGGTCACGCACGATGCCAAGTGTGCGGGATACGCGCGGCGTGCGCTCCACCTTGAGAAGGGGCGGCTGGTCGAGCCCGGGCGGATCGGGTCCGAAGCCGAGCAGGAGGCCGCGGCATGATCGCCCCTCGCTACATCCCGGTGGTGTTCAAGCAAGTCTGGCGTCACCGCACCCGGTCGATGCTGACGATCGCCGGCGTCACGGTCGCGATGTTCCTGTTCATCGCGGTGCAGGCGCTGCAGAAGGGTGTCCACGACGCGACGAGCATCACCGCGGCGGACCAGACGCTTGTGGTCTATCGCGAGAATCGGTTCTGCCCGGCGACGAGCAGGTTGCCGGAGCGGTACCTCGAGCGGATCGTCAGGGTTCCGGGGGTGGCGGAAGTGATCCCGATGAAGGTCGTGGTGAACAACTGCCGCGCCGCGCTCGACGTGATTACGTACCGGGGTGTGCCGGCCGAGGACCTCACGTTGCTCGGTCGAAGGTGGGTTGTCACGGCAGGTTCGCTGGAGAACTGGAAGGGCCGCGCCGATGCCGCGATTGTCGGTGAACACCTCGCCGCCCGGCGCGGGTTCAAGGTTGGAGAGTCGTTCGACTCTTCCGGTGTCACGGTCAACATCGCCGCCATCATCCGGTCCGACGAGCCGCAGGATCAGAACGTCGCGTACGTCCATCTCCCGTTCCTGCAGCAGGCCGCCGCGGGGGGCGGGGTCGGCGTCGTCACGCAGTTCTCGGTGAAGGTTGCCGACCCGACGCGGTTGGAGCAGGTCGGGAAGGCGATCGATGACGAGTTCCGCACGGAGTCCGAGCCGACGACGACAAGGTCTGAGAAAGCGTTTGTCGCGCAGGCCGGGCAGGACATCGTTGAGATCGTCGGCTTCACGCGTTTGCTCGGCTGGGGGTGCCTTGCGGCGGTGCTGGCGCTGGTTGCCAACGCCATCGTGCTGAGCGTGCAGGACCGCATCAAGGAGCACGCGGTGCTCCAGACGCTGGGCTTCGGGAGCGGACTGATCGCACGTCTGATCATCGCCGAAGGAGTGGTGATCGGACTGATCGGGGGCGTGCTCGGCGCGGCGCTTGCGGTCGGTGTGGTCGGGTACGGCCGCTTCAGCATCTCGGCCGAGGGGTTGAGCGTGAACGTCTCGGCGAGCCCGCGGGTCATCCTCACGGGGCTGGCGATCGCGGCGGGCGTTGGAATCCTCGCGGGGCTTGCGCCCGCGTGGCAGGCGGGACGGCGTGAGATCGCGCAGTGCTTCCGCGCGGTGTAACTCAGGAGTCGCATGCGGCTGTTACCCTTCGATTACGCGGTCAGGAACCTGGGCCGATCCGCCGCGCGCCTGCTGCTGTCGGTATTGGGGAGCGCGCTGGTGGTGGTGCTCGTCATCGCCGCCGCCGCGTTCGTGCGCGGCATGAGCGGTTCGCTCAACATCTCGGGGTCGGCGAACAACATCATCCTGCTCGGCGCGGGCAGCGAGGAGAGCGTCGAGCGCAGCGAGGTGGAGGCCTCGACGCCGGGCCTTCTCGAGGCGAGTGTCTCGGGCGTGCGTGCGCGCGCGGGTGTGTCGTATGTCTCTCCCCAGGTGCACGTCATGCTCCCCGTGCAGACATCATCGCAACAGACCAAGGAGCGGCAGGCGTTGATCCGCGGCGTGACGCCGGAGGCTCTCCTGGTCCATGACATGGTGCGAATCACGGAAGGGCGATTGCCTCGTCCCGGATCGGACGAGATCATGCTGGGTCGGATGGTGGGGACATCGCTGGGTGTGCCGGAGTCGGATCTCGCGGTGGGTGGAACGATCGTGATTGACGGCCGCCCGTGGAAGGTCTGTGGCCGGTTCGCCGCGCCGGGGACCGTGATGGAGGGAGAGGTGTGGGCGCCGCTGCTGGACGTCATGGCGGCGACCAAGCGGGCGACGATCTCGTGCGTTGTGCTGACGATCGATCCGGCGTTGACGGACGTGGGTGAGATCGAGGTATTCACCAAGATGAGACCCGACCTGGAACTCGTCGCCATGACCGAGCTGGCATACTACGGCCGGCTCGCCGGGTTCTTCGGCCCGATCAAGGTCGTGGCGTGGGTCACGGCCGCGTTGATCGCGTTGGGTGGGCTGTTCGGAGGGCTTAACACGATGTACGCGGCTTTCGCATCGCGGGTTCGGGAGCTCGGCGCCTTGCAGTCGCTCGGATTCCGGCGAGCGGCGATCGTGGTGAGTCTTGTGCAGGAGTCGCTGCTGGCAACCACCGTCGGTGGATTGCTCGCGTGCGCCGTTGCCGTGTTGTTTCTCGACGGACTGGCCGTGCGCTTTTCCATGGGCGCGTTCGGGCTGGTCGTGGATGCCCCTGTTGTTGGCGTCGGTCTGTGCGCCGGGCTTGGGCTCGGCCTTTTCGGCGCTCTCCCCCCGGCTGTTCGCTGCCTCCGGCTGTCGATCCCCGAGGCCTTGAAGTCGTTCTGAAGTCTCCGGGCAGCGAGCCTGCCCGTACCATCACCCGCTCTCAAAGGAGTTCGCCATGAATCTTGCCGCATCACACCGTTCATTGAATCGGGTTTCTGCATTTGTTGCCGCCGCGTGCGGATGGCTCGCAGGGGCGGCAACGCCCGCGTTCGCGCAGCCGAAAGCCGGCGCGTCGCCGTTGCCGGATTCGGTGGCGCTGAAAGCGATCCCCGCCGACGCGGTCGAGGTCGCGGCCGCCGTGCCGGGCGCCAAGGCCGGTGACAAGGTCACGTTGCGAGGTCGCATCGCGATGGCCAGGGATGCGTTCGACCCAGCGAAGGCCTCGTTCGTGCTGACCGACGACGCGTCCGCCTCGTCTTGCTGCCCGAAGGACGGCACGCTGGTGGAGACGTGCAAGCTGGACGGAACGAGGAGAGCGACGGTGCGGATTGTGGACGCGGCGGGTCAGCCCCTGTCGGGCGGGTTGGAAGGCCGCGCCGGATTGAAGCACGGAGCCGAAGTCTTCGTCGTCGGGACCGTGGCGGCATCGAGCGAGAAGGATGCCCTGGTTGTGAACGCGACAGGGGTGCACGTCCCCACGGTCGGGATTCCGCTGGGGTTGATTGGAGCCGGCATCAAGGACGCGAAGGATGTGTCGGACCTGAAGAAGGCCGGCGGCCTGAAGAAGGGCGACAGGGTGGTGCTCCGTGGGCTGGTTGGGGGCAGCAAGTCGCCGTTCGTTTCGGGGCGAACGATGTTCACGCTCGTCGGGAACGCGCTCCATCCGTGCAACGCGAGCGGCGATGATCACTGCAAGACTCCGTGGGACTACTGCTGCGATCCGAAGTCGGTGATCACCGCCAACTCGGCGACGGTCCGCATCGTGGACGGGCAGGGCAACCCGCTCAAGACGGACCTCAAGGGCCGGGCCGGGATCAGGGAGTTGAGCGAGATCGTGGTCTCCGGCAAGGTCTTGTCGGCCGACAAGGGCACGCTGATCGTGGATGCTGAGATGCTGGAAGTGGCCAAGCCGTAGGGGGCACGCCGCGCGTGCTCATGGTCTGCTCGGCCATCAGCCGGCCAGACCCTTTGTCATTTGGGTGAGATTTGAATCGGCGTGCCGTCGGCGAGCGAGCCGGTTTGGGGGACGATCAGTTCGCGGACCGGCAGCCCGCCAACGATCTCGACCTCGTTTCCGACACGAATGCCCGCTCGTACACGGTGTTCCTTGGCCTTGCCGGCGTCGATGCTGAAGACGCGCGTGACGCCGGCGAAGTTGGCAAGCGCATCGGCGGGCACGAGCGTAACGTCGGGGTCCTCGCGGAGGCGGATCTCCCCGCGGGCGAAGGCGCCGGGCTTGAGGCGGCCGTCCTTGTTGTCGATGCGGATCTCGATCGGGAACGATCGCGAGGCGGGATCGATGCGTGGCGAGACACGGGAGACCCGGCCGCTGAACGGCTCGGGATAGGCCTCGACCCAGATCCTTGCGGACTGGCCCGGCACGACCTGACCGGCGTAGCGCTCGACGACCTCGGCCCGAAAGTCGATTCGATCGGAGGCGACCAGACGGAACATGGCCTGGCCCGGATTGACGTACTCGCCGGTCGAAACGAGCCGTGCCGCGACCTGGTAGGCCAGCGGCGTCGAACCGGCGGTGCTGGATGCCGGGGCGGAGACGGTGGTGTCGGCGAGCCGCTGCCGAGCCATCGCGGCGGCCGTTTCCTGGGCACGGGCTTCGGCGAGCAGCGCGCGTGCGGCGAGCAGTTCGGTCTGGACCGTCTGCTGCGCGACATCATTGGCGGTACGGATGTCGGCGAAGTCCTGTTCCGAGATGAGGGGCGGGGTTTGCTCAAAGAGCCGGCGCGCCCGGTCGTGCTTGGCCAGGGCATTCGCGGCTTCTGCGCGCGAGCGTCGGACCGTCGGGAGCGTTTCGGGGTCGAAGTCCGCCGCGGGAAGCTCGCTCAGGCCCAGACGCGCGAGCGAGGATGTCAGCGCGGCCTGGGCCGCGTCGAGGGCGAGTTGGTGGTCGCGGCTCTCGATTCGTGCAAGAACCGTGCCGGAAGGCGTGCGATCCCCCACATCCGCGGAGATGGATTCGATGCGCCCGCTCAGCTTGGAGGCGATGACCGCTTCCTCTTCACCGAAAAGCGTGCCCGTGACCTCGACGGTGCGCCAGACTGCGCCAATACGAACGGATCGAAGGCTGACCGCCACCGGAGGGCGATCGCCCGCTGCGGACTTGGGGTTGTTCTTGGTAGCGGCCTTGCCGGAAGATGCGGGGGTATCGTGGCCGCACGCACCGAGTATCCCGCTGCCGGCGATGGCGGCGATGAGGCCTAAGAAGCGGGGGGGGGTGGTCATGGCAGAATCTCGCGGAGGTTGAATCCTAAGCCCTTGGGAGGGGTAAATACTGACGGGTCAGTTTTCAACCGACGGAAAGCACGGCGGCTGCATCCACCGGGTCCTCTCCATGCAACGGCTAGATCCCGCGAAACGGCAAGAGATTCTGGATGCGGCGGCCAGATTGTTCGCCGCACGGCCCTTCCATGAGGTGAGGTTGGACGATGTCGCCGCGGAGGCCCGAATTGGAAAGGGGACGATCTACCTTTACTTTGAGGACAAGGAGGGACTGTATCTGTCATTGATTCGAGAGGGCATGTCCAGGCTGGTCAACGCCGTTGAGGCCCAGATGGAGAATCCTTGCGCGGATGTGTGGGATCGGCTGGCGGCGGCGGTGGAGGGGCTGATCGGATTCGCATCGCGGTTTCCGGACTTGTTCAGGGTGATGAGGAGCGGGGCGCTCACGGCGGACGATCCGGAACTTCAGCGCAGCCGGCGCGAGTTGAGCGGGTTGATTGAACGCGCGATCCGAGACGGAAACGAGGCGGGGCAGACGGCTGATCCGTGGCCCGAACTCACGACGCAGTTTGTGCTGTCGTTTGTGCGAGGCGCCGTGCTCTACCCGCCCGAGGGGCTGACCGCCGCGACGCTGAGGCATCACCTTATGGTCGTGCTCAGGCGAGGGATTGCGAAGGAGGCGTCGGCGTGAGACGGCACGGCAAGGCGATCTTCGGCATAGCGGTCGGGGCGGCGGTGGGCGCCTGCGCTGTGGATCAGGCTCGCGAGGTGGGGGAGTATCGAGAGATGGCGGCCGTTGGCGCTCGGGCGACGCTGGACGCGGGCGAGGGTTTGTCGCTCGAGCGAGCGTTGCGGCTGGCGGCGCAGGACAACGAGCGGTTGGCGATCGAGGGGGAGAACCTGGTCCAGGCGCTCGCGGCCAAACAGCGATCGACCGCGGCGCTGCTGCCGACGGTCGATCTTTTCGGGACGTACGCGTTCCGCGAGAACGTGGGGGATGCCGGGGCGGGCGGCGGCGGGGCCTCGGCGAGCAACTCGAAGAACACGCTCTTTGACGGGGGCTTTCGAGCGCAGTACACGCTGCTGACAGGGATGAGCGATTACGCGACGGCGCGCTCGCTTGACGCGACCATCGAGCAGCGACGCTGGATGGTGCTTGACCTGCGGGAGACCCTGCTGCTCGATACGGCGCGGGCGTACTACACGGTGATGGCCGCCGAGCAACTGGTAAGCGTGCTGGAGTCATCCGCGGCGGTGCAGGCCGAACGGCTGCGGGACATCCGTGGTCGGCAGGAGGTGGGGTTTGCGCGGCCGCTGGATGTGGCGCAGGTCGAGTCGCAGGCATCCGCGACGGCGGTCTCGCTGCTGGACGCAGAACGGGCGGTTCGGAACGCGCGAACATCGCTCTCACTGCTGACGGCGGTGTCGGCAGGCGGTGTGAGTTTGACCGACGGCTTCAATCCGCCGGATGGAGCACTGGGGGAGCGGCCGGATGATGGGGTGATCGCGCTGGCGATGGAGCAGAGACAGGATGCGATCGCGGCGGATGCGGCGGTGCGGGCATCGCGAGAGCTGGTGGATGCGGAGATCGGGAGGTACTACCCGACGGTCACGGTGAATCTGGAATACTTTCTGACACGGCAGACCGTGCCTTCCGATCGGGACTGGACCGGTCTGCTCACGCTGAACCTGCCACTGTTCTCGGCGGGGCGGATCGACGCGGATGTGCGGGCCGCGTGGTCGGTGTTCAGGCAGGACTTGCTGACGCTGTCGTTGACTAGGCGACAGATTGAATCGGATGTGCGAATCGCGCACGAGGATCTGCGCTCGGCGCGGCTTCGGGTTTCGGAGTTGGAGAGGCAGGTGCGTGCGGCGGAGGAAGCCCTCCGACAGGCCGAGGCGTCGTATGCGGCGGGGTTGGGGACGAACCTGGAGCGAATCGCGGCGCAGGATCAGGTGCTCAGCGCGCAGCTCGGGCTGGCCCGGGAACGCTACGTGGTGAAGATCGCGAACCTCGCGCTGCGTCGTGCCACGGGCGTGCTGACCGAATCGGCGATCGCGGGTGTTCCGCCGCTGCCCAAGCCGAGGTACCAGGGGGTTGCGTTGCCGGAATCGCCGTTCGTAAACCTGCCGGGGCTGTCGAGGCCCTCGTCCGGGGAGTGAGCCCATGCAGAAACTTGCGGAAACCTGCATCAAGCGGCCGGTGTTCGCGGCGATGCTGATCCTCGCGATGGTGGTGGTGGGTGGAACCGCGTACACGCGCCTGGCGGTCGATCGGCTGCCGTCGGTGGACCTGCCGACCGTGACCATCCGCACGACGCTGCCCGGAGCCTCGCCGGAGGAAGCCGAGACCGAGGTCTCGCAGGTGATCGAGGAGGCCGTGAACACGGTCGAGGGCATCGACGAACTGAGATCGATCTCCAGCCAGGGCAGTTCGATCGTGCTGGCCACCTTCAGGCTGGACCGCGACATCGACACCGCGGCGCAGGATGTCCGCGACCGGATCGCCACCGTGATCAGGCGGTTGCCCGAGGATGCCGAGCCTCCGATCGTCTCGAAGTTCGATAACGATTCGTTTCCGGTGCTGACGATCGCGCTATGGGGCGAACTGACGGTTCGCGAACTGACGGAGATCGCCGACAAGACGGTCAAGCCGCAGCTTGAACGGTCGCTCGGGGTTGGAGAGGTGGCGATTGTCGGCGGTGTGGAGCGGACGATCAACGTTTGGGTTGACGCGGATCGGTTGGCCGCGTACGGGCTCCCAATCACGGCGGTGCGGGAGGCGATTTCCCGGCAGAACGCGGACGTGCCGGGTGGCAACCTGACGGGCCAGAGTTCGGAGCAGGTGTTGAGGACGCTGGGTCGGATCAATGATCCGGCGGCGTTCAACGACATCATCATCGCGGTTGTGAACGGGACGCCCGTTCGGGTGCGGGATATCGGGCGGGCGGAGGATGGGAACAAGGAGCAGCGATCGGCCTCGCGGTTGAACGGAAAGCCGGCGGTGTCGCTCGAGATCAGGCGGCAGTCGGGCGCGAACACCGTTGATGTGATCGAGGGGGTCAAGGCTCAACTGGCGACCGTCACCGGGCAGTTGCCGGCCGGGGTGCGGCTCGAGGTGATCCGCGACCAGTCGTCGTACATCTACGCCGCGCTGCACGAGATCAACATCCACCTGGTGCTGGGCTCGATTCTGGCGAGCCTGGTGGTGCTGTTGTTCATGCGGAGCTGGCGTTCCACGCTGATCGCGGGTGTGGCCATCCCGGCCTCGGTGATCTCGACATTCGCGGTGATGTGGGCGCTGGATTTCACGCTGAACAGCGTGACGATGCTGGCCCTTGTGCTGATGGTCGGGATCGTCATCGATGATGCGATCGTCGTGCTCGAGAACATCTTCCGGATGGTGGAGGAGAAGGGGCTGCGCCCGCTCGAGGCCGCCAAGCGAGGGACCGCGGAGATCGGGCTAGCGGTGCTGGCGACGACGCTGTCGCTGGTCGTGATCTTCGTGCCGGTTTCGTTCATGTCGTCGATCTCGGGCCGGTTCCTCTACCAGTTCGGGATCACCGCTGCGGTGGCGGTGCTCATCAGCCTGCTGGTGTCGTTCACGCTCACGCCGATGCTCTCGGTCAGGGCGCTCCGGGGCATGAAGATCGGTCCGGCGCACTCGGCGCGGTCGCGGCGCGGGTTCTACGCGAAGATCGATCGGTCGTACACGGCGATGCTGCGCGTGGTGATGAGGTTCCGCATCGCCGCGGCCGCGGTGGGCGTGCTCGTCATGCTCTCGGCCGTCCCGCTGTATGGTCTGCTCAAGCAGGACTACCTCCCGAGCGATATCGACGAGGCTGAGTTCACGATCAACATCAACGGGCCCGAGGGCGTGAGTTTTTCGGCGATGGACGATGCCGTTCGAGCGGTGGAAGCGCGCGTGCGGGCGCACCCGGCTGTCAGGACGACTCTGTCCTCGGTGGGTGGCAGTTTCCTCGGGCAGGTCAGCCGCGGGGACATGTACGTCCGGATCGCGCCCCACGAGGAGCGGGTGTTGTCGCTGTCAAGACTGTGGCGCTCGACCCTGAGGGGCGACCCGGGTGCGGCGTTCCGGGGCAACTACACCCAGAGCGATGTGATTCAGGATCTGAGACGCTCGCTCCGGAGCCTGCCGGACCTCAGGATTTCGGTCCGGAACTTCCCGTCGTTCAACGTGGGTGGCGGCAACTTCGACATCGATATGGCGCTCCGCGGGCCGCAACTCGAGAAACTGGCCGAGTACACCGAGGAGTTGCGGAAGCGAGGATCACAGCTCGGCGGACTTCCGGACCTCGACACGACTCTGAAACTGAACACGCCGGAGCTGCGGGTCGCGATCGATCGCGATCGGGCTGCGGACCTGGGTGTGACGCCGGCGGATATCGGCACGGCCCTGCGACTGCTGGTGGGTGGCGATGACGAGGTGACGCGGTTCCGCGACCCGGCAACCAGCGAAGACTACGACGTGCAGCTCCGCCTCCTGGAAAAGGACCGATCAGACGAGCAGACACTGCCGCGATTGCTGGTTCCGGCCAGCGGGCGGCCCGGACAGGTGGTGGAACTCCGGAGCATCGCGACGGTCGCGCCCGCGACGACCGCGGCGCGGGTGGACAGGCTGGATCGCCAGCGTGCGGCCAACGTGCGGGGCTCGGTGGGACCGGGCTTCGCGCTCGCGGACCGGCTGGAGGCGATGCGTGCGGAACTGGACAGGATGAAGCTTCCGCCGGCCTACACGGTTCGGACGCTCGGGCGTGGTCGCGAACTCGAACGGACGTTCGTCGAGTTCCTGTTCGCGTTCATGCTCTCGATCGTGTTCATGTACATGATCCTGGCCTCGAACTACGAGAGCCTGATCCATCCGGTGACGATCCTGCTCTCGCTGCCGCTGGCGATCCCGTTCGCATTCCTGTCGCTGTACCTGGCCGGTCAGTCGATCAACCTGTACTCCGCGCTGGGGATCCTCGTGCTGTTCGGTGTCGTGAAGAAGAACGCGATCCTGCAGATCGATCACATGAACCAGTTGCGGGCGGCGGGTATGCCGCGCGCGGAAGCAGTTGTGCAGGGCAACCGAGATCGCCTGAGACCGATCCTCATGACCACCCTCGCGCTGGTGGGGGGCATGCTGCCGCTCGCGCTGGGGTCCGGCCCCGGCGCGGAGGAGCGACGTGCCGTGGCGGTGGTGGTGATCGGCGGCCAGACGCTGTCGCTGCTGTTGACCCTGCTCTACACACCGGTCGTGTACTCGATCTTCGATGACCTCGGCGCGTGGGTCAAGCGATGTGCCGGAGGGCGATCGGAACCTCGCGAGGAGCCCGTGCGGGAAGGGGGAAACGGCGGAGGGGCCTCGGCGGTCGCGAGCCACGCCCATCCGGACTGACCTCAAACGGGTTAGACTGGTGTGATGCACGATGTGGTGGTGATCGGCGCGGCGGGGGCGATGGGGTCGAGCGCGGCGATGCACCTGGCGCAGCGCGGGGTGCGGGTCGTCGGTGTGGATGCGCACGCGCCGGGTCACGCGATGGGTAGCTCGCACGGCGCTTCGCGGATGATCCGGATGTGCTACTACGAACACCCGGACTATGTGCCGCTGTTGCGACGGGCGTATGGGCTGTGGGATGAACTGGTCGAGCGTGCGTGTGCGGATGAGGGGACGGTCTTCGAGCGCACCGGCGGGGTGTACATGGGGCCGGCGGGGTGTGACGCGGTGGAAGGCTCGCGGCGGGCGGCGGAGTTGCACGGGCTGTCGCACGAGATGCTGACACGGTCTCAGCTCGCGGAGCGGTATCCGCAGTTCGCGCTGGGTGAGGAGTTCATCGGGCTGTACGAGCCGGAGGCGGGGTACCTCGTGCCGGAGGCGGTGATCGGGCTGCACGTGCGGCTGGCGCGAGAGGCGGGCGCGGAGTTGCGGCTCGGCGCCGACTCGAGGATGATGGCGATACGCCTCGAACCGGACCGCGTGCGGCTCGTGCTCGAAGACCGGTGCGAGATCGTCGCGAAGCGGTGCGTGCTGGCGACGGGGGCGTGGATGGGGTACGACTTCGCGATGGGCCTGCGCGACTTCGCGGCGAGGGAACTCGCGGGGACGCCGCTGATCACACCGACGCGGCAGGCGCTCGGGTGGGTTCGGCCGCGGAGGCCGGAGCTGTTCGCGCCGGGTGTGCTGCCGGTGTGGGCGATCGATGCGGCGCACCTGGGCGAGGGGCTCTTCTACGGGTTCCCCATGCTGACCGGGCCGCACCAGCGCGAAGGGCTGAAGATCGCGCGGCACGCGCGAGGAGAGGCGATCAAGCCCGACGATCCATCTCGCGACCCGCGGCCCGAGGATGAAGCGACGTTCCGGCCGTGCCTCGAACGTTGGATGCCCGAGGCGAACGGGCCGATGCTCTCAACGGCGGTGTGCATGTACGAGAACTCGCCGGATGGTCACTTCATCATCGACCACCATCCCGATCTCGCAAACGTGGTGGTGGCGTGCGGGTTCAGCGGGCACGGGTTCAAGTTCGCGAGCGTGGTGGGCGAGGTGATCGCGGACCTGGTGCTCGATGGCGCAACGCGGTGGCCGGCGGGGTTTCTGGGCTTGCAACGGCTTTCGGCGGCGGCAGGCGGGCGAGCGCCATGAACAGGCGGTTTCGCGCGACATCAGCGCGATGTCGGAGGCCGACAGCACCGTATCGAGCGCCTCCAGCGGCTCGTCAACGCCCTCCGGCGCGGTGTTGGAGGGCGTTGACGCGGTGTTGCAGGCCGTTGATGGCGCGTTGAAGGCCGTCAACAGCGCAAGAACGGCCGTATCGGCCAACGTGGAGGCCGTCACCGCCGCGCTGTCGGCGATTGGCAGCGCCCGGATCAGGCGGCGAAAAGGGCTTCGACGAAGCCGTCGGGATCGAACGGCTCGATGTCATCCGGAGTCTCGCCGACACCGACGAACTTCACGGGGATGTTGGTGGCGGAGCGGATGGCCACGACGATGCCGCCCTTGGCGGTACCATCGAGCTTGGCGAGAAAGATCCCGGTGAGGCCGCCGGGAAGTTCCGCGGATGCCGTCATCGCCCTGCCGAACTCTTCGGCCTGCCGCAGCGCGTTCTGGCCGCTGGTGGCGTCGAGCACGAGGATGGTCTCGTGCGGGGCGCCCGGGATCTGACGCGCGAGTACCGATCGGATCTTGCCGAGCTGCCGCATCAGCGGGTCCTGCGTGTGCAGGCGGCCGGCGGTGTCCACGATGAGCACATCGGCGTTGCGAGCGAGTGCGGCCTTGCAGGCATCGAAGGCGACGGCCGCCGGGTCGCCGCCCTGCTGGCCCTTGATGACCTCGACGCCGAGGCGTTCGCCCCAGATCTCGAGTTGGCGTACCGCGCCCGCGCGGAAGGTGTCGCACGCGGCGAGCAGCACCTGCTTCTCCTGCTTGCGGAGCATGGCGCAGAGCTTGGCGATGCTGGTGGTCTTTCCCGCGCCGTTGATGCCGGTGACGAGGATGACCGTCGGAGTGCCGGCGGATGCGAACCGCAGCCGGCGGTCCTGCTCGGGCCACATCGCCTTGAGCTCGCCCTTCATGTAGTCAAGAACATCCTCGCCCCTGGTGAGCTTGCCGGCCTTGTGGTCGGCGCGGATGCCGTCGATGAGTTTCGCGGTCGCCATCACGCCGACATCGGCGGTGAGCAGGGCTTTCTCGAGTTCGGTGATGAGCTGCTCGTCGAGCCGGCGGCCCAGCAGCATCGAGCGGATGCCCGTCGCGCCCTCGACCAGGACCTCGCGAGTGCGGGTCAGGCCCTGCCTGAGTCTGTCGAGGGTTTTGGAGAAGAAGCCCATGCGAGAGGGGAGAAAGAGGCGACAACCGGCCGCGGAGCGCGAGCGACGAACAATCCAGACCGAACCGGCTATTCCTTTCCTTCGCCCGCCGAATGTTCGCCGGGCGCGGTCTGGTGCTCGGTCTCTGACTCCGCCCCTCCGAGCACCTGCTTCAACAGCCTGTCCAGCAACCCGTTGACGAATGAGGGCGACTTGTCCGTGCTGAAGGTCTTGGCGAGTTCGACGGCCTCGTTGACGGCGACCTTGGGCGGGGTGATGCCCGACACCATCTCGTGGTGCGCCAGGCGCAGGATCGCGCGATCGACGGCGGCCTGGCGATGCGCGGGCCAGCCGGGCGCGGCCTCGGTCATGAACGCATCGGCGCGGACGCGATCGGCGAACGCCGCCGAAGCAAGCAGGAAGGCCTTCTTGACGTCGGCGGGCGTGTACTTGGGGTCGTCCACGCTCTCGGCATCGGCCATCATCCCCTGGAGCACAGCGGCCGGGTCATCGGCATCGGCCGCCAGCGCGCGGGGCGTCGCAGCGGAAGAAGCGGGCGAGGGAGCCGGGGGCGCGCCGCGGGCGTCGAGTTGGTACAACGCCTGGAACGCCAATCGACGGATATCGCGGGGTGTCGCCGACATCAGGGTGAATCACTTCCTTGCAGACCGCGCGGATGCGCGGATGGACTTGTCAGGTCGAGAGCGCGTGCTCGGGCCGCGTGCGACGTGGGGGAACGACGAGGAGAGAGGCGAGCCGGGGGTGAGGGGTTCGCCGCTGCGCAGGGCGCGGATGGCCGCGAGCGTGTCGAGGAGGGCGTCCATCGCCTCCTGACCCTTGTTGCCCTTGCGGCCGCCGGCGCGGTCACGGGCCTGTTTGGGGGTCAGGGCGGTGATGACGCCGAAGGCGACGGGCACGCCGGTGCGGATCGTGACCTCGGTCAGGCCGTGGGCGACGGCGTGGGCGATGTACTCGTCGTGGCGGGTATCGCCCTTGATCAGGCAGCCCAGCGCGACGATACCGACGAACCGGTTCGAGGCGGCGGCTTCCGCGGAAAGGGCGGTGAGCTCGAACGACCCCGGCGCATCGATGATGGTGAGTTCGCCGAGATCAAGCGAGTCGCGTCGCGAAGCCCACGCCCGGACCGCGCCTTCGCGGAGGCGGTCGGTGACGGCGGGGTTGTACCGGCTGACCACGACGGCGATGTCTCGCGCGGCGGTGGGGGGGACCGGCGCGTGGCCTTGCCGACCGGCGGTTGCGGCCGAGGCGCGGGCATTGCCGTGGGAAGCGCGGGAAAACACGGGCCGGATGGTAGGCCGCGCCCGCTCGGACTCGTACCATCGACGGCGATGCGCACGCTGCTGCGGAAGATTTCGCCCGCGTTGCACCTGACGCGCGTGACCACCGCGTTCGCGGCGGCGGCGAACGTGTGGTTCGTGATCCTGTGGACACACGCGTCGGGGACGCCCCACGAACCGGGTTTCGCCGCGCTGCGGGCCGTGCCGGTGTGGGTGCTGCTGGTGGGCGGGGCGGTCAACGCGGTCGGCCTCTACAGCTTTGCGATGGCGATGAACGACGTGATGGATTTTCGTCGCGATCAGAAACTGAACCCCAACCGACCGATCCCCTCTGGTCGGTTGTCGCTTGAACGGGCGATCAACGTCGTGGCGATCTCGCTCGGGATGTCGGTGCTGGGCGCGACGGTGCTGGGGATTCCCGCCGTGGTTCTCACGCTCGTGCTGGCGGGCGCCGTGCTGATGTTCAACGGCGCGGGCAAGTACGTGCCGGCGATCGGCATGCTCCTGCTGGGGTTGCTGTACGCGGGTCAGATGGCCGTGCCGAACTTGAACGTGCGGTTTGTGTGGCCGATCTGGCTGGTGATGACCCATGCCCTGGCGGTGGAGGGCTTGCGGCAGGGGCTGGGAGGACGCGCGACCACGATCTCTCGCCGCGCGGTTGTGTTCACCGCGACGGGCTGGGTGTTCTGGTCGTTGGTGATCCTGAGCGTGGGTGCGTGGCGGAACAGACCCGTCGGCGAGCGATGGTGGCGGGGTTGGACGATGTGGCCCGACTGGGTGGACGCTCGAGCGGCGGTCGGGCCTGCACTGCTGGTCGTGGTGTTTGGGGTCTGGGTGTTGTGGAAGGAGAGAACGCTCGGCCGAGGGCCGCGGCTTGCCGACAAGATCGCCAGGTACGGGGCGCTCTGGCTGTCGCTCTACGCGTGCGCTTGGCTGCTCGGGCAGGGCTATCGCGAAGAGGCGACGGTCCTGGGCGGCCTGTCCCTCGCCGGTTTTCTGGGGATGACGGTCCTGCGAGAGGCGTACGCGCTGTTCGAGCATCCGATCGGGTACCGAAGGTGACGTACGGGGCGGCGTGCCGGCGATCAGCGCGTTTGTGAAGAGCCGAGCCGCTCCAGCATCTCCAAGACCGTCAAGCCGAGCACCGGGTGCTTCCAGGAAGGAGCAACCTGCGCCAGCGGCCCCAGCACGAACCGTCGGTGCTGAAGTTCCGGGTGCGGAAGTCGAAGCGACTCGGATTCGAGCACTCGCGACCCGAACCAGAGCAGGTCAAGGTCGAGAGTTCGGGAGGACCATCGCAGGCCGGCCGTGCGGGTGCGGCCGTGTTCCCGCTCGATTCGGAGCAGTTCGGACATCAACCGTTCGGGCCCAAGCGATGATTCGACAAGTATCACCGAGTTGAGGTACGGCGGTTGCGCGGGCGAGCCCGGAGGGACGAGGGCTGTTGTCTCGATCGTGCCGGAGGTGGCCCTCAGCCTCACACCCGGCAGCCCGCCTACGGCGGCGACACCCGACCGGATGCACGATGCCCGGTCGCCCAGATTGGAACCGAGCGCGATCGCGGCGGTGTCGAGAGGTGTCGGGACGAGGTTCACGCGTCAAGGGTATGGTGCCAAGCACAACGCCCCGGTCGTCCGGGGCGTTGCGAGCCGAGCCATTCAACTGTTTTCTCAACTCTTCCTCGCGCGGCCGGCCCTACTGCACGGGTTCGAGCTCTCGCGAGCGGTGCTGCATCTGAGCCTTGAGGCGGGCGAGGATCGAGGAGTGCATCTGGCTGACCCGCGACTCGGAGAGGTCGAGGGTGGCGCCGATCTCCTTCATGGTCATTTCCTCGTAGTAGTAGAGCGTGACGATGAGCCGCTCGGCGCGAGAAAGCCCCTTCGTGATCAGGTCCTTTGCATCCTTGCGCTGGGTGTCGGTGAACGGGTTGTTCTGCGATTCATCCTTGATGACGTCGATCTCGCGAACATCACGGCTGCTGTCGGATTGAAAGCACTTTCGGGTGAGGCTGAACGTCGCGACGGCGCGGCTATCGCGGCTGTACTTGTCGAACTCCTCGCCGTGCATCTTGAGCGACTTGCTGAGCTCGTCCTCGGTGGGCACGCGGCCGTGCTCCATCTCGAACTTGGAGCGGGCTCCCTCCACGCGGGCGGTGCGGTGGCGGACCAGGCGAGGAACCCAGTCCATGGCGCGCAGTTCATCAAGAACCGCGCCGCGGATGCGGGGGGCGCAGTAGGTCTCGAACTTGACGCCGCGATCCAGGTCGAACGCGTCGATGGCGTCCATGAGGCCGAACATGCCGGCGGACATGAGGTCCTGGATATCAACCTCGTCCGGCAGACGCTGGTAGATGCGCTCGGCGTTGTAGCGCACCAGGTGGAGGTATTTCTCCATGAGGAAGTTGCGGAGATCCTCGCCGTGAGCGCGCTGGTATTCGAGCCAGAGCTGCTTGGTGGAGTATCCGTCGTACTTGCTCGGCGCCTTGGACGCCTCGGCGTGTTCGACCGCGTACCGAGCCGAAGCGCGGCCGCGAACACTCGTCAACTTTGATCTCATGGCTGTCATGGTCCGCTCCTTGACCACTTTCTCACCTGTCACATCGGCACGCGACTTGGCGGCCGAGGGTGTTATCGAAGACCGGTCCGTGGCCTTCGCGTGAGAGAGTATACCTCACTTTTTTTTCACGCAAGGGCGAAAGACAAAATGTGGAGAAATTCTAAGAAGCTGCCGACAACGGCCGCTCGGGAGAGGGAGCGGCGGCACGGTCGGTGGAGAGATTGTTGATATCCCTCGCCGTGCCCGAGCCTGGGATCGACTCACGCACCGTTCGCTCGGCCACGGCCCCGATGATCCATCCGAGCACGTTGCAGAGGAGCAGCGAAATCAGGCCGCGGACAAGCACTTCTTCCGCGGGGTTGTCCGCGGCGAGTCCGCCGACGATCGCGATGGCGAATCCGGCGAGCCCGCAGCACGCGGCGATGATTCGTGTAGGTGCGCCCGGAGTCATCTGGGTCCTCGGCGCGCAGAGGTTTCGCGCCACCTTGAGCCGCCCCGCCGCCGAATGTTCTCGGCCACTTGCAAGATCGACTTGAAAGAATGTGCGCGCCCTGGCGCTCGAATCTGATCAGACCGACCGGACTAAGATAATCCGAGCAGACGCCGCAAAGTTGAGGCCACCGCGGGTCTTGCCGCCGGCACGGCAGACTGATGGCTCGGCGGTCCAACATCTTGTGCCACCGCGGATGCCAACGCCGAGATGTTGCAGGCCGCTTCCGTTCCTCTCGAACGCAGCCAGAACAGTTCACGCGCACGGACCGCCTCGGCGACGCGCACATCCTGCGCGATCCAGCCGAAGAGCGCAACTTCGACGCCGAGAAACCGTGCACACACCGCGCGAAGGCGGGCAAAGACCTTTGACGCCTCCGAACGATCGAGGCACTGGTTGACGACCACGCGGAAGGTCGGCGATGACGCTCTCGGGCCGCGCCCGACGAGCGGCCGGCCGGAGAACCTGGCCTCGGTTAAGGCGGCGCACTTGATCAGCGCGTAGGCATCGGTGATCGCGGTCGGCTCGGGGGTGGTCACTATGAGACAGATATCGGCGGCATCCAGGAACCCGGTGACGCTCTGGCCCACCCCCGCCGCAGTGTCGATGAGCAGGATGTCGGTGTCGGCGTCGATGTCGCTCAGCCAGCCGAACAGCCGCACGCGATCGGGAACCGCCAGGTCGGCCATGCGGGAGACACCCGCCGAGCCCGGGATCAGTCGGAAGCCGCCCGGCGCCGGCACGAGGATCTCGCGGAGGGTGCGTCGCGCACCGTCGAAACACTCGAGGCCGCCGGGTTGCAGAAGATGATCAAGCCGCGCGGCGGGCGTGAGGCCGCAGAGCACGTCGGCGTTCGCCGTGCCCAGGTCGGCATCGAGCACGGTGACCCGAAAGCCGAGTGTGGCGAGCGCGGCCGCGAGGTTGACCGTGATGTTGGTCTTGCCCACCCCGCCCTTCCCGGAGGCGACGGCGATGGTGAAGGTGTTGGGTCGGCGCTGAGACGCGGTGGCCGAGTCCGGCGTCTTGCTGGTGTGACGCTCTTCCGGTGAGGCGGCATCGGGAACGCCCACCAGTTCGCGCAGCCGCGCCGCCTGATCCTCGGCCGCGGGCGAGGTGCGGGCTGGGGTACCGGACCGGCCCTCGACCCAGCGAGAGATCTCCGCTTCCAGGTCGGCGAGCGTGGCCGCGGCGGGCGATTCGACCGTGGGAGAGGAGGGTGAGAATGTCGCGGTCGAGTGCTTCACTTCGCGGACATCTCCCGGTCGGGTGTCGAAACGGGGCGGGCGCGGTCGGCGCGGCGGTCGAGGATGAGCCTGGCAAGACGCTCCGCGCTACCGGGCTCGATGTGGTCGGGTACTTCCTGTCCGGTGGTCACAAACGAGAGGCTTGTCGAGAGCCGTTGCATGATGTTCACGATGACGCCGAAATGGACGGCCTCGTCGATCTTGGTCAGGATCACGCGGTTGGGTCGAGCGATCGCGAAGGCCTCGGCCGCGCTGAACATGACTTCGGGCGCGGAGGACGACGACAGGACCAGGTGGGTTTCATCGGGCGCGGCGGCGGCGACGAGGTCGGCGAGTTCGGTGAGCCGTTCGGTGTTGTGCTGGGAGCGCCCCGCCGAATCGATGAGCACGACATCGTGCGAGGAGAGCGAGTGCACCGCGGCCGACATCTCGCTCGGAGACTGCACGACTCTCAAGGGCAGGCCGATGATGTCGGCGTAGGTGCGGAGCTGATCGACCGCGGCGATCCGGTACGTGTCCGAGGTGATGAGGCCGACCGATCGGCCCTGGCGGAGTTTGTACGTCGCGGCGAGTTTGGCGATCGTGGTCGTCTTGCCGACACCAGTCGGGCCGACGAGCGCGACGACGAACGGCCGCCCCGGTGAAGATCGTGACACCGCCGGTCGAGAGGGTTCGGCGACCTGGATCATCCCCGAGAGGTGCCGCAACACCGTCTCTCGCACGATGGCGGGGTCCGTGAGCTCGCCCGGGTGCAGTTCGTCCCGCACGGCGCCAACGATGCGGTCGGCGATGTCGCGGCTGACCTGCGACTCAAGCAGACGCAGGTACTCGGCGAACAGGGCGTCGGGGGTGGCTCCGATCGTGCACGCGCTGACACCCGGAGGCGGAGAGGACCGCAAGACCTGCGACACCAGCAGCTTGATGTCGGACAGTTCGCGGCGGATGTCCACGGCGCTGGCCGCGGAGGGCATCGCCGCCGCGACGGGGCCGGTCGCGATCGTTTCCGCGGCGCGGGCTCGCTCACGGACCCGCATCAACGTCACATCCGACGGCGCGACCGGTGGAGCCGATCGCGGTGTGGCCGCGACGGATGCTTTCTCCGCTGGTTGTGACGGCGGCGAAGGGTTCTTGGGAGGATCGATCGCGGCGGGCCGCGAGGCAGCCGGTTGCGTTGGGGTCGGCGCCTGCCTCGCGTACGCCTGAACCGCGGCCGCTCGCGCGGACGGGTTCGCTGTCGGCGTCGGATCGATGCCGCTCTCGCGAGCGTGATCGGGGGACAGCGGGCGGTTCGCGGGCTCCGCCGTGCGACGACGCGGAGACGGCGCTTCATCCGAGGCCGTTACCTCGACGATGCTCCTTCGCCACAGGCCGAGGATGCCGCCGGACTTGACCGTGCGGGTGTGCAGGATGACCGCATCGGCCCCGAGTTGGGACTTCACCGCGGCGAGTGCATCGGCCATCGAGTTGGCGCGGAACGTCCTGAGCTTCATTCAGCCATCCGTGGCGGCCCGACGCGGAGCGCGGCGGGTGTTACTGCTCGAACACGCGGCCATCCTGGCCGCGCGACCTTGAAGGTGAGGCGGATTGTGGCGTCGTGGGGGTGCGCCGTCAACTGCCAAAGCCAACGTGGACAACTTGGTGGGGAGATTGTGCATGACAGACCCGGGGCGGGGTTACGCCGCGAAGGCGACCGGCGCGGTGGCCGAGGTCGAAGTCGGGGCTGATTGGGAGGGGTTGGAAGTGGGGGGAGGGGGGGAAGGGGGAGGGGGGGGGAGCGAGATCAGGCCCATCGACGCGACCTCGATACCCGCGACGACCTCGTTGTAGCCAAGGACCCCGACGGTCGGGAACTGGCCTTCGAGCAGTTGCCTGACGACGGCGCGGACCTGCGGTGAGGTGATGACGACCGGTTGGTGGCCGGCGGCGATGACCGATTGAAGTCCCTTGGCGATCTGGTTGGTGATCCCCTGGGCGGTGTGGGCGTTCATGGTGAAACTGGTCGCCCCGGTCGAGCGGTCGATGTACGAGTTGACGAGATCTTCCAGCGCAGGATCGATGGTGATGCACACCATCCGGCCCACGCTGGTCGTGCCCTTGCCCGAGCCGCCCGCGGCATTCGCGCCGCCCGTCGCCGCGGGGGGGGCGGGGTCGATCGGCGTCGAGTAGAGCTGGCAGATGGTCCGCCGCAGGCCGTTACGCACGTACTCGGTCAGGACATCCAGGTCCTTGGTCTTTCCGCCCCAGTCGGCGAGGGTTTCGAGGATTGTTTCCAGGTCGCGGATCGGGACGCGCTCGCGGAGGAGGCTCTGCATGACCTTCTGCAGGTCGCCCGGCTTGACGATCGCGGGCACAACCTCTTCGACGAGTTTCGGCGATTTCTCCTTGAGCTGCGCCAGCAGGTTGTTCACCTCCTCCCGTGTCAGCAGTTCGCCCGCGTGCGTCTTGACGATCTCCGTCAGGTGCGTCGCCAGCACGCTCGCGGCATCGACCACCGTGTAGTTCATGCTCTCGACGCGCGTGCGCATGCCGGGTTCGATCCACCACGCATCCAGCCCGAACGCCGGCTCGCGTGTCGGGATGGCCGTGCCGCCGCCCCCCCCGCCCCCCCCGCCCCCCCCGCCCCCCCCGCCCTGCGCCCCGGGGATCGGCCCGGTCGCGATGCCCGCATCCATCGCCAGCAGTTTGCCGGGGATGGTCTCGCCCCGGGCGACGATCGCGCCCTTGATCTTGACGCGATACTCGTTGGGCCCGATCTGCATGTTGTCGCGGATCCGCACCGGCGGCATGATGAACCCCAGCTCGACCGCCAGTTGCCGCCTCGTCGCGGCGATACGGTCGAGCAGGTCGCCCCCCTGCGCCGCATCGACCAGCGAGACCAGCCCGTAGCCGACCTCGAGTTCGAGTGTGTCGAGCTTGAGGAGTTGCTCGGGCGGCGGGGCATCGCCGGTCCCGCCCGCGCCACCGGTCTTGGCGGCCGCGGCGGCCTGCTCATCGGCCTTCTTGCGCGTGCGTGTCCGCGAGAGCGCCAGCGACATGCCCCCGAGCGCGGCGGCGGTCGCCAGCAGGGGAACCGTCGGCAGGGGCGTCATCGCCAGCAGCACCAGGAACGCGGCCGTGACCATCAGCCCGACGGGCTGGCTGGTGAGCTGGCCGGTCAGTTCGTTGCCGAGCTGCTCCTTCGAGCCCGACCGGGTGACGATCAGGGCCGAGGCGATGGCGATGACGAACGAGGGGATCTGGGCCGTAAGGCCGTCGCCGATGGTGAGCAGCGTGAAGGTCTCGGCCGTCTGGAGCGCGGGCCAACCCTTGTCGATGATCCCGATGGCGAACCCGCCGGCGATGTTGATGAAGGTGATGATGATGCCCGCGATCGCATCGCCGCGGACGAACTTGCTGGCGCCATCCATCGCGCCGAAGAAGTCGGCCTCCTGCGCGATGCGCGCCCGCCTGCGCCGGGCCTCGCCCTCGTCGATGATCCCCGCGTTCAGGTCGGCATCGATCGCCATCTGCTTGCCGGGCATGGCGTCGAGGGTGAACCTCGCGGCCACCTCGCTGATGCGGGTCGCGCCCTTGGTGATCACGATGAACTGCACGATCACCAGGATCATGAAGATGATGATGCCGACGTAGAGGTTGTCGCCGGCGACGAAGTTGGCGAAGGCCGAGATGACGTGCCCGGCCATGTCCTGGGCATCCTGCGGGCTGTTGGCATCGGCCGAGAGGATCAGCCTGGTGCTGGCCACGTTGAGCACCAGCCGGAAGAGCGTGGTGGCCAGCAGCAGCGAGGGGAAGACGGAGAAATCCAGCGGCTCGGCCATGTAGATGGTGGTCAGCAGGATCACCACGCTGAGGCTGATGTTGAGGCAGATGAGGATGTCGAGGATCCACGGCGGAACCGGGACCAGGATCACCATCATCAGGAGGATGAAGGAGATGGGGAGGATCAGGCCGCGGTGCTTGTGCACCAGCGCGAGGATTCCTCCCAGTCCGCCCCGTCCGCCCGCGCCGTTCCCGCCCAGGGTGTGCAGCCCGAGCCGCCCCCTGCCCGCGGAGGGGGGGGGTGCGGGGGTCGCAGCGCGCGGAGGTTGGGGGGAGGGGGTTGCGGTCGCCATCCTGGCACTTGGCAAGGCGCGGGCATCCTGCCGGCGCGGGAGAGGAGGGATTCGACAGGACTATCGGCCGACGGTGTTCACCGTGTTCATTCCTGCGCCCCCGCGCCCCACCCCTGCGCCTGTCGCGCCGAACTTGCGCACAGCCGAGGGCAAAGAGCCGGAACACAGAGAGCACCGAGGTTTCACAGAGAGCACAGAGAAAAGACATCGGGAATGGAAGAGGGCACGAAGCCATGTCTCCGGCTCCGTGCCCTCTGTGCCTTCTCTGTGCCTCTGTGTTCCGCCTTCGGCTCACGCCGCCATCTTGAAGGCCGGGTCTTCGCTGGCGGCATATTGCTTGACCATCATGCCTCCGCCGACACCGAAGCGGACCTCGATGATGTTGCTCAGGGGGCTGGTCTGGCTGCCGCGCTGGGATTGGATGGTGTAGGCGAGGACGGAAGTGCCGGCGGGGATGGTCGAATCCTCGAACCGCTTCTGGCCGGTGAGGGCGACCTGCGTGAACCCCCCCGCGCCTCCACCATTCCCCACGCGCCGCTGCACGTTGTACACCACACCCGTCATGCCCTGCGGCTGGCTGGCCTTCCAGCGCACGAGCAGGCTGCCGGTCGAGGGGTTGAGGCTGACACCGAGATCAAACGGGGCGTTGGGCGGGGGGAGGTTGGTGCGGTCGGCCGGGGGCGCGATCTGGGCCTTGCTGTAGACCAGCGCGGGGTCGGCGGCGTTGAGGGCGAAGTTGTTGATGGTGCGGACGGCCTCGCTCACGACGCGGCGGAGGTCGGTGTAGCTCTCGGAGAGGTCCTGTGTGGCGGTGCGCGCGGCCGAGCGTGCGACATCGGCATCCGAGATGGCGGTGCCGGTGGCCAGGGTGGCCGTTTTCACGGCGTTGGCCATGGCGACCGTGAGGCCGATCGTCGGGGCATTGTCGATAAAAACTTGGGCGTGGGCCTGCGCGAACGTGAAGAGTTCATTGCGATCCGATGGGATGTTTCCCATGAGCGAAACTCCTTCGGGTCCATCGTGGACCCTCTCAGGATGTTCGCACGCCGCGGGCGGAACGGAACCTATGAAAGGCCCGGCGGTTGGGGGCACAAGCCCCGCCGCCGCACACGCGTGTGCGATGATGGTGATGAGTTTCGTGCGGATGTTGGATCGGCTTGAGTTGGTCGCGCGATTTTTTATGAACAATGTTGTGCAACGGCTTGCAGGGTGTGAAGCAAGCCCCTTGCTTGGGGCATCTTCTTCACGCATCGGACTCGCTGAGAGGGGACTGCGCGCACCACCACCCGGTCAGGCCTTGCGGCGGGTGTGCATCGCGAACACCACCACCACGGCCGCCACCACCACCAGCGCCAGGACCGCGAGGATGGTGAGGCCGTAGTGGTCGGTGTTCAACTGGCCGCCACCCATTCCGTCGGGCGTCGGCACCTGCACAGCCATGCTGGTGCTGGTGCAGCTGTCAACGCGTCCCTGCATGTTCTTTTCGTCCGTCACGTTGAATCTCCTTGTTTGGGCGGAGCGACAGCCCTGCCGCGTGCGTGGCGCCGCTTGGAAATCGCTTGGTGTGTGAGCTTCAGAAGACCGCGTGTTCAGGGTGCTGATCGCTGGCGCTCGGCGTTGGATGGAGTACTCTGTGAACTAGTTGTCTGAGCGCGGCAAAGAATGCGCAGTCTGAAAGGACCGACAAGAAAATGCAAGGGGAATTCGGAAGAGTTTTTTGCCAACATCCCTCCCGTTCAGTGGGATGCCATGCCACATTGGGCGTTTGGGTACGGTACGCTACGCCCTTATGCCCAAGCCTCCGGCCGCAGACAAGGCACCGCCGCACGCGCTCTCGGACATCCTCAAAGGGACCGACTACGCGCTCACGATCTTTACCGACGCCGAGATCAAGGCCCTGACACTCTTCGACAAGGGCGGCAAGCCGTACCTCAAGTGCTGGGCGACCGACAAGGACCGCCCCGCCAAGCCCGAGGAGATCGTCCGCCAGCTCTACATCAGGAAACTCATCGACCACTACGGCTACCCCAAGGACCGCCTGCGGATCGAGAAGGAGGTCTACTTCGGCTCGGCCGTCCACGAGAAGCGGGCCGACATCGTGGTGATCGAGAAGGACACGGCGGACACGCCCTACATCATCGTCGAGTGCAAGAAGGCCAAGCGCAAGGACGGGCTGGAGCAACTCAAGAGTTACTGCAACGCCGAGGGGGCCCCGATCGGCCTGTGGACCAACGGGTCATCGACGATCGGCCTGCACC
>JADLCX010000070.1 GCA_020846975.1 Phycisphaerales bacterium
CGATCATGCAGTTGAGCAGCGTGCTCTTGCCGCAGCCGCTGCCGCCCATGATGACCAGGGTTTCGCCGCGAAGCACGTCAAGACTGATGCTCTCGAGCACCGTGACAGGCTCGCCTTCATCGTTGAGAAACTGCTTGCGCAGGTCCCGGACCGAGATGACTGCTTCTTCCGCCGCCATGGTGCCGGTCGCCCTTCGCCCTGTCCTCGCTACAGCCCGAATGCGTAAAACGCCGTGGTGAACACCGCATCCATGCCGATGATGGCCACGATCGACTTGACCACGGTCGCGGTGGTCGCGCTGCCGACGCCCACCGCGCCACCCTTGACCGAAAGCCCCTGGTGGCAAGCGATCAGGGCGATAAGACCGCCGAACACGCCCGCTTTCACCAGGCCCGTCAGGAAGTCGCGCAAAAACAGTGCTTCCCGGGTCGAATACAGGTACGTTTCCGGGTTGATGCCCAGGGCGAAGTACGAGGTCAACAGTCCGCCGATGACCCCGACCACGTCGGCGATCACCGCGAGGCCGACGATCATCACCACCGCCGCCAGGAAACGCGGCATGATCAGGTACCGGATCGGGTTGATCGCGTGGGCCCGCAGGGCCTTGAGCTCCTCCGCCTCGACCATCGCCCCGATCTCGGCGGCGATCGATGCTCCCGCGAATCCGCTCAGCACGATCGCGGTCATCAGCGGGCCGAGTTCGCGGAAAATCGCGATCGCGATGACTTCCGAGATCCGCTCGAGCTGGCCGTAGCTCTCCAGGGTCGGGGCCAGCTGCAAGGCGAGGATGCACCCGATGAACATCTCCACCAGCACCACGATCCCGATGCTGCGGACGCCCACCCGCATCGCCTGGTCGGCCAGCGCCCCCCAGCCGAACCGCGCCTTGCGCCGAACGCCCGTGCGGAACATCCACCGCACCGTGTCCGCCAGCAGGTAGCCCATCGCCCCCACCTCGCTCACGAGGAGGACGACGCGACGACCGGCCGCCGCAACGCCTGAACCCACCGCTTCGACGGCCCGGCGGACGGGGGCCGCCGGCCGGGACGTGCCCGCGGAGTCGCTCATGACGCCCGCGCCTCTTGTTCAGTCGAGTAGATGGGGAAGAACTTGTCGAGACGGGTGACTTCGAAGACGCCGCGAACGCGCGGCGTCATGCGCACGAGAGACATCTTGCCGCGCGCCCCGCGCATCTTGCGAAAGACGTCCACGAGGGTGCCCACGCCGGCGGAGTCGATGTGCGTCACTTCGCCGAGGTCGACGATCAGATGCTGGGGAGGCGATTCGAGCAGGTCGAGCATGGCCTTGTGGAAAGCCGGCGACTTGTCCAAGGTGATCTCCCCATGGGCCATCACCGTGACGATGCCTTTGTCCGCCCGTACTTCCTTGACCACGTCGTCCATGCCGACACCTTACTCGCCGCCCTCGCGGCTTGCCACCGGTCCTGTACGGTCCAGCAAGCCGCAAGCTGCTCTCATCACGGGCCTGGATCTGGCGATTCGCTGGCGGGCCCGTCGCCCGCGTCCTGGGTGCTTCCCCGTGCTTCACCCTGGGCCAGCCCATCCGGGGTCCGGAACTCGCCCGTGGCGACCGCACGGCGCCAGCGGAGCACGGCATCGCGGCGCGAGAACATGTCGGCCGCGTAATCGTATCCGAGACGGGTCCCGGTCAGTTTCTCCAACCCGATGATGGTGTAAAGCCGGACGGCGACGTCCGCGTCATCGAGGCGGTCCACCAAGGCAGGGATCAGCTCCGTGCGACGCTGCTCGGTGACCGTGGCTACGGCCCGGATGCGCTCGATCGGCTGCGGGTCTTCGAGCCTGGCGCGAAGATCGGCCCGCGGAGCTGCACACCCCAGCAGTCCGAAGCCCAGGGCGCACACGCCCAGCCGGAGGAACTCGCCCATGCCCCTGTTCACGCGTTCCCTGCACAGTTTACCGCTTGTATCATCTTGACCGGGCCGGGATTATAGAGATGGGGGGGGTGAATGCAACGGCAGGAGCGCCATGAGATACCTACACAGCCTCACGCATTGCACGCTCGCCCGAGCCGCCCTGGCCCTCGTCCTGGTCCTGCCCGTTGCGGGGTGTGCCTCGCGATCGGGGTCCTGGGCCGATTCCACGGTTCCGGACGGTGAGGAGCTGTCCATCCGGGCGGAGCGCCACGACACCTTCTCGAATTACGCTCGCCCCCTACGCGTGGTCATCTACGATCAAGCCTCGCTCGCCCGGCTGGGTCTCGTCGACCTGCCGGTCGACTTCAAACAGGAGATGGTGCTGCTCGCCGCGATGGGCCCCGCCCCGAGCGAGGACTGCCAGATCCAGATCGATCGCGTGACCCGGGAGGGGAATCGCCTCCGCGTCGAGGTGACGAGCATCTATCCCTCGGAAGGAGCGCTCCGGCACATGGGTGCCGCCAGTCCCTTCCACGCCATTGTCGTGCCGCGATGCGAACTCCGGATCGAGGGGTTCAGCGCGAAGATCCCCCCGCAGGCGATTTCTGCCAAGGCGTCCGGACGGTCATGAGCAGCGAGCCCGCCAGCCCGATGGACCCGCGCGGATACGATTTGCGCGTCCTCGACCCGCATGACCCGCTTTTTCAGTACGCGCTGGCCCTGGTGCTGACCGGCCGGCATGGCGTGAGCACGACGGCAGAGACCCAGATTCGCACCCTGCGGCGCGCGGTCGAGCTGCAGGGCCTGAAAATGGACATGGTCGTCGCCGCGCTGGAGCGGGAGCGGCTGGTGACGGCCGCCCTGGCGATCGAGTCGCCGGGAAGGACGGCGCTGGTCTACACGCCGCCGGGCACGGAGAGCAGCCGGCGACCGCAGGTGCTCACCGAGGTCCTGGGACACCTCGCCCGGGTGGCTGCAGCGGCGCGGGTCAACCTGCTCCAGGCCCTGCTCGGGACCGACGATAACGGCCGGGCTGAGGCCCACGCCGCGGCCGGCTACCTGTACCTGGCCGAGCTGATCTACCTGGAGCGGAGCACAGCGGTGCCGGATGGGCCGCAGCGCATGGCGGCCTCGGACGCGCCGTTGAAGCTGGTGACGTACACGCCACGGCGTCGGCGGCTCTTCTGCGAGGCGCTGGCGGCGACGTACGAGCAGAGTCTCGACTGCCCCAAGCTCAATGGGCTACGGAGCTTGGATGACGTTCTGGAAGGTCACATGGCGACGGGGTTGTTCGAACCGGCGGGCTGGACCGTGGCGATGTGGGGCAACGAGCCGGGCGGGGTCATGTTGACGGCGCTGCTGCCGAGCCGGACGGCGGTGGAGGTCGTGTACATGGGCGTGGCCCCGCGAGCGCGTGGACAAGGTGTGGGTAATGTCTTGATGGCGACGGCGCTGGGGTACGCGCGGAGCGTGGCGGCACCGACGCTAAGCCTCGCCGTGGACAGCACCAACGCGCCGGCGCGCCGACTTTATGCGCGCTGGAACCTGCACGAAACAACGCGGCGCCGGGCGTGGATCGCGCCGTTGGCAAGCGCGCCGTGAATGAGTAAGTTTCCCTAGTATTTCGGCCAGTTTTGCACATGTTCTCCACATTGCAGCCGCGCGGTGGAAAAGCGGCGCACGTCCGGTTGATGGCGCGTTGACCGACAGGTTCGTTAAGTTTTTTTTAGCGACGTAACCATTTGCGGCGCAAATCACGCGAAGCTTGTGAACCTGTTAGGAGCAGGGCACGGTATTGACCGTCGCGGCGAG
>JADLCX010000071.1 GCA_020846975.1 Phycisphaerales bacterium
AAAGCTCGTCCGTTTCGCCTTCCGAGAGACCATGGTCCGAGGCGACAATCGCGATTCCTCGCGGCAAATACGCGAAAAATGAACAACCCGGAGACCCTCGCAAGGAGAGTCTCCGGGTTAAGCGGAGAGGGAGGGATTCGAACCCTCGATACAGAGTGATACCCCGTATAACGGTTTAGCAAACCGTCGCCTTCAGCCTCTCGGCCACCTCTCCGGCGACGGGGCAAGGATAGCCGGGGAGGGGCGAGGGGGGAAGGCGGAGGGTGGAAGGGGGAGAGGGTGAGGGAGAACGAGCCTTCTCTGTTCGGATCGCGGACGGCAGACCGATGAAGTTTCGGCTATGCTCTCGGCCCGGCTCGGGGTGCGGAGGCACTCCCGAGTCGATCGCCGTGGGGAGGGGGCGTTGTTCCACGCGGGCGACACGGAGGTTGCTCTATCCATGCGTCTGGCCAAGCTCACGCTCAACGGTTTCAAGTCCTTCGCCGACCGGACCGAGTTCACGTTCGACGAGCCGATCACGGCGATCGTCGGACCGAACGGGTGCGGCAAGAGCAACGTGGTCGATGCGGTGAAGTGGGTGCTGGGGGAGCGCTCGAGCAAGAGCCTGCGCGGCAAGGAGATGACGGATGTGATCTTCGCGGGCTCGGTGGCGCGCAAGCCGCTGGGTATGGCGAGCGTGACGCTGACGTTCGAGAACCCGCGCGGCGAGGGGACGGGGTCGGAAGATCACGCGCGCGATCCGGGGGTTGTGGACGAGAGCGATGCGGGGCACAGCGCGGCATCGTCCGGGGCGGGAGGGGTCGGCGGCGAGGCGGTGCAATCGGTCGCGGGAACGGACGAGCCGCTGCCGGAGATCACGATCTCGCGGCAGAGGATCAACCGCGGCCTGCCGATCGACGCGGACACGGTCGATGTCGAGCGGCGGCTGTACCGCGACGGGACGAGCCAGTACCTGATCAACGGCAAGCGGTGCCGCCTGCGCGACATCGTGGAGCTGTTCCTGGACACGGGGATCGGCGCGGATGCCTACTCGATCATCGAGCAGGGCAAGGTCGATGCGATGCTGATGGCCTCGCCGCAGGAGCGGCGGACGATCTTTGAGGAGGCGGCGGGGATCGCGAAGTTCAAGGCCAGGCGGATCGAGGCCGAGCGAAAACTGGAGCGGACCGAGGCGAACCTGACGCTGACCCGGGAGCAGCTGGAGAGCACGGAGCGGCGGCTGCGGATCGTGAAGGGGCAGGCGGCGAAGGCGCGGGTGTTCAAGACCCTGGACGCAGAGTTGCGGGCGATCCGGTGCGTTTCGGCGTTCGACCAGTACGACGATCTGCGGCGGCGGCTGGACGGGCTGACCTCGCAGCTCACCGAACTCGAGGCCAAGCGGGCGGCGGCGGCGGAGATGCTGGGGCAGCTCGAATCGGCGAAGCAGGAGGCGGAACTGGCCAGGGCCGAACTGGGCGGGAAGCAGCGGCGGACGGAATCGGAACTGCAGGCCGCGAGACACGACGAGCAGAGCGCGCGGCAGCGGCAGGAGATGACGCGAAGGGCGATGGCCGAGGCGCAGGCCCAGATCGCGGAGGATGCGCGGCAACTGGAAGTGGCCGAGCAATGGATCGCGGAAGTGGCGAGGAGCGTCGAGGAGCAGTCGTCGCAGGTGGCAAGGCTGAGCGAGGAACTGACGCTGGCGGAGAAGCGGCTGGCGGACCTGGCGCAGGAACGGGCCGCACAGCAGTCTCGCGTGGCGGAGGCAAGGTCGGAGCAGGCGGAGAAGCGGGCCGCGGCGGCGAACATCGACCGGGAACGGACGGTGCTTCTGGCGGGCGTCGAGGGGGACAAGCGACGGCTGGCGAGCATGTGCGACCAGCTCTCGGGGCTGGAACGGAAGCGCGGGACGATCGCGACGGAGCAGGCGCGAACGGAAACGCAGCAGAACCAGGCCGCGGGCGCGGCATCGACGGCCGAGGCGGAGATCGCGGGGCTGGAGTCGCGCATCGCGGGGCTCGTGGAGGCGGCGGGGAGACTGTCGTCGGACCGGCGCGGGCTCTCGGAGCGTGTGAGCACGCTCCAGCAGCAGCAGGTGCGGCTGGACAGCCGGCGTGCGACGCTGCAGGAGTTGCAGGACTCGCACGCGGGGCTGGGCGAGGCGGTGCGGCACGTGCTCGCGGCGCGTCGCGCGGGGAAGGGCTACGGGCGGGTTGTCGGCGTTCTGGCGGACCTGATCCGCGTTGAGGGCGTGGGCGCGAAGGCCGAATCGGTGGAGGCGGCGCTCGGGACCAACCTGCAGGCGCTGGTCGTGCCGACTCTGGCGGATGTGCCGGGCGAAGCGGAGCTGGCCACGTTGCCGGGGCGCGCGGTGTTTGTGCCGCTGGAGGGATTCGGCGGGCAGGAGGCCTCGGGCGGCGCGGCAAACAAGGCCGCCGAAGCGGAAGCGACGGGCCGGGGCGATGAAGTCGTCGCGATGATCGGGGGCGCGGCGGGCTATCTGGCGAAAATCCGCACGATGGTCGCGGCCAAGTCCGAGGCGGCGCTGCCGGGAGGGGTGAGCCCCGCGGCGGTCGGACTTCTGCTCGATCGGTTGCTGGGCAAGACGCTGCTGGCGCGAGATCTCGACAGCGCGATCCTGCTGATGGCGGGTCCGCTGGCGGAAGCCGGGGCGAGAATTGTGACGGCGGACGGTCGCGTGCTCGAGGGCGACGGCCGCGTCATCGCGGGGCCGGAGATCAGCGAGTCGGGCGGCGTGCTGCAGCGAGCGGCGGAACTGGCCGCGCTGGAAACGGAACTGGTTTCGGTCCGCACGAACCACGATGAGGAACGGGCCGCGCTGGCGGCGGTTGACGAGCAGGCGGCGCGGATCAGCGCGGAGGAGGGCGAAGCGCGGAAGGCGATGGGCCAGCGTCAGCGGGAGCTGGCGGGCCTGCAAGCGCAGGCCGAGCGGCACGCGGCGGACCTCTCGCGGATGCAGCGCGAGGAGCGCACGCTGTCGCAGGAGATCGAGGACCTGACGGCGCGGTGTGGAAGAATCGAGAGCGACCAGCAGGCGACGCTGGCGCGGGCCGAGAGCCTGCTGCGGCTGTTCGAGGAGCAGACAGCGCAGGCCGCGACGCTGGATGCGGGTATCGAGCAGGCCCAGCAGGATGCGGATGCCGCGGCGGAGCGGCTGACGGCCGCGAAGGTGGAGGCCGGGCGTGCGAACGAGCAACTGAGCGCGGCCAAGCGCGAGAAGAGCCGGCTGGAGATGACGCACGACGAGGCGGATCGTCGCCGCCGCTACCTCGCGGGGCAGGTCGAGCAGCGGCGGGCGGGGATTGCGCAGCACGAGCGCGTGGTGGCGGATTCGGGCGAGGCGATCGGGCGGGCCGCCTCGACCGCCAAGGCCGCGGAAGCGGAACTCGGCGGGTTGAACGCCGCGTTACAGGAGGCCGAGGGTCGGGCGGGCGAACTGGGCGAGCGCGTGCTGGGGGCACGGCACCAGGCGCAGACCGTCGAGCGGGACTGGCACAGCGTGGAGGTGGCGCGGCGCGAGGTCGAGGTGAAGAGGGAGAACCTCGAAGAGCGGAGCCAGGAGGATCTAGGGCTGGACCTTGCACGCGAGTACGGCGACTACGTCGCGATGCTCACGGAAGAGACGTTTGAGTTTGCGATCGAGGCGTCGGCGGACGCGGAGGATGTCGGCGGCGAGGACGATGTGGACGACCAAACCCCTGCGGCAACCCGTTCGGTCGCGGTGACGATCCGGCGGCTCGATGCGGAGTGGGCGGGGGGCGAGATCGATCGCCTGCGCGGCCAGATCAGGCAGCTCGGAAACGTCAACCTGGATGCGATCGAAGAGGAGACGACGCTCGCGGCCCGAAACGAGGACCTGATCAAGCAGGTCGCGGATATTGACGCCGCGCGTGCGCAGCTCAGCGAGTTGATCGAGAAGCTGAATGTTGCCAGCCGCGATCGCTTCAAGGAGACCTTCGAGGCGATCGAGCACCACTTCGCCGCGCCGGACGGCATGTTCCGCCAGCTCTTCGGCGGGGGCGAGGCGAAGGTGCGGCTGATGCCGCTGATCAAGGAAGGCCCGAACGGCGAGAAGATCGTCACGGACCAGACGGACTGGCTGGAGAGCGGGGTCGAGGTCATCGCCAAACCGCCGGGCAAGCAGCCGCGGAGCATCAGCCAGCTTTCGGGCGGCGAGAAGACGATGACGGCGATCGCGCTGTTGCTCTCGATTTTCAAGAGCAAGCCGAGTTGCTTCTGCGTGCTGGACGAGGTGGATGCCGCGCTGGACGAGGCCAACACCGAACGGTTCTGCAAGGTGCTGCACCGCTTCCTGGCCCACTCGCACTTCATCGTCATCACCCACCACAAGCGCACGATGCAGTCGGCCGACCGGCTGTACGGCGTCACGATGCAGGAACGCGGCGTGAGCAAGCGGGTGACGGTGAAGATGGACCAGGTGAGCGAGAAGGGCGAGATCGCGACCGCGGCGGAACCGCCCGAAGCGGCGCAGGCTCTTGCGGAGGTCGTCAAGGAACCCAAGCCCCGCGTGCGAAAGGCCGCGGCGCGTGTGCATTCCACCGAAGAACCGGCGGCGATTCAGGGGCCCTCGGTCGAGACCTCGCCGCAGCCCGAACCGGTCGCCGCGGCTCCTGAGATCGTCACGCGGCCGGTTTCGCCCGATGCGATGCCCGGCCCGCTGCCGCGCCGCAAGCGCACGCTGCTGGAATCGACGGGCCTGACCACGCTGACCGAGGATGACAAGCCGGAGCCGATCCTGGTACGGATCGGGAGGCCGAGCGCGGCGCTGCGGCAGGCGGCGAGCGCCCAGGCAGGCTCTGCGGAAGACCCCGGGGCCAAGTAGCGGAGATAACCGCATCGGCCCGATCCACGTCACTCAGGCCGAAGCGTTCCGACAAGTTCCGACAAGCTCGAGGCGCCCTGCCTTCGGACCCACCTGTCCAAGCCTCGGACAACACCGAGCGGTGATCGCGGATCGGCGTACAGCGCGGTGCCCATCCCCACCGCGGTCGCGCCCGCGAGGATGAACTCAGCCGCATCGCGCCACCCCACCACGCCTCCAAGCCCGATGATGGGCATGTGCTTGCCGGGCCCGTGCAGGTCGCGTCCGAACCTGTTGAAGACTTCCCACACGCTCCGAACCGCCGCGGCGTGAATCGCGGGGCCGGAGAGCCCGCCGGTCACGTTCGCGAGCAAGGGCCGGCGCGTCTCGACATCGATCGCGAGCGCCGGGATCGTGTTGCCGATCGTCAGACCCGTTCGCTCACCGCCCGCCTCGACCACGGCCCGGGCGATCGTCGCGATGTCGGGCGCGACGGGCGAGAGCTTGATGAACAGCGGTGTGCCCGGCGCGACGGCCCGCACGGCCCGCACGACTTCCGCGGCGGCGGGGGGCGATGCGCCGAACTCGGTGCCGTGCTTGACGTTCGGGCACGAGAGGTTGAGCTCGATCGCGGCGAGGCCCCGGGCCTGGGCGAACGATGCCGCGACCGCGGCGTAGTCCTCGACCGAGAAGCCCGCGACCGAGCCGATGATGGGGCAGGGCATCGCCCCCCCTCCCCCTCCTTCGCCTGCCCGCGGCAGGTACTCCCGCTCAAACGCGTCAATACCCGGGTTGGCCAGCCCGATCGCGTTGAGCATCCCGACGCCGGTCCGCGTCGGCAGGATGCGCCAGGTCGGGTTGCCCTCGCGCGGCAGGGGCGTGATCGACTTGGTCACGACCGCGCCCACGCGCGACAGGTCCAGCACCTCGTCGAACTCGTGCAGCGTTCCGGCGCACCCCGCCGCCAGGATCACGGGGTTCCGCAACGCGACACCCGCGAGCGTGGTGGCGAGCACTCCGGCGGACGCGGGGGGGACGGACATCGGGTGTGAGCATATGCGGGCCGCTGCATACCGTTCCCGCATGTCCGACCTTGATCGCCGCATCGCGCAGTTTCAGAACATGGCCCAGGCCGACCCGGAGAACGAGATGGCCCACTTCTCGCTCGGCCGCGCCCTCAACGAGGCCGGTCGCCACGCCGAGGCGGCGGAGAGCTTCCTGCGCTGCACCGAACTGGCGCCGAGCATGAGCGTGGCCTACCAACTCGCGGGCGAGGCCCTGCTGAAGACCGCGGACAAGGACAAGGCGGCGCAACTTTTCACGCGCGGCTACACCATCGCGGCGGAGCGGGGCGAGTTCAAGCCGCGGGATGCGATCGCGGCGTTGCTCAAATCGATCGGACGCGAGGTCCCCGAGGTGGCGGTCAAGCCCAGAACCGGCTCGCGCGAGGTAGACCTGCTTTCCGGCGGCAAGGCGGCGGGCGGCGAGGTCGATCGGTCGAAGTATCCGCCCGGCACGTTCTTCTGCACACGGACAGGCCGACCGGGCACGAAGATGTCAAGGCCGCCATTCAAGGGCCCGGTGGGGCAGTGGATCCACGAGCACATCTCGCAGGAGACGTTCAACACGTGGATCGGCCAGGGGACCAAGGTGATCAACGAACTGCGTCTGGACCTCTCTCGCGAGCAGGATGCCGAAACGTACGACGAGCATATGCGGGAGTATCTGGGGATTGACGAGGATCTGTACACGAAGCTGACGGGCATGGCGTGAAGGAACTCGGAGCCCGGAGCGAAATGCCTGAGTCGTGGCCAGCCAGCAACTGCCGTGATCGGCTCCGAGTCCCGCGCGCCGAGTTCCGAGTTTCCCGTTGAACCACTACCACATCTGGGTCAACCTGAAAGACAGTTACCGCGATGTTGAGTTCGCTCGCAACGTCGCCGCGTACCTCGGCTGGCTCAAGGACCGCGGCAAGATCGCCGCGTGGTCGCTGGCACGTCGAAAACTCGGGTTCGGACCCGACACCCTGGGTGAGTTTCATATCGTGGTCTGCACCGAGTCGCTCTCGCAACTCGACGAGGCGTTCATGACCGTCGCCCCGCGCGAGGGCGAGGTCCAGAAGCTCCACGCCGCGGTGTACTCGATGGTCACGGACTTCCAGGCGGCGCTGTACCGGGATTTTCCTGATGGCGTACGCCGCGTTGATCGCCCGGAGTGACCCCGATCTTGAACTTGCGCTCACTCTTCACAGTCACGTACCGACCACAACCCACGGACCGCGGGTTTCTGGAGCGACAGCAGACGCAAGAGCGCGACGGCGCGAGGGTATCCGTCGCGATTCCGGACGCGACGGAAGCACGCCGCATCTTTGGGGTGGATGTCACCGCCCGCTCGCTCCAACCGGTGTTCATCCGCATCGAAAACCTTCTGCCCGCGGGCGGATCGCCCGTGCGGCTGCACGCCGTGGCCATCGACCCCGCGTACTACACGCCCCGGGAAGCCGCGTCGGTGTGCCGATTCTCGATCGGCAAGAGGATGATCAGTTTCGGCGTGCTCGCGTGGTTCTTTCTGCCCATGATCGGGCTGGTGATCTCGAAGGCGATCAGCTCTCACCGCGCCAATCGTCGCATGGAGGGGTTGTTCAAGTCGCTATCGCTCCGCCTGGCTCCGATCAGTCCCGGACGAGCCGAGGAGGGATTCGTCTTCACGACGCTCGATGTCGGCACGAAGAATGTGTTGGTCCGCCTGCTCGGCACCGACTCGGCACGAGAGTTCGAGTTCGCGGTAGCCGTCCCCGGCCTTGATGCGGACCATCACCAGCGTGCGTTCGACGCGCTGCACTCGATGTCGGCCATCGAGAGCGTTGACCGGCCCGGGCTCGTGGAACGGTTGCGCACGCTGCCTGCCGCGACCACGAACAAGGGGGGCACCGGGCGCGGCGACCCCGTAAACCTCGTGGTGATTGGTACGTTTGACACCATCCTCGCCGCGTTCGGCTCTCGCTGGGACGAGACCGAGATCATCAGCATCGCCACCTGCTGGAGAACCGCGCGTGCGTTCCTCCTCGGCGGCGAGTACAGGTACTCCCCGGTCAGCCCGCTCTTTCTGATGGGCCGCAGCCAGGATTTCGCCCTGCAACGGATCCGCGGCGGCATCAACGAGCGGCTTCACCTGCGTCTCTGGGCTCTGCCGATGCGGTTCCTCGATCGCCCGGTCTGGATCGGGCAGATCAGCCGCGACATCGGCGTCCGGTTCACGCGCCGCACGTGGAACCTCACGACGCACCGGATCGACCCCGATGTGGATGAATCGCGCGACTACCTCGTGGAGGACCTTCTTGCCGCGGGTCGGATACTCGGCGCGGCGTACCTGGACGGCGTCGGCGCGTGCACGAACGATGAACCACGCCGAAACCTGACGGGCGACCCGTACTTCACCGACGGACGGAGAGCGGTGGTGGTCGTCTCTGATCGTCGAACCACCCCGATCAGGATCGAGTGGTGGTAGGTCGTTCAGTTCATCTCACGATCCCCCGCCGCCGCAGATCCCCCAGCAGCAACCCCCCCACATCCGCATCCGACCGCACCACCACGTGCGTGATGCCTCGGGCGGTGAGGTAGGCGGTGAGGTTCGCCTGGTACTCCTCGAACTTCCGCAGGTAACGCCGCAGCAAGTCACCGTTGACGGTCACTTCCGCCGCGCGGCCGGTCTCGGCGTCGGTCAGCCGCAGGTCGCCGATCACGATCCGTCCCCCACTCCCATCGAGTTCCGTGCCGGGGTCGATCTCGCCCGGCGCGAGCACCTGCATGATGGTTGTGTCCCAACCACCGTTGAGCAGCGAGAGGCCCTGCTCATAACCCTCCGGGACGAGCAGATCGCTGAGCAGCACGAACACACCCTTGCCGGTGCGAACCTGCGCCAGCCGCTTGATCGCTCCGGTGAACGTCGAGAACAGCGTAATCGCTGACGCCTGGGTCTGACCAGTCTCGACCCGCGGGCCCGCCCCGGCGCCGCCGCGGGTTTGTTCGAGGATGAACTTCGCCGCCACCCGCACACCCGTGCGGCCCCGTGTCGGAGGCAGGTAGCGCAGGCCCGACTCATCGAACGCCCACAGCACGACGCGGTTGTTGTTGACCAGCCCGAGATAGGCCATCGCCATCGCGATCCGCTGGGCCTGGATCAGCTTGTTGGGGTTCCCCGCATCCATGCTCCGCGAGGCGTCGATCGCGATGTGCAACGCCAGGTCCTGCTCTTCGAGGAATATCTTGATGAAGAAACGATCGAGCCGCGCGAAGACATTCCAATCTACATGCCGCAGGTCGTCGCCCGCGACATACTGCCGGTAGTCCTCGAACTCGACGCTCCGGCCGCGGGCCTTGCTCCGGCGCTCGCCCTGCAGTTTGCCGGCGAAGGTCTTGCGGCTGGAAAGATCAAGCCGATCGAGCGCGGCGGCGAGCTGCGGACTGATCAGGTCGTTGATGGTCTGCGGCGCTCGGGTCGAGACAGAGGCGAGCATTACGCAAGAGTACGCGACGCTTTCTATGCTTCACCCGAAATCGGGAATCGCGGTTCAGTTCTTGGAGTCCCGCACCCTGCGGTAGTCATCCGCCGGCTTGCCGTCGGCGTACTCCCACACGATGACCGGCAGGTGCTTGACGCCCCACTTGCGGGCGGCCTCGTGGGTCGGGAAGAGCAGGTCGAGCCGGTGGCCCTTGATCGCGCCGCCGCGGTCGAGCACGGGGACGACCTGGGCATCGTCGTAGCCGGGGATGCTGATCATCGAACCGAGCGGCAGGATCCGGGAATCGGCCGCAACCAGTTTGCCGCCGTTGGTGAAGACGTTGTGGATCGACGACGTGATGCCGTCGGCCGAATCGCCGCAGGAACGGGAGTCGGGCGAATACGCGGTAACGGTCATCCATATCGTGCGGGCGGGGCGCACCGGGCGGGCGTTGAACCAGCGAACCTCCGCACCCCACTGCGCGGGAGCAGTCTCGACAACCGCGGTCTCGGTCTCAACCGCTGGATCCTCGTCGGCGCCGTCCGTGACCGTCGCGGTAACGAGCGGGTCCGTCACTTCCGGCTGCGCGGCGACGGGCTCGGTAACGAGGGGTACGGCCGCTTCGTCCGTGCGAACGTCAGAAACCGCCGACAGCGAGTCCAGCCTTGAGAGCCCGCGGGCTTCCTTGGTGATCACGGCCGACGCCGCGACCAGCGCCACCAGTCCAACGAACGCGCCCGCCGAGACCACCGCGCGCACGCGGCGGCGACGAACCAGCGAATCGGGAATCGTGTCTTGAATGGTGTTGGGTGTCACGTTGAACCTGCCTGATCTGAGGATGTTGGAGCCGGACAGCCGATCTTGCGAAAGGTCGAACCGAATCCGTCATCCGTCAGCCGGAGCCACCCGTAGTTATACGGGCCCTGCGGCGGTCGGATGAGCGTACATCCATCTTGTCCCAATCGCGGCCGGTGTCCCGCCAACCCGCCTGATCCGGCGGCGTTGGGGTGGTCCTGCACCACTTGATCCACCGAAATGGGGTACAAGTTACGGACAACCGACAGCCGATAAGCCTGCTTGTGGATAACCACCCCGGAGCCCGCCCTGCTCTTTGACCTCCCGCACATCCTGGGTGTCGCGGTGGTCGGACTCATCGCCGGGGTTCTCGGTGGTCTGGCCGGTGTGGGCGGTTCGATGGTGATGTTGCCCGCGTTGCACTTTCTGTACGGCGATGAGCCGGAGAGCATCCACCACCTCTATATGGCCGCGGCGATGACCGTGAACGTCATGGTCTCGCTTCCCGCCGCGCTCAGGCACCACCGTGCCCGCGCGGTCCGCACCGACCTTGTCCGCGTGCTTGCGATCGGGACAACGGTCGCGGTCATCGCGGGTGTGCTGTTGGGCAACCTGGTGGCGGGCGACAGGCTCAGACTGTGCCTCGCGCTGTTCCTGGGCGTGTACTGCCTCTCGAACCTCGTCCGGCTCGTGCGCAACCACCCCGAGCACGCGGCCGAGGATGAGCGCACCGACGCCCCGCGACTGGCGATCAGCGGGGTCTCGACGGGTCTCATCGGGGGCCTCTTGGGGCTGGGCGGGGGCGTTGTGCTCGTTCCAATGCTGCAGTTCCTCAACCGCGTGCCGCTGCGCAACGCCATCGCGACCAGTTCGGCGGTCATCTGCATCACGGCGGTCTTCGGGGCCGGGCTCAAGCTCGCATCGCTCTCCCGGCTGGGCCAATCGCCCGGCACGGCCCTGGCCCTGGCGCTCGCGATGGCGCCCACCGCGGTGATCGGCGGAACCCTGGGCGCGCGGCTCACGCACACCCTCCCGATCCGCTCGGTGCGCATCGTGATCACCGCTCTCATGCTCGTGGTCGCGGCCAGGCTTGCCGATCTGCCGGAACTGTTCCGCTAGGCGTTGGCCTGGAAGGTCGCGCGGCCGTCCCCGGCCCCCGGCGCGGGGCGCCGCCCGCCGCTGGACCGGCGCAACTGCTCCCGCAGCGTCAGGCGCAGATCATCGACGCGCTCGGCGAGCATCGCCAGCCCGGCATCCGGCCCGAGCGTCTTCAGATCACCCGCCTTGACGGGCTGTCCGAACATCACCGCGCACCGATGCCCGAAAAGACCGGGAAACTTCCGGCTCCGCGGCCAGGCATCAAACGCCCCTTCGACGGCCGCGGGCAGGACATCGCACCCCGATCGACTCATGAGCAACCACGCGCCGCGCTTGAACTCTCGCAGCGCGCCGTCGGGAGAGCGAGAACCCTCCGGGAAGATCAGCATGAGCCGACCCTTCTTGAGTTCCCCGATCGCCGTGCGGATCGCCGCCGCGTCGCCCTCTTCCTGCCGGATCGGGATGGACCCGACGCCGCGCAGGATCAGACCGAACAGGATGTTCTTGAACAGCCCGGACCTGGCCAGCGAGGCCATGTTGCGGCGATCAAGCCCGACCCCGATGAGCACGGGGTCCAGGTGCGACTGGTGGTTGGCGACGACCAGCAGCCCGCCGGTCATTGGTACTCGGTCGCGGCCGATGACTTTCAGGCGATAGAACAGCGTGACGTAGACCAGGCACAGAAACCGGCAGAGCCTGTAGAACAGGATCGTTCGGAGCGGTTCGCCGGAATCACACCTTCGCAGGCCCGACAGCATCACGGCGCCCCGGCGGCGCCGCCCGAGCCGAGCCGATCGGCGGCCACCGCGGCCCGCACACGCCGCTCGAGCTCGTCCACCACATGCTCGATCGACAGCGCGGAGGTATCGACGCGTTGGGCATCCGCCGGACAGACCAAGGGGCCCACCGCGCGCGTCGTGTCCGACCTGTCCCGCTCGATGATCTCGGCGAGGATCCGCGCTTCATCCGCGGGGATTCCACGGGCCTTGAGTTCTTCGGTCCGCCGTCGCGCCCGCACCTCGGCCGAAGCGAACATGAAGAGTTTGACGTCGGCATCGGGAAACGCCACGGAGCCCTGATCGCGGCCCTCGGTGACCAGCCGGCTGTGCACCGCGGCGATATCGCGTTGCCGATCCACCATCACGCGACGGAGTTCGGCGATCCCCGCGATCGGCGACACGATGCGCGTGACATCGTCATCACGGATCCGCTTCATGACCGACTGCCCGTCGCACAGAAGGTCGGGCGGATCGGTGGTCCAGTCGAAGCGCATGTCCACGCCGCGGACCCGATCGACCACGCGCTGGCCATCCGCGGCCGAGAGCCCCCGATCGACGGCGATGAGCGCCGCGGCACGGTACATCGCGCCGGTATCGAGGAAGTCCACGCCGAGCCGCTTGGCCAGAAGACGTGCGACCGTGGACTTGCCTGTGCCCGCCGGACCGTCGATCGTGATGATGAGTCGCTCAGGCATCCACGCCCCTGCGTCCAAATCCACCCGCACCGGGCGCGCCAACGTGCCGAACAGCGCTGTCGCCGCGGACCGCATCGGCGCGTCCGTCCGGCTCGACGAAGGAGCGTCGGGAGGCGATGAAGTCTCGGTCATCATTCCTCGGCATCCTCGGACCCCACCACTGACTCTAGGACGGCCTTGGTTTGGAGGATGCCCGCGGCGGGATCGTCGCTTCCCCGATAGTCAATCGCGAGCGTTCCCTGATAGCCGACCGCGATCACGGTCTTGACGTACTCGGCCAGGTCGTAGGCGTCGTGACCGGACACACCCGGCTTCTTGCCGGGCTTGAACGAAACGGCGGAGGCGGTGATGGCCGAGGCGTAGGGCGAGAGCCGGCGGAGGTGCAGCAACGGATCGGCGGCCTTCGACGCGGTCTCGAAGTCCGGGAAGGTTCCGATCCGGAACCCCCCCACCTTCTTGATGAGGTCCGTCAGCCGCTCGGGATCCTGAGTCAGGCCCTTGTGGGATTGCAGCAGGACGTTGACCTCAAGCCGTTCGGCGACGGACAGAACGCTCCGCAATCGCTCGACGGTGTTGTCGAACGTGTCCTCATCGTCCTCCCCCACCAAGGCCAGGCCGATCGAGTTGCATCCCAGCCTGTGCGCTGCACGGACGACCCGGATCACCCGCTCGATCACCGCATCACCCTGTCCGTCGTCCATTCCACCGAAGACCTGCGGCTCGGATTCGGTCAGGACGAGGCAGGGGCACGACGCCTTGTCGGCGGCATCGCGCAGACTGTCGAGCTTGCCGATGTCCGCGCCCACGAGCAGGTTCGTTGAGAGCGTAAGTCCATGCAGCCCAAGCTGCTCGCGGGCGAAGCGCGGGACATCCGTCAACGCGAGAGCGTCGGCGGGGGGCTTGGCCCGCCCTTTCGGGCTGGTCACGATGCGGGCGCGCAGAGCGTTCGCGGTCAGGGTCAGCAGCATCCGGGTGGCAATGTATCCAAAGTTACGAACGCACGCCAACCCGCGGCGTATTGTGGGTGATTCCTCGGTCGCCTGAGCGGACGCTTTCTCGGGAACGGCCGCCGAGAGCCATCGGACGGGCAGGGAGGCATTCAAGTTCCGTCCGCCGCGCGTAGAGATGCTCGCGATGCGAAGCCGGCTGCCCGGACGTCGAACCATCGCAAGTCTATTGATTTCAAGCACCTACGACAATTGCCCGCCGAGCGATGCCTGACCGGCTAGCATCAGCCCCCGAATCGAGTTTCGGTTGATCGACGCACTTCTGAGGACTTTCAAGACTCGTGTTTTCGCCGTTTCACGGGACGGCAAAATCCCGCATTCGATGCCCGGCCCGCACCTCCGACTTACCCACCAGGAACCCCGATGGCCTCCACCCCCCTTCCCGCCGACCGCAAGTACTCCGAATCTCACGAGTGGCACAAGGTCGAAGGTGGCACGCTCACCCTCGGCCTGACGCAGTTTGCCGTGGATCAACTCACGGATGTGACGTACGTCGAGATGAAGCCCGCGGGGTTCAAGTTTTCGGCGGGCAGCGTGCTCGGTGAGGTCGAGTCCGTGAAGACGACCAGCGACGTCTACTGCGCGGCCGGGGGCGAGGTGATCGAGGTCAACAAGGCCCTGTCCGACGATCCATCGCTGCTCAACACCGACCCGTACGGCAAGGGCTGGCTGGTGAAGATCAAGGTCGGCGACGCATCCGGTCTCGACAGGCTGATGGATGCCACGGCCTACGGCAAGCAGTACGCATGACCTCCGCTCCTGCGATGAGCCACCTCGAGAAGCCCGCTTCGGGCGCGATCGCGGTCACTCCGATCGTCAGGTGCATGGATGTCCACAAGTCCTATCACCTCGGCGATCAGCACATCGAGGCGCTCCGCGGCGTGGACTTGACCATCGACGAGCCGGGGTTCTACGCGATCATGGGCGCTTCGGGCAGCGGCAAGAGCACGCTGCTGCACCTGCTGGCCGCGCTGGACACCCCAGACCAGGGCGAGGTGCATGTCGGCGGACGGGCCCTGCACGAACTGAGCGATCGCGAGCTCACCCTTTTCCGCCGCCGGCAGATCGGCGTGGTGTTTCAGCAGTTCAACCTGATCCCAACGCTGACGGCCCGCGAGAACGTGGAGCTGCCCGGCATGTTGGCGGGGGACGATCCGCGCGGGCTGCACGAGCGGAGCACGGAACTGCTCGCCGCGCTGGGCGTCGGCCACCGCCCCGACCACCGGCCGGATGCGCTCAGCGGGGGCGAGCAGCAGCGCGTGGCCGTTGCCCGGGCGCTGCTCTACTCGCCGCGGGTGCTCTTCGCCGACGAGCCGACGGGCAATCTCGACTCGGCCGCGAGCGAGCGGATGTGGCAGTTGCTCGCGAGCCTGGCGGCCGAGCGCGACATGACCGTCCTGATGGTCACGCACGAACCGGCCGCGGCGGCGCACTGCCGGCGCGTGTACGTGCTGCGCGACGGGCGTGTGACCGGAACGATTGACACGGAGGGCCTGGATGCGTCCGGCGTGGCGGCTCGGTATCAACAGCTTGTCCGGGCGGAGTAGCCGCTCGCTCCTGCTCATCGCGGCGGTGGCCCTTTCGGCGGCGCTGATCACGGCGGTGTCGTGCTCGATGGCCAGCCTGAACAAGGGCGTGCGCAAGCGCGTGGAGACGACCGTCGGCGCCGCCGACCTGCGCGTGCAGCGCATCGGTCGCGACGTCTTCTCCGCGGATGTGCTCGGGCAGGTCGAGGCCTGGCCGGAGGTCACCCTCGCGGTTGGTCGGCTGGGCGGCCCGATCCCGCTCAAGAACCCCCGCACGGGCAAGGACTTCGCCTCGGTGGGCAACGGCGTGATGCCCGACCGTGAACTGCTTGTGCGACCGCAGACCCTGGTCGAAGGCAGGTTCGTCCGTGACGATGGCGACGTCGCGCTCCAGGAGCAGACCGCGAGGGAACTCGAGGCCCGAGTGGGCGATGTGCTCGAAGTCGATCGCTTCGGCGAGCCGGTGCGGCTCACCGTCGTCGGCATCGTCAAGAACCCCCCGCTCTCCAACCTCATCCCTCCCGAGGCGTGGGTGCCGATCTCCACGATGGAGCGCATCTCCGAGAAGCGGGGCAAGCTGCGGGACATTGACCTGGTCATCAAGGACAGCGCCCAGGCCGAGTCGATCGCGCGAACGCGGGCACCCGAGTTCGAGAAGGGCGTCGTGCTGCGCCCGGCAAGCAAGGTTACCAGCGGGTTGAACAAGAACATGCGCTCGAGCCAGATCGGCATGTCGATCGCCAGCATGCTCTCCTTCCTCGCCGCGAGTTTCATCATCATGACCGGCCTCTCGACCAACGTGACCGAGCGGCAGCGCGAGCTCGCGATGCTGCGGTGCGTCGGCGCGATGCGGGGCCAGCTCGCCGAGTCGCAGTTGATCGGCGGGATCGCGGTCGGGCTGGCCGGCTCGCTCCTGGGGGTCCCGCTCGGGATTCTGGGCGCGTTTGTCCTCACCCGGCTCTTCCCGGACCAGCTCCCGGTGTTCGCCATCAACTGGCTTGGACTGGCGCTGGCGCTCGGAGGATCGATGTTCGCCGGCCTTCTCGGGGCGGCGTGGCCGGCGATCCGCGCCAGCCGCACCTCACCCCTGGAAGCCCTCGCCATCCGCTCGCGGCCGGCTCGCGTGCGGGGCATCGTTCTCTGCGGCGTGCTCGGGATCGTGGGCGCCTTCATCCACGCGAGCATCTTCGTCATCCCCATGTCCGCCGATGCCAAGTTCTGGGCCGACATGGCGATCGGGATTCCCGCGGCGTTCACCGGGTACTTCCTGATCTCGGTCCCCGTCACGGCGCTCGCGGCGGTCTCGCTCTCGGGGCTGGTTTCTCGGGTGTTCGCGCTGCCTCCTCGCCTGCTCAAACGCACGATCCTCACCACGCCCTACCGCTTCGGGTTCACCGCCGGCGCGATGATGATGGGCCTGACGCTGCTGGTCGCGCTCTGGACCAACGGCCGCGCCGTCACCCGCGACTGGCTCGGCTCGCTCGCCTTTCCCGACGCGTTCGTCACGGGCATCTCGATCAGCGAGAAGACGCTGGACCGCATCCGCGCCATGCCGCAGGTTCGCGATGCGGCGGCCGTCACCATCCAGAACTTCAAGACCGACGCCTTCGGTCTCAAGGTCTTCGATAACGTCAACACCAGCTTCGTCGCGTTCGAGCCGCGCCCCTTCTTTCACATGACCCGGATGACCTGGGTCGAGGGGGACGAGAAGACCGCGCTGGCTCGCCTGGAGCAGGGGGGCGCGGTCATCGTCGCGCAGGAGTACCGGGTCTCCAAGGGTATCGGCGTGGGCGACAAGATCACGCTCTACTCAGGGGGCAAGCCGTACGTGTTCGATGTTGTCGGCGTTGTCAACTCGCCCGGTCTCGATATCGCCAGCAAGTTCTTCGATATCGGCGAGGAATACCTCGACCAGGCCGTGAACGCGGTCTTCGGCTCGCGCGATGACCTCAAGCGGCTGTTCGGCAACAGCGCGATCAACCTTGTGCAGATGAGCTTCCAACCCGGCGTCACCGACCAGGAGGCCGTGCTCAAGCGGATCCGCCGCGCCGCGGGGTTCGAGATCGTTTCCGCGGGCTCGGGCAAGGCCGTCAAGGAAGAGATCGCCGGCGTTCTCCAGACCTCGTTCCTGGTCATGTCGGTCGTCGCCATCGGCGCGATGCTCGTCGCCTCGTTCGGCGTCGCGAACCTGATCGTCGCCGGCATCCAGGCCCGCCAGTACGAGTTCGGCGTCCTGCGCGCCATCGGCGCCGAACGCGGCCTGATCACACGCATGGTGCTCGCCGAGGCCGCCATCATCGCGATCTCGGCCTGCATCGTCGGCACCATCTTCGGCATCCAGGCGGCTTGGGCCGGCCAGCGCATGAACGCCGCCATGATCGGCCTCCGGCTCACGCTCGCGGTGCCGATCGGACCGACCGCGGCCGGCTGGATGATCACCGCCCTGATCACGCTGGGCGCGGCGGGCCCGGCCGTGTGGAGCCTCTCGCGCCGCCACCCGCGCGAGCTTCTGGGCGTCGTGCGCGGCTGAGACGGCCTGTGATCGTCGGATAACCCGCACGACAACCGAGCCCTGCTCACAACCGGGCCCCGACCCGTCGATAGCCCTCCACTTCGACCCACGGGAGGCCCCCATGCGATTCACCGTTATCGGCACCGACGCCCAGACCGGCCGCGACATCGAGGAGGGCTTCGAGGCCAAGTCCGCCGACCACGCCGAGTACCTCGCCTCGCAGCGCGGCATCAGCGTCCAGCGTGTCAAGGTTACCGCGACGGAGACCTTGCCCGCCAACAAGCCCGCAACGGCGGCTCCGGCCCACGCGCCGTGGGTTGCCGTCGTCGCGGACCACCGGCCAAACCCGTCGGCGCAGGCCGATCGCGCCGAATCACCATCGCCACGTCCGTCCGTGGCCGGCTCGACGCGCCACGCCTCGCCGACGGTCGAGCCCGTGGCCGATGCACCCCGCAAGCTCGGGCTCATCGCCCTGGGGCTCGGCGGGGTGGGGCTCCTCTTCTGCTGGATCCCGGTCATCGGGATGATCAGCATCCCGCTCTGCCTGATCGGCGCCGCCGCCGGCGGGCTCGGGGCGTGGACGCTCCGCGCACGCTCGCGGCTGGTCCCGCTCGCCGCCCGCTCGCTCGCGCTCCCGCTCGGCGGAGCCGCCCTTTCGGTGTTGGCCCTCGCGATCGCGGGCGTCGTCGCCCTCGGCCCCGCGGAGACCGCCACGGGCGCGGTCCGCGCCGCCCCGACCGTGCTTCCCGACGCGAAGATGTCCGAAGCCAAGCCGGCCCGCTCGCTCGCCATCGTCGGCTCTCACACCAGCGGCGAAGCGGCATCGCTCTTCACACCCAGACCCGCCGCCACTCCCCCGGTCACGCCCGCGGAGGCTCCCAAGCCCGTCAAGATCGGCGATGCCGAGGTCGAACTGGTTTCCGCATCCGTCGAGAACCTCCTGCTCATTGGCGAGGCGGGCCGATCGCACGGTGAGTCCACCGACAAGATGCTCGTGATCAAACTCCGCGTTCGCAATGCCGGTGACTCGGCGATCAGCTACCTCTCGTTTGCCGGCGATGAGGCCAACCTCGACGGCCGCGCGGCATCGCTCGCCGACGAGCGGGGGGTGCGGTTTCGCCGCACCACGTTCGAGATCGGTGTGGCCCCGATCGGGCGCGTCCGCCAGGACCGGCTTCCCGCGGGCCGCGATCTGACCGACACGCTCGTCTTTCACGTCCCTCCAACCAGCATCACCAACGCGAGCATCACGCTGCACGGCGAGTGCGTCGGCGCGGCCGGGACCGTCGAGCTCACGTTTCCAGCCTCCATGATCCGGCGCTGAACCTGCGCCGCGGCTCGCACGGCCGGCGTTCGGCGTGTGTCCCCGCATACGCTCACGGGCGTGATGCTCGGCCCCGCCACCACCCTCGACGACCGCGGCCAAGATGTCGATCTCATCCGTCCGAAGCAGCTTGGACGCGATCAGGCGGACATCGTCGCGGCACCCGCGCTGGGAAAGTTCCTGGCCGAGGTGGTCAAGGCCGAGTCGCGCCGTATCAGCCCGGCACGCGTCGCCCTTTCCGTTGCCGCCTGCGCGGTCTTGATCTTCGCACGGCTCTTCTACCGCCGCATCTTCCCCGGCGCGCCGCCGCTCATGGTCATGATCCTGTTCTGGGGCGGTCTGGCGCTCTTCATCGTGGCGATGCGCATCATGACGCGCCGAACGCACGGTTTCACGCTCGCTTCCACCGCCGTCTCTTCCGGTCTTTGCGGTTCGTGCGGCTACTCGTTGCACAAGCTCGACGCCGAAGGAGATGGATGTGTCACCTGCCCCGAGTGCGGCGCGGCCTGGCGAGCCTGTCGCATCACGCGCCCTCATTGGGTGACTGCGTCCTTCGTTCCCTACCGCTCACCGTGGCTGCTCAGGTGGATCGGAATGGTTCCCACCGACAAGCAGCTCCTCGGGCGCGACGCACGCGGGGCGTACTTTCGCATCATCGACAAGCACCTTCGCCTGCTGTCTCCCGATCGGCGGGCCGAGCTCGGTTCGGATCGGCTTCGCCTCATCCGTCGCGCTGTGGGCCGCGTCGGGTTCATCGGTCGATGTCTGGTCGCGCTCATCCCGGCGGCGCTGTCCGCCGTGCTCGCGTATGCCGGACTGCGAACGCTGCCTCACGGCACCGGCGACAACTTCACCATCGTGGTTCTGCTCTTCACCTTGAGCGTGATCTTCGGCCTCCTCACGGCCATCACCGTACGCAGCCATATCTTTTCCCTCGCCGATCGACGCGGCGCGGTGCTGGCCGCACGCGGGCTGTGCGGGTGCTGTGCGAGCGACCTCCCCGCCGACGAGCCCCAGCCAGACGGCTTCACCAACTGCACCACCTGCGGCGCGGCCTGGCGCGTGCCGGGCGCATCCGACGGCGCGTTGTGCGAGGCCTGCCGCTACTCGCTCAGCGGCCTGTTTCCCGATCCGAACGGCCGCGTGACCTGCCCGGAGTGCGGAGCATTGGCCTTCATGCCGGTGGCGCACGCGCCCGCTCCCCCACTATGATCGACCGTGACGCCCCCCGCCCAAGCTGATGTGTCCCGTGCCGCCGATGCGCACCCGCGCTTCGCCCGCCAGCGCCCCTTCGAGGTCGTCAGCCCCTTCAAGCCCACCGGCGATCAGCCCGCGGCGATCGAGCAACTCTCCCGCGACATTCTTGCGGGCCGCGAATGCGTCACGCTCCTGGGCGCAACCGGCACGGGCAAGACGTTCACCATGGCCAACGTCATCGCCCGCCTCGGCAAGCCCACGCTCATCCTGAGCCACAACAAAACCCTCGCCGCCCAGCTCTTCGAGGAGATGCGCGAGCTGTTCCCAAACAACAGCGTCAACTACTTCGTCTCCTACTACGACTACTACCAGCCCGAAGCCTACATCCCGCAGCGTGACATCTACATCGAGAAGGATTCCAGCAAGAACGAGGAGCTCGATCAACTCCGCCTGGCCGCAACCAGCAACATCCTCTCGCGGCGCGACACCATCGTCGTCGCGAGCGTCTCGTGCATCTTCGGCCTCGGCTCGCCCATCGCCTACAACCAGCGAGTGCTCACCATCACGCGCGGCGCGGTCATCAACCGACGGGAGTTCCTGCTCGCGATGGCCGCGATGCAGTACCAGCGGGCCGACATCGAGTTCGCACGCGCCAAGTTCCGCGTCCGCGGCGACTCCATCGAGGTCTGGCCCGCCTACGAGAAGTACGCGGTCCGTGTGGAGCTCTTCGGCGATCAGATCGAGAAGATCGAGCTCATCAACCCCGCCAGCGGCGAGATCATCGCGGAAGAAAAGCAGTTCTTCCTGTTCCCCGCCGTCCACTACGTGCTCGGCGACGACGAGATCGCCCCCATTATCCAGAAGATCCGGGCCGAACTCGACGCCCGCGTCATCGAGCTGCGCTCGCAAGGCAAGCTTCTGGAGGCCCAGCGACTCCTGGCCCGGACCAGGTACGACCTCGAGATGATCGAGGAGGTCGGGTTCTGCAACGGCATCGAGAACTACTCGCGGTTCTTCGACGGCCGCATGCCCGGAGAGCGCCCGTACACGCTGCTCGACTATTTCGACTTTGCGCCGAGCGGCGAAGGACCCGCGAAGGTGCGGAGCGGCGGGCCCGACACGGACCCGCCACGCGCGCCGACCGCCCACCCGGCCGTCGCATCCGCGGATCACCCGGGCGCGGAGCCCGCGGCCCTGCGTTCCAACCACAAGGACTGGCTCATCATCATCGACGAGTCGCATGTCACGATTCCCCAGGTTCGCGCCATGTTCAACGGCGATCGCAACCGCAAGACGGTCCTCGTCGAGCACGGCTTCCGGCTCCCGTCCGCGCTCGACAACCGCCCGCTCCGCTTCGAGGAGTTCGAGTCCGTCGTGCCGCGGATGTTGTTCGTCAGCGCGACGCCCGGCGAATACGAACTTCGGCGCTGCTCGGGTGTCGTCGCCGAACAGGTCATCCGACCCACCGGTCTTGTGGACCCGGTCATCGAGGTCAGGCCCGCGCAGGGCCAGATCGCCGACCTCCTCCAGCGGTGCCAGGACCGCGTCGCCCGTGGCGAGCGCATCCTCGTGACCGCCCTCACCAAGCGGCTCTGCGAAGACCTCGCCGCGTACCTCGACGAGAAGGGGCTCCGCGTCCGATACCTGCACAGCGAGATCGAGACGCTCGAGCGCGTCCAGATCCTCAACGATCTCCGCACGGGCGAGTTCGATGTGCTCGTCGGCGTCAACCTGCTGCGCGAAGGCCTCGACCTCCCCGAGGTCTCGCTGGTGTGCATCCTCGATGCCGACAAGGAGGGGTTCCTCCGCTCTCCCACGAGCCTGATCCAGCAGATGGGCCGCGCCGCGCGCAACGTCAACGCCACCGTGATCATGTACGCCGACAAGGTCACGCCCGCGATGGACGCGGCCATGAAGGAGACCGATCGCCGGCGCGCCAAGCAGATCGCCTACAACACCGAGCACAACATCACCCCGCAGACGATCGTGAAGTCCATCCGTCGCGGTCTCGAAGCCGAACTCAAGGCCCGCCGCACCGCCCGCGACGCCGTCAAGGAGACCGAGCAGGCCTTCGAGGTCAGCGAACTCGTCAACCAACTCGAAGAAGAGATGCTCGAAGCCGCCCAGAACCTTGAGTTCGAGAAGGCCGCACGCCTCCGCGATCAGGTCCGCCGACTCAAGTCCCAGCCCTCCGGCGCCTCCGCCCGCATCAAGCGCTCCGACCTCGACCCATCGGGCCCCGCGGATGCCTCCGCCCGCGGCTCAAAGCCCGGCATGCCCGGCGTCCGATCCGGAAAGCGCGGCAAGCGCGCCCGCGGCGGGAGATAAGCCCGGAGATATCGATCGTCATGCGAGGCGGATCAGAGCGGTGGCGGGTCACCAGGTCGCGTGCGGTCGCCGGCACGCGTTACAATCGAACCTACTCCACCCCCCATGAACCGCCTCGTCTGCACCAACCTGGATGTGGCCACCCCCGCATCGCAGGCGGCTCTTCCACCCCCCCGCGCCGCGAGCAGTCCGCGCGACCCATCGGCCACCACCCGTGTCCTGTTCGTCAACGGCGCCGAGCTTGGCTTTGCAACGACCGGCCGCACTCTCCAGCACTACACGGCCCAGCGCGACGACATCGAGGCCGTACATTTCTCGATCGCCATGCCGCGCTGGCTCAGGCTCGCTACGGCCGATTGCCCCATCCGCTCGATCAAGTACGCCGGCCTTGACCTCCACGTCCTTCGTCAGTTGTTCGCGACGCGCCGAATCCTCGAACCGCTGCTCCGCGGCCCGCTCGGCGTCGTACAGCACCGCTACGACGTCGTTCACATCATGACCCAGGCCCGTGGCATGACGATCCCGACCCTCCGCCGCGAGACCTCCGCCCGCTGGGTCGTCAACGCCGACGCCACGGTGATCCAGTTCGAGCGAGAGTTCGGCTTCCGCAACCTTCTCTCCCGCCGCCACCACGCCATCGAACGCGACATCTACCACGCCTGCGATGCCGTCGCCTGCGCCAGCCGATGGGTCGCGGATTCCGTCGTGAGCGAGTACGGCCTGCCGCCAGAGCGCACGTTTCTCCATATGCCCTGCGCCCGCCGCCTTCCGGGCGCCGAGCCGCGGCGTGCCGATGCACACCTTCACCGAGCCGACCGGCGTCTCCGCCTGGTGTTCGTCGGCAACGCCTGGCGTCGCAAGGGCGGCCCGCGTCTCCTCGCCTGGCACCAGCAGCGTTGGGCGGATCGCGCCGAACTGCACATCTGTTCGGCCGAAGCGCCGGTCGATCGCGCCGCCCGCAACGTCATCTGGCACGGCGCAACCGCCCACGACAAACTCATCCGCGAAATCCTCCCCGCGTGCGATCTGTTCGTCATGCCTACCCGCGAGGACACCTTCCTGATCGCCGCTCAGGAAGCCCACACCATGGGCCTGCCGGTGGTGACCTCCCGCCTTGCCGGCATCCCGGAGGTGGTTCTGCACGACCGCACCGGCCTGCTCTGCCCGCGCGGTGACGACCACGCCTTCATCGTCGCCATCGAGCGTCCGCTCAACGATGCCTCGCTGTTGACCCGCTTCTCCGCGGCCGCGGCCGAGCACGCTCGGCTGAACCTCAACGCCGACATTTGGCACAACCACCTGCTCGACCAGATCGTTTCGCTCGCCAACCATCGCGCCGTGAAGTTCACCCCACGGGACATCCCATGAGCCGCTCGACCCCTCCCCGCCAGCCCGACACCTACATCGGCGAGACCCGCGCCCAGGGCCTGCAGCGCAAGCTTCCCTACTACCTCCTCGGCCTCGCCATCGGCTGCATCATGGTCGGCATCATCGTCATGATGCGACAGCGGGCGCTCGGACCAACCCCGGGTCAACCATCACCACCGACGACGCAGCCGGCGCAGTCTGCGCCGCGCTGAGGCCGCCCCGCGCGTGAACATTCGGTGCTTCCTACGCCGCCACCCGCGCCGCCGCCCCGCTCCCGCTCGCCCGCCACGCCGCGTCATACGAGGCCCGTTTGTCCGGGCTCTTGAGCACGTCGTACGCCTTGTGAAGCTCGATGAACTTCGCCTGAGCCTCGGGAGAGGGGTTGAGGTCGGGGTGCACGCGCCGGGCCTGCTCGCGGAACGCCCGGTGAATGTCGGTGTCCGTCGCGGCCGGCGCGACACCCAGCAGCGCGTACAGGTCTGGAAGCTGGACCGAGACCGAAGCCGCCACGGTGCGCTGTGCGGGGTCGGCCTGTTCCTTCGCCGCCGCGCGCCGTCCCGCGCCCTTGATGCACCCGTGCCGGGCCAGGCTGTCGAGCGCGGCGCTCAGTTCCGGCGTGACCTGCTGAAACTCGATGCCGATCTCGAAGCCCATGGGCCTGCGCTTCTGCACTCGCGCCACCCGCCCGACGACCAGCAGTTCATCGGTCGGCGACTGCAGTTCGAGCCGCACCAGATCGCCCAGTCCCAGCGGCGGAGCCTTGCCGCACTCCACGCACATGCCGCACGACGACAGGTCCGCGACCTGGCCAAGCATGCACGAGACAACAGCCGTCTGAAACCTGGGCGCGCGGCGACTCTCGGCGCCTCGATCGGGCGTCTGCGCGGCCGCGTTTTCCGCGGGTCTGGCGGACTTTCGGAACCAGCCCATCACGTCAATCGTCGGCATTGTCCGGCGGCCGCTTCACACAGAGCCCGCCCGCCGTCAGGGTCCGAGAGTCATGCGCGGATCAACCCGAACAGGCCGAACCCGGCGAATAACTCAACAGCCGTCTCGACCGTCACAGGCCGCACCGTCAGCGCGCCGTGGCTACCCGATCGACCTCTTCCAGCGTGGTCACACCCCGCGCGACCTGCACCCAGCCGGACTGCACCAGCGTCGTGAACATCCCCGATTCGATGACCCGCTTCATGGCCGCGATCGTCGGTTCCTTGATGATGACATCCCGCAACTCGTCGGTGAAGTCGAGCACCTCGTAGATCGCCTTGCGGCCGCGATACCCCGTGCGCAGACACGCCGCGCAGCCCGTGGCCATCTGGATCTCGGTCTGGTTTTCGAGGTATCGACCCATGCGCGTCGCCTGGCTCGGGGTCACTCGAACAGGCCGCTTGCAGTTCTCGCACAACACCCGCACCAGCCGCTGCGCCAGCACCACCTCGAGCGAGTTGGCGACCAGGTACGACTCGACCTTGAGATCGAGCAGACGAAACACGCTGCTCATGGTGTCCTTGGCGTGCACGGTCGAGAAGACAAGGTGCCCGGTCATCGACGCCTGCATCGCCGTCCGCGCCGTCTCCTCGTCGCGAATCTCGCCGACAAGGATCACGTCCGGATCCTGCCGCAGCACGCTGCGCAGCAGGCTGCCGAAGGTGTTGCCCTTGTGCTCGTCGATCGGAATCTGAGTCACGTTGTCGAGGTGGTACTCGACCGGGTCCTCGATCGTGATCACGTTGCGGCGCTCGCGGTCGATCTCGCGCAGGCAGTTGTAGAGCGTCGTGGTCTTGCCCGAGCCGGTCGGCCCGCACACCAGCAGCAGGCCCGCCTCCTGCTCGCAGACCTTGCGCACCCGGTCGTACATGTACGGCGGCAGACCCAGGTCGCCCATGCTCTTGGGCGCATCGCGCTGATCGAGCACCCGCACCACCAGCTTCTGGCCGTGCACGCTGGGCGTAAAACTGATCCGGTAATCGACCCGCCTCGCCGAAGCGCCCTCGGTCTGCCCGAACCGGACCGAGAAGTGCCCATCGAGCACGGCCTCGCGCCCGGTGGGTCGCATCTGGCACGCGGTCTTGACCAGCCCGTTGACCAGTTCACCCACGTTGTTGGGCAGGTTGACCACGTTCACCATCTGCCCGTCGATGCGCATGCGCACCTGAACGCTGTCGCCCTTGGGCTCGATATGGATGTCCGTCGCCCGCGCCTTTCCCGCAGAGAGCAGCAGCAGCCGCGCCGCACGCGACCCTTCGCCCTCGCCCGCGAGCGCGGCCGAAGCCTTGCCACGCCCGTCGATCATCTCGATCGGGTCCTCAACGCCGGTGTTTCGCGGCGGGAGCATGTTGATCAGTTCCTTGAGGTCGGTCACCCAGGTCGGTTCCTCCCCGCCGGAAAGCGCCGCCTCGCTCCGAGCCTGCTCCTGCCGCTCTTTGAGCGTCTCTTCCGCCTCCAGCACGAACGTGTGGTTGCCCACCTTGATCACATCACCGGGCCGCAGGACCGAGTCGGTGATCTTGACCCCGTTGAGCTTGGTCCCGTTCCGCGAGCCCAGATCACGCACGCGAAAACTCGGCGACTCGGCATCCTCGGTCTCATCCACGCCCATCTCACCGTTCCGACCGTGCGGCCCCGCCGGCTCGATCACGCAATGGAACCGGGAGAGCAGCGTGTCCTCGACCGCCAATGCGTTCTCGGGCGATCTCCCGATGGAAACCGCCTTGTCGGAAAGCTGGGCGCTGAGCCGCGAGTCGTTCAGGGATGTGAGGTGATAGGCGGGCATCTCGGGGAGAACTGAGGGGACCTTCGTCAGCCGGAACGATGATAAGGCCTGAGCGTGCACGGTGCGACTCCAAAACGGTCGGCGGCTTACCATCCCGCCCCATGATCGACCTGAAAGACCTGCGAGAGAACCCCGACAAGTACCGCCGCGGCTGCGCCAACAAGGGCGTTTCGGTTGACCTCGACCGTCTGATCGAACTCGACGCCCGCCGCCGATCCCTCCTGACCGAAAAGGAGCAGGCCCGCGCCGAGCAGGGCAAGATCGACAAGGAAGTCGGGCCGCAGATCGGCCGACTCAAAGGCCAGCTTGGGAAGGCCGCCCCGGATGCCAAGGCCGCGCTCGAAGCCGAGCTCGCCTCGATCATGGCCCGCCCCGCGGCCCTCAAAGAAAAAGTCCAGTCGCTCGACGCCCAGATTGCCTCCCTTGAACCCGACCTCAACGCGATCCTCCTGACCGTCCCGCTGCCGCCCGACCCCGATGTGCCGGTCGGCAAGGGCTCGGACGACAACGTCGAGATCCGCCGCTGGGACCCGGCCGGGGGTACCTCATCGCCCGGCGGAGTTCCCTTCGATACCAGCAAAACATACGAGCAAAACCGGGGCTTCCTGCCGAAGACCCATCTTCAACTCGTGGAATCGCTCGGCCTCGCCGACTTCCCCCGCGGCGTGAAGATGGCCGGGGCACGGTCGTACGTCCTCACCGGCGACGGCTTTCTGCTCCACAACGCCGCGCTCCGCTACGCCTTCGACTTCATGACGCTCAAGAACGATTTCAAGGCGATGTCCGTCCCCGTGCTGGTCAAGGAAGAGTGCATGGTCGGCACAGGCTTCTTCCCCGCCGGGCGCGAGCAGGCTTACCACATCGAAGAGTCCAAGCGCGGCGGGGGCTACGACCAGTTCCTCACGGGCACGGGCGAGGTCGGCCTCATGGGCATCCACCAGGACGAGATCCTCGATGAAGCCCAGCTCCCGCTCAAATACACCACCGTCAGCACCTGCTTCCGCCGCGAAGCCGGCGCCGCCGGAAAGGACACCGCCGGCCTCTACCGCATCCACCAGTTCGACAAGGTCGAGCAGGTCGTCATCTGCAAGGCCGACGAGCAGGAAAGCCGCCGCTGGCACAAGCAGATGATCGGGTACGTCGAGGAACTTCTCCAATCCCTCGGCCTCCCCTACCGCCTCCTGCAGTGCTGCACAGGCGACCTCGGTGTCAAGAACGCCGACATGATCGACATCGAAAGCTGGATGCCGGGCCGCGGCGAGATGACCAAGCAGGGCCCTCGCGGCGACTACGGCGAAACCCACTCCGCCAGCCGCCTTTACGACTACCAGTGCCGCCGCCTCAACATGCGTTACCGCCCGGGCGGAGAAAACGGAAAAGGCCCCACCACCTTCTGCCACTCCCTCAACAACACCGTCGCCGCCTGCCCGCGCCTGCTCATCCCCATCCTGGAGATGTGGCAGAACGCCGACGGCACCGTCACGATTCCGCCACCCCTGCGGCCGTACATGGGTGGAAAAGAGAATATCGACTGACTCGGATGCCGCGCCTCACGCTGCTTACCACCGGCATTCTCACACTCCCCGTTGACGCTGTTGTCAACGCCGCCGACCGCTTCCTCCGCGGCAACGGCGGCGTGAATGGTGTCATCCACCGGGTCGCCGGCCGCAAGCTCAGCACCACCCGATACACAATCAGCGACGAAGACTCGAACAGGAGGCACACGACCGACACGGCTCGAAGGCTCATCGCCATGTGCGGCAGTCGACCGCTTCTCGCCGAACTCATGGTAGCGACGGTTCCACCACGTGCATTACTCAACAACCCGCTTCCGCAACGCCGATAACCCGCCCCGTGCGCCTGCTGCGTCGGACCGTCCTCGTGCTCAGCCTGCTCTGTGTCGTGCTGACACTGTCGCTGTGGGTCCGCAGCCAGTTCACCATCGACTCGCTCGCTCTCCAGCACACCATCGTGGACCGAAACGCGGCCACGCCCGACGGCCAGCTCGGGGCATGGACGATCCGCTCGACGACGTTCCACGCATCTCCGTCCCGAGGCTCGCTCGTGTTGACCCGATCCGTCTACGAGTCGCTCCAGGACGCGAAGCCGATCGGCGCCACCCTCTCCGCGTTTCGGGAGGGTGACGGCGTTCGGCTCACCACCTTCGACCGAGCCCAACTCGTGCCCGACCCGCACCCCCACGGCTACTACCACACACCGACCGATTGGCGATTCGCCGGCTTCGGGGCCTACCCGTTCGCCCGCGGCGCGGCCCTGCACGCCACGCTCGAACTGCCCCTTTGGTTCGTGGCGTTGGTCTGGGCATGCCCAGCCGCCGTGATCTCACGCTCCGCGTGCCGGCAAAGGTTCCGACGCCGCAAGGGCCTCTGCCTGCACTGCGGCCACGACCTCACCGGCGCGAGACTGGTGTGCTCCGAGTGCGGAAACGAGTTCGCCCTCGCGTAATCCCACTCAACCCGACAGAGCGCACGTCGAAAGCCGAACAACGGATCGACGCCGCGTCACCCTACCCTCCTTCATGCCCATCTCAGCCCCGGACCTTCTGAAGCAACTCGGTTGGCGCTACGCCGTCAAGAAGTTCGACCCCACCCGGAAGATCCCCGCCGAAACCTGGGACACGATCGAGCGGGCCGTCATTCTCAGCCCATCCTCGTTCGGCCTGCAACCCTGGCGGTTCTTCGTCGTCAACAACCCCGACACCCGCGCCAAACTCCGCGCGGTGAGCTGGAATCAATCTCAGATCACCGACGCTTCTCACATGGTCGTCTTTGCCCGGCGCGGCGAGGTAACCGCTGCGGATATCGACGCCCACATCGCCCGCATTGTCGAGGTCCGCAAGACACCCCCCGCGGTCCTGAACGACCTGAGGAACATGATGCTCGGATCGATCACCGAGCCCGCAACGCTGCCCGGCGGAAACATGGTCACCTGGACCCGCAGCCAGGTCTACATCGCGCTCGGGTTCTTCCTCTCCACGTGCGCCCTGCTCGGCGTCGATGCCTGCCCGATGGAGGGGTTCGACCCGGCCCAGTACGACGAAGTCCTCGGCCTTCCCGCACAAGGCTACCACGCCGTCGTCATCGCCACCGCCGGCTATCGTGCCGCCGACGACTGGCTCGCACCGCTCGCCAAGGTACGCCACCCACGCGAACGCACGATCAGGCACATCTGACGCCCGAACGCCAACGCATCAGGCCGCCGCCGCGTGCACTGGCGATTCCACGGGCTGGCTGGAGGCCTGGAGCATCCGAACCAACCGATGGTCCCAGGTGTGCTCGCGCAGGGCCCGATCCTGCATCGCGCGGCCCATCTCCGACGCTTGTCGCGGGTCATCAAGCAGCCGCTGGATCGACTCCAGCAAACCGTCCGCGCGGTCGAACGCCACGATCTCGCGCCCGCTGTCGAAGCACTCGTCGAGCTCCGCCGAGGAGTGGTGCGCGCACGCGATGCCCGCCGAGGCGATCTGGAAGGGCTTGTGCGTCAATCCCTCCTCGTCGTGGGCCGCGTTGATGTTCAGCGCAACCCGTCCACGGCGATAGACCGCCCCCTGATCCTCGTACGCAACCCAGCGCGTCGCCTCCGCCGACTGTTCGATCCCGATCGGCGCCCCCGTGCAGCCGTAGAGCCCGAAATCGAGCCTTCTCGCCAGCCACGCCGGATAGAAACTCCTCCTCCACTCCCCGAGCCGCCTCAACACACCGACCGCCGCGTACCAGCGCTGCGGCCCGGCGTGCAGCCACTCAAGCGCCGACTCGTACTCAACCGGGAGCGCCATCGCGAGCGACCAGACCGACCGCCGCGGCTCCCCGCTCTTGGCCCGCAGCAACTCGACCCCGAATGCTCGAAGCAAACCCGCTTCGCGTGTTGACGCCGACAGCGACTCCACCCACCGCACCCATCTCGCCATCGCCGCCGGCATGGCCGCACGGTCCATGGCCTCCGGGTCAGGCCGCTCGTCGTTCAGGAACGGCTCGATCTCCGGCGGCAGCGCCGATGCCCCGCCCATGATCGCCACGACATCGTGCACGGGCGCCGGCTCGTCCGCGGGCCGGGCGATCCTGAACCGCTCGATGTCCTCCGCCATCGGCATCGCCACCGTGTTCCGCCACCCCAGCGCGGCCGCCGCCTCGGCCGCGGCCGCGCGGCTCTTCAGGACGTGCGTGTGCAAGGGGTGATCCAGCCGCGACACGAACTCCGCTCGCAGCGCGGCGCCCTGGTTGAACCAGTCCGGATGATCGGTCCACAGCATGATGTGCCGCACGCCGAGCGCGGCGAACATCGGCTCTCCCGGTTCACCGGGCTCTCGCGACAAGAGCCCGAAGTCCAGCGCGCCGTTCCACGCATAGCCCAGCGTGTGCGTGATGCGGTGCTTCCGCACCAGCCTGGCCAGTTCCAACTGCACGCGCACGCACGCGCCCATCATGCCGCGGCTCTGCGCCTCCGCGTCCCGAACCCTCCACAGTTCCTCCATCTCCACGCACGCGTGCGGGATGCCCAGCCGCGTCGCCGCGCGGGCCAGACCCAGCATGTAGTGCCGGCTCTGGCGCCCGGGGTTGAGCAGGATGAGCAATCGGTTCTCGGACACTGGGGCCGGCTCCACGCGCCGCGCGATCCCCCAACCCGCGCCCCGCGGCACACGCGACCCATCCCGATCGACCCGCCGACTCCGCCCGTGCGGCCCAGCCCATCAACCCGCCGCGCACGACATCCCCCTCGCGCGGCAGTCGTCGCACGCGCCGCACACACGGCACGGGTTAACAGGGCTATGGGACCGGACAAGACGCTGAACCCCACCCGCGATCGGGACCATCAACCGTCGATCACGGAGCCGATCACCGCGACCATGCGTCCCGTAACCCCCCGATCACGCCGGTGCGAGAAGAACCGTTCAGAGTCCCCCGCCGTGCAGTGCGGAAGCACGTCGATGTTCTCGGCCGACAACCCCGCCCTTGCAAGCTGTTCCGCGATCGAGCCCTTCAGATCCACCAACGACCGATCGCGCGCCCCTGCTCGCACGTGCCGGGTTTCCGGACCAAACACCAGGCGGAACTCCGCCGCGACTTCCGGCCCCACCTCGAAAGCCTCCGCGCTGATGCAGGGACCGATCGCCGCCGCGAGCACGGCCGTCGGCGCACCCAAACCAGCCATCCGTTCCACCGCGTGGGACACCACGCCCTCCACCACACCTCGCCACCCCGCGTGTACCGTGCCAACCACGCGTCCATCGCTCGAAGCCAGCAAGACCGGCGCACAATCCGCCACCCGTATCGCCAGCACGCGCGCGGGGTCATCCGTCACGATCGCGTCGGCCCTGGTGTCGTGCTCACCCTCGTGCGTCCGCCGCCCGCGCCTCACCTCGTGCACCACCGCGCCGTGCACCTGATGCACCTGCACCAGTTCGCGCCCTCGCATCCCGACCGACTCCAGCAGACGGTCAACGTTCCGGGCAATGTTCGTCGCCGGGTCTCGTTGCTCCAACGCAATCTCACCCGGGTTGCCGAAGTTCAGCGACTCAAAGACGCCGCTCGAGATGCCGCCCTGCCGCGTGGAGAACGCATGGCGGCACGGCCGCTTCCCAAGAACAGGGGAGAACACTGGGCGAACGTTCAACATGGCCAAGTATTGGCCGAGCCGTGCCCGCCGGGCCCATGCACACTACAGTTCCCGCTCACAACTCACACGGCGGCTTTTTTCGCGCCGCGAAACTCCTGGGAGGTTCACCATGGCTCGTCTGCTGTTCCCCGTTCTGGTCGTTGCCTCGCTCGGATTGGCCGCGTGCGATGAGTCCAAGACGCCGTCCGTCGGCGACAAACTCAAGGACGCCGGCAAGGCGGCCGGCGACAAGCTCGCCGGTGCGGCCGACGCCGCGAAGAACTCGATCATGGACGCGCTCAAGCCGCAGATCGACGCGGTGAAGGCCAAGATCGAGACGCTGACCAAGGGTGCATCCTCGGTCAAGGAAGCCGACAAGGCCGCTTACGACAAGGACGTCACCGACATCAACAGCGGCTTCAAGACGCTCACCGACAGTTGGGACAAGCTCAAGTCCTCCGCCTCGGGCGATTGGACCAAGCTCGGCGACACGCTCAAGACCGAAGCCACCGCGCTGCTCGGCAAGGTCAACGCCGCCCTAGCCAAGTACGGCATCAAATAGCCCCTCGGCGGTTCGCGCCCAAGCCCACGGCCCCGGCGGGGATCCCCACCGGGGCCTTTGCGTTCCCTGAGTCGCCACTCGCCATCTCGGAATCAACGAACATGCCCAGCCTCGACATCGTCAGCCGCATCGATTTCGCCGAACTCGACAACGCCATCAACAACACCAGGAAGGCGATCATGAATCGCTTCGATTTCCGCAACACCAAGTACGAGATCGAGCTCAACAAGAAGGACAAGAAGATCCATATCCAGGCCGAGGACGACGGCAAGCAGGCCGCCATCCGCGAGATGTTCATCAACGCCGCGATCAAGCGCGGCCTCGATATGAAGTCCTTCGAGTTCGGCGAGTGCGAGCCCGGCCCCGCGGGCAACTCCAAGCGCGATATCAAGCTCCGCGACGGGCTCGAGGGCGAACTCGCCAAGAAGATCACCAAACTCATCAAGGAATCCAAGATCAAGGTCCAGGCCTCGATCCAGGGCGACGAGGTCCGTCTCTCCGGCAAGCAGATCGACGATCTCCGCTCGTGCATGACCCTGCTCAACCAGTCCGGCCTCGAGCTCCCCCTCCAGTACGTCAACATGAAGAGTTGACCGTGGCATGGGCATCCCTGCCCATGACGGATGAGCAGGCTCAACGCCTGCTCATCCGTGCGTAACGCGCACAACTCGCACCAAGCCCAAGTCGCAATCCGGCGAACGAGGTTCCCAACAAGGCTGTCATGACCGTGACCGCCGCAGCACACCCAACCCGCCCGCAGCCCGACCTCTCCGACGCCGAGCGCGCCGCCATCATCGCCCGGCTCCGCAGGCTCTCCTGGCTTCTCGACAGCTCCGTTCGCATCCCCGGCACACGTCTCACGATCGGCCTCGACCCCATCGTCGGTCTCGCGCCCGGCATCGGCGATGCCCTCATGCTCATAGCGAGCGTGTACATCATCGTGCAGGGCCACCGCCTCGGCGCATCGCGCCGGACTCTCGCCAAGATGGCGCTCAACGTCGCCATTGATGCGCTCACCGGGGTGGTCCCCATCGCCGGCGACATCTTCGACGCCGCGTGGAAGGCCAACCAACGCAACCTCCGACTGCTCGGCATCACACCGACCGCCGGTTGAATCCGCACGAGCACCGAATCTCGCTCAAGACGGCACGTTCTCAACGCCGGCCCCCGGCGTGCTTACGATGGTGCCGCAACTCCGTGCCTCTCAAGGCCCGGCGCGTTGCCGCAACCATAAAGCATTGCTACACAAAGAGATACGAATGTCCAAGTCCGCCGTCTCCGCCTCGCCCGCTCACACCAACGGCTCCGCCCTCACGCCGGCGGCCGCCAAGGCGGCCGTCCACGACCTGCTCGACAAGTTCAACTACAAGCCCCAGCCCGAGGGCCAGAAGCTCATCAACGAACTCGTCAACGACTTTCTGAAGCACAACCCCTCCGCGGCGATCCTCTCGCGGCGTATGAAGTCCGAGACCGGGACCCGCTTCGCCGATTGGATCGACCACATCCAGGTCGGCAGCAGCGCATCGATCAAGAAGCGGCTGACCGAGTGCGGCTTCACGCTCCACCCGCAACCGATGGCCGACGAGTGCTACATCCACGAGGGCGCGATGTTCCCCTCGGTCGTGCTTGTCTCGGGCAAGGCCGTCCGCATCGGCGTCAAGGTCGAGAGCGTGATGGACTTCCTCGTCGCGCACAACATCAACGAGGGCGATATCCACGGCGAGCCGGGCGGCCAGTTCCGCATGGCCACGGCCTTCAAGGGCGCGGACGGTTTCGACATGTTCATCGTCGAGCGACACGGCTACCGCGGCTTCGCCGCCCCCAGGTTCGACGCGGCGAAGGCCGCCCGGGCCGCCTGGCACGGCGAGGTGCTCAAGCGCCGCCGCCGCGAGTTCGACAACGATGCCGAAGGCTTCCGCGAAACAACCCGGCTTGTCGATGCCGCCATCGCCGATCTCGGAGCCGACTGGACCTGCGACCTGTTCTTCGCCGCCGAACGCTGCTACTGGATGCGCCGCAACCGCGCCGGCCAGGTCCAGTTCGCCCGCCAGCAGAAACTCGGCCTGGGCTGGGCCAACCACGACCACCACACCTACCGCTCCTCGCGCGAGCACTTCACCCGCCTCGTCGCGCTCTGGGAAAAGCTCGGCTTCACCTGCCGCGAACGCTTCTACGCCGGCCACGAGGCCCAGTGGGGCGCGCAGGTCATGGAGCAGGCCGCCACCGGCATCACCACCTTCAACGATGTGGACATGAGCCCCGAAGAACTGCTCGGCGACTTCAGCCACGAGGGCTTTGCGCAGAGCCGCGACCGACTCGGCACCGTCGGCCTCTGGTGCGGCCTGCACGGCGAGGCTGTATTGCAGGCCGGCATGCACCACCTCGAGGCCCAGTTTGATTGGCAGGCGCTCGTCGAGCAGCTCGAGCAGAACGCCCACATCCGCACCATGGCGCCGTTCACGACCTTCAAGTACCTCCGCCAGGCGTTCACCGAGGGCGAGACCTGGCAGGTCAGCGAGAAGCGCCTCCAGAAGCTCGTCGCCGCCAGGCTCATCTCGACCGAGCAGGCCTCGATGTTCCGTCAGGAGGGCGCGCTCGGCAGCCACCTCGAAAACCTCGAACGCAACGACGGCTTCAAGGGCTTCAACCAGGAGGGCGTCAGCGACATCATCGCCCGCACCGACCCGCGCAAGCATGCCAAGATGCACGCCGTCGGCGCGTAGAACGCACCCACCGCCCATGCGCCACATCACGCTCATCACCACCGGCGGCACGATCGAGAAGACCTACGACGAGATGACCGGCGAGCTCGCCAACCGCCGCTCGGTCGTCCGCCGGATGCTGCGCCGGCTGCGCCTCGAAGACACCACCGTCTCGACGATCGAACTGCTCAGCAAGGACAGCCTGCACATGACCGAGGACGATCGCACGGCGATCGTCGAGGCCTGCCGCGCCGCAGGCGCGGAGCGGCCGCAGAACAGCGGCGGCGGCGCCGGCATCGTCGTCCTCCACGGGACCGACACACTCGCGCTCACCGGCGAACGCCTGCACAAGGAACTTCGCTCACCCACGGTCCCGCTCGTCCTGACCGGCGCGATGCGCCCCTTCGAGATGGCCCGCTCCGATGCGCTCCAGAACCTCACCGAGGCGATCTTCGCCACCGGCATCCAACCCCCCGGCGTCTACGTCGCCGCCCACGGGCGGGTACTGAAGTTCCCGGGTGTCCAGAAGGACCGCGAGCGCGGAACGTTCGTTCGGCCGTAATGGGCCTATTCAGCGGCCACTTCCACGCGCGTGCCCGATTCAAGCGTCGATCGCTTGCTCCCCCCCGCCAGCATCACGATCCCCACCACGATCAGCACCACCGCCACGCCCTTCCGCACCGTCATCTCCTCTCCCAGGAACCACCACCCGAGAAGCACCGCCGTTGCGGGCGCCAGCGCGAACGCGATCGGACGCAGCACGGATATGTCGCCCCCCGGCAGCGACAACCCGACATAGAAGAAGAACACGCCCGCGAACCCCGCGAGCACCCCCGAGCCGACGACGATCTTCACCCACGTCGCCGGCCGCATCTCCCGCCACCACTCCTGCGGCTCAGTTTTCAGCACCGATCGCGCCACCAGGTACCCCACCACCGCCAGCGGCAGCGTCACCGCCGCGCGCAGCAGCACCGTGCCCAGAGGCCCGATCTCCTTCGTGTTGATCGCCGACTTGGTGAAGATCTCGCCGACACCCCAGCACAGGCCCGCGGCGATCGCGCACAGAATAGCTTGCATGCCCTGTCTATCGACCGGGCCGCTTCTTCCGCGCTATCAACCAACCTCAGTTGCTCACCCGTTGATCGAGGTGATCTTCACCCGCGTGTACCGCTGGCGGTGGCCCGTGCGGCGGCGGCTGTTCTTCTTGGCCTGGAAGTACTGGATGCGGAGCTTCTCGCCCTGCACCACGCCTTCAACCACCTCGGCCGCGACCGATGCGCCCGACACGTACGGCTGGCCGATCTTCACCGCCGCCCCGTCCTGGCCGCCCACCAGCAGGACCTTGTCGAAGTTCACCTTCTTGCCCGGCGCGGCCGACCCGGCATCGAGCAGATCGACGAGGATCACATCGCCCGACTCGACCTTCCGCTGACCGCCCGACTCTTCAATGATTGCGTACATGCTTGACTCTCAACGACTTACCGCACTTGACGGGGGGGCGAGTCACCCCTCGTGGGGTCGCCCGGCTTGATGCCCGGTTCGTTGCGGGGACCAAGCGTAGGCCACCCCCGCGCCCGGCACCACCGACCATCCTTCAAGGGTACAGTCCAAGCATGTGGTGGCGGGTACCCCGCGTCTCCGACGCGGGCGGTGAACGGGGCGTGCAAGTCTCGCCGGCCACCTTGGAGAGGCGGGGTACCCCCCCTCCCCGCGCGTCGCCTACGCTCGCCTCCCGCCTCTCGACCACCAACACAAGGAGCCCGCCATGAAGTCTGCCTTCCTCGCCCTCACCGCCGCCACGGTCTTCACCGCGCTCGGCGCCGCGTGCAGCACCGCCCCCTCCTCCGCCGCCGACCGCGGCGCGATCCAGGATGAATCCTCCAACACCGTCGCCCGAGCCCGCAAGACCGATGCCTCGCTCGCCGCGCTGATGGACAAGTCCGCCGGCTACGCCGTCTTCCCGACCGTCGGCAAGGGCGCGGTCGGTGTCGGCGGCGCGTACGGCCGCGGCACGCTCTATGAGGGCGGCAAGTTCGTCGGCTACTGCGACCTCAGCCAGGGCTCGATCGGCTTCCAGCTCGGCGGCCAGGCCTACTCCGAGATCCTGGTGTTCGAGGATCAGGCCGCGGTGGACCGCTTCAAGCGGGGCGAGCTGAAGTTCGCCGCGCAGGCGACCGCCGTCGCGCTCAAGTCCGGCGCGGGCGCCAACGCCAAGTTCACCGAGGGTGTCGCGGTCTTCACCATGAACGAGTCGGGCCTGATGTACGAGGCCTCGATCGGCGGCCAGAACTTCACGTACCAGGCGAAGTAAGCCGCTCCGCCCAAACGAACAAGGTGCGCAGCGCCAACCAGCACTGCGCACCCTGTTGTTTGTCGACCGATTCCTTACGCCGCGACCTTCATCGCCCCATCGCTGGTGGCGTTGGTGGTGAAAGTCTGCGAGAACCCGGCACCCCCGCCCATTCCGCCCATGTTGATCTCCAGCGGGCCGGCAAAGCCCGAGGCGAGCGTGCCGCGGCGGGCCTGCACGCGGTAGCTGACGGTGCCGTCGCAGGCGATGAAGCCCGCATCGATCCACGACTTGTCGAAGGTGGCCCCGACGAGCGTGAAGCCCGTCTCGGCAGCGCGGCGGCGCGAGACCTCGAAGATGATGCCGCTGCTGGGGCCGCTGCGCTCGGCCTTCCACGCGAGCGAAAGGTGGCCCGAGGCGTCGATGGTGCCGGTGAGGCTCTCGGGCGTCGTCGGCGCGGGCAGGGGCGCGGGCGGGGCGGGGGGCGGGATGTCCGCCAGGGCGTAGACGTTGGGGCTGTTGGTGGTCTCGGCGAAGGCCTTGATGGTGGCGATGAGGTCGCGGCCGAGATCGTTCATCGTGCTGACGGCGTTGTAGTACGCGGTGGTCCGGCTCTTGGACTTCTCGCGGGCCTCGATCGCCTCCATGAACGCCGCGCGGGCCTCGGAGGCCAGGTTGGCGATCGCGTTGGATTGAGCCAGACTCAATCCGATCTGGACGGCACTGGCCTGCCACGTCGGCGCGTGCGACTCAAAGAAAAGGATCTGCTCTTCACGGGTTGCTGGTAGCACGGACATCGGTGCGACTCCTTGGTCGGTGGTCCCGAGGCGCACACACTCGGACGGGTTGAACAGGATGCCCGGCCCGGTACACACACCGCACGGTGGAGGGCCGCATCCACCCTCAACCGTCGGCGCGATTTGGGTCGTTCTTGAGCACAATCAGAAAGAAAGGGCCAAAGGCGGTACGCGGAGGAAGCGGAGGAGAGCGGAGGTCAGCAGAGGGGGAGGCGTGTTGATCCTGGGGCCGGGCATGCGGCCCCACCCAATCGCAAGGCGCTGTACACTCCGATGGTGAGCCGGAAGAAGACCAGCAAGAAGGCCGAGCGGAAATCCAAGCGAGGGGACGGGGGGCTTGATTCGTCCCCCCTCCCCCCCGCGCCCCGCACGCCCGCGCCGCGCGGCGGTCGTCCTTCGGCCCTTATCGATACCCGGGTGATCTACTGCGGTGACAACCTCGAACAGCTCGCCAAGCTGCCGGATGCCTGCATCGACCTGATCTACATTGATCCGCCCTTCAACTCCAACCGCAACTATGAGGTCTTCTGGGGCGAGACCAAGGAGAAGCGTTCGTTCGAGGACCGGCACGCGAGCACGCAGGCGTACATCGACTACATGCGGCCGCGCTGCGTCGAGCTGGCTCGCGTGCTCAAGAAGACGGGGAGTTTCTACTACCACTGCGACGATCATGCAAGCCACTACGTCAAGGTGATGCTAGATCAGGTGTTCGGGCACCAGTTCTTTCAAAACGAGATCGCTTGGAAGCGCACTGGCGCACGCGGCGACGGATTCGCATGGAACCAATTGCACGACACACTCTTTCTATACAGCCGGTCTGCCGAGTTCACGTTCCACAGGCAGTTTGAGGAGTACGGCGACGAGTATCTGGAGACGAAATACCGCTACGACGACGGTGACGGGCGAAAGTACCGCCTTGACAACATGACCAGCCCGAATCCACGGCCGAACATGATGTACGAGTGGAAAGGGCACGCTTCGCCAGAGAAGGGGTGGCGGTACTCCAAGGAAACGATGGCCGAACTTGATGCCGACGGGCGTGTCTGGTACCCGAAAGACAAGTCCAAACGGCCGCAGCTGAAAAGGTACCTCGACGAGATGCAGGGCATCCCGATGGGAAGCGTGTGGACCGACATCGCGCCGATCAACTCTCAGGCCCAGGAGCGACTCGGCTACCCAACCCAGAAGCCTCTGGCTCTGCTCGAACGCATCGTGAGCGCGAGCAGCAACCCCAACGACATCGTCCTCGACGCCTTCTGCGGGTGCGGCACCGCGCTCGTCGCCGCCCAGAACCTCGGCCGCCAGTGGATCGGCATCGACATCTCACCCACCGCCTGCCGCGTCATGGCCAAACGCCTCCGCGATGTCTGCAAGATGCGTGAGAGCGAGCCTGGTCGTCGGGCCGGTGACAAGAACTCCTTTATTGTCCGCGACCTGCCGTGGACCGTCGAGAAGCTCAAGGCCATCCCTCCCTTCGAGTTCGAGAACTGGGCCGTGATCGCCCTCGGCGGCATCCCCAACAAGGTCCAGGTCGGCGACATGGGCATCGATGGCCGCATCTTCCCCGTCGGCACCAAGCCCAGCGATGCCCACAGCATGTTCGCGGGCGACTGGTTCCCCATCCAGGTCAAGCAGATGGACAAGGTCGGTCGGCCCGACATCGACCAGTTCGAGGCCGTCATGGCCCGCGAGGACCGCCAGCGCGGCTTCTTCATCGCCTTCGGCTTCTCATCCGATGCCGAGGCCGAGTGCGCCGCGTTCTTCAAGAAAACCAAGCGCGTCATCAAGCTCATCACGGTTCAAGAGATTCTGGATGAGCAGCACGTGCAGAAGATGTAGGAGGTCGCCATGATTGCGTTCAGCGCCCAGGTCAGCGGTGACAGGACCGACTATGTGGAGGTCGAGACCGGCTACGGCGGCAAGCATCGGAAGGTCCGAGTGGTGCCGGGAAACACCTACCGCATCGAGCCGCTCAGCCCGCAGGTTCGCAAGAACCGTGACCGGGTCTGCCGCGTGACCGGCTTCCGGGAGTTCGGCGCGAAAGGAGACCTGTACGCCAACGTGGTCTGGGAAGACACCGGCCAGAAAGGCTGGAGCCCCATGGACCACTTCGCCGAGGTCAAGCCCGGCGCGTGCTGATGCTGTGCAGGGGCACAGCCCCTGCAACCCCAAAGGCCAAAGACCGGCGCGATCGCTCACCCCGGCTCGGGCTCTGGTCTTTCCGGGGAGAGCGTGAGAGGGGGCTTCCCCCTCTCACACCGAGAAGCGTGCAACTCAGGAAGCACCGGCGCAAACCCTGCTCGGATTCGCGTCCTGATCGGCGGTTATCAAGCCCATTCACGCCATCATCACGCGATAACACGAACATCCGTCGAGCGCAACGGTCGTTGTGATGGTCATCGCAACAACAATTCCGGCCGTCACAACCGTTGTTGCGACCGTCACGGAAACAGTTCCGGGCATCACAAGAGTTGTTGCGGCCATCACGGAAACAGTTGCGGGCATCACGGGAACAGTTCCGGCCGTTGCAGGAACAGTTCCGGGCATCACGACGACCATTCCGGGCATCACGACGACCATTCCGGGCATCACGACGATCGTTGCGGCCATCACAGCTCTTGCAACGGCCGCCGCGGGTCCGGGCATCGCCCGATCAGCGCGGCGAGCGCGCGGCCGTCCTGTGCATCGCGCTGGGCCGACACAGCCTGCCCAGAGCGGCAGGCTGTGCCACGAAGACAGCAGGCTGTGCCACGAAGACAGCAGGCTGTGCCACGGCTTGCTTTCGCCGCTTCCCCCCTCCGACCTCCGCCCTCCCCCTTCACTCCAGCCAGTCCTTCGCCTTCAGCCGCGCCGGGACGTACTCCTCGGTGACGAAACTGATCCCCTTGTTGATCATCGCCTCGACTTCCATCTTGAACCCGTTGTCGAGCAGGCCCTGGATCTCGCGCTGCCAGCCCTTGTGGTGCTCGAACCACGGGTACGCGGCGATCTCCTTCGCGCGCTTGATGTCGTTGTCGTTGAGCTTGATCTGCACATCGTCGGTGAAGCCGCAGGCCTTGTAGTCCTTGCTCCGCACGCCGATGAACTTGGCCTCGGGGATCGCCAGCCGGTTGGACTCGAACGCCAGCGAGATCGAGCCCTGCTTGATGACGCTGAAGATGTAGTGCCCCCAGGGGTCGCAATCCAGCAGGCAGTAGATCGGCAGGCCCAGCTCGCTGTTGAGCCGCTGGAGCAGCCGGCGCACTCCCCGAGACGGCTGGCCCCCGCCCTCGGTGAGGATGCAGTTGTGCTCCTGCCAGAAGCGGTCCTCGTTGAACCGGCCCCAGACGGTGTCCTTCTCGACGTGCAGCACGAACCTGGCCTCGCACTTCTTGAACTGGATGACATCGGGCTCGACGATGCTCGGGATGGCGTAGCCGCCCGAACCCATCCGGCGGCAGTCGATCTCGTCGCCCGAGTCGATGATCGTGATGTTGCCGATCATCGTCCCCTTCTTCTTGGCGAAGATGTGCAGCTCCTCGCGGAGCGCGCCGAGGCTGACCTCGAGGTCCTCGAGGATACCGTCGGACTCGTCCTGGTCGGTGAAGGTCTTCTCGCTGGTGCCCGCGACGGTGTGCAGGCCCTTGTAGAACATCCCGCGGAGGCTCAGCGACTTCTCGACCTCGATCAGTTCCTTGATGCCGCGCGCGTGCAGGCAGGTCTGCATGAACTGCTTGGCCTGGTTCAGGTTGAACAGCTCGCGCTCGGCCGTCGCCGAGCCCATCTCGAGGATGCCGCGCTTGCGGTTCCAGATCGTGTTGCTCCTGGTCCGCAAGGGGATCTCGACCCTCGGCTCCTTGCCGCCCAGGGCCTTCTTCGCGACATCATCCGCGAGCTCGACGATCCCCCTGAGCGTGCGGGTGTCGCGCTCCTTGATGCGCCTGGAGACCGAACCGGCGGCGGGCTTGCTCTTGGCCATGACTCTGGACACTCCGTGGATGGGAACAAGGGGACGATCGTCGCGGCGGGTCCGGCCGCGGCGGCCGGCGGGCCTTCAACCGTAGTGGGAAACCGAGCGGACGATCCGGCCCGCGCTGTTGAGAAAGAAGACCTCGGCCGCGAGATCGCCGGACATGCGCCGGTAGACCAGGATCACGCTCCCGAGGCCGGTGGTCACGTGCAGGGGATCGAAGCGGAGCGTCGGGTTGCGCTCCAGGGCCCGGGCGAAATAGTCGCGGACACCCGCGATCCCCCCGATCGACGCGTCGTCGGTGCCGTTGTACCGCTTGATGAAGGGCGAGGAGTGCTCGATCGCGGCGTCGTAGTGCGACATGATGCCGTCGAGGTCGTGCGCGTTCCACGCGGCGTACCACGAGGCCGCGAAGTCTCGGGCGTGCTCGGGGGTCAGGGGCTGGTTCACGGGCCCGGGCATCAGAACAACCTCCCCCCGGCATCATCCAGCGGAACCGGCTTGCCCGTCCTGAGGTCCAGCCGCATCTTGGGCTTGGGCTTTCTCTCGATCGGCGCGGCCGCGGGCGGGGGCGCGGCGGGGATCGCGGCGGGCTTCTTCGACGCGGCGGGCCTGGCGGGCCTTGGCTTCTCGGGTTTCGACGGCGCGCGGCGGGCCTGCTTCACATCCATCAGCGTCGGCTCATCGTCATCGGCCTTGGCGCGGGCGGCGACCCTGAGCATCGCGGCCTCGGCCTTGCTCTGGGCGAAGGGATCGGGCTTTCCGGGCGCACGCTTGCGCGATGGGGAAGCGGGCTCGGCGGCTTGGCGCCCGCCCGCGGGCTCGGCCGTGCCCGCGTTCGGCACACCCACGATGATGACGCCCTCCTGGTCGGCGGGGTCCTCCTCCTTGACCTTCTTCCCGTCCTCGTCGAGCCGCAGGTCCGCGATCGCCGTCCGCTTCTTCGCCTGCGCCAGGAGCGCATCGAACAGCTTCCTGGTGTCCGTGCCGTTGATGGCGTTGACCGCCTTGGAGATCTCCCCGATGTACCGCTCGAACACGTCCCGCCGCTCGGCCTCGCGGCGCATCTTGAGCCGCTTGCGCATGTACGCGCCGAGCTTCCGCCCGCACTCCATCAGCGCGAGCTTCATCTCCTTGCGGATCTCGTCGTAGTCGGCCACCGCCTCCTTGCTCTCGCTTGTGAACGGCACCCACACGCTGGCCATGTGGATCATGATGACGATCGGCCCCACCGGCGCGGCCCCGCGCGGCTGCTGCAGGTCGTAGTTGCGCCAGTTGGTCTCGCCCACGGCCTTGAAACTGCTGCACGCCGACTGCTGGAACAGCAGCGGCACGCGGTTGGCGAACCGGATGACGCGCGACGAGTCCTCCGTCGGCAGTTCGCCCCCGAACGCGATCGCCGCCTCGATCAGGAACGGCCGGCCTCGGTACACCGCCGCCTCGCGGCTGCTCGCCGCGTAGAACTCCGCCCGCACGCCCTTGAGCAGCCCCGCCAGCAACTGGCGCACACCGATGGGCGCGAGGCAGTCGGTGGGCGGAGGCGGGAGCTTGGATTCCTGCATCTCCTTGTACAGCTTCTCTGCGGTCGCGTGGTCCACATCACCCACCTTCGTCCGGCTCGTCAACCCCACCGACTTGCAGAACTCCCCCGCCGTGTTCGCGCTCACGCGGCTGAACTTGTCCTGCAGGAAGTTGTACAGCGTGTAGCCCTTTTCCTCCTGCTCCGCCTCCTTGAGCATCTGGAGCAGGATCCCCAACTCGATCCCCCGCGGGTGCGGCATGATCTCCTTGGTCTCGGGCGGGAGCTCTTCCACCGCGCGAGGGAAGAGGATGATCCCGTTCGTCTCGGTCGTCACCACCGGCGCGGCCGGAGCAACCACCGCCGGAGCCTCCGCGGCCTCCCCACCCGCCGCGACCTCCCCTTCCTTGGTTCCGCCCTCCGCCCTCCGCTTTCCGCCCTTCAAGAGCGGCACATCCTCTTCCTCCGCCGCGCTCTCGCGCGATGGGGGCACGAACGTGATCCGCGCGTGCGGGTTGGCGATCGCGGTGAGTTCGAGGAACTCATCGACGCTGCCGCGGCCCTTCTGGTAGCGGCCCTCGAGCTCGATCGTCACGCTGGTGCCCGTCGGGTAGGCCTTGGGCGAGAGAAACTCACCCTTCTCCGACATCTCCCGCGTCCCCGCCGTCAGCCCCCGCAGCCGCTGGAGCGGAAAGTCCGGCGTCTCCTCATCCACCGTGACCTCCGCGCGGTTGGTCTTGGTGTTCATCGCCAGTTCGATGTGGTGGGCCTTCTTGTTGGCATCCGGCCGCGTCTGGATCATCATGGGCTTGCCCGTGGTGATCAGCCCGTACATGCCCGCGGCCGAAATCCCGATACCCTGCTGCCCGCGCGACATCTTCAGCCGGTGAAACTTCGACCCATAGAGCAGCCGCCCGAAGATGTTCTCGACTTGCTTGCGGACGATGCCGGGACCGTTGTCCACGACCGTGATCCGGTACCGCGACTGCTTCACCTCCCGCCCGCGCTCCGGCTGCAAGTCCTCGATCACCACCGTGATGTCCGGCAGGATCGACGCCTCCTCGCACGCATCCAGCGAGTTGTCCACGGCCTCCTTCACCGTCGTCAGCAGCGCCTTGCGCGGGTTGTCAAACCCCAGGAGGTGTCGGTTCTTGGCGAAAAACTCGCTCACCGAGATGTCGCGCTGCCGCGAGGCCATCGTCTCGGCCGTGACCTTCTTCTCGCGGCCGGTTCCAGAGGTGCTTTTCTTGCTCACGTGGGTCGTCGGGGGTTCAAGTTCGGCAACAGCGCTCATGACAGCCCTCCCTGGCTGGCCAATCGGGGTGAATCAAGTCCGTTCATCGGCACTATAGAGCCGGGTGCCATCACTTGCCGCGCCACGGCGCGGTGATGACGGGAAGCACGCCCAGGCACACCCTACCAGACCCCCGGCACCAGCCGATACTTCACACGCTCGGCGTATTTCGCCCACTCCGCGTTCTGCGACAGCACCCGCTCCTCAGCGCGGATGCGGTAGATCATCGATCCCCACCCCACCGCGACCAGGATCAGCGTCCACACGCTCCACTCGTGGAGGTTGTACCCGATGTCCTGGATCACGTACGACACGTACAGGGGATGCCGCACCAGCCGGTAGGTCCCCCTCGTCGAGAGCCCGCGCATCGCGGGCCGCACACCAAAGAACCGCCCCAGGCTGATCAGCCCCACCAGGCTCAGCGACGCCCCGATGATCACCAGCACCTTCGCCGCCTGCACCTGCTCCGGCGCACCGACATGCCCCGGGTGCCATTGCAGCAGCATCACCTGCGCGTACGAGTACGTGTACGACACCAGCACCGCGATACCCGCCCCGGTCGATCGATCCTGCACCTGCGCCGGCCGACGCACCAGCGCGATCACCAGCACCAGCAGGTTCGAGCAGACGTACACCCAGTCGGTGGGGCTCAGGCCTTCCGCCAACAGAACCAGGATCGCCAGTTCCACCGCCGTCACACCGAACAACACCAAGTCGCCGGGACTTCGACCCCACAACCTCCACCCGATCGGTGGGCTCTTCATGGAAAGATCGTACCAACCACCAGCCACGCGACGTGCCAGCCGCCCTTCGCCGTCGTGGAACCGTCCTATGCTTGGCTCTCCTCAGTCCATGACGTGACGGGCAAGTTCACGCACACTTGACCAAGAGGAGGTGCCCTATGGCACGAAGCAACGTTGATCGGGATGGACTGGAAGAGGTGCGGATTCCAGGTGACGCGCAAGCGACGCATGGGATTCCCGTCTGAGACGAACGTGAAGCGCGGCGAGCGTGGCGTGCACACATCGCAGGGTTTCAAGGAGTTCGTCGAGAAACTCGGTCGCAACGACCCGTGCCCGTGCGGATCGATGAGGCGGTTTCAAGGCGTGTTGCCTGAAGACGGGTCGGTTTTGACGGGTCGAACCGCGGCGAGTACACGCGGTGAGCAGTAACCAGAGACCCGCGAGATACCAAGGCCCCGGGCGATGATGCCCGGGGCGGTGTGCTTTGGGGCCTCAGCCAAACCCCCGTCACCACCGCGCGCCTGCCTCTCGAAGCCGTGCCGCCCAGCGATCTACTCGTCATCCTTCGCCGCGTCGAGCACCTTCTCCTCGACGTAGATCGGCACGTTGCTCGCGATCCCCAGCGCGATCGCGTCGCTCGGGCGAGAGTCGATTTTCACCAGTTTCCCGTGCGAATCGCGCACGTTCAGGATCGCGTAGAACGTGTGGTCGCGCAGGTCGCTGATGGTGATCGATTCGAGCTTGCCGCCGAGGGCCTCGATCGCGTTGGTCAGCAGGTCGTGGGTCTGCGGGCGCTTGATCGGGATCCCCTTCAGCCGGCGCTCGATCGCCTGCGCCTCGGGCAGGCCGATGACGATCGGGAAGGCGCGGCCGTTCTCGACCTGGCTGTAGGTCATGGCCGAGTGGCCGCTGCCCCCCCCCGCCGCGCCCCCCCCGCTCGCCCCTCCCCCCGCGCTCGAGCCGCCGGCGGGCGCATCATCACCATCGGAGGTGGGCACCACCTCGCGGAGTTCGATGATCTGGTAGTCGTTGAGCTCGCGGATCAGGATCCGCGCCAGCTCCATGCGTACCGCCATGTCCGTGTCTCCGTCACCAGACTCTTCGCCCGTTTTCCGATCCGGTTGCCGCATCCGCCGCCGGGCGCTCCGTGCCGCATTGTTAGGCGGGCCGATGCGACGGATCGACCGGCGCATCACTGCGGCCGGGCTTCGTCCGTCATCGGCTCGCCCTCGACATCCATCGGGCGGCCCAGGCGCTCGATCAGGGCGCGGGGCGCGCCGATCCCCGCGACCAAACAATCGCCCAAGAATGGCTGCGCGGCAAGGGTCAGGTAACCGGTCTTCAAGCCCAGCAGCGCGACGGTGACATCGGCCCGGACCGCCTCGCCCCCGACGAAAGGTGACCCGGTCGCGGCGTCGAGTCCACTCGGGACATCGACGGCGAGAATGGGCACCTGCTCGGCCCGGTAGGCATTGACCAGTTTGATCAGTTCGCCCATCTCTCCAGCCGCCGGGCGGTCAAGCCCGGTCCCGAGGAGGGCGTCGATGACCAGATCGGGATCGCCGAGATCGGCGCGTGCGAGGCGTGCGGCCTCTCGCGGCGACCCGCCGGTAACATGGATGGGGATACCCATCCGCCGAGCGACATCGAGATTGACGCGGGCATCGCCCGTGTACCTCTCGGGCGACGCGGGAGTGACGATCGAGACGGCCGAGCCGTCGTTGGCGAGGTGGCGTGCGGCCGCGAAGCCGTCGCCGCCGTTGTTGCCCGGCCCGCAGAAGACGAGAATGCACGGGTCCTCGACGCCGGTGAGCAGATCGCGGGCGACGCTGGCGATGCCGAGGGCGGCGTTCTCCATGAGGAGGATGGATGGGATACCGAACTCCTCGACGCAGAGGCGATCGACCTCGCGCGATTGGGCCGGCGTGAAGACGTAGAGCGGATCGACAGGAGAATCGTCGGCGTCCCGGGCGGGCGGATCGCGGCGCGGCGATCGACGGGCGGAATCGCGTCCGTTTCCGCCGCCTCCACCACGGCGGTGCCTGCGCCCGGTATCCTCTGGCCGATGCATGATCGAGGTTTATCGGAAGGTGCGCGGGTGCGCTGCACAGGAAAGGCATGATCGACACACTGATCGTCATCCTGCTGGTGGTCCTGGGCTTGTGCGGGGTGGGTCTGGGTGGTTATTGGGCCGCGGTGGGGTACCACATCGGGCGGACGATGGCGCTCATCCCGACGGCCCGGCGGGGGCTGAGCCTGCCGGTGCCGGCCGAAGCGCTCCCCCGGGTGTGCGTGATCGTGCCGGCGCACAACGAGGAGTCGTGCATCGGCGTGGTCGCGGCGTCGCTGGCCCGCCAGGACTATCCGGCGGATCGGCTGCGGCTGGTGTTCGTGCTGGACCGGTGCACGGATCGGACGCGGGCGGTGCTGGAGGAGACGCTGCAACGCGCGGCATCGATGGATCGCGCGGAGATCATCGAACTCACCGAGTGCACGCCCGGCTGGATCGGCAAACCGCACGCGCTCTGGAGCGCTGTGAACCGGGCGAAGTCGGCGGCGGATGCCGATGTGCTGCTCTTTGTCGATGCCGACACCGAGTTGGACACCCGGCTCGTCCGGGCAACGTCGTCGCTCATGGTGCATCGCGGCCTGGGGTTCCTGAGCCTGTTGAGCACGCTGACCTACGACCACTGGTTTGAGACGGTGGTGCAGCCTGCGGCGGGGATGGAACTGATGCGACAGTTCCCGATCGTGAAAGCCAACGGGGGCGCGGAGCGAGGGACGCGCGCGGGAAGCGAACGGCGCCGGCCGTTCGCGAACGGACAGTACATCATGGTGCGCCGCGAAGACTACCAACGAGCCGGCGGGCACGAGGCGGTGCGTGCGTCGGTGCTGGAGGATGTGGAACTGGCGCGACGCGCCGATAAGTGCGGCGTAGTGTGCGGGTTCTTCCTCGACGGGGGCATGCTCAGGTGCCGGATGTACGATTCGTACGCCGCGCTACGCCGAGGGTGGAAACGGATCTACAGCGAGTCCGCCAATGTGAAGCCTCAGCGCCTCCGCAAGATGGCGCGGCGCGTGAGGCTGCTGGGAACATGCCTGCCCGCGGGCGCGGCGATCGGGCTGGCGCTGGGGCTCTGGTTTCGCGGCTCTTCGCACGACGCCCTCGCGGGCATCGTCTGGACGATCTGCGCCGCGGGATTGTGCGTGTGGGCCGGCGTGCTGGTGTGGAGCTACTTGATCGGACGCATCCCGCTGATCGGACTGCCGGCGTTCGCGGTCGGGTCGTGGATCACGGGGAGCATCCTGCTCGAGGCGGCGCGCGACCTGGAGCGCGGCAAGCCCACGGAATGGGGCGGATTGAAGATCGATCGCTCGGCGCGGTGAGCAAGGATCACTTGCGCGGTCCGGGCTTCGGCCCGGATCCGGCAGCGGCGCGGTACTCATCCAGCCGAGCCTGGTACTCGGCGCGGATGGTCTTGCTCGACTCGAACTCGACCGCGCGAGCCTGAAGCGCGACGGCCTCGGCGATGTTCTGCTGCGCGAACCTGACGCGGGCGTGCGCGGCCAGCGCGGCGGACGACTTGCCGCCGCTGGCCTCGACCGCGCGGGCCGTCGCCCGCTCGGCGATGGCGAGGTCGCGACGCTCGATCGACCGGTCCTCGGTGATGATCCAGGCGAGCAGGGCGAGGGCACGGGGATCGTCCTTCAAGGGCCCGTCGATCGATGCCTGCGCGTGCTTGTACGCGGCGTCCAGGTCTCGGACGCCCGAGGCCAGGAGCGTGAACTTCCAGAGGATGTACTCGCTCATCACCGGCGGGTCGATCGCGATGATGCGGTCGATCGTGGCGACGGCTTCGGTGAAGCGGGTCTCGGCGAGTTGATCGTCGAGCCGGGCACGCAGGGGCGCGGCACGGGCGCGGGCCTCGGCCTCCCGCTTGGCACGCGCGGCGGCGGCGACCAGATCGAACTTGCCGGCGACAACCTGCTGGAGAACCGCATCGAGGCCGTCGTGGGGAAAGCCGATCCACGCGATGCGTCCGGCGCGATCAACCACGAACGCGGTGGGGATGCCTTCCTGACCAGCGCTCTCCATCCACGCCGAATCGGAGCGGCCCGAATCATCCCACGCCACCGCGTAATCGAACTTGTCCTCGGACTGTCGAACGAACTTCTCGACGTGAGCAAGGCCCTGCGGCTCGTGGCTTGTCACCCCGACGATCGTCACGGTGCCCTGGTACTTTTCCTGGAGTTCGGAGAGGTACGGGATACTGCGCCGGCAGGGGGAGCACCACGTGGCCCAGAACTCGACAACGTACACGCGGCCCATCTCGAACTTCGTGACCGGGGCGCCGCGCACCCAACTGGCGACCGAAAGCTCCGGCGCGGCGTCGCCAACCAGCAGGCGCGGCAGGTTGCGGGCGATCGAGACTGATGGCGGGGTTCCGGGAACGACGTTGGGGACCGTGTCGGGCGTTCCCGGCGGCACGGGCGCACCTGTCTGGCCGTGCGCAAGCGGAGCGCACGCCAGGATGCCGTGGATCGCCGCCGCGAAGATCAGTCTGCCAAACGCCATGCAACGCACCTCCGCGGGCCACGTCTTGGGGGCCGCGCTCGCTCCGATTCGGGAGTCGATCTTATCGAGTGAATCCGGGTGCGGCATGTCCGCAAACAGCCCGGAGCCCGACCAATTCCCCCCCACCATTCCCCAACCCTGTTGCCCTCGTGGAGCATACCGTTCAGTCGATGGCCGGTTGCCTGGCTCAACCCGTTCGAGCACGCCATGACCGACCGCTCGCGCTGGCGATCGCGCTGAGCGTGGGTGTGCATCTTTTGGGCGGGATCGTGACGACGCGCGTGGGGATCGAACCGGAACTGCCGGGACGAACCTCGAGCCACGACCGTTGGCTGCGTTCGGGCGCGATGAACCTCGCTTTCGACGAGCAGGAAGCGCCGAGTGACCCGCGGCGGGATGCGGAAACCGCGGCCGCGCCGCAGCAACCGCCCACCACCGAGCCGCCCACCCCAGCGCCGCAGCCTGAACCTATGGAGTTGACGCTGGGCATCGACGGCTCGACGCACAAGACCGACAACATGATCGGGTTCCGCGAGGCGACCGAGCACTCGGCCCGGAAGTCCGAGGTTGACCAGCCCGCGCTGGAGTTGGATGCCGGCTCGATGGAGGCCGCGACGCGTGCGGCGGGTCAGCCGGATGCGAAATCAGCCGAGCCGACCCAGCAGCCGAGCCCGCGCGAGGCGATGGGTCCGCCCGAGCCGACGCTCGCTCAACTCGCGGCGGCGGCCGTTGAGGCTTCGGCAGGGCCGAAGGGCGATGCGCTGGAGACCCGCGAAGCGGTTCCCGCGCAGAGCGAGCCCGCCGGTAACACCGCGAACAACACCCCCGGCGCGGCCATCCGGGAGCGGCCGCCGGTTGATCGGCCGATCGCGGACCGCACGCGTGAGTTCCAGGCCGCGACAACACAAGGCACGCCCGACGGTGCAGACGGGACCGACCGCACGACCGTGATCGGCGCGAACCCGCCGGCCGGCGGCAACCCGTCGAGTGGCGGCAAGCCGGGCGATGGCGGGAACGCCCCAAGCACCAACCCAGCCAGCGCGGACGAGCCGGGCAACGCGCCGGGCATCAAGAGCGACAAGGAATCGGACCCGAGCAGCAGGATCAAGCCGATCGAGGTACGGTTCGGGCAGACAGTCGCCGGCGATGGCGTCGAGATCGTGACGCGCCGGCCGCGGCAGCCGTTGTTCACGAAGCTGACGCGCGTCACCGTCGCGCCGGACAACCCGGGCGTCGAGGCCACGTTCGACGCGAGCGGCAAGGTTGTCGATGTCAAGCTGGTGAAATCGAGCGGGTACGCGGATGTTGACGAGCCGGTGATCAACATGGTGTACTCGTGGCGGGCGCGAGGGCCGAAGCTCGCCGCGCTGACGGCGGGCGACCCGACCAAGAAGTTCAAGTTGCGGTTCCTGGTCCTGATCCGATGAACCACCACAAGACGCACCGCCCAACACCGGATGCCGGATCGTTCCGGCGAGCGCGTGGCATTCTCTCGCGTGCCGTGCTCTGCTGCGCCGGGGCGGTCATGCTCGGGCTCGGTCAGCCGACCAAAAAGCCCGCGCCGTTCACACCGGTCGATCCCGGCGTGGTGGACCTCACCTCGAACGCGGTGAGCATGCGCGTGCTGCGGCTCGACCAGCGCATCCCGACGGGTTTCGATCAGGTGTACAAGGTCGATCCCTCCGCCGCGCCGAAGTCGCTCTCCGTCAAACCCTTGTTCGCCCGCAAGTCCGGCGCGCTGACGGTGCTCTTCCCCCGCGGCGAGTACGTCGCGACCGAAGAGGGCGCGGTCGTGCCCGTCATCCCGCCGGGTGCGCGCATGATCATCGGCGACGAGGACGAACCGATCGACCCGCGCGCGACGGCGCGCTCGCTCTCGGCGGTCGATCGGAGTGTCTCCACCTCGGCGCACCGCGGAGCGACGGTGGCGGCTCGCTCGACGGCGATCGATCCGACCTCGCCGGGATCGGAACATCTCGATCCCACGTCAGACCACACCGCGCCGAGCGTGTTGACGGATGAGGGCTACCGCGTGCGACGCGTCCGCGATCTCCTGATCCGTGCGGCTGCGGTGGATTCCGGTCGCGCGGAGCGTGCAAGCCCTTGATAGACCGGAAGTTGACCATGTCCCCCCCGAACTGGGATTCCGGTGCAGCCGTTCGCACGATCGGCGTGTAAAAGTCCTGCCGAACAGAACCGGCATTCTGTCGTGACACGTCGATAGTGAACGCCCCGCGCCCGACGCGAAGCGACAATCCGCGGAATCCCTGGTGCGAGAACCTCAAGCATGATACTCGCTTCCCGAATCGTCCTTGGCGCGACGACGCTGGCGTGCAGCGCCGGCCTCACCGGCTGCCTCGTCTCCAGCCACAACTCGACGAAGATCGAAGGGGCGTACGTCAGCCCCGCGACCTACGACGAGGTACAACCCGGCACGACCACCGCGGAGTGGATCACCGCGGCGTTCGGCCAGCCGTCGGTCAAGACGCCGCTGGCGAGCGGTGATGAACTCTGGAAGTGGACGTACACCAAGACCAAGTCCGGCCAAGGCTCGGTGCTGTTTGTCTTCGGCGGGTCGGATGTCACCGAGACCGTCGGCCACGTGAACATCCAGGTCCGCGACGGGATCGTGGTTCACAAGTGGCGGGATTGAACCAGGCTTCGGCGGTCGCTACGCGCCCTGCCCGCCGTGCGCCGCGGGATCGGTTCCGGCGATAGCGCCGCGCATGGCGGTGTCGGCCTGCACGTTGCGCATCTTGTAGTAATCCATGATCCCGAGGTTGCCCTTGCGGAAAGCCTCGGCCATGGCCTTGGGCACCTCGGCCTCGGCGAGCACGACCAGCGCCCGGTTCTCCTGCACCTTGGCCTTGAACTCCTGCTCCTGCGCCGTAGCGAGGGCGCGTCGGGTCTCCGCCGCCGCCTGGGCCTTGCGTTTGTCGGCCTCGGCCTGATCGGTCTGGAGTTTGGCGCCGATGTTCTCGCCGACATCGATGTCGGCGATATCGATCGAGAGGATCTCGAAAGCGGTTCCGGCGTCGAGCCCCTGCTTCATCACGGTCTTGGTGATCTCGTCGGGGTTCTCGAGCACCTGCTTGTGGTCCTCGGCGGAGCCGATGGTGGAGACGATGCCCTGGCCGACGCGGGCGATGACCGTCTCTTCGGTCGCGCCGCCGACGAGCTGGCCGATGTTGGTGCGGACGGTGACCCGCGCCTTGACCTTGAGCTGGATGCCGTTCTTGGCGACCGCGTCGATGGTCGGGCGCGGGCTGGAAGCGCTCGGGATGTCGATGATCTTGGGGTTCACGCTTGTCTGAACGGCGTCGAGGATGTCGCGGCCGGCGAGGTCGATGGCCGTCGCGGTCTCCCACGGGAGATTGATCCGCGCGCCCTTCGCGGCGATGATCGCGTTGATGACGGCCGGCACACGCCCGCCGGCGAGGTAGTGCGTCTCGATCTTGCTGGTGGGGATGTCCAGACCCGCCTTGACCGCCCGGATGCGCGAATAGACCACCACGCGCGGATCGACCTTGCGCAGCTTCATGCCGATCAACTCGGTAACCCCGACGCGGGCGTTGCTGAACAGGGCCTGAAAGTAGAGGCTGGCGAAACTGAACGCGATGATCGCGCCCACGAGGAAGATGATCGCGAGGATCGCGCCGACGACAATCTGCCAGGTTTCCATCGAGCGGGTCTCCGGTTGGGTCGCACACAGTATACGGGACCGGACGACCGACGATTCACGCCGCGGCGCCTCGAAACCGCCCGCGCGGGACCGTGCTCGGGCGCGGCCGCACGAAAACCGGTCCCAATCACGCGTGCGCCGAATCGTCCGCCGGGCGAACGCGCACCTGCATCGCATCGGACCCCGTTACCCGCACGCGCGTGCCCGAACGCACAAACGCGATCTCCGACATGGCGGCGACCCGCTTGTCGCCGATACGGATGAAGCCGCCGGGCCGCAGGTCGGTGAGCGTGAGCCCTTCCTCGCCGATCAGCGCCTCGAACTCGGCCCCCGGCGACGGCGCGGGCGCGCCGCCGTCCAGCGCATCGGGAGGCAGGTTCAGCATCTTCTTGCCCATCGCGGTCGATGGGAAGATCTGCAGCCCGACGAAGACAATGGTCGGCCCGATGATGGCGATCGCGAGCAGCCCGCTCATTCCCCATCGCCAGTCATACCGGAACAGGCAGACCACCCCGCCGATGGCGACGCACGCGGAGGTGACGCCGAGAACGCCGGCCGTCGGCACGAACACTTCGATGATCAGCAGCAGGGCCGCGAGGGACAGGAGCCCCACACCCCAGTAGACGAGAGATTCCATGGCGGTAGCGTAGCGGGTGGCGTTCGGAACGGGTGAAGTCCAAGTTTGTGGTGGCGAGAACCGGGGACGGGGTGCCCCGCCTCTCCGAGGCGGCCGGCGCGCCTTGCACGCCCCGTTCACTGTCCGCGTCGGAGACGCAGGGTGCCCAGGAAGCGTCGCTCAGACCTTCTCGACGACCGTCCTGAACTGCTCGATCGCGACGATGCGCACCGGGGTGTCGGCGTCGATGAACCCCATGTCGGCGACCACATCGACGATCCGGCCGTCGATCTCGACTCGCCCGGATGGTCGCAGCGGCGTGATCGTCCGTCCGATCGAGCCGATGCGGACCGCGCCGCCGCCATCGCCCATCGCGGCGAGCAGGCCCTCTGTCGAATCCTCGGCCGGCGAGTTGCTCAGCACGAACCGGCGGAAAACCGGGAGCGTCGGCAGGTGCTTGGCCGTGTAGTACATCAGCACGAACGCCGTGGCCATCGAGATGAGCACCGTCAGCGTGCCGAACGCCAGCTCGTTGCGGGCGCGCGGCGACGTGGGGAACAGACCCGACGGCCCGCCCACGAACACGCCGATCAGCCCGCCGAAGAGCAGGATCGCGCCGCAGACCCCGAAAACCCCGAATCCCGGGATGAGCAGGATTTCGACCGCGAGCAGGGCGATCCCGAGCACGATCGCGGCGACGCTCCACCACGCCGCCAGATCGACCAGCACGGGCGGGACGATCAGGGCGATCAGCGCGCACAGCGCGACCGCGCCCGGAAGCGCGACCCCGGGGTGGGTCATCTCCACGAACAGGGCGAGCAGGAAGATCACGATCAGCACGCCGCGCGAGATCGGGTGGGTCAGAAACCGCGCCAGCCCTTCGGACCATGTCTCGTTGAGCCGTGCCACGCTCGATGCGCCGAAGCGGGCCTTCAGATCGTCATCGCTCTTCACCACCGCCTGCGCCAGGCCGTAGCGGATCATCGACGCGGACTTGAGCACCACCAGCCCGTGCCCATCGCTGACGTACTCGACCAGACGGTACTTGCCCGCCTGGTCCGGCGCGGCGAGATCGGGGCGGTCGGACCTGGCCCCCTTGATCTCGAGCGTCGCGTTGACCTCTCGCGCCAGCACCGGCGAAGTACCCGGCGCGGCAGGGACATAGACAGTCGAGGGATCACCGGGCGTCGGCGACGCGGATGATGATGGCACGGGGCGCGTCGGGAGCGGCTGGCCGCCGCCGCCGGTGGCGCCGGTCGCCGATGGGATGTACGGCGTGCTCCGCACAGGCTCCTCGCCGGTGGCGAGCTGGTACTGCGATTCGGTGACGAACAGCCGCCGGCCCGTCGTGGTGTGCTCAACCAGCCAGAGTTCGACGCCGCGGCGGACAAAGCCCTGCACCAGCATCTCGTCCTGGTTGTTGCGACGCGCGGAATCGACCACCTCGCTCAGCAGGGGGCCGAGCAGCTTCTCTCGCTCGGCCTCCGGGAGCTTCTGAATGCCTGTCAGCGGGTCGTACGCGATGGGCAGCGCGTCGCCCATCGTCGCGGGATCGTTGACGACGATCTCGCGGCAGGCCAGGGCGATGATCGCGCCGGCGGAGTAGGCGTTGGGGTTGATCCACGCCGTGGTGTTGCCGATCGGGCACGCCTTGATCGCGTTGCAGATCTTGAGGCACGCGCCCAGTTCGCCCCCGGGCGTGTCAATGTCGAAGACGATCGCGCCCGCGCCGTCGGCGACGGCCCGCTTGATGCGGCGATCAACGCCGTAGGCGGTCCAGTTGTCGATCTCGCCGTGGATGCTGATGACGGCGACGTTGGCGGCGGCGCGGGAGGCTGGGACGGCCGCGGGGAGAGGGGGCGGGACCGGCGACTGAGCCGGCGCGCCCGTCCACGCGCCCACCAGCACGAGCATGGCGTAAGCCAACCAGCGGAACTGTGACAGACTGCGTGCCATTGAGGGAATGGTACGTGGCCCTCCGACGGATCGCCGATCGCCTCGCGGCCAAGCGAGGCGGGTCGTTCCAACCCTCTAGTTCGGAGCGCGGACAGGAAAGTTTCGTCGGCTCGCCTTGCCGAGACGTTCAGAACTCTTCCTGCTCCACCGCCCAGGTCATCGAACCGTCACCCTTCGAGCAGTCGATGTGCAGCGCGAAGAAGCCGGGCTTGGAACCGGCCCGGGCGGGGTCGTAGGACCTCTCGCCCTTGCGGATGAGCGGCCAGATGATGCGACGGTCGGTCTCGGGAAGGGGCAGCGAGTCGATCTCGTGCGGGTGAAACCACTCGAGCGAGCCCTCGTTGATCTGCTTCCACGCGACCTTCACCGGTCCCAGCACGCGGTAGTAGAACAGCAGCCAGTGCCCCTTGCCCTCGTAGGCCGCCTCGCTGATCAGCCCCCCCAGGTGCAGCCGCTCGATCGGCACATCGATCCCCGCCTCCTCCATGATCTCGCGACGGGCGCACTGCGCGGGCGACTCGCCGGTGAGCATGTCGAGCTTGCCGCCGATCGGCGAGCACAAGCCCTTGTTGGGCTCGCGCAGCCGGCGGAGCAGGAGGATGCGGCCCTGCTCATCACGCAGGTCGCAGAGGCAGGCGAGCTTGTAGGGCAGGGGTGCGGCTGGAGGACTCATGAACAGAGCATAGAGCCGAGCAGCGCGAGCGGCCGGTACCGGACGCCGTCACCCTCACGAAGCGATCCACCGGAACCTTGCGCTGCTCATCTCCACTACGAACACCCGGTGAAGTACGCGCTGAGGAAGTCGAAGATGTCCTGAACCGACAGACCACCCACTCCGTTGAAGTCGGCCGCCAGATCGAGCGCGAAGTACGCGGCCAGGAAGTCAAAGATGTCCTGGACCGTCGGTGGCGGGCCGGAGTTGTTGAAATCCGCCGGGCAACCGGGCACGGTCGGGACGGGCAGGCCCGCGATCGTGACCTCGCCCGGATCACCGGCCGCGCCGGGGCGGAACAGCGCGAGCGTCGCCGCGCCCGTGGTCGGCGGCACGCTGGTTCGGAAGCGGAAGTTGTACATCGTGCCCCACCGCAGCGCGTTGGCGTTCGCGTTCGCATCGAAGGTCTGGGTTGACCACGTGAGCCGGCCGCCGGCCAACGTCGGCGCCCAATCGGTCTCATCGAAGTTGACGCTCCCGCTGCCATCACCCGAGTGGTACGCGACATCGCGGAAGCCGATGTTCGTGGTGGTCGCGCCCGTGGGGATCGCGAGCGAGAACGCGCGGCCGGATCGGTGCGAGTTGAGGTTGCGGACGGCGTATTCGTAGTCCCAGTTGTCGCCGCCGGCATCGGTGACCTTCGCCGCCACGATGAACCGGGCGAAGATGCCATCCTCGGTGTAGTCGGCGTTGACCTGCGTGACGGAGGGATCGGCGGCCTTCCACGCGTCGATCGCGGGCTGCGTCCTGAACACCGCCCCGGTGAGCACGGGTGTCGCGCCGATACCCGAAATTGTCAGGGCGCGATAGCTCGCGTTGTTCAGGCCGTTCCCGGCCTGGGCATCGTCGGCGGTGAGGTACTGAACTTCCACGAAGTACTGGGCACCGGCGTTCTGCGCGGGGTCGATGTCGCTGGTCAGCACCTGCAACCGGCGGGCGATCGTCCCGTTCCACGGGGGGCTCGCGAACGGGTAAGGAAACACGCCGGTCGTCGCGTTGACCTCCCACTTGGGGCCGAGCAGGTTGCGGTCGCCGGCCTGGCTGGCGACGTACGGGTCGGAACATCCGACACCGAGGACCTGCCCGAGATGGCCGTTGCACGTGCCGCAGATCCCGTTATCCACGGTGCCGAAGGTGTGCTTGAGCCACGACTGCCCGAGCTGCTCGAACCGTCCACCCTTGAGGCGGAACATGGTCTGCGCGATCAGCGGGTGGCCCGGCGTGTCCTGATCCCAGTTCACATCCTCGGTTCCGATGTTGCATGAAGTCGAGCCGTACGCGTACGCCGTGATCGCGCCCTCCGGCGTGTATCGCCCGGCGTTGGTGATGTCGCCGACGATCACGTCCGGCCCCTCGTTCGGCGGGGGAACGGTGGGCTGGTACGCGAGGCTGACCGAGTAGGCGCCCGATCCGCCGCACCAGCCCGCGATACGGAGGTAGTACATCGTGCCGGCGGTGATGTTGGCACGCACGGTCGAGCGTTGGCCGCAGTTGTCATCGTTGCACGCAACCTGGTTCGTGCCGTCGCCCGGACATCCCGTGTGCAGGGAGAGCACCGTGTCCCATGTCGCGCCCCCGCAGGTGGAGGCGACGATCGACTGATCGATCGGCGACACGAACCGTACCCAGACGTCCGGTCCGGTTGCACAGGTCGTGACGCACGAGTCCGACCCGTCCGGCGTCGCGCCCACGGTCGTGCCCGAGATCAGGGCCGGGACCGTCACGACACCCGCGCCGCCGCAGGAGTCCGTTTGGGCAACCGCGCCCGATGCGCAGACCAAGCCAACCAGACCGGCCATGACCGGACGCCGAAGCGCGAAAAACTCAAGCACGGGTCGAATCTCCTCGGGGCAAGCCTCGAACTCCCCCGCCCACCCCTACAAACGTACATCACAGCCGCCGCGACCGCAATGTCCGCTGACTCACGACCCGACCGCCGGCTGCCCGATGTTTGTGGCGATGCCTATGACTTCGATGAAGTTCGTCGCCGGAACTGTCCCCCTTCCGGCCCGTGAGTCCGCGCCGGTCCGCCCGCCGGCCGCCAGAACGCCGAGCCACCCTGTTCACCCCGTGACCCTCGCTTCGACCCATCCCACGACGGACCACCACGGCCACGCCGGCCTGAACATCGCCGGAAAGAACGCCTACCTCATCGGCATCGGCGGTTGCGGCATGTCGGGTCTGGCCCGAATGCTGCGAGCCCGCGGGGCGATCGTCAGCGGATCGGACTCAAGCCCTTCCCCCTACACCCACGCGCTGAGGGCCGACGGCGTCCATGTCGGTTTCGATCAGACCACCATGTGGCTGCCCGACGAGTGCGACCTCGTGATCGCCTCGGCCGCCATCAAGCCCGATCACCCTCAGTTGCTGGAAGCCGAGCGCCGCGGCGTACCGCACCTCAACTACGCCGAAGCCCTCGGACGCTGCATGATCGGTTGCACCGGCCTCTGCGTCGCCGGCACCCACGGCAAGAGCACCACCACCGCCATGCTCGGCCTCGCGCTGGCGGATGCGGGCCTCAACCCGAACGTCATCGTCGGAGCCAACTGTCCCCAGATGGGGGGGAGCGGGTTCCGTTTGGGCTCCACAACCATCCCGACCGGCGAACTGACCGGCGAGCCGGGCCTGCTGGTTGTCGAGGCGTGCGAGTTCAACCGGAGTTTCCACAACTACCGGCCGTTGAAGGCCGCCATCACTTCGGTGGAGGCCGACCACCTGGATGTTTACGGGTCACTCGAAGAAGTGATCAAGTCCTTTCACGAGTTTGCGAGGCTCATCCCGCCCGCCAATGACGGGGGTCTGCTGATCATCGCGGACAAGGACAGCCATCGACGCGAAGTCACGGCGGGCCTCGAGTGCGAGGTGCAGACCATCGGATGGTCGCCGAGTTGCGACTGGAGCGTGCAGTACGACCCGGCGACGCGACGGACCGGGCTGGTGCGCAAGGGGCAGGGATTGGTGGCCGCGTGGGTGACGAGCCTGCCCGGCGAGCACAACGCGATGAACAGCGCGACCGCCGCGGCGCTGGCGATCAGCACCGGCGCGGATTCGGACGCCGTGGCGAACTCGCTGGCGCAGTTCAAGGGGATCGACCGCCGGATGCAGTTCCTGGGCGAGAAAAAACTGCCCGGAGCGGGCAAGGGCGTGCGGGTCTACGACGACTACGGCCACCACCCGACGGAAGTCTCGACGACGCTGACGGCGATGCGCGAGTTCGAGCGGCCGCAGGAGCGGGACGGTCGGCTGATCTGCGTCTTCCAGCCTCACCAGCACTCGCGGACGCGGTTCCTGCTCGACGAGTTCGCCAGCGCGTTCGGCCAGGCCGATATGGTCATCGTGCCGCACATCTACTTCGTACGCGACTCGATCGAGGAAAAGACCAAGGTGACCGCGAACGACCTGGTGGACCGCCTGCGTCACCGCGGCGTGCAGGCCCTTCACCTGCACCCGTTCGAGGCGATCATCGAACACCTGGAATCGGAATGTCGGCCCGGCGATCTCGTGGTCGTCATGGGCGCTGGACCGGTGGACCAGATCGCGCGAGGGTATCTCAACGCTCGTCCGTAGCACGCAATGGATCATGAAGCAGATGCCGAAGCCAGTTCACACAGCGCACAGAGAAGTCGCAGAGTCCGGTGAGAGAGTCAAAGTGCTTTCTTATTGTCTTCCTCTGTACCCTCTCTGCGATCTCTGCGCCCATGTGTTCCGTCTTGGTATCCAGGGATGCTGATATGAAAGCGGTCGCGGAAATGGTGCGCAGCAGCGAGATCAGGATCGAGCGTGACGCGGCGATCCCGACGTGGTTCGGGATCGGGGGGCGGGCCGATCGCCTCGCCCGCCCGGCGGATGCGGCCCAACTGGCCGAGTGTGTGCGCATCGACCCCGCGCTGCGCGTGCTGGGCGACGGCGCGAACCTGCTGGTTGACGATGACGGCGTCGGTGAACTGGTCGTCAGCCTGAGCGAGCGCGGGTTCACGGGTGTGCGCATCGACCGTTCCACCGGACGCGTCGTCGCCGGCGCGGGCGCGAACCTGCCCAAACTGATCACCGAAACCGTGCGCCAGGGGCTCGCCGGGCTCGAAGGGCTCGGTGGAATCCCGGCAACGGTCGGCGGCGCGGCGATCATGAACGCGGGCGGAGCGTTCGGCCAGATCGGCGACAGCATCGCGGCGGTCCACGGCCTGGACAGCGATGGGAACGAGGTCACGCTGGGGCGCGAGCAGATCGACTTCCGCTACAGGCACTCGGGGCTGAACCACCTCCTGCTCACGTCGGTCGAGTTCGACCTGCGCGAGGAGGACCAGGTCGCGCTGCGGGCGCGGCTCAAGCAGGTGATGGAGTACAAGAAAAAGTCGCAGCCGATGGCCGACCGGAGCGCGGGTTGCGTGTTCAAGAACCCCACCCTGAGGCAGGATGTCGCCGACATCGGCCCGGCCGGCGAGCGCGTCAGCGCGGGGATGCTCATCGATCGGGCCGGGTGCAAGGGCTCGAGCGTCGGCGGCGCGAGCGTCAGCCCGGTGCACGCAAACTTCGTCGTGACCGAGACCGGCGCGAAGGCTCACGATGTCATCGAACTCATGCGGCGGACGCGCGGGCGTGTGCTCGACAGGTTCGGGGTTGAGTTGGAGCCGGAGGTCGTGATCTGGTCGCGCGGCGCGTGACGAGCCCGGACAACACAGACAACGCGGAGGATCGCTGAGAGCGCAGAGCAAAGTCGGTGATACGGAAGGAACAACGCCAACCAGGGCTCCTTTTCAAGCCTTCTCTCCGCGCTTTCTGTGACTCCTCCGAGACCCCCGTACTGTCCTGACTTTGCGCCGGAATGGAGTGACGGCATGTCCAAGACAACCGTGCTGGTGCTGGGCGGCGGGCCCGATTCGGAGCGCGAGGTCTCGCTGGTTAGCGCGCGGTGCATCGCCGACGCGCTCGACGCCTCGCCCAGGTTCCGCGCCGAGCGGCGGACGATCGAGCAGATCGGCATCGACGAGTTGAAGGTCATGCCGGGCGAGGTCATCTTCCCCGCGCTGCACGGCGGGTGGGGCGAGGGCGGCCCGCTGCAGGACCTGCTCGAGTTCGATGGTCGTCCGTTCGTCGGAAGCGGGTCCGGCGCGGCGCGCTGGGCGATGGACAAAATCGCGACCAAGTTGGAAGCCCAGCGGCTGGGAATCCCTACGCCGCGAGGGCACGTGCTGGACCTGCGCGATGTGGTCTGTCCGCTGGCGTTCCCGGTGGTCGTCAAGCCGATCCACGAGGGCTCGACGGTGGGGCTGTTTGTTTGCCGCGATGCGGCGGAGTGGGCTCGGGCGCGGCGGACGATCGAGGATGCGCAGCTCATGGGCGAGCGCCGGTGCTGCATGGTCGAGCCGTGCGTGACGGGCTCGGGCGGCGGGAAGGCCCGCGAACTCACCGTCGGCCTGATCGACGGCAAGGCCCTCCCGATCATCGAGATCCGGCCGGCCGACGGGCTCTACGACTACGAGGCCAAGTACACGCGCGACGACACCCAGTACCTGCTCGATCCGCCGTTGCCGGATGGGGTCGGCGCCGCCATCAAGCGGCAGACCGAGGAACTGGCCGCGGCGATGGGTGTTCGGCACCTGGCCCGGACCGACTTCATGCTCGATGGCGCAGGAACCGCGTGGTTCCTGGAGATCAATACCCTGCCGGGGTTCACCGACCATTCCCTGGTCCCCAAGGCCGCCCGCCACACCGGCCTGGAAATGCCGGACCTGTGCTCGAAACTCGTGGAGATGGCGATCCGGGACCATGCGCGCCGATAAGAGGGATACGAGCGGGCGGGTCGGGAGGGGAGGGAGGCTCGGGATGGCGCGCTATGGCACGGAACAAGGACAAGGGGCGGGGCTGGTTCGCCTGGGCACGGTCGGCGTTCGCCGATCGCTCGCGGGTGCTTGATACCGCGACTTCGGTCGTCACCTTCGCGATCGTCGTGACGGTGCTCGCGACGCTGGTCATCGCGCGCGGCCCGCTCCAGAAACAGGCCACGAGTCTGCGGACTTCCCGGTTGCAGGTCGCGTTCGATTGGCCCCCGCTCGCCGGCAAGGCCACGAGCCGCAGCCACGGCTCCGGCGAGCCCGCGACGTGGATGAACCGGCAGATGCGCGCCGAACTCGAGAACCTCGCGCTCAAACTTCTCAACGGCGACCCCTTCGATTCCCACGCACTTGAGCGCACGCGCGATGCGCTCCGCCAGACCGGCTGGTTCGCCGACGGACCTTGGCTCAAGCGCCACCCGAGCGGGCTGGTGGTCATCAGCGGCCGGTGGCGAGCCCCGGTCGCGGCGGTCCGCTGGGAGCAGAAGGACCGCCTCGTCTCGGCCGGTGGCGAACTGCTGACGCCGGAATACCCGCTCGGTCGATCGGGCCTGAAGACCATCGTCTCGGTCGGCGCTGCGCCGCCCTCGCTCGGCGAGAAGTGGTCGGGCGGCGTCCAGGCCGGCCTGACGCTGCTGAACTACTTGCGATCGATGCCCGGGTTCGAGCAGGTTGAGTCGATCGATGTCGGCGAGTTCGGGTCGGAGAAGCGGCTGAGCATCCTGACCCGCACCGGCGGGCGGATCGTCTGGGGCGGTGCGCCGGGTGTGTTCGTGCCGGGGCAGGCCTCGGCCACGGCGCGGCGGGATCGGCTGGCGGCGATCATGCAGAGTTTCGGTCAACTCGATGCTGGGCGCTCGGTGGTCGATGTGCGGCCGGAGGATGGGGCGTACGTGCAGGATGACGAGTACCTGGCGCGAGCGACAACCGTGCCGCGGCGGTGAACGCAGCCGAACGCTGATCGTGACGCTGCTGCACGGCATACGCTTGGCCCGAGTGGCGAGAGAGCTTTTGCTTTGTTCCCGATCCCCCTCCCAAGACGGAGCTGTGTATGTCCTTTTCTCGAACCGCTACCGGCGCTGCGTATGCGGCGTTCATGTTGTCCGCGGCCTGCGCCTCCGGCCAGCCCGTGCCCGACTACGACTTTTCCTGGTCCACCATCACACACCCCGGCAACCGACCCGCGCATGCTCAGGAAGCGCCAAACGCGTTCCAGCCGCTGGGAAGCGTGGACTACGAATACCGCATCTCCCAAACCGAGGTGACGGTCAGTCAATGGTTCGAGTTTGTGCAGGCGTACGCGCCGCACTACAACGGGGCGCTGGGTGACACGGCGTTCACGAGCATTCACATCGGGCCGACCACTTCCGACCCCCGCGGGCCTTACGCGATCGTGCCGGGTGAGGAGCAATACCCCGCGAAGATGTCGTGGAGGTTCGCAGCCCGCTACGTGAACTGGTTGAACAACAACAAACGGCTCGACGCAGCCGCGTTCGAGACCGGGGCGTATGAAACTTCGACGTTTGTCAACGGAGGACCGGGCAATCACCCGCAGGATCAGGCGAACCACGCGCCGGGTGCGCGATTCTGGATTCCGACGAACGACGAATGGACAAAGGCCGTTTTCTACGATCCATCGCGATACGGCCCGGGGAACGATGGGTACTGGCCGTACCCGAACCGAAGCCTCTGGCCGCTTGTTCCGGGGCTTCCGGGCATGGGCGGTCAGACCAGCGCGGGAACCAATCTGCTCTACTTCCCTGTTGGGAGCTACCCGACGGTCAACCAGCCGTGGGGCTTGCTGGATTCCTCGGGGGGAGCACCGGAATGGACTGAGACGCTCTCGAACAACATCCTGCGAACGCGGGTGGTCAGGGGTTCGGGCACAGGGCTGGGATCGGAGACGGGCGATCTCTTAGACTACTGGATTGGCGGCGGTGCCGACGGTGCAGAAGCAGGGCTGCGGTTGGCGTCTGTGATACCGGCGAGCAGCACTGCAACCATTCTGCTTCCTCTAACGTACCTTATCGGTCGTAGGAGGAGACAGCGTGAGAAGCTGCCATTGGACTGTCGGAGTAGTTGCGGCGATTGTGATCGTGCTCGTTTTCGCGGGTAACTGCTTTGGTTTAGTTCGCGTTGTTCGCGTGGGTCCCTCCACAACTGGGACGCTATCGAACATCCAGATTTCGTTTGCGAACGACGTGTACAACGTACGGTTTACGGCTGCTGGCGAACAGTCCATCACGGTTGCGGTTGAGACCGACGAGGTTGCAGCTTTCGGCACAATCAGCGTCGAGTCTAATCGGCTCGTCGCGGGCTCGAAGGTGATTTTGGATGTCCGGCCATTCACGACAGCAGGGCTATCTGGAGTAGTCACGCGAGTCGAAAACATCGAGCCGATCTCCGAAGATATGGAGCCCGACGGAGAACTTTGGATCGGTAACGTAACTACTTCTAATCAGCTGTCTCCCGATGACGGAAACATCGGTGTCGCGGGCGATACTCGGGGCGGCTTGATTACCGCACACTTTGTGAACAATCTTACCGCAGCTCGGCACATTACTGCAAATGTGGTTTTGCTCGACCCAATCAGTACTGCGGTTCCGAGTGTGAATCTGTGCCGCTCACTCATGGGCAACATTCACGGTGACATATTGGCCGCGAACGGTCGAGTTATCACAGTACTCGCGACGCAGGGCGAGATCAAGCCACCGACAGGCTTCGCGGCGCCTCGCATTTTGTCAAAGTATCAGGTTGACGAGATTTCTGCGCGTGCAATTAATGCGGACATTACAGTGACAGGCGATGACATTCCAATCGAAGATGACTGCGAGTGTCTTCGGCGCGTAGCCGCCACCGCCGGCTCGATCCGGGGTAGTATCACAACGAAAATTTTGGGCGTCCCAGGGGTCGCCAATGATGGGATCTTCGTGACTGATGGCCAGCTGGACGCAAATGTGACCACCATGTCGAACCTCCGGCGCGCCATCAGCGTCGCGGGCACCTCTCCAGCCCAAGTGTCGCTGACCAACGGCAAGGTCACGAAGATTCAGAACGGCCTCCAATCCAACGGCAGCATCACGCTCGCCGGTGAGCTTGAAGGACAGATCATCCTCAACACCATCAATGGCACACGCACCTGGACTGGGCCTACCACGATCAACGGCAGCACGATCGTTCCCGACGCGGACTTCGAGATTTCGCAGACCTCGGCCACGCTCGGAGGCGGCGCGATCGGTATGGCTCCGTTCCGATTGTGGAAGACCGACTCCATTCCCGCCTTCGTGGACAACTCCGACGTCGGGCCCGGTGACGGCGTGCTGGAGACGGCCTTCGTGCCTGCCGGCGCCACCCCGGTCAGCATCCGCTTTCCCGGTCCCATCCAGCGGAGCACCGCGTATTCAAGTTGGACGAATGCGTTCATTGTCCAGTGCAGGCCGTTGGGAGGCGAGGGGTCGGAAATTTGTGACTGGATCACCGTCGAGGGCGGGTTCACGTTCTTTGGCCCCACAGCGACGACCACGGACACCACGGACCGCCGCACAATCAGGATCGGCCGCGCCGCGGGCACGGTCGTTCGGCCGGGCATCTATCGCGTCATTCCGAAAGTGTCGGAGACGACTCGCTTGAACAACGCCGTGCTGTGTGCGGATGTGAACGGCAACCCACCGACGGATTGGCCCCCATCCTGCGGCCCGATTCCGGGTGAGTTCGACCCGCCGATCGACGAGGGTGTCCCCCTGGTAGTGGGAAGTTGAACCGCCCCGCGTGAGGGCGGAGGATGGCGGCTCCAAGGGTGTCCGGCCGGCTTCAACGGCCGGACACCCCTCTTGAAGGAGCCGCTCAATGAAGT
>JADLCX010000072.1 GCA_020846975.1 Phycisphaerales bacterium
CCTCGCGCAGCTTCCGGATGATCTCCTCGGTCCTGTGCCGCTTCCGCTTCATCGTCAAGAGCCTCCCGGGTACTTTGTACCCCAAAGACCCTCATCCGACTTGGCTCAGGTTTTCAAGGGCAGGTCAGCACCGCTCGGCTGTTCGCGCGGGTTCGGGTCTGCTGGCCATGAACAGGATCATCGGCAAGGCTACCGATGCCACGTCACCGCGTGATCCACGCCGCGGCGAGGGCAATCATGGCGGCGGCGATGGCGAGGGTGGCGAGGGCGTAGGGAAGGAAGGACGCGACGGTGCGGGTGGCGTCGGGCGTGGGCTTAGCGCAGGAGGTTGGTGTGGCCGTGGTTGGGACCATGCGCAGGCGGGATTGGAGCGTAGCCCAGGCATCGTTGGTGTTGGTTGACGTCGAGGCGGTTCGGGCATGGTCCTGCACGATGGCGATGACGAGGCTGATGTCGAAGGCGCGGAGGCCGAGGCGGCGGCCCACGGTGTTGAGGCGGGTGCGGGATTCCGGGGGAAGGATGGCCGCGGTACCGCCTTGCAACTGTTCGAACGCGCGGCGGGCGAGGAGCCATCGCGGGTCATCGCCCTCGATGGCGGTTTTGGCGGGCTTGGGGGGGCAGTCGGCGGTCACCCGCCACGACGGGGCATCGACGACCACGGGCCGCCGCGGAGCACGTCGCGGTTCGGCCACACCCGCGTTGTGAAGACGCAACGCCACCACACCGGAACGCTGATCTTGGAGAGCCATGAGAGCGAGAGACCCCCGAGTTGACGCCGGACCGGGACCCGACTCCCCATATGCACATCCTGTGCCAGCGCCGGCATCGCTCCGTTCGACGCTGAGGGACACCCCCCACCCGCACCTGATTATTGGGAACTGCCGAGCTCGCCGCGCGCGAATTCTCGACTATCCACACTCATCGTTCAACCACCCTCTTCAACCAATCGAAGATAACCTCCAACGCGCCCAATTCCGCCACGAATCGCCGCAGTCGCTCCCGTTCCACGCCCTCCGCCGAGACCCACCGCTTGCCGCCCGATCCGTCTCGATCCAAGACCGTCACCAACCTCCCGAGCGTGCGCTCACCGCTCGCGCCGCAGACCATCGTCGAGCGGCTTGATGCCGCCGCGCGGCGGGGGAAACTGCCGGGTTGGCGGTCTCCCGGCCCGGCCGCGCGCTCGTCAGGGACCCTCTTCGAGCTGACCGATTTCGCCCGACCGTTTGAGCACACACTCCGGGCGACGGCCGATCGCTATACCGGAGGCACTTCGCTTCGTTTCGACATTCGTCCCAAGCCGACCCTGCCCGTGGTGTACCTGATCGTGCTCGTTGTCACCGTCTGGCCGGGCGTGTGGCTCACCAATTCGATGCTCCGCTCGTACTTCACCGGCTACGACTGGAAGACGTGGATGTGGTACCTCCCGCTCACGGTCCCTTTCATCCCCCTGGCGCTCGTGAGGGCGTGGAGAAAGTCGCGTCATTCCGCCCACGCCGAGGCCCTGGAACTCATCGGCAAGGTCGCGGGGGCGATCGAGGGTCAGATCGAGGGCGCGGCCGCGGAGATCGCCCCGACACCCCGCGCGACCACCGCCTGACCCATCATCGCCGCACAGGCCCGTTATACTCGCCCCGTGTCGATCAAGAACCGCCTTGAACTCGGGATCCTGCCGCAGCCGGACGACACCACCTGCGGCCCGACCTGCCTCCACGCCGTCTACCGGTTCTACGGCGACCATGTGGAACTCCCGTCGGTCATCAGGGAAGTCCACCGGCTCGACCACGGCGGCACCTACGCCGCGTACCTCGGCCTTCACGCCCTGCAACGCGGCTACGACGTCAGGCTCTACACCTACAACCTGCAGGCCTTCGACCCCACATGGTTCCAGATCAGCCGCGAGGGCCTGATCGAACGCCTGACCGCCCGCAGAGAGGCGAGGGCTGGCACGCCGCTCGCCCCCGCCCTCGACGGCTATCTCGACTTCCTCAATGCCGGCGGCGGGGTCGAGTTTCAGGACCTCAATCCCCGCCTCATCCGCGGCTTCCTCAAGCGCGGCATCCCCATCCTCACCGGGCTCTCCTCCACATACCTCTACCAGTGCATGCGCGAGTTTGGCCCGCAGATGGAGGATGACGACATCCGCGGCGACCCCAGCGGCCACTTCGTCGTCCTGTGCGGTTACGACAAGGAAGACCGCACCGTTCTCGTCGCCGACCCCATGCACCCCAACCCGGCCTTCCAGGGCCTCCAGTACGTCGTCGGCATGGACCGCGTCGTCTGCGCCATCATGCTCGGCATCCTGACGCACGACGCCGACATGCTCATCATCGAGCCCCGCGACCGCAAGCCCCCCCCGCTGCTCTTCGACCTGCCCCTGCCCACCGAGCCGCCCTCGCCGGTCGAGGATCACGGCGCACACCAATAACCCAACCCTCCCCCGCCCCCCATGTCCCTGCTCATCGTCGTCAACAACCCGAGCAACTGGCCGCTGACCACGCCGGGAGTCGAGGTCGTTTCCGCCCGGGCCTATATCAGCGATGTCCGCTATTCCGAACGGCGCAGCGCCAAGATCTTCAACCTCTGCCGCTCCTACCGCTACCAGTCGCTCGGGTACTACGTCTCGCTCCTGGCCGAGGCGCGGGGCCACAAGTGCCTCCCCTCGATCTCGACCATCCAGGACCTCAAGAGCCTGACGATGATGCGCCTCGCGGCCGAGGACCTGGAAGAACTCATCCAGAAGAGTCTCGGCCGGATGCAGACCGACACGTTCGTGCTCAGCATCTACTTCGGCCGCAACATCGCCCGGCGCTACGACCGGCTCAGCCTCAAACTCTTCAACCTCTTCCCCGCGCCGCTCCTCCGGGCCCATTTCGCCCGCGACAAGGACCGCGAGTGGACGCTCCAGAGCATCGCCCCGATCTCCGCCAGCGACATCCCCCCCGAGCACCTCGAGTTCGTGCTCCAGGGCGCCGAGGAGTACTTCGCCGGACGCCGCCAGCAGACCAAGAAGGCCCTGCCACGCTACGACCTGGCGATCCTCTTCAACCCCGATGCCGCCGTCACCGAGTGCCCATCTTCCGAAGAGACCATCGCCAAGTTCATCAGGGCCGCCAAGCGCCTCGGCATCGCGGCGGAGGTCATCGGAAAGGATGACTACGGCAAACTCGCCGAGTTCGACGCCCTGTTCATCCGCGAGACCACCTACGTCAACCACTACACCTACCGCTTCTCCCGCAAGGCCGCCGCCGAAGGCCTGGTCGTCATCGACGACCCCAACTCCATCGTGAAGTGCTCGAACAAGGTCTTCCTCGCCGAGAGCCTCGCGGCCAACGACATCCGCGCCCCGCGAACCTTCATCGTCCACCGCGACAACATCGAGGACATACCCCTCTACGTCGGCTTCCCGTGCGTCCTGAAGCAGCCCGACTCCAGTTTCAGCCAGGGTGTCATCAAGGTCGATGACCCCGCCGCGCTCGAACGCGAGACCATGAACATCCTCGCCAGGAGCGACCTCATCATCGCCCAGGAGTTCCTGCCCAGCGACTACGACTGGCGCGTCGGCGTGCTCGATCGCCAGCCCCTGTACGTCTGCAAGTACCACATGGTCCGCGGCCATTGGCAGATCGCCAAGGCCGATTCCGCCGGACGCCGCCGGTTCGGGCGCGTCGAGGGTCTCCCCATCGAGAGCGCGCCCCGAAGCGTTGTCAAGGCGGCCGTGAACGCCGCCAACCTCATCGGCGACGGCCTCTACGGTGTTGATGTCAAGCAGGTTGGCAGCAAGGCCTATGTGATCGAGGTCAACGACAACCCCAACGTCGATGTCGGCTGCGAGGACCGTATCCTCCGCGACGACCTCTACGACCGCGTCATGCGCAGTTTCCTGCGCCGGCTCGACCACATCCACGGCCCACCGCCGGATGCGCCCTCCGCGCCCGCTCCCTCCCTCCCCCAGGCCGCCGACTGGCAACGCGGCCTCTACGGCCACACCGCACGCCCCTCATCCGTCGATCTCCTGTAGCCATCTACACCGTCACCAAACCGCACCGCCTCCCCCATGCTCCACCTTTTCCAGGCCTTCGGCGTCGAACTCGAGTACATGATCGTCCGCGATCGATCGCTCGATGTCTTTCCCGCCACGGACCAACTGCTCCACGCCGTCGCGCCCGATCCCGCCGAACCCTACCCGACCGAACTCGAACGCGAGCACGGCATCTCGTGGTCCAACGAACTCGCGCTCCATGTCGTCGAACTCAAGACCACCGACCCGGTCCCCCGCTTCCACGGCCTCGCCGACCGCTTCCAGCGCAATATCGCCGACATCCACGCCCGTCTGCGCCCGCTCGGCGCACGCCTCATGCCCGCCGCCATGCACCCGTGGATGAACCCCTTCGGCGAGATGAAACTCTGGCCGCACGACTACTCGCCCGTCTACGAGGCCTTCAACCGCATCTTCGACTGCCGCGGCCACGGCTGGGCCAATCTCCAGTCCGTCCACCTCAATCTCCCCTTCGCCGATGATGCCGAGTTCGCCAGGCTCCACGCCGCGATCCGTCTCCTGCTGCCCATCCTCCCCGCCGTCGCCGCCTCCAGCCCCATGATGGACGGCCGGCTCACCGGGCTGATGGACAACCGCCTCGACGTCTACCAGTCCAACGCCCGCAAGGCCCCCGCAGTCTCGGGCCGCGTGATCCCCGAACCCGTCTACTCCCGCGCCGACTACGAGCGAGTCATCCTGAACGCGATCTACCAGGAACTTGAGCCCCACGACCCCGCGGGCACGCTCCGCTACGAGTGGGCCAATGCCCGCGGCGCGATCGCCCGCTTCGACCGTAACGCCATCGAGATCCGGGTGCTCGACGTGCAGGAGTGCCCCGCCGCCGATATCGCGCTCTGCACCGCCATCGCCGGCGTCCTCCAGGCCACGGTCGGGCAGCGATGGAGCGAAACCTACACCCAGCAGGCCTGGGCCGTCGAACCCCTCCGCGCCATCTTCCTCGATTGCGTCCGCGACGCCGACGCCGCCGTGATCACCGATACCGCTTACCTCCGCGCCTTCGGGCTCAACGCCGAGCAGGCCACCGCCGGCGAGCTCTGGAGCCACCTGATCGCCTGCACCCGCCCCGTCTCCGACGAGGACGACGACGCCCGCTTGCCCATCGAGTTCATTCTTCACCACGGCGCGCTCGCCCGACGCCTCACCCGCGCCCTCGTCGACCACGATCTCCCTCGAACGCGGCTCGCAGGCGTCGATCTCGACCGCGACCGCGTCTCCGCCGTCTACCGTTCCCTCTGCGACTGCCTCGAGCACGGAACCATGTTCCTCGGCATCTGACCGTCGCATCGGCTTCAAGCCGATATCAAGGCGGCGCGCTCAACCATGAAGGGCTCGGACTTGGTTTGAGCGTCCGACCCGGCATCCCCAGCCATGCCCACCGCCCCAAGCCTTCTTCTCACCTGCGAGCACGGAGGCAACCTCATCCCCAGCGACTACGCGGCACACTTCCGCGCCCGCGATCGCCTGCTCCACTCCCACCGCGGCTGGGACCCCGGCGCCCTCGACCTCGCCACGCACCTGGCTACCTCTCTGCCCGCCCCGCTCACCGCGGCGCTGGTCTCTCGACTCCTGGTCGACCTGAACCGCTCGCCCGACAACCCCTCTCTGTTCTCGTCGATCTCCGCCCCGCTCGACGACACCGCCCGCGCGGCGATCCTCCAGCGGTATTACTCCCCCTACCGCGAGTCCGTGACACGCCAGGTCCGCGATTCCGCGCGATCGCACCGGCAGATGCTGCACATCTCCATCCACACCTTCACGCCCGTTCTCCGCGGCCGCACCCGCGACGTGGATGTCGGCCTGCTCTTCGACCCCGCCCGCCCACGCGAAGCCGCCTTCGCGCGCGCCTGGAAGTCCGCTCTCGCCGCCAAACTCCGGCTTCACGGCTCCGCACCCCTCCGCTTGGGCTTCAACACGCCCTACCGCGGTACTGACGACGGCCTGACCACCCACCTCCGCACACAGTTCCCGGATCGGGCCTACGCCGGGCTCGAACTCGAGGTCAACCAGCGTTTCGCCCGCCGGCCCGGCCGCGCCTGGCGGATCATCAAGCTCGCCCTCGTCGATTCGCTCCGCGAACTCGGCTTCGGAGCGCCGACCCGATGAGCAGGCCGACCGGCTCGCGTCTGAGTGATACCCGTCGCAACCTCCGGCTCAGCACCCGTGACGGCAGTTGGTACTGCGTCATGTGGGCCGTCGGCGAGTCCAGCATCGGCGCTTTCGGCGTCGCGCTCGGCCTGTCCGCGGCCGTCGTCGGGTTTCTGGATTCCGTGCCGAAAGTCTGCGGCTCGCTCATGCAGCTCGCCTCGCACCGCGTGGTGCGGATGCTCGGTTCACACAAGCGGTGGGTCGTCTGGACAGCCCTTGTCCAGGCTCTGACGTTCCTCCCGCTGGCCATCGGCGGGCTCCTGGGCGACATGCCCGCGACGCTCCTGTTCCTGTTCGCGGCCATCTACTGGGGCGCGGCCTGGGCCTGCGCCAACACCTGGACCACCTTCATCTCCACCATCGTTCCTCGCTCGGTCCGCCCCGCTTTTTTTTCCCAGCGTAACCGCTGGCTCAACCTCGTCATCGTGCTGTCGATGCTCATCGGCGGCTGGGTGCTCGCCGCGGGCCGCGCCGCCGGGCACGAGTTCGGCGCCTTCGCATCCCTCTTCGCCATTGCTTGCGTCTGCCGACTGCTCTCGGCGCTCTATCTCCACCGACACACCGAGCCGCAGCCGATCCCGCCCGGGCTTCGCGCCGTCTCCTGGCGCGAACTCTTCGGCCGCTACCGCCACGGGCCGGGCGGGCGGTTCCTCGCCTACCGCCTCGGCCATGAACTCGCGAACCAGGTTTCGACGCCCTTTCTCGTGCCCTTCCTGCTCCGGGAGCGCGGCCTCCAGGACAACTACTTCCTCTTCGCCGCCCTCGCCGCTACGCCGATCCTCAGCAAGGCCCTCATCCTCCCGCTTCTCGGCCGTATCGCCCACGGCCATGGGTCCCGCGCACTGCTGCGACTCGGCGGACTCGCCGTCGTCCCGCTCCCGATTCTCTGGCTCGTCGATGATTCCATCGAGTGGATGTTCATCGTCCAGATCATCACCGGTGTCGCCCTTGGGGCCCAGGAACTCGCGGTCTTCCTGCTCGCCTTCGACACCATCCCCGAAAACGAACGCACGAGCGTGATGAGCAAGTTCAACGTCGGGCTGTTCACCATGACGTTGCTGGGTTCACTCATCGGCGGAGCACTCCTGATCGAGCAGCCCGCACGCGAGGCCACATCACACGCCCAGGTCGGATACACCCTCGCTTTCGCCACTTCCACGGTCCTGAGAATGGCTTCGCTCGCGCTCCTGGCACGAATACCGAAACTCGAAACCCTCCCGAGCCCCGATGTCGGGGAAGAACTACCACCTCTTTCGGGCACCTTGGAGCAACCCTTTATCCCATTGCACGAGGCCAAATCACCCGAACAGGGTGCGGATTCTGCCGATCCTCACAAAAACCGATAAACCGACTTGCAACCGAACAAACGATCCGGTATGCTACCGCTCCGATGGCCGACACCCGACCATTTTCCGTCTCGCGGCTCGCGTACCCCGCATTCGCGATCGTGTTGTGGCTGTTCACCACGCTCGGCCTCGGCGGCCAACTGGGCCGAAGCACGGACGATTGGTCCTTCAGCCTGATCGACCCGGTCACGGGAAAGCCGCCGCCGCTTGCCGAGTTCGACCCTTGGAGCGACAAACCCTACTTCTGGCGACCCGCCCACCAGGTCTTCCTTTTCTTCGTCCGCTCCTACCTCGACGGCTACGACCGTGGCATCCACATCTTCGTCGCCGCGATGCACGGGCTGGCTTGCCTGCTGCTGTACCGTCTGGTCCGAAGCGTCACCGGCTCGCGCGGAATCGCGGCCTCGACTTCGCTCCTGTTCCTGGCCTGCCCGCTTCACCATGAGGTCTCGCTCTGGCTCTGCACCACCTCGACCGCGATCGGGACCGCGCTCTTCCTCTGGCTGGGCATCGCCACGGCTCGTTGGTCGCGAGGACCGGCGTCCTTGCGTTCCTGGCGCGAACTGGCGCCGATGTCGGTCATTGCCGCGGCCATCCCGTTCTTCTATGAGCAGCCGGGAGCCGCGATCGGCGCACTGCCGTTGCTTTATCTCGCCGCGTGCCCGACGGATCAACCCGTCCGAACGAGGCTCGCTCGCGCCCTTGGCTCGACATTCATCCTCGGGTTGACGCAGATCGCGTTTGTTTGCCTCATGCTCGCGACCGCGGGCAAGGGCGAGCGCGGCAGCGCCGGCCGGATGGTGACCCCCGCCGACTTGGCCGCGCGCGCGGGTCAGGTCTGGCACATGCTCAACGACATGCTCTGGGGCGACGGCGCCCGCATCGCACTGACAGGATCGGTCCAGATCGGTTGGCGAGTCGCCACGACTTCCGTCGCGTGGGTCTGGCTCGCCGCCCTCTCGCTCGCGGCCGTGGCGTGCGTAATCGCCGCCGCGGCGCGCCCACACCGCGAAGTCGCAGAACCAAGTCCGACCAGGAGCCGCGCCGTCTGGCTCGCGCTCTTTGGAGGCCTGATCTCGGTGCTCGCGATCCTCCCGGTCGCCGCCGTCAGGGGGCAGACGTTCCCGCCACGCACGCTGTATGTCCCGATCCTGGGACTCTCGCTGGTCATCGCGGCCGTGTTCTGGTTCGCCTCGTCCGTTCTGCGCCCACTCTGGCAGGCCTCGCTCCCGCGCTGTCTGGGAGCGGCCGTCGTGCTGGTGTTGACCGCCGCGGGCGGAATCTGCATGCTCGGCATGCAGCGCGTCTACCAGCGAAGTTCCAGCCTTGACGCGAGAATGGTCGCCTCGCTCGCCGCGCTCGCGCCCAGCCCGCCGCCGGGCGCGCTCTTCGTGCCCCTCTCGCTCAACGCCCGTGCGGCAAGAACGGGGATGCCGCGCTTCGACCGCCTCCGCCCCGGCGTGTTCGAGACCTACTGGTCAGCCGGCCCGCCCCTGCAACGCACGCTGCTGCGATCCGACATCTTCGTGAGTTCCCGCAACCCGTGGGCTCCCAACGAACTCTCCAACCCCACGCCGCAGCAGGTGCGCATCGCCCAGCGCGCCATGCCCGACGTTCCATTCACCACGCGCGAAGGCTCCAACATCCTCGTGCCCTGGGATCGCATCATCCCCTTCACCATCGAACCCGATGGCGATGCCCGCCTCGTGAACTTGCTCACGTTCGAGGGCGAGGACGGCTCGTCGCTCGACGTTCGACCGCCGATCGTGACGCGGATGCTTGAACAGGGGTCGATCACGCGCCGCGACACGGTTCACCTCAACCTGGACCGCGCAGCGCCCGTGCCCGGACTCGCCCCGCTCACCGGCTGGAAGTGGGCCGACGGGACCGAAGTCCTCGACGCGTCGCCGATCGTCGCCTGGCGTGAATCCACGCCGCCCCGCCCGGCTTCGTGGCTCCATCCCACCGCCGATGGCGGCCGACGCGCGACCCGCACCGTTGCCCTCCCCCCAGGCACCGTTCCCCGCCGCGTCGTCCTCCACGCCGCCCTCACCGAGCACGACCTGCGCCGATTGCCCAACGCCCACGCCGTTGAACTCGGTATCGAACTGAACGGGGTTGCACAACCGCACACGCTCGTGCTGGAACGCCGCGACTTCCGAACATCAAGGCGATGGAAGATGTTCGTTGTCGAAGTACCCTCATCCGATCGCCCATCGACCCTCTCCATCCACGCACGCTCGCCCGCACAATCCACGGGTCAGGACCGGAATCCGTTGCCCTGCTGGGTCAGCATGGGCAACATTCTGACGCCGCCCCCGCCCTGATTGTGCTGGATTCAACACGCCTCATCAGGTACGCTCGGCGTCTCCCGCCACCCCGCCATGAAACTCTCGGTCGTCATCCCCTGCTGCAACGAGGAAAAGAACCTCCCCACGCTGCACAAGCGGCTCACGGAGACGGTCTCGAAAGCCGCCGCGGATCACGAACTGATCTTCGTCAACGACGGATCACGCGACAACACGCTCGGCGTGCTCCGCGAACTGGCCGCGGCTGATCCCCGTGTCCGATTTGTGTCGTTCTCCCGCAACTTCGGCCACGAGATCGCCGTTGCTGCGGGGCTCGACCGCGCCGTCGGAGATGCCGCGGTCCTCATCGACGCCGACCTGCAGGACCCGCCCGAGTTGATCGAGCGGATGGTCGAGCGCTGGCGCGAAGGCGTGCATGTCGTCTACGCCCAGCGCCGCAAGCGCCGCGGCGACCCGATCCCCAAGAAGGTCGCCATCTACCTGTTCTACCGGCTGCTCGGTCGCATCAGCGAGATCGACATCCCCATCGATACCGGCAACTTCCGCCTCATGGACCGCTGCGTGATCGAGGTCGTCCGGTCGTGCAAGGAGAACCCGCGCTACATCCGCGGCCTGGTCCCGTGGGCCGGCTTCCGGCAGGAACCGCTCCTGTTCGACCGCGACCCGCGCCTTGCGGGCAAGACCGGCTACGGCTTCTTCAAGCTCGTGCGACTCGCGCTCGACGGCATCTGTTCGTTCTCGATGGTCCCCTTGCGCATCAGCACCTGGCTAGGCGCGGGTGTCATCGCCCTGGCCGCGTTGCTCGCGATCTACGTCGTCGTCGAGCGGCTGATCATGGGCGCCGAAACGCCGACGACTCTCGGCGTGCCGCGCGGCTTTGCCTTCCTTGCCTGCGTCATCCTCTTCATCGGCGGCGTCCAACTCTTCATGCTCGGCATGTTGGCTACCTACGTCGGATACATCTTCAAGAACGTGCAGCAGCGCCCGATGTACGTCGTCGAGGAGGAAGGGGGGGGGCCGCAAGCCGCCCCGGCGCAGGTCGTCGTTCGACCTATACCCGCAATCCCGCCAGCAAAAACGACAACGCCCGTCGAAACGGGCGATGGTCGGGGAAAAGGCTCGTTGCGGGGAACACGGGCGTCTGGAGTCGAACCAGAAACCTCCTGATCCGTAGTCAGGTGCTCTATCCAATTGAGCTACGCCCGCAAAGGCGGGAAAGCCTAAGCCTGCACCCGCCCGTTGGCAAGTTGGACGGGGCGAACTCAGTGTTTGTTCGGATTCTTGCCCCCATCGCGCTTGATTCCCGCCCGGAGCCTGCGATACTTCTCCCCCTATGGCCCACTCCCTGACCGCCGAAAAACGCATCCGCCAGAACGCCAAGAACGCCGCCCGCAACCGGTGGCGCCTCAAGACCATGCGCGGCGCGATCAAGGAGTTCCTCGACAAGCTCGCGCACGGCTCGGCCGCGGATGCCGGCGAGGCGTTCAACAAGGCTGCGAAACTGATCGACCGCACCGCCGCGAAGGGCGTGATCCACAAGAACCAGGCCGCTCGCCGCAAAAGCCGCCTGTCCAAGCGGCTCAAGAGCAAGGCCGGCTCGAAGGCCTGAGCCGATTTCGCCTCCGGATTCTGACGAACCCGCCGCACCATCCCGGCGGGTTTTTTCATGGCCGCCCGACGTGCCCCGTTGCGAACTGTTCGCATTAGCGCGCCGATGCCACCTTGTTCCCATCGGCGCGGTAGACTGTTCCTTCCACGGCAGGAGCTTTCCCATGCCCGACGACTCTGTTCACAACGCGCCCACCGGCCCGGGTTGCGGCCGCTCGTGCAACTGCGGCCGCGCCAACGCGGATGCTGACGGCCTGATCCGAGACCCGAAGTCCAACGGCGACGGCGTCTCGCGCCGGTCGTTCATCAAGACGCTGGGCGCATCGGCCGCGGTGTCCTCGCTCTCGGCGACTTCCGAATCGCGCGCCAACGCGCTGCTCGGTCGCGAAGTTCCGAAGTCGGCGGCGATGCTCATCGACGGGCCGGAGCCGGTCGATGTCACGCTCAACATCAACGGCAAGCCGCTGGCCGTCAAGGTCGAGCCCGCGACGACGCTGCTGGAAGCGCTCCGGTTTCACCTGAACCTCACCGGATCCAAAGAGATCTGCGACCGGGGCGCCTGCGGCGGGTGCTCGGTGATCGTTGACGGCAAGCTCGTCAACTCGTGCATGATGCTCGCGCTCGACGCCGTGGGCGCGCAGGTCACGACGGTCGAAGGGCTCGCCAGGGACGGCAAGCTCGACCCCGTGCAGGAGAGCTTCGTCCGGCACGACGGTCTGCAATGCGGGTACTGCACACCCGGGCTGGTCATGGCCTGCCGGGCGCTGCTGAACGACAACCCCAAGCCGACGCTCGAGGAGATCAAGAAGGGCCTCTCCGGCAACCTCTGCCGATGCGGCACCTACACCAACATCTTCAACGCCGCGCTGGAAGCCTCGGGGCAGGCGCCGATCATGGACCAGAAGATGGAGGGAGCCTGAGCCATGAAACCACTCGACGAAGCGACGCTCATCCCGTCCCACATGCCGACAACAAACCGCCCGTCGAACATGGGCGCTTCGGTGAACGACAATGCATCGCGCCTTGACGCGGTGCCGAAGGTGACCGGCTCGGCGAAGTACGGCAAGGACTACCACCTGCCCAACTCGCTCTACATCGTGTTCATCCGCTGCCCGTGGGGCGCGGCCGACTTCGTGAGCGCCGACGAGGCCGCCGCGAAAGCGACGCCCGGTGTCGTCGAGATGCAGGTGCGAGGCAAGTCGTGCACGTACCACGGCCAGTCGATCGGGTACATCGCGGCCGACTCGCCGCGGGCGGCCAAACGGGCCCTCAGGGCCCTTGCGCCGAAGTGGAAGCGGACGCCGGTCAAGACACAGATCTCCGACACCGTCAAGGATAATCCCGACATCGGCGATGACGGCCAGAACAACATGAACGGCGCGGAGGTGACGCACGAGGCCGTGTACACGACGCCCGTCCAGACGCACTCGTCGCTGGAGACGCACGGCGGCGCGGTCGATCATCGCGGCGATCGCGCCACGGTGTACGCCTCGACACAGGGCACATCGTCGTCACGCGACGGGCTGGGCGGGCCGCTCGGGCTTGGCCAGGGCGACTTCGAGCTGGTGTGCGAGTACGTTGGCGGCGGCTTCGGGTCGAAACTCGGAGGTCCGGGCAAGGAACTGACCACCGCGGCCCAACTCGCGGCCAAATACAAGCGCCCGGCGTACATGTTCTGCAACCGGTCCGAGGAGCACCTCGACACCGGCAACCGCCCGTCGAGCCGCACGCTCGCCCGCATCGGCTTCAAGAAGGACGGCTCGCCGGTCGGCGGCGAGATTCGCACGTGGGGCGGCACCGGTGTCGCGGGCGGCGGCGGCGGCGCGAGCATCCCGTCCGGCCGGTACAAGCTCGGAGAGATCAAGAAACTACACGACGATGTGAGCTTCAACGGCGGCGGTCCGCGGGCCTTCCGAGCGCCCGGCCATCCGCAGGCCGCGTTCGCCGAAGAACTCATGCTCGATGAGGTCGCCGCGAAACTCGGCATGGACCCGCTCGCGCTCCGCATGAAACTGGCCGGCGGCGAGCACAGGAAGATGTTCGAGGCGGGCGCGAAACTGATCGGCTGGAGCAACCGCAAGCCCAACGGCTCGCAGAACTCGGCGCTGCGGACCGGCTACGGAGCCGGCGCCGCCGGCTGGGGGAGCGCCGGCCCGGGCGGCGCGGCGGAGGTCGTGATCGCACGCGACGGTTCGGTCGAGAGCCGCACGGGCACGCAGGATATCGGCACCGGCCAGCGCACCGGCATGGGCATCGTGACCGCCGACGCCCTGGGCATCCCGCTCAAGTACGTCTCGGTCAAGATCGGCCGCTCGACACTCCCGCCCGGCCCCGGCTCGGGCGGTTCGGTGACCACCCCGACCACCGCGCCGACGATGACCGCCGTGGCCAAGGCCGCCAAGACCCAGTTGCTTGAGTTGCTGGCGACGCAGGCGAACGCCAAGCCCGATGAGTTCAGCATCAAGGACGGCGTGGTGCTCCGCAACGGCGAGAAGTACCTGACGTGGGAGGAAGCCTGCGGCAAGCTGCCCAACGACGGCATCACGGCCAACAAGGGCAAGGGCGAGCGCGGAGACGGCCACTCCAACGGTGTGCAGTTCGTGAAGCTCGATGTGGACACCGAGACCGGCGTGATCCATCTTCGGCACGTCGTGGCGATCCAGTCGTGCGGGCGGGTGATCTGCCGCAAGACCGCCGAGAGCCAGATCATCGGCGGCGTGATCCAGGGCCTGTCGTTCGCGCTGTTCGAGAACAAGCTGCTCGACCGCAACACCGGCGCGATGGTGAACGACAACTTCGAGTCGTACAAGATCCTCGGACCCGGCGACATGCCGCACATCGAGCCCGTGCTGTGGTCCAAGGGCCAGTCCGGGTTCAAGGCGCTGGGCGAACCGCCGACGATCCCCACCGCGGGCGCGACCGCCTGCGCGCTGTTCAACGCCATCGGTCGCCCGGTTCGAGACCTGCCGCTGACACCCGACAAAGTCCTGGCCGCACTCGCGGCCGGCCAAGGAGGCGCCGCGTGAACCCCTTCGCGTACGTGCAACCCCGGACGTTCGACGAGGCCGCCGCCGCGCTGGCCGAGAAACGGTTCTCGCTGCCCATGCTCAAGGCCGGGGGCATGGATGTTGTCGATCACCTGAAGGAAGGACTGATCCAGCCCGATGCGCTGGTCAACATCAAGCGGCTGCGCTCGCAGCCCGACGGGGCGCCGATCGCCGAAGCCGGCGGCAAGGTCCGCATCGAGGCGACCGCCACGATGGCCGAGATCGCGGCCTCGGATGTCGTGAAGCGGCTGGCGCCCGTGCTGGGGCTCTCGGTCGGAACCGCCGCAAGCCCGCAGGTCCGCAACATCGGCACCGCGGCGGGCAACCTGCTCCAGCGCCCGCGGTGCTGGTACTACCGGCACGAGCAGTTCGACTGCCTGAAGAAGGGCGGTTCGACGTGCTACTCGATCGAGGGCGAGAACAAGTTCCACGCGATCTTCGGCGGCGGTCCGTGCCACATCGTGCACCCCTCGAACCTCGCGCCCGCGCTGATGGTGTGCAACGGCGTCGTGCACATTGTCGGCTCGGACCGCAAGTCGCTCCCGATCGCTCAACTCTTTCACGGGCCGGACCAGGGGATCAGGTCCGAGCACGTGCTCAAGCCCGGCGAGGTGATCACGCACATCACCTGCGACGCCGCGCCACGGAGCGGGTTCTACGCGATCAAGGAGAAGCAGTCGTTCGATTGGCCGCTGGTCGCCGCTTCGGTCTCGCTCGAACTCGACGGCGCGAAGATCCGCTCTGCCCGCGTGTGCGCGGGCGCGGTGGCTCCGATCCCGTGGGATCTGCCGAAGGTCGAGGAGGCCCTCAAGGGCGTGAGTGTTGACGACGATGCGGCGTTGCGTAGAGCGTGCGACGTGGCCGGCGATGGCGCCAAGCCGATGACCGACAACGCGTATAAGGTCCGGCTGCTGCCGGTCGCCGTGCGGCGGGCGACGCTGATCGCCGCCGGGCGCAAGACGGAGGTGGACGCATGAACTGGGAAGCCCCTGTCAACCTGCAGCCCTGCTGCCTCAACCTCCGGCACAAGATGATGTACTGCGACCCGCGGCAGGCCGTGCCCGGCACCGTGCACGAGGGTTCGGAGACGCGCGTGTACCTGTGTGCCCGCACCCAGGAAGTGCTGGGCCCGGACGACCAGCCGGTTCACCCGCGCCGCTGCGGCACGGGCCGCGCGTGCTTTGCCGCGCCGGCCATGCCGACGATCAACGGCCAGTCGCCGAGCAACGTCGTCTGAGCCCAACACCCCCCTTGTCTTCCACTCCCGGACACATCGGTTTTTCGCGCTCGCCGCCATCGTCACCCTCTCCTGATCGTCCGCGATGTCCACGCCGCACGCCAGCGCCGAACTCTCGTGGTTCGGGGAGCGGTGCCTTCGCATCGAGTTCGCGGGTGACGCGGAGTCCACGCTCCGGCGCGTGCACGCGGCGTTCGCGGAGGTTGCTTCAATCAGACGCACCGGGCTCGTGGGCCTGCTCGACGCGACACCCGCGTACCGCACGCTGCTGCTGACGTTCGACCCGATGCGAATGGATGCGGTAGCGGTCGAGCGTGCGGTTCGAGAAGTCCTCAAATCGCTCGGGTCTTCTCCGGCAGCCTTGCGATCTTCGCGAACCGTCGCCATCCCCGCGTGCTACGACGCCGCCGTCGCGCCCGATCTGGAGGCGATCGCCCGGGCACGCGGGGTCGGCATTGAACATGTCTCGCGACTGCACGCCTCGCCCGTCTACACGGTTGCGTTTGTCGGATTCTCACCGGGCTTCCCCTACCTGACCGGCCTCTCCCCCGACCTGCACACGCCGCGGCACGCCCAACCCCGCACGCGGGTCGCGGCGGGGAGTATCGGCATCGCCGGCGACCAGACCGGCATCTACCCGCAGGCAAGCCCCGGCGGGTGGCGGATCATCGGCCGCACGCCGCTCGCGCTCTTTGATGCGCACCGCGATCCGCCCACGCTCCTCGCGCCGGGCGACCGCGTGCGCTTCGAGCCGATCGACCTCGACGAGTTCAACCGCTTGGCTTCTCGCACCCGCGGAGGAACCTGAGCATGGGCTTGCTCCGCGTCATCGATGCCGGACTGCTCGCGACCGTGCAGGACCTCGGCAGGCCGGGCCACTCGCACATCGGCGTCCCCGTCGGCGGGGCGGTCGATCCGCTCTCCCTGCGCATCGGCAACCGGCTGGTCGGCAACCCCGACGGCGCGGCGGCGATCGAACTCACCCTGACCGGCGGACGCTTCGAGTTCGAGCACGATGCGGTCGTCGCGCTGGTCGGCGGGCAATTCGAAGCCGCTGTCCGCGAGGTTTCGGGTCGGGCGCGGCGCATCGACCACGGCATGACCATACCGGTACGCCCCGGCGAGCACCTCGTCATCGACCGCAACTCCGAGGGCGCGCGGACATACCTCTGTATCGCGGGCGGAATCTCGGTTCCTTCGGTGCTCGGGAGCGCATCCACCCACCTCGGGGCGGGTTTCGGCGGCGTCGAGGGGCGCGGGCTGCGTAGAGGCGACCGGATCGAGTTCGGCACGCCGCCGAACGCACCACTCACGGATCAGACCCGAGTCGTGGGTTCGCATGTCGTGCAAGCCCTCGCGCCGCGTCGCTCGATTCGTGCGGTTCAGACGCCGCGGGCGGCCTCGATAGCCCCATCGTCGCTCGCGGCGTTCTGGTCCGCCGAGTTTTGTGTGGCTCAGAGTTCCAACCGCATCGGCGTGCGCCTCGAAGGCGGGCTGGCTCCGAGCGCCCGGCCCTCCGACGGCCGCATGACCACCGAGGGCATGTCCTGGGGCACGGTGCAGTTCCCGCCCGATGGCAACCCGATCATCCTGTTGTGCGACCACCCGACCACGGGCGGGTACCCGGTGGTCGCGTGTGTCGCATCCGTTGACTTCCCGGCTCTCGGGCAACTTCGCCCGGGCGACACCGTCCGCTTCGAGCAGGTCTCGCGTTCTGAGGCGCTCGGGCTCGGCATCCGCCGCGAGGACGACCTGAACCGTCACATCCCGAGTCCGCATGATCCGGGGCGCGCTCAACTGTTCCCCGGCGAACGAGGGTCTCGGGTGCGAAGCGAAACCATCAACCGAACGGGTTGCGGCCGCACCGGCGCTCGTCGCGCGGCGAGCATCGACCTCAACGCCGACCTCGGCGAGTCGAGCGAGCCCGCGAGGCTCGCCATCGATCGAGATTTGCTGAAGATCGTCACCTCCGCCAACATCGCGTGCGGCGAGCTTGGACACGCGGGCGATGAACGCACCATGTCCGAGATCGTCGGAGAATCGCTCGCACGCGGGGTCGCGATCGGCGCGCACCCGGGCTATCCCGACCGCCCCAACTTCGGGCGCGTGGCGATGAACCTCGCACCCGAACAGGTTGAAGCGACGGTTCGAGACCAGCTCGCGGCGCTGGCCGCGGCGGCCGCCTCCCGAGGCCGACACCTCGAGCACATCAAGCCTCACGGCGCGCTCTACCACGCCGCCAACCTCAGCCCGGCCATCGCCGCCGCGATCGCCCGCGCGGCCGAGGGTTTCGGCGAATCCATCGTTCTGGTCGGCCAGGCACGCTCTCTCGCGCTAGAGGTCTGGAGGTCCATGGGCTTTGCCACGGCCGCCGAAGCCTTCGCCGACAGGCGGTACGAGGACGATGGGACGCTGCGAGCGCGTTCCCACCCCGGTGCGGTGATCTCCGACCCGGCCCAGGCCGCGGCGCAGGCCGTGCAGATCGCCGTGAACCACCGCGTTGTCACCGAGAGCGGCCGTGAGGTCGATCTTCACGCACAGACCATCTGCATCCACAGCGATACACCTGGCGCGCTCGCGGCCGCGAGGGCGGTACGCTCCGCGCTCGAATCCGCGGGTGTCGAGATCCGTGCGCTCGTGTGTTGATCATGGCGCCCGCCGGTCACGCCCCAACCGGCGGTTCAATCGCACGGGGGCTCGCCGTCCTCGCGGGCCAGGCTGCCCTCGCCGCGCAACTGCCGCGCGATGTCCGCGATGATGCGGCGGTCCTGCGTGATCAGGTTGTGGCTCAGGATCAACTGGCCGCTGACCCAGTGTGGAGCACGGCCTTCCGGCGCGGTCCGCGAAGCACCGACCCAGGTGTCGCGCAGCCGCGCGTAGCAGACGAGCTCGTAATCGGCGCTTCGCCGTTCCTCGTCGAGCCGCTTCATGAACTCCGACCCGGGCCGCATCTGCCGCGAGCCCGCATCGACGGCGACCGGCAGCCTCGCGGCGAGCCTGGCGCCCCGGTGGGGTGTTCCGATCGTGAACAACCGCGCGATCCGCAGCCTCTTGCTCGGGCCCCGGCGCGTCGACTCGCCCGCCGCGGCCCTCGCGACCAGTCCCCCCATCGAGACGCCGACAACATCGACCTCGATGGTCCACCGCTCATCCGCCGAGGGCCAGCGCCGATCGACGGATTGACACACACCGGCCGCGATTCGAGGGATGTCGCTCGACCACGGGAACGCGATCGGCAGAAATCGATCCTCGGGCGCACCGGTCAGCCGCCGCAGGTCTCGCACGATTCCCCGCGGCATCATCGCCCAGGCACGGTACCCCGCGAGCACAACCACGGGGCGCGCCAGGCCCGCGCACGGCGCCGCCTTCATGCGGGCACACTCGCGTTCCGCATCGTGAATGGTGAGCGGGAACGCGGGATTCTCGCACGGCACATCGAGCCATCGCACCAGCCAGGGGGGTGTGATCATCGGGCGTGCTTCTTATGACAAGGCAAGGCGCGGAGAAGAACGAGGGTTTCGCGGAGGACCGGAGGAGGGCGTGTCAGATGGGTCTGTAGAACACACTTGAACCATGGCCTGGTTCACCAAGCATCTCTCCGCGCCCTCTGCGTCAGCCTCTGGCGTCTATCGCCTCTTTCGAGGGAGCAAGACCTCACCGCCCCCCCACCCCTCCCACCCCTCCAACCGTCAGCGTGTGCAACTGCTCGACGTTGCCGCCGGCGATCTTCTCGAACCCGCTCCCCAACTCCCCGATCGGATCGGGCGGGATGATGTCCACCTTCTTCTCACCCAGTTTCGCCTCGCCGCGCTTCACCTTCGCCTCGAACTCGCGGCACTCGTGCATCAGCCGCGGCAGGATCTCCTCTTCGGTCACGTTGGCGACCTTCTCGCCCTGCACGTAGATGATGCCGCGCCGGTCGCCGGCAAAGACCGCGACATCCGCGCCCTCGGCCTCGCCGGGTCCGTTGACGATGCAGCCCATCACCGCCACCTTGATCGGGAGTTCGATCGCCTGCAACTGCTTGCGGACATCCTGCACGAGCGTGAACAGGTCCACCTGGATGCGCCCGCACGTCGGGCAGGCGATCAGGTCCACGCCCTTCCGCTCACGCAGGCCCAGGCTCCACAACAGTTCAAGCCCGTCCTGCACCTCGTAGATCGGATCGTTGGCGTAGCTGATCCGAACCGTGTCGCCGATCCCGTTGCACAGCAGCGCGCTGAGCGCGGCGATGGAACGGATGCACCCGGTCTCCTTCGGCCCCGCGTGGGTGACGCCCAGGTGCAGCGGATGGTCGAACCGCTTGCTGATCTCGGTGTACGCGTCGATCACGACCTGGGCGTCCATGCTCTTGGCGCTGATGGCGACGTCGTAGAAATCCTGCTCGTAGAAGATGTCGAGGTATTCCTCGAGCTTGGTGATCATGATCGCCAGCAGGTACCCGTGCTTCTGCTCGCTGAAGACCGCGCCGAGCTCCTTCATCCGCTTCTGCTTGTCCTTGCGCTCGATGATCGAGCCCTCGTTGACACCCACGCGGATCGGGAGCCTGCGCGCCTTGCACGCCTGGATCACGTCGATAACCTGCTTGCGATCGTTGATGTTCCCCGGGTTGAGCCGGATCTTGTGCACGCCCGCCTCCACCGCCTCCAGCGCGCGCTGAAAGTGGAAGTGCACATCCGCCACGATCGGGACCTGCACCCGCGGCAGTATCTCCTTGAGAGCCTCGGTATCCTTCTTCTCCGGCACCGCCACACGCACGATGTCGGCCCCGCCCGCCGCGAGCTTGTTGATCTCGGCGGCGCACTTGTCGATGTCGTGCGTGTAGCCTGCGGTCATCGTCTGCACCGAGACCGGCGCGGCCGTCGTCGGCGTTCCGTCGTTGTTCGGCTTTCCGCCGCCGATGCGGACGATTCCGACACGGTCATCACCGACGACAATCTGGCGCGTGGGGCGGCGTGGGGTCATTGCGGGCAAGAGTAGGACGCCACCACCGCCGCGGACTCCCGTTAGACTGCACGGCCACCATGCCCCCGCCCGCCGCGATGAAGGAATCTCCCGCGTTTCAGAAGGCCGCCCTGCGGAGCGAGGTCGGCCGCGCCTACGCGGCCATGATCGCGCTCGGGCTCATCTTCGTGTTCGTGATCTCGCGGGAGTTGTCGCAGGATCCCGACGAGCGCATCCCGATGGCCGGCTTTCTGGGCCTGGCGGTCCTGCTCGTGCTCCAGGTCGGCATCGTCTTCTACGCGCGATGGCTCAACGCGCGCGAGCGAGGTCTACCCCCGTGGTTCCTGCTGTTCACGGTCGTGTTCGAGAGCCTCGTCCCCACGGCGATCATCCTGCTCCAGACCATCCCCGGAACGATCCCCCCGTGGGCCGTGCTGTGCGCTCCGCCGCTGCTCGCCTACGGGTTGCTCATCACCCTCAACACCTTGCGTTTGCGCCCGATGCTCTGCATCCTGGGCGGCTTGGTCGGGGCCGCGGGCTACGCGGGCGCGATGCTCTATGTCGAGTACATCCTCGACATCCCGCGCCCGACGACCGGCCTGCCGCACGCGGCTTACATCAGCAACCCGGTCATCATCCTGATCAGCGGCATCGCCGCCGCGTGGGTGGCCCGCGAGATCCGCACCCACCTTGAAGCGGCCCAGCGCGAGGCGGATACCCGCCTCCGCATGGACCAGGTCGAACGCGACCTGAGCACCGCCACATCGATCCAGCGCGCGCTGCTGCCGAGCGCTGCCCCGGCGATCACCGGCTTCGACATCGCCGGATGGAACCGCCCCGCCGACCAGACCGGCGGCGACTACTACGACTGGCAACAACTCCCCGATGGCAACTGGATCGTCTCTCTGGCTGATGTGAGCGGCCACGGCATCGGGCCGGCGATGGTTACGGCCGCGTGCCGGGCGTACGTGCGGGCCGCGAGCCAGCACGACGGCGACCTTGCCTCACTCACCGCGCGCGTCAACCGCCTGCTGGCCGACGACCTCCCGGACGGCCGGTTCATCACCATGGTCAGCGTGCTGATCGACACGCGGCGCGGCCCGGAGGCACCGCTCGGCCTGCTCTCGGCGGGGCACGGGCCGATGCTCGTGCTCGTGCGTGCCTCCGGCCGGGTCGAAGAGATCGGCCCGCAGGGCGCGCCCCTGGCCATCACGGCCGACTCCCAGTTCGGCCCTGCCCGCTCGGTCGAGCTGGCGCCAGGGGATGTCCTAGCCCTGATCACCGACGGCCTGTTCGAGTGGTCCAGACCGGACCACACCGGCACGCGCGAACAGTACGGCCTGCAACGGGTGCACGAATCGCTGCGCACCCACGCCCACCTTCCCGCCGCGGCCGTCGCCGAAGCGCTCGCCGCCGATGCCGGCGCATTCGCGAAAGGCGAGCCCCAGCAGGACGATGTGACGGTGGTCATCATCAAGCGGGCCGGCTGAGCCTTTCCGCCCCGTCCGTAATGCGGCCGACCGATTTCCGATAGACTTTCCTTATGGGCGGCCCAGTCTTCCTCGCATGGTCCTTCGCACCCCTCACCATCCTCGTGGTCATCGCCGCGTTCGCGATCCGGGCGATCTGGGTCACGATCACCCCGCCGCGCAAGGGCGTGAAACAGCCTTCGTGCGAGAAGTGCAAGTACCCGGTTTCGGGCCTGACCACGCTGAACTGCCCCGAGTGTGGAAACGACCTGCGGCAGACCGGCATCATCACACGCCCGATGGAGATCCGGCGTCGCGGCGGGTTGGGCGGGGCGATTCTCGGTTTGACGTACCTGCTGCTGTGCGGGTCCGGCATGTCGATGCTCCTGCTTGGCGGCCTGACAGCGCGGAACTTCGCGGCCAGCAGCGGCCCCAGCATCGGCACGACCCTTCTCACGCCGCTCTCCGGCGCCTACGCATCGATCAAGTTGGAGCAGCCGTTTCAAGCCACGACAAGCACGGAGTCCGGCGCGGCCTATCTCGCCGCGGTTCAGGTTCGACTCGCGGACGGGTCGGCCCGGCGGCTCGAAGTTGCCCCGAGCCGCCGCTGCGTATCCGTCGCCGATGGCGTCGCGAGCGCGCCGATCGGAAGCCTCAGCGCGGCAACCATCGCGGACTGGTTCACCACCATCGGGCTTGACTGCACCAACACCGCCGTCGCCGCCGAAGCCGACGCAGTCGCGAGAATCCTTGACATCACGACCATCACGCCGTACACGAGTCCCAGCCAGATGTCCGTGTCGGCGTTCTCCGTTGGTCCGACCACCTTCGCCGGAGCCAACGCCACCACCTACTCGCAGAATCAGACAGTCCTGTGGACGATCGTCGCTTGGTCGATTCCTGTGGTCTTCATCGGCCTCTGGGTCATCCTCACGCTTCTCATCGTCTTCCGCCGCCGCAAACTCCTCCGCGAGGCCGATGCGCCCGCGCCCCCACCAGCGCCCGCGGTTCCCGCCTGAGCGCGCCTGATGATCCGCCACGATCCCCGCGCACGCATCCGCGCCGACCGCGCCATCGCTGGCGACAACCTGCCGCGAGATGGGCCGAAACCGTCGTGCCGAGTTCACACGCGAGGCACGGATCCATCAAGACCAGCCGATTCAGGTTGATTCGCGGCACGTATGGGACTGGCAGCACCAAGTCGGGATCATGCGGCGGAACGATCGGTGTGGATGGCTGTCCCGACCGGTCGCCGAGCCCCCACCGCAATTCCCCCATTTGGGGCATTTTCCCCGCACAAAGAGGCGTTGGGGCTATCCAGACCGAATTACTTTCCACAATCCAAACAAACACGCTTGACAGCCCGAATATTGACCGTATATTTGGCGTATGGTTGGATATTCCGACATCCCTACCGGGTCAGCCGAGCACGTTGACGCCCTTCTGAGCGGCCCCGCCCGCGGCCGCGGGGCTCAACTGAACCCCGGCAACCGCTTTGAGGATGTCCGTCTGCACGTGCTGGGTGAACACCTCGACGAACTCGCGATCGAGCATCCCGACGGCCGCGGCGTTCCCACCCGCGTCTACGCCGACAAGTCCAAGACGCTCCTCAACCGGGTGGACAGCCCGGACCTTCCCTTCAACTGGACGATCAATCCCTACCGCGGATGCGAGCACGGGTGCATCTACTGCTACGCGCGGCCCGGGCACGAATACCTCGGCATGTCATGCGGGCTGGACTTCGAGACCCGGATCATGGCCAAGCTCGACGCGCCCGCCCTCGCGCGCGCCGAGTTCGGCAAGCCCGGATGGAACGGCGAGCACATCTCCCTCAGCGGCGTGACCGACTGCTACCAGCCGATCGAATCCAGACTCCGCATCACCCGCGGCTTGCTCGAAGTCTGCGCCGAGTTCGCCCAGCCCGTTGGGATCGTCACCAAGAGCAGGCTCATCACGCGCGACATCGACCTGCTTCGGGAACTCGCCCGCCACCAGGCGGTCGGCGCGTTCATCAGCATCACCACGCTCGACAACCGTCTCGCCAGCGCGATGGAACCCCGCGCCAGCGCACCTCGCGAGCGACTGGCCGCGGTCAGGCAACTCGCCGATGCCGGCATCCCGGTCGGCGTCATGACCGCGCCGATCATCCCCGGGCTCAACGAGAGCGAGATCCCGGCGATTCTTGATGCCGCCGCCGATGCGGGTGCGAGCGGCGCGGGATACACCATGCTCCGGCTGCCCCACCAGATCAAGGCCCTGTTCCTCGACTGGCTGAAGCGCGAGTTTCCGGATCGGGCCGGCAAGGTCGAATCACAACTCCGCGATATGCGCCACGGCGATCTCTACAGGGCGACATTCTTCGAGCGGCACAAGGGCGTCGGCGCCCGCGCCGAGCAGGTTGGGCAGATGTTCAAGGTGTTTCAACGCAAGCACAACCTGCACCGCAAATGGGCTCGGCTCTCGAACGAGGAGTTTCTGCGGCGAAAGCGCGTCCGCGAGTCCAAAGGCCAACTCGGGCTCTGGAACGGTTGAACCGAACCCTCGGGTATAGTGACCATCAGCGTCCGGCTCACCATGCAGCACCAGCCGAACAACCCCGCGAGTTCCCAGATCGCCGCCCAACCCGGCACGGTTGGGCCCGATCGGCCCGCGAGTTCGCTCACGCGCGACGAGAAGGAAGCGCTCTTCCGACGCGGCACATCGCTGATCCTCATGGGGATCGTGCTCATCGTGTGCGTCGGCGTCGTGTCCGTCATCATCCTCCGCCGTCACCGGAGACGAATCCTCGCGCGCGTCCGAGCATCGAAGAAGCGACGCCCCCCGCCGGATCCGTGGTTCGAGTCCGGCCGTCGCACCGGCCCGCGGGGCGAGGGCGGAGCGGGCGGGTCGGCGCTGGGCATCGACGACGACGACACCGTGGACCTCGATCCCGATGAACTCGACGACTTCGATGTCGAGGGCGACGAGGGAAGAGGGGGGAACAAGCCATGACCGCAGCACCGCCGCTCACCGCCTCACCCCGTCCGCTCGCGCTCGTCACCGGCGGCGCGAAGCGCGTCGGGCGCGCCACTTCGCTCGCGCTGGCCCGCGCGGGGTGCGACATCCTCATCACCTACCACACCCGCGGCGACGCGGCCAAGCGCGTCATTGAAGAGTGCATCGCTTCGGGAGCCTCGGCGACGGGCTGCGGCGCGATCGAGCTCAACCTCGACAACCTTGAAGCGGTCGATCAACTCGCGTCGCGCCTTGCGAATGACCTTCCCCGCCTCGATGTGCTCGTCCTCAACGCCTCGACCTACGACCGCACGCCGATGGCCTCGCTGACCGGCGAGCAACTGCTCTCGGCCTACCGCATCAACTGCGCCAGCGGCGCGATCCTCTGCGCCCGGCTCGGCCCGTTGCTGCAACGATCTTCGCTCCGATTCGGCGGCGCGATCATCGCCATGGCCGATGTCCACTCGCTCGGCGAGCACGGCCTGCCCCGCGCACACGACTTCCTCGCCTACTCCCTCTCCAAGGCCGCGATCGTCGAACTCGTCCGCGGCCTGGCACGCGAACTCGCGCCGAGGGTCCGCGTCAACGCCATCGCCCCGGGCGTCATCGCCTGGCCCGACAGCGGCCACGAATCCGACGCCGCATCGCAGGCGAGTTACCTCGGCAAGGTCCCCCTCGACCGCGCCGGCACACCCGAGGATGCCGCCGACCTCATCCGCTGGCTCGCGCTCGAGAGCAACTACATCACGGGCCAGACCATCCGGCTGGATGGAGGCCGCAGCCTGATCTGAGCAAGAGTGGCAAGGGGGCAGGTTGGAGGATGCGGAGTCGTGACGGGGGGGATCGATGGCGCGACGCGCGTTACTTGCTCTTCAGCCGCTCGGCCATCGCCTTCGCGCCGTCGTGGCCGAGCATCGCCGCCGTAGTCGCCATCTTCTGGGCGTTGTCCTTGTCGCCCGCGCGCTCGTACCACAGCGCGGCCTGGTACGCGAACTCCGCGTTGGGCGTCTGACCCTCCGGCCCGCTCGCCAGCGCACCCGCGTACATCTTCGCGGCCTCTTCGGGCTTGCGCATCAGGCCGTACGACTCCCCGAGCGTTGTCAGCACGGCCGGCTGGTTCCGCTGCGTCGGATCGAGCGCGAGCAGCAGCGTCGCCGCCTGCTCCGACTCGCCGCGCCGGTTCATCACCCGCGCCTCGACCAACCGCCACTTCGCCACCGCGGGCTGAAGTTTACGGGCCTCGGCGATGTGCTGCGCCGCCAGCCCGGGCTGGTCCTTCCGCAGTTCGAGTTCCGCGAGCGTCCCCCACGCCTCGGCGAGTTCCGGGTTCAGTTTCGCCGCACGCAGCAGGCTCGCCATCGCGGCCGATTCCGATGCTCCATCCCCGGCCTTGATCTGCACCATCGCCAGATAGAGCGGGTACTTGGCCTCGCGCGGATCGGCCGTCTGCGCCATCGAGTAGTGCTCGACCGCGCGATCGATCTTCCCGGCCATCGTCGCGCACGTGCCCGCCTCGAAGTGCAGTTGGCCCGCCTCCACGTCCGCGCCCTGCGCGATCTGCCGCGTCGAGCCCGGCGGGAGCAGCGACACCGCCGCTTGATACTCGTTGTACGCTCGCTCGTACTGCTTCAGGCCCATCAGCGACTGCGCGTGCGCCCGCCGCACCGACAGGTCCTGCGGGTTGGTCTCCGAGAGTTTCGCAAGGATCGTCGCCGCCTGCTCGAACTGGTTGTCGCGCTGGTACTTCGCCGCGGCTTCCAGCCCGGCCTCCACCGCCGCGGCGGACGCCGGCGCGACCTCGCCCGTCCCGCCGCCCGCCGCCGATGCTTCGCTCGGGCCGTTCATCGCCGAACGCACCGCGATCCCGCCGATCACCAGCACCGCCGCTCCGAGCACCGCCGCCGCGGCCAACAGCGGACGGTTCGACTTCGGTCTGCCAGACGAGGGTTCGTTCACCATGAGCAGGGTATCGGCACAACTCCGCGTTGGAGTGCGCACGAACGCCCTTCCGTGTTCCCTCGCTCCGGCCGAACCACGCAGACCCTGCGACCGCACCCTCCGATTCCTACACTCCTTCCTCTTCCCGAACAATCCCGGAAGACCCACCATGTCCAACCCCCCACCTACCGCCAAGCCGACCTCCACCAACCAGCCGCACACCATGCACGCCAACGGCCACACCCCCTCACCGGCCCCTTCGAGCGGGCTGCCCAAGGCCTACAGCCCCGCACAGACCGAGCCGGCGATCACCGCGAAGTGGGATGGCGCCGGCGCGTTCCACGTCGATCCCGCGCGCGTGCTCTCGGGCGAGGCCAGGCCGTACTGCATCTTCATCCCGCCGCCCAACGTCACGGCCGCGCTGCACCTGGGCCACGCGCTCAACAACACGCTGCAGGATGTGCTCATCCGCGCCCACCGCATGATGGGCTTTGAGACGCTGTGGATGCCCGGCACCGACCACGCGGGCATCGCCACGCAGGCCGTGGTCGAGAAGCGGGTCCTGAAGGAAGAGGGCAAGCGACGCAACCAGTTCACGCGCGAGGAGTTCATCGCCAAGATCCAGGCCTTCAAGGACGAGTACGAGGCGACGATCACGGCGCAACTCAAGGAGATGGGCGCCAGCTGCGACTGGCAGCGCCAGCGGTTCACGATGGATGAGCAGTGCGCTGCCGCCGTGCGCGAGGCCTTCTTCCGCCTGTTCAAGGATGGCCTGATCGACCGCGGCAAGCGGCTGGTCAACTGGGACCCCGCGCTGCAGACCGCCGTGGCCGATGATGAGTGCTACGACGAGGAGATCAGCGCTGCTTTCTATTACCTGCGCTACCCGCTCGTGCACGCGCACGAACATCACGGGAAAGTGGCCGGGCCCGAGGAAGACCCGCAGCCCGTCACCTGGAGCGAGCTCGCCGCGCGCGGCTATCCCGGCGCGGAAGCACACCCACCGGAACAGGAAGCCTGGGTCACGGTCGCCACCACGCGCCCCGAGACCTACCTCGGCGACACCGCCGTCGCGATCAACCCGAAGGACCCGCGCGCCAAGTCGCTCCGGGGTTTGTTCATCGAACTCCCGCTGGTCGGCCGCATCATCCCCGTGATCGAGGATGACTACGTGGTGCTTCCGGCCGCGATGCATGAAGACCCCGAGGAAGCGGCGAAGGACCCGAAGGCGATGTACGCGACGGGGTTTCTGAAGGTGACGCCCGCGCACGATCCCAACGATTGGGAGATCGGTGTGCGCCACAAGTTGAGCGCGATCAACGTGATGGCGCCCGACGCGACCATCAGCGACAAGCACGGGTGGACCGACATCGGCGATGCCCACATCTTCGTCGGCAAAAAGCGCGAGGAAGCCCGCAAACTCGCCGTCAAGGAGTTCGAGGCCCGCGGCCTGCTCGAAGGCACGAAGCCCTACACCCACAGCGTCAAGCACTCCGACCGCAGCAAGGCGATAGTCGAACCGTACCTGAGCGACCAGTGGTACGTGCGGGTGACCGATCCGCGGATGGCGGCGCGCGCCAACGCCGCATTGGTGGCGGAACAGCGGACATCCCTTCCGGCTGGCGAGTCAGCCCGACCAGGTTCGGCCCTTCATGCGGCCACCGGCCGGCCAGCGGGCTCGGCTGGGTCGCCAGATGCCGCATCTGGGAGCGCAAGGGTTGCCTCTGGGTCGCCAGATGCCGCATCTGGAGGGCCAGTCAACACCTCTGACCGCCTAAAGAAGCCCGCCGCGACCGCCGATGAACCCTTTGCGGACCGCGGAGCATCCTCGGATGGCGATGCCGCGCTCAAGTTCCATCCCGCCCGCTACGCCAAGACGTACGAGCAGTGGCACGACAACATCCGCGACTGGTGCATCTCGCGGCAGCTCTGGTGGGGGCATCGGATTCCGGTGTGGAGCAAACGCCGGAGGTACGACGAAGCGATCGCAGAGAACCCTCTGTTAGCACTTGCGCAGATTCCCGCGGGAATGTCTGGTACCTCCGATTGGTCCGGGCAAACAATCAAGCAAGAGTTCCGTGCATTCGTGGCGGACCAAACCCGCATAAGCACTGATACGGATGGTGTCTCTTGGCTTGAGATGTTCATCTGTGTCGCACCCGGGCATCCCGAGTTCGAGTCAAAGCTGATATCCGCTGGGCTCAGCCAAGACCCCGACGTCCTCGACACCTGGTTCTCCAGCGCCCTCTGGCCCATGAGCACGCTCGGCTGGCCCGAGCCGGCGAAGTACGCCGGCAACACCGGCATGCTCGAGGCCTTCAACCCCTCCAGCGTCCTCTGCACCGCCCGCGAGATCATCACCCTGTGGGTCAGCCGCATGGTGATGTTCAACCGCTACTTCCGCAGCGCTGCCGCGGATCAACCCCTCGGCCCTCGGCCCTCGGCCCCCGGCCCCGTCCCCTTCCGCGACGTCTTCATCCACGCCATGATCCAGGATGGTGAGGGCCGCAAGATGTCCAAGAGCCTGGGCAACGGTGTCGATCCGCGCGACATCATCGAGTCGCACGGGGCCGACGCCATGCGCTTCACGCTCGTGCAGATGACGACCAACACGCAGGATGTCCGCATGCCCGTGCAGAAGGACAGCCGCACCGGCAAGAACACCAGCCCGAAGTTCGACAACGGCCGCAACTTCTGCAACAAGCTGTGGAACACGGCGCGATTCGTGGGAGAAAGGCTCAAGACACAGCGAACAGCGAACAGCGAACAGCGAACAGCCGACCCTTCGTCACTTCGTCACTCCGTCACTTCGTCACACCTCTCTTTGCTCGACCGCTGGATGCTCTCGCGCCTGGCTACGACCGTCAAGTCCGTGAACACCGCGCTCGCCAACTACGAGTTCAGCGACTACGCCGAGTCGATGTACAAGGTTCTCTGGTGGGACCTGTGCGACTGGTACCTCGAGGGCATCAAGCCGACCGTGGAGACCAACCCCGCCCAGCAGGCCGTGCTCGCCCACGCGCTCGAGACCATCGTGCGGCTGCTGCACCCGATCACACCCTTCATCACCGAGGCGATCTGGGAGCAGGTGCGCGAGTTCGAGACCGCGCCCATCGCCGGTGTGAAACTCTCGCCCTCCCGAAAGGCCGGGCTGCTGTGCACCGCGGGCTGGCCCGAGATCGACGAGTCGTGGATCAACCCCGAAGTCGAGGCCGAGTTCGAGAAGGTGCGCGAGTTGATCGCCGCCATCCGCAACACCCGCAGTGCGCGGCAGGTGGCCCCCAAGCGCAAGGTCAGGCTGCACATCGGAGCGGACGGTGCCGCGGCCGGGGTGCTCGAGACCGTCCCGGGACTGATCGAAACACTCGGCGGGCTCGATGGCATCTCCACCTCCGCCCCGACCGGCGCGGCCACCGCGCCCTTCCGCGCGCTCGGTGAGGACCTGGCCCTCTCCAACATCGCCGACGCCGCGCAGGCGGCCGCGGGCGATGACCGCGACGAACTCACCAGGAAACTCGCCTCGTTGCGGAAGTCCGAGGAAACACTCAACGGCCGGCTCAACAACCCGGGCTACATCCAGCGCGCCCCGGCCAAACTCGTGGAGGAGAGCAAGGCCCAACTCGCCAAACTGCACGAAGAGATCGCGGCCATTGAATCGCGGTTGAAGTGATGATCTACGCTCGAATCGCCATCCCCGTGCTGTCTCTCGCGCTCCTCGGCGCGATCGGGTGCTCGCGCGACCTCGCGAACTCGACCGCGCAGCCCGTCGTGGCCTCACACACGCAGACGACAACAGCACCCGCGCCCGCATCGGTCTTCCCCGAGACAGGCTGGACATTCAACGGCGAACCCGGCCGCGTCGTCACGACCCCCCACTACCGCCTGCACACCACCATCACCGATGTCGCCCACACGCAGCGGCTCGCCGCGTTCATGGAGTCGGCGCTCGTCGCCTACCGCGCCGGCTGCGGCGTGCTCGAAGCCGATGAACTGCCCGACCCCTCCCGCTCGCTCGATGTCTTCCTCTACCGCACGCGCGGCCAGTGGGATGCCGCCACGCGGCAACTGCTCGGCGGGCGAGCCGCGCCGCTCCTGGCCATGCCCCGCGGCGGCTACACGCTCGCCGGGCGCGTGATGCTCTACGACATCGGGCGTCGCGATACGCAGGTGCTGCTTGCGCACGAGGGATGGCATCAGTACGCGCAGGTCGCGCTTGCGGGCCCGCTCCCTGAGTGGCTTGATGAAGGGCTCGCGACGATGATGGAAGGGTTCATGTGGCGCACCGACCCGGCCTCCGGGGCGACGGCGCTGGCGTTCGTCCCGTGGGCCAACCCCGAGCGCTTCGACGAGCTTCGCCGCGCCGCGGCCCATCGAAGGATGTGGACCCTCGATCGACTTGTTGCGACGGGCTCGCCGCTCGACTCCGCGAGCATGGGCAATACGCCCGATCCGCTGGCCTACTACGCGCAGGTCTGGGCCTTGTGCCACTTCCTGCGTGAGGGTCGTGGCGGAACGTGTGCCGAAGCGGTTCGCGCATCGATCCGATCCGCTGCGCGCGGCGGCGGCGTTGCTGCGTTTCAGACGACGTTCGGCTCAATCGGCGACATCGAGCGTGACTACGCCGCGTTCGTCGGCCACATCACCCGCCAGGGCGCTCGCGAGCTGATCGTGCGGGGCGAGTCGCCCGTCACCGGCCCGAACCGCGGGTTGTCGGAAATGGGCGGCTCAACCGTTGGTCAATCGCGATAGGCAAGGTACTCTGTTCGTAGACCGTGCGGAACGTTCGAGAGTTCGGCAAACAGTAAGGAAACCCGGTCATGCTCTTGCGTTCGATCTTGCCTGGTTTCACATCCACGCGCTGCGGCCTGCTCGCCCTGGCCGCGGGAGTCATCGCACAGCCCGCCCTCGCCGACGACAACCCGGTCTACCTCCAGTGGTTCGAGACCCGCTGGCAGACCATGGAAACGAAGATGCCCGATTTTTTCATGTCGGGATATGACCGCTTGTGGCTTCCGCCCGTGTGGCGTGCCAGCGACCCGACCAGCCCCGGCTACGACTGCTTCGATCGGTTCGATCTCGGCTCGCCGCAGTCACCAACGGCCTACGGCACCGAGCAGGACTTCCGTGCGGTCGTCGATGAGTTTCACCGCGCTTCGGCGCAGGTCGCGGTTGACCTGATTATGAACCACAACTCGGGGCGCAACAACTCCGACGGGTTCTACAACGATGGGGGTTATCCGGGGTTCGCGCTGCGTCTGCCCGGCGATTTCTGGGGCGACTTTCACGACGGTTCGCAGCAGTCGCAGAACCCCAATGATCCCAACTACAGCCTGTGGAACGGCGACCTGGTCAGCCTGATCGACATCGCGCACGAAGAGAGCAACCAGTTCATCCGCCAGCCCATCGCCGGCGGCAACCCGCAGAACATTCCTCCGGGCGCGATCCGCAATCGGCCCAACGCGGCGAACACCAGGTTCTACCCCGATCTCTCCGGCACGCCGCGGAACTTCGTCAACCCGGCCCTGCCGCCCGGCGACCCGCTCCGCAACGTCACGCTGTATCCGTTCAACCTGGCGAGCCCCGCGGCGGGCGACCCGGTGCTCGAAAGCGCCGGCGGCTACCTCTGCCGCTCCACGCGCTGGATGCTCGAAGATGTCAAGGTCGATGGGTTCCGTCTCGACGCGGCCAAGCACATCCCGCAGTGGTTCTGGAACAACATCTGGGACTCGGCCGTGTTCCAGGGCCGGGTCGATTTCGCCGGCAACCGCGTCACGCCGTTCAGTTTCGGCGAGATCGTGGACAGCAACTCGTTCACGCAGACCTACACCCGCAAGGATGGGTTCGGCAACCGCGATGCGCTCGACCTGAACGGCGCGGGCCAGCTCCGCGACATCCGCAGCGCCCAGGGCTTCGGTTCGTGGCAGAACGTCATGAACTCGCACCTGGACAACCAGGACGACGGCTTCAACAACGGGTCGCTCGGCATCGCGCACGTCTACAGCCACGACAACGGTTCGGCGGGCAACGGCGGGAGCGCGCCGCCGCTGCCCGGGCCGGAGATGTACGCCCTGCCCGAGAACTGCTACATCCTCTTCCGGCCCGGCATCCCCAACATCTACCACAACTCGCGCGAGTTCGCCTCGCTCTACCAGTTCCGCGGGTTCTGGCCTCGCGAGGGCAACCCCACGGCCCTGGGCATCGGAGCCGGCGGGTCGCTCGACGCCAACCTGACTCGGCTCGTGCAACTCAGCAACGGCTACGCCCGCGGCGAGTTCACGCCCATCAACAGCACCGACCCGCAGAACCAGAGCAACGCCGATGTGCTCGTGTTTGAGCGTCGCAAGAACGTGCCCGCGCTCGGCGGGTACGTCGGCAACTGCGTCGTCGGCGTCAACGACAGCTACTCCAACGGCGTGCAGCAGCGCAGCGTCGTCGTCTCCTACGCCCCCGGCACGCGCCTGCGCGAAATCACCGGCAACAGCGAGGATGCGGTTGTCGATTCCACCAACCAGATCCCCCAGACGCTCGTCGTCGATGCCAACCGCCGCATCCTGCTGACCGTGCCCAACAACCGCAACGGCAGCGGCGTCGCCCACCATCGCGGCTACGTCGTCTACGGCCAGCCCGCGCCGTCGGGCACGCTCACCGTCCAGACGCCCTCGGCCACGCTCGCGCCCGACTCGTCCGGCGTCCCGAGTTATCGCCGGCGCACGACGCCGGTCGACGTCATCACGGGCTCATCGTTCACGCTCCAACTGCTCACGACCAAGACCGATCCCGCGGACAACGAGTTCGACGACTACGCCGCGTTCCGGATCGACCAGGGTTTCCGGGACTTCAACGGGAACGGCTCGGTCGATATCGGCGCGGGCGACGCCTACATCCCGGGCTACGAGGGCTTCCTGACGCAGTTCACACCCCTGCACACCAACCAGGGCCTGCCCAACGGAACGTACCGCCAGACCATCAGCACCGACCTGCTTACCGAGGGATACCACTACATCTCGGTCATCTGCTTCCGCCACCGCGGCGCGGGCACCGATCCGATCTACACCGACTTCCGCAAGGTCGTCTACATCGACCGCCAGCCGCCGCAGGCCACGCTCGCCGACGCGGCCGTGCCCATCAGCACGCCCGTCCGAACCTTCCGCGTCACGACCACCGACCGCACCGTCAACCGCGTGCACATCCTGCTCAACCCCGTCGGCGATCCGATCTTGCAGGCCAACGCCACCAACCAGGCTCAGCGGTACGACCGTTTCGAGTGGCGGCGAAACCTCAGCGGATTCCGCGCCGGCAGCAACGACATCGTCGTCGTCGCTTTCGAGCTCAACGGCCGCGCCAGCGCCACGACCTTCGCGGTTGCCGCCGCGGCGGGCTCGGGCGATATCGACGGCAACGGCGTCGTCAACCTCGACGACCTCTACGCGGGGTACGCCGCGCTCGCGGGCCCGTACATCACCGTGGGCGATGTCAACGGCGACGGTCAGTTCAACCTCGCCGACCTGCGCATCATCGAGGCCTCGCTCCGGCCGGACGAACTCGACCGCATGGCCAAGCCGCAGCGGTAGCGCGGACAACCCTGCTCGCGACCGGTTTCGCGGATCAGAACAACGTGTAGATGAACGGCGCCACCGCGCTCGAACCCAGCACCAGCAGCAGCCCGATCGCCAGCAGCAGGATGATGATCGGTGTCAGCCACCACTTCTTGCTCGTGCGAAGAAACTCGAACAGTTCGGCGAAGAACCCGGGCGGCGGCTCCTCCGCGCGGCGGACAAACTCGGGCGAAGACTTGGGCTTGTCGGACTGCTCTTCCATCGATCTGGGCTCCCGACCACGTGCGCCTGTCGCGAGCCGGCCTCGCCGTGCCCGCTACTTCCCCGCGCCCGCGCCACCGGACGGCGCCGGCGCATCCAGCATCGGCCTCATGCGGCGGTAGAACTCCGCGTACTGGCCGCTCCTGTCGATCCCGTTCTGAATCACCGCGCCGGCCTTGTCGCGCTGGCCTGTACGCAGGTACGACTCCACCAGCGCCTGATCGTTGCCCACCAGGTCCGTGCCGGACAGTTTCTCCCGCGCGGTAAGCAGGAACGGGATGGCCTTGTCGAACTCGCGGCGAAGCTGGTAGAGCCTCCCGACAAACCTCTCGGTCTGCCCGGTCTCGCTCCGGCCCTGGCCGAGCAGGAACTCGCCGCGCCGGATCGCGGTCATCGCGATCTCGCGGTCGGCGTCGTTGAGTCCGCCGCGTGCCCGCTCGCGGCAGGCGAGCATGAAATAGGTGAACTCGATGTTCCAGGATGAATACGGCGTGACCGAATCGGCGGCGACGCGGTACAGAGGTTCGGCCGCGGCGAAGTTCTGCTTCTGAACAAGGATCCGCGCGACCATGCCCGAGATCGGACGCTGCTCGCCCTTGTGCGTCCGAGGCTTCTGCCATTCGCTCATCGCCTCGCGGACCTCGGGCATCGCCGCCGCGGCGATCCGGCCGCACGTCGCCTCGCTCCGCGCCAGCAGTTCCGGCGTCGTCTGCTCGATGAACGGGATTCGCCCGAGCACACGCATCTGGTGGGCGACCCCGTACTCTTCGTAGGGGTTGGCTCCGAGCTTCGCGGCGTATTCGTCGAACGTCCTGAGTCTCGCAATCTGGTCGGAAGACACCGCGCCCAAGCCCGAGAGCCCGGTCATCGCGCTCACGATTGTGCGAGCGACCAGGTCCTGACCGCGCAGGGTCGGGTGGACGTGGTCGTCCATGAGGTCCCAACCGATGGACCCGCCCGGGCTGGCCTCGCGGAACGCCCGTTGAAGATCGCAGAGCGTCCCACCGTGTTCGGCCGCGGCCCGGCGGATCGCATCGACCGACGCGCCGGGCGGCCGCCAGGGCATCGGGTCCAGATCGATCGCCTTGCGGTACGACTCGGCCGCGGCCGCGTGGTCGCCCGCCGCGGAGAACGCGCGCCCGAGCCCGTACCACGCCGCGGCGTTTCCGGGCGCCTGCTTCACGGCCTGCTCGAGTCTGCCGCGGTCCGATTCGGCGAGCATGGCCCGGTCGGTAGTCCCGAGCGGGGCAAGGTCGCGCTCATTGGCCGGGAGCGTGCAGACCAGGATCGGCACGCCGCGGGCCTTGCAGCGATCGATCATCTCGCCCGTAAACCGGCCGAGGTTGGCCGCGGCGTGGGTGCGCAGAGGGTCGTCGGGCGCGATCGACGCACGTCCGATCATCGCCTCCATCAGCGTCTTGTCGGCGGTCGCGTCGCCCCCGCCGAGCACGGAATCGATCGCCTGCGCGATCGCGAGCCAACGGAACGCCCGCACGACGCGGATGCCGGTCGGCGTGCGCCCCGCGCTGTGCAGCGACGCGACGCCGTACGCGCCGAAGAACTCGTTGTTGCCGACGTAGACCACGCACAGATCGGGCGCGTAGTCGAGCGACTCGGTGAGCATCCCGAGCACCGGGAACGACGCGACCGCGGTCGTGCCCAGATTGATGACCTCGATCTTTCGATCTGGCCACGCATCGCCCAGCATCTCCCGCAAGAACGAGGCCGAGGAGAGGGCTCGCGGCTGAGGGAACCCCTTCATCGCCGATTCGCCCGCGAGCACGACGCGGAAAACACCGGGCGGCTTGGGCATGACCAGAGAACCCTGGTGCAGCGTGCCGGGACGTGAGCGGTTGGCGAAGAAGTACGAGGCGGGCCCGGGATTGTCGGTGACCACCAGGGACGAGCCGTCCGGCATGTTGCCGATGCGCCGGAACGTCGTCGGATAGCCGCCGAAACCCGCGAGCCGAAGCCCGAACTCGAGCAACGCCAGAACGACGAACGGGAACAGCAGGCTCGCGACGATGAACTGACGACGACGGCGCTTCGAGAGCCTCGGCCGCGGCCGCGATTGCTTCGCGATCGTTTCTGTCCGGCCTTGGCTCACACCTCGCTCCCGGCTTGCATGTCCCAGTGTATCGGTGATCGCCCGTTGGCGCAAGACAACGGCCGGCGCACGCCGCGCCGGCCGTTGACGTCAAATCGAACTGTTCATCCCGCCGGGGCCGATCGAATCAGCGCCGACGACGCATGGCCAGCAGGCCGCCCGCGGCCAGAAGGCCCACGGCGCCGGGAGTCGGGATGAAGATCGTGTACGCGACCGGGTGCGCATCGGAAGGCTGGCTCCAATCGCCGATCTGCTGCAAGGGATTGCCCAGTGAATCGACCGCACCATCGCTGTCGCCGCCACCGCTGGTGAACGCGTCGAAGAGCACCACGCTGCCGTGGCCCAGGCCCAGGTTGCTGAGCAGCGTGGTGATCGTCACGGTGTTCGTGAACTTGGAGACCGTGACGTCGTTGTCCGGGGCGGGGTTGTAGGTCGCCTCGGTCAGCGACCACGCGCCGGAAAACGCCCGCACCTCGGCGCCGTTGCCGCTGTTAACCCACGCGCCGAGCCAATAGTCCATGCCGGAGGGCATCGAGATCGGTCGAGACCAGCCGTTGCCGCTCGCATCACCGCCGGGGACGGTGTCGATCGCCACCATGTACTTGGCCCAATCGGTCACTTCCACATCGCCAGCGAGTGTGAACTTGAAACTGATGCTGGTCGCGTTGTTGGTGACTTCGACCCCCAGGATGTCCAGAATGCCGCCGCCGGCAGCCGTGAACGTGTCGCCGCTCGGATCGACAAAAACGTCCGCATGAGCCGTCGCGCATGAAGCAGCGACCGCCAAAGCCGCAAGAATCCTCTTCATCTCTCTCACTCCTGAAAACCGTTAGACATTCTCCGCGCCCCGAACTAGGGCGCGGTCTCTCTCACTGCTGATAGCATAATCGAAGGCTTGAATCGACGCCAGACCCCGAAGCCCGAATTATCGTGGATTCTCGTGGTCGGACACGGCTGCCGTCCTGCCTGGCTGTTGTTTGTCAGGAATCTGATAGGACGGCTCAACGCCCATGTACGTCAGTGTGCGCTCGATGACGCGCCGAACGACCGGTCCGGCGGTACGGGCTCCGTAGTGCCGACGCGTGGCCACGCGCTCCGGGCCGGGGTCGTCGATGACCACAAGAACAACCACGCGCGGCTCGTCAACGGGCGCACCCGCGATGAACGAGGCGTTGTACTGGCCCTGGAAATACCCGTCGGAACCCTTGGGTCGCTTCTTTCCCGACGGCGGCGGGCCGAGCGGGATCTCGGCCGTGCCCGATTTGCCGAAGGCCTCGTACCTGACCTGCACCTTTTCGGTCTCCCAAGTGCTCATGCGCGTGTCGAGGTTCTTGGTCACGCCCCGCATGGTCTGGCGAGTCAGTTCCGCGATCTGACGCGGCAGGACCCTCTGTCCGGCCATGCCAGACTCTTCATCGTCGAAGCTCGTCAGTCGCATGGGAGGCAGCGTCCCGGCTTGTTCACCCGTTCGCGCGAACACGGCGAAGGCGCGGGCCATCTGGAGCGGCGTAACCGCGACCTCGTGACCCATCGCCACCGAACTCTGCGAATAGGGCCCCCACCGCTTCAGCGGCGTGACCAGACCCGTCGATTCTCCGGGCAGGCCGATCTTCGTGCGGGAGCCGAACCCGAATCGCACGACCGCATCGTGCATCTGCTTGTAAGACATCCGCGCCGTGATCATCGTCATCAGGATGTTGGATGAGTTGACCAGGCCCTCGGCCGCGGTCTGAGAGTCCGCGGCGTGCACATCGGCGATGTGCCGACCGTAAGGAGTCGTGTAGCCGTTCCCGGTGTTGAATCGCTCGCCCGGCCGCGAAAGACCGAGCGACATCACCTCGGCCCACATGAACGGCTTGAAGGTCGAGCCGGGCTCGTAGGCGTCCTCGACGCATCGGTTCCGCAGGCCGAGTTCCGAGGCGCCGTTGTCGTTCCGGATCGTCGTGTACCGCGGTCTGCGTCCCCCCGGCTCCTGCCCGATCGGATACTCCCATGAGTACGGCACGGTCTTGACCGGGCGCAGGATGTCCGCCAGCGCGAGGATCTCGCCGGTGTGAGGGTCGAGCACGATGCAACGCGCGCCCGCGGCGTCAGCCTCCTCCGCGCCCTTGCGAAGCTCCTCGTCCACGATCGCCTGGATGTTCAGATCGACCGAGAGTCGGACATCGCGGCCGCGCTCGGGGGCCTTGTAGCTTCCGGGATGGACCCAAAGCGGGTTCCCCGCGGCATCTCGCACGTAACTGAAGCGACCCGAGGCACCCGCGACGGCCTTGTTGAAGAGCATCTCCGCGCCCATCAGGCCGTTGCCATCGGCCCCGACGCGCCCGAGCAGCGCGGCGACAAGCCCGCCGGCGGCTTCTTCACGCACGGGCGCGTTTTCGAGGTGAACGCCCTTGATGCCCAGCGCCATGACCTTCTCATCGCGTCCGTCGGTCAGCACCGGGCCGATCCGGACGTACTTGCAGGGCTTGACACCCCCGTCGTTGGACGGGTCCGCATCGGCCTTGAGGGCGTTGGCTCGCTCGTTGATGGCCATCTTGGGCGCGATGCGCGACGAGACCTCGTCGATGCGCATGCCCATCGCCTCGGCGAGCCGGCCGAACGCCTCGCCGGGCGGGTTCGGGAACTCCGTCGGGTTGATGTAGACGCGGTTGGCGAAGCGGGTGGAGGTCAGCACGCGGCCCTGGTGGTCCTTGATGTCGCCGCGCGGCGCGGGGTCCGCGATGCGGGTCACGCGATCGCCCATGAACGCGACCAGCTTGCGTCCGGGCGCGAGCTGGAGCTGCGCCACCCGCGCCAGCATGATGGTGAGCAGGATCAACGCCGCGGTCGTGCACACCCACGCCACCGTGCCGATTCGGCGATCGGCATCGCCGGGCTGCCCGGCGGCGGGCTCGGCGTTCGAGCGAGCGGGAAGAGACGCGGGGGGGGAGGGAGTCGGGGAGAGGGGTGCGTCGGACACGGGTGCTCCCGAGCGGGCGGTCTTGGGCGTGGCGGCGAGGACTCTTCATCGGCCCGACGCCAAGACCGACGCGATCGCTCGCGCCGACATCGCGCTCGGGCTGGGGGTCGATCAGGGCTGCGCGGCGGTGTACGACTCCGCCCGGTTCTCGCGGCGGACCAGGTCGCGGTAGCGCCCCGGCGCGTTGCCCGCGAGCGGCCCGAACCTCCGGGTGTTCGCGGCGATGCTCGACGGGATGATCCGGGCCGCGATCTCGCTGCGAAGTTGCCAAAGTGTGCGGTCCTGGTCGAGCACGCGCCGCTGGACCTGGGCCAGTTCGTGCGCGGCCTGCACCCGCTGCTGGCGGATGGCCAGCAGGACGCACGCCACGGTCCCGATCGTCAGGATGACGGCGACAATCTTCGCAAACACGCTTCACCTCACGGGCAGTTTCAGCACCATGCCCACGACGAGCGAATCCCCGTCGTCGAGGACGTCGGCGTTCATCGCCTGGATCTCCGTCCAGCGCCTGCTCGATCCCAGGGTCTTCTTCGCGACCTCGCTGAGCACATCGCCCTTCTGCACCGTGTAGGTGCGGGGGCCCGATGCGGACCTGGCGATCGCGCTCTCAACCGTGCCGGGATCGTTCTGCTTCTGGGGGGTGGCCCTGGCCGGCGGGGCCTGGTCGCGGGCCGCGGGAGAACCCGGGGCCGGCGTCGCCATCGGCAGGGGCTTGCCCCGCAGCGCTTCCTTGGGCGGGAGCAGGAGCGTCACGCCCTCTCGCATCGCGCCGTTCGCCGAGACCTTGCCCTTGTTGAACTCGCGGAGTTTCTCCCACAACGACCCGTCGCCGTACTTGCTCTTGGCGATCCCATACAGCGACTCGCCCTCGCGGACATCGTGCCGCGTGCACATCTTCAGCGGGACGTTGTTGATCATCTCCTCCGGTGGGGTCCGCACGAGCGCGGGCTCGGGAAAAACCGGGAGGTTCGATCCGGGACCGGTGGGGGGCGGCGTGGTGGTCGGCCCCTGCGGGCGGACGATGCGGACACCGTTTGGGGCGACGGCGTTGGGATCGGGCGAGTTGGTGGGCAGGGCCGTTCCGGGACCATGGGGCGCGGGGGGGGTCGCGGAATACGGCTCGCCGAGGTGGCGCGTCCCCTCCTGCATCAGCGTGTTGTCGCCGCGGCCCGGCTGGCCGTTCACGGGCTCAAAGCCTCTGGGCACTTCGACCGCGATGCGGTTGGTGTCCTCCGCGGGTGTCGACCAGCGGTTGCTGCCCATGACGATCCCGCGGTTGCCCGTGCCTTCACCACCGCCGGTCGTGCCGGCCTCGGTGATCAACGTGGGGTCGTGGATGGGCGGCAGTGTCGCATCCGGGCTGCCGCCAACATTGCCGCTGGTTCGTGCGGCCACCGCCGAAGCCGGCCCGAAGATGCTCCCCCCACCCCCCCCACCCCCCCCACCCCAGCCACCCCCCACACCCCCACCACCTCCCTGGCCGACCGGCCGCAGGCCGTCGGCCGCGAGGTTGCGGGCGGGCACCTCGGGCAGTTCCGACTTCACCCGCGCCTCGTGCGCCTTGGAGAAGTGGTCGCTGATCAGGACACCGACGACCAGGACGAGCGTGAAACCGATGATGAGGGCAAGCTTGTGTTCGCGGGTCACTCTTTTCGCATCCTTGCGTGGGGGTGAGTGTTGAAACGTGATTCTCGGGACGGTACGCGGAGGGAGCGGAGAACGGCGGAAGGATCAAAGACGAATCTTGTTTCGCCGAACCACGCTCTGTTTGTCTGCTGTCTCTCTTTGTCTTCCTCTGCTTCCTCTGCGTACGGCCTTATGACTTGTGATGGCCGCCGATCCGGATCGCCCGCAGTCTCGCCGAGCGCGAGCGGGGGTTGGCGGCGAGTTCGGCCTCATCGGCCTGCACCGCCTTGCGTGTCAGCGATGCGGCCAGGTCCTGCTCCACGAGGCGGTTGAAGGTCTGCTTGACGGGACGGTCCTCGAGTGAGTGGAAACTGATGATGCCGATGCGTGCGCCCGGGTTGAGCCATCCGTCCGCGCCCCGCCGCACGCTCCCCGCGGCCCGCTCGATCGAGGCCAGCAGGGCGGCGAGGCTGCCCAGTTCATCGTTGACGGCGATGCGGAGGGCCTGGAAGGTCTTGGTAGCCGGGTCGATGCCCGCGTAGCTCCGGGCAGGGACGGCCGCCCGCACGATCGTGGCGAGCCGCGTGGTCGTGTTTATCGGCTCCACCGCGCGGGCGGACACAAGATTCGCCGCGATCCGCCTCGCGATGGCGGGCGGCTCCTCCCCATGGTCGCGGATCATCTCCGCCAGTTCTCGCTCGGTCATGGTGTTGACCAGCTCCGCGGCGGTGATGGGGCTGGAGGAGGAGGCATCCAGCCGCATGTCCAGCGGCCCGCCTCTCCCCTCCATGAACGAGAACCCGCGGCCGGGGTCCTCGATCTGGTTGGAGGCAAAGCCGAGGTCGGCGAGCACCAGGTCGGCCTTCAACCCCCGCTCGGCCAGCAGGCGTGGCGCCTGGGTGAAGGAGGTGTGGAACGCCAGGACCTCCGGGGCTCCGGGCAGGGACCTGACCCGCTCGGCCGCGCGGGCCAGGTTGCCGGCATCAAGGTCGAAGAGCACGATGCGGCCGGTCGGGCCAACCCGCTCGGCGATGGCCGAGGCGTGCCCCCCTAAACCGGCGGTGCAATCGATGCAGGTCTGCCCCGGCTGGGGATTCAGGAGTTCAACGACCGGCCGCGGCAGAACGGGGATGTGCACCCGTCAGCGTAGCCGGATCAGGTGGAAAGACCGTCGAACCAACGATCGATCAGGGCGAATGAACGACTGATCCAAGCGATTCAACGATTGAATCGCGCGATTCGGTGGTTGAATCGACCGGTTCAACGATCGAATCGGCCGGTTCAACGATTGAATCGACCGGTTTAACGACTGAATCGGCCGATTCAAGAGCAGTATCGGCCGGTTCAGGAGCAGTATCAACCGGTTCAGGAGCAGTATCGACCGGTTCAGGAGCAGTATCGGCCGGTTCAGGAGCCGGTTTGGGCGGTTCGGCCGCGAAGGTCATCCGGCAGGCCGTAAACTGTTCGGATGAACAAGCCGGCACGAAAGGGTGTGAGCCTCATCGGTCTGTTGGGACCTGTCACCGCGATGAGCGTGCTCGGCGCGCTGAGCGGGTGCGGTCGGCCGAGCATCACGTTCGCGCTGGGCGCGGATGATGGGGTGCTGCGCGAGCGGACGGTCATCGAGGAATCGGGGGGAGGGGGCGCGAAGGTGGCGCAGATCGACGTGCGCGGGCTGATCGTCGATTCGCCGCGTTCCGCGCTGTTCGGCGATGGCGCCAACCCCGTCGATGAACTGGTGGCACGCCTCGACAGGGCCGCGAAGGACCCCGAGGTCCGCGCGGTGCTCCTGCGGATCAACTCGCCGGGCGGCGGTGTCGCGGCGAGCGAGACGATGTACAGGGAGGTCCGCCGCTTCCGACAGACCACCGGCAAGCCCGTGGTGGCCTCGATGGGCGAGGTCGCGGCCAGCGGCGGGTACTACCTCTCGCTCGCGGCCGATGAGACCTTCGCGCAGCCGACGACGATCACCGCGAGCATCGGCGTGATCATGCCGACGGTGAACTTCTCGCGGGCGATGAGCCGCTGGGGGATCGTGTCGCGCTCGATCAAGAGCGGCGCCAACAAGGACCTCGCCAATCCGCTGGAGCCGATGCGCGACGGGCAGTACGCCGTGCTGCGGGGGATGGTGGACGAGTTCTACGCGGGCTTCCGCGGGCTGGTGGTGGAGCGGCGCGAGGGCCGGGGGCTTGAGATGTCGCGGATCGACGAACTGACCGACGGCCGCGTGGTCACGGGCGCGGAGGCGGTGCGAGCCGGATTGGTGGATCACCAGGGCGGCGTGCGCGAGGCGTTCGCGCGCGCGAAGGAACTGGCGAGGTTGCCGAGGGCGACGCTGGTGCGCTACCACGGCGAGGGGCAGAACCCGCCGCGGAGCGCGTACGCGAGGGCCGATGACGCGGGAGACTTCAACCTTGTGAAGATCGATGTTCCGGAGTCGCTGCTGGGCGCACCGTCGAGCGCGGGCGGGTTCTACTACCTTTGGGCGCCGGGGGGGGGGGGGGGCCGTGAGCGTTGAACAAGGACCCGCTGCAACTCGTGGACCTGACGACCGCGCGCACGGAGTTCGAGGCGGAGGTGATCCGGCACGCCCTGGAAGCGCAGGGGATCCCGGCACGCGCGTTCACGCTCGCCGGGGGCACGCTGGGGTGGGAGGTGGCGGCGAGCCAGCCCATCCGCGTGCAGGTGCGGCGGCAGGACCTGGAGAAGGCGCGGGACGCGCTGACCGAGGTGAGGCGGGAGTCGATGGACTTTGACTGGTCGGAGGTGGAGGGGGGCGCCGAGGACTTCGAGACGGTGTGCGCAAGGTGCGGCTATTCGCTCGCGGGCGTTGCCGATGCGTCGCTCTGCCCGGAGTGCGGGACAAGGCACGACGGCCGGGGCGTGGTCGCGCAGTCCGGGGCCCGCACCCGGAAACTGGCCGTCTGGAAGATCGTGGTGGGATTGCTGCTGCTGCTGGCGCTGGCGCCGATCGCGCTGGATGTGATCCGGGCCATCCTGCGACTTCCGTAGCGGGCATCGCCGCCTCAGGCCTCCGGCGACAGGTCGAACCTCAGGAACTTCCCGTCCTTGTGGAAGACCTCGCCGTCGGCGGCGATGGTGCCGCCGGGGGCTCCGCCGCGCGGCCGCATCTCGCACACCATGTCCCAGTGCAGGCCGGACTCGTTGCTGTTGCCGCTCTCGGGGTAGCCCGCGCCGACCGCGGCGTGGAACGTGCCGCCGATCTTCTCATCGAAGAGCGTGTTGCGGCTGAAGTCCTTGATCGCGTAGTTGGTGCCGATGGCGATCTCGCCCATGTTGCGTGCGCCGGCATCCTGGTCGAGCATCTTGATGAGGAAGTCCTCGTTCTTCTTCGCGGAGGCCTCGACGACGCGGCCGCCCTTGAACTCCAAGCGCACACCCTCGACCTCGCGCCCCTGGTAGACGGCGGGGAATGTGTAGTTGACGTGGCCGTCGGCGCCCTGCGGCCCGGCGAAGACCTCGCCATCGGGGAAGTTCTCCTTGCCGGCGCAGTTGATCCATCTGGAGCCGCCGACCTCGACGCGCAGGTCGGTGCCGTCGTTGCCCCCCGAGGGCGGCACCTTGAAGTGCACGACCTTCTTCCCCTGAAGGTACTCGCGGATGCGCTCCTGGCGCTCGTGGATGCGTGTCCACGCGGCCACCGGATCCGGAAGGTGGAGCAGCCCCGCGGCGAACACGAACTGTTCGTACGCCCGCAGCGACATCTCGGCGTCCTGGGCCGAAGCGTTGGTCGGGTAGAGCGTCCCGCACCAGCGCATGCCCTTCGCGCCGCCGGACTCCATGGACTCGGCGGTGCGCTGCATGAACACCTTCATCGTCGGCTTGCGGGCCGATTGCAGCAGCGCGGTTCGGCGGGGATCGACGCGCCCGAGGAACTTGGTGTTGAGGTCGGACCAGATGCTCAGGTGGACATCGATAGTCTGCACGCGGTGCAGTTCGATGGGCGAGACGTAGGTGAGTTGTTCGTCGGAGCCGTGCAGGAGCAGGAGTTCCTGGAGCGACTCGCTGCGCGGCGACCAGAAGGGGTGGCCGCCCGCGCGGAGGGTGGCCGCGTACATCGCCTCGATCAAGGGCAGGGCCGCGGCCTCGCCGTTGATGTGCACGAGGTCGCCCTTGCGGACGCTTGTGGAGTAGCGGACCAGGACATCCGCGAGACGGTCGAGTCGTGGGTCGTGCATGATGGTTCGACAGGGCGTGGAGGGAGCGTTCGGGGGGGCCTGGGGCAGGGACGGGCATGATACCGAGGCCGGGTGTCGGGGACGCGGCCACGAAGGCTCATGCGGAAGGCCCGGCGGGGGTGGACAGAACTTGTGCGACCCCGCCCCCTCTCTCCCCCACCCCTTCCTCCCGCGAACGCCCGATCAGCCGCGGCGGGAATCGGCCGCGCGGCGCGCGGCCGTGATCTGCGCGGTGAGGGCGGCGACGAGTTCGCGTTTCACCTCGGGCATCGCGGGGTGCGTCGGTCCGATCTCGCGCTCGATGCTCGTGACCGTTCGTCCGACCAACCCGCAGGGCACGATGAGGGCAAAGTGCGACAGGTCCGGGCTCACGTTGAGGGCCAGACCGTGCATCGTGACCCATTTGCGGACGCGGACACCCATCGCGGCGATCTTGGCGGGCGGATCGCCGTTGACCCAGACACCCGTGGCGGCGGGGTCGCGGTGGGTGGCGATGCCGATGCGCTCGCAACAGTCGATCACGGCCTGTTCGAGGAGGCGCATGTAATCGTGCAGGCCGAGGCGCACGAGGTTGAGGTCGAGGATCGGGTAGACGACGAGTTGGCCGGGACCGTGGTAGGTGATGTCGCCGCCGCGGTCGGTCTCGGCGAGGGTGACGCCGCGTCGAGCCAACTCTTCGGGCGGGGCGAGAAGGTGGGCCGATGCGCCCGCGCGGCGGGAGATCGTGATGACGGGCGGATGATGCTCGACGAGCAGGATGCGGCCGATCTCGGGCCTGCCGGAGTCACGCGCGGCGAGCACCTCGGCGTGGTGGGCGAGTTGCCGCTCATACGCGGCGGCGTAGCTTGTGCGACCGAGGTCGATGGTCGGGATGGGGAAATCCGAAGCGTGGGACACGCACAACTCTACGATCGTCGGCGCCGCGAACGGACTCGGCGGCTATTCACCACCGCTCGCCTGGCCGAACGCCGCGGCCAGTCGGTTGAGAGGGCTGTTCGGATCGGCTTCCACCGCTTCGATCCTGGCTTGCATCGCGGCTTCACGCTCACCGGCGGTCATGCGGATGTCCTGTTCAACGCTCTCAAAGTCGCCGCACACCATCTCATCGACCAGGCCCGCTTCCATCACCGATCGAATCACGGGCAGCAACTCGACGGCATTCAGGGCGACCAGGGCGCTGATCGCATGGCCGTTGATTCCGGGATCGGTGTACCTGGCGAGCTTCAGCGTTTCGGCGAACACACCGACGACCGTGCTTCGATGCTCGGACCACTTGAGCGCGATCCGTTCGAGCGAGTCACCGATGAACAGCCTCGCGCCGAAGGGGGTTCGCTGGTCGCGCCAGGCCGCGGCCACGGGCCCGATCGCCGCGGGTCCGAACACCGCGAGCACGCCCGGAACATCCTCCAGCCACCCATCCTCATTCGCCTTGTCCATCTTCTCGACAAGGCGGAGCATCGCCGGGATCGCGCGGGTACAGCCGAGCGCGGCAAGGGCGCGGAAAGCGTGGATCGGCGCGTAACACTGCGGTGAGTGCTGCACGTTGAACCATGGGTCGGACGCCAATCGAATCAGTTCATCCGCGTGATCGACCGACAGGCCCATGGCCGCGTAGTCCGCGAGCGGCGCATCGCGCCACATCTTGTCCTCATCGCCCGTCGGGTTACCAAGCGTCAGAAGCTGGTCGAGCGGCGGGGCATAGTCAGGGGTACGCGCGGGCCTGCGGGTGGATGGCTTCATGGACAATGTTCGGCCTGCAAACACGCGAGTACGAGCAACCGACAGCTCCCCCCCCCCAAAGACCTCGGTTCCGGCCCTCGTGCACGGGAAGGCGGTGAGCGTCGTTCATACACTCCGCCATGCCCACCGTGACCACTCCGCCGCCTCCCGACCTGACCGACCTGAGGGCCCGGCTGAAGTCCGTCGGCCAGTCGCACGTGCTGAACTTCCACGACCGTCTCGACCCGGTCGCGCAGCGAGCTCTGGAAGCGCAGATCGACGCGATCGATCTCGAGAGCCTTCCGTCGCTGATCGACCGGTACGTGAAGACCAGGCCGCAGTTCCCGCTGCCGGAGGCGATCCAGCCCGCGCCGTACTTCGAGCGCGGCGGGAGCGGCTGGGACATCGGCGCGGCCCGGAAGCGCGGGCAGGACCTGCTGCGTTCGGGCAGGGTCGCGGCGTTCGTCGTCGCGGGCGGGCAGGGCTCGCGTCTGGGCTACGAGGGCCCGAAGGGCTGCTATCCGGCCGGAGCCGTGACGGGCAGGCCGCTGTTTCATGTCATGGCCGAGGCGATCCTGGGCGCGAAGGACCGCTACGCGGTGCGTGTGCCGTGGTACATCATGACCAGCCCGCTCAACCACGCGGCAACCGAGTCGTTCTTCAAGGAACACGGGTTCTTCGGGCTCAACCCCGAGGATGTGCGGCTCTTCCAGCAGGGCGTCATGCCGAGCTTCGATGCGGCCACCGGCCGGATGCTGCTCGCTTCACCGGGCGAGATCGCGACGAATCCCGATGGCCACGGCGGCTCGCTCAAGGCCCTGCACACCAGCGGCTCGCTGGCGGACATGCGGCGGCGCGGCGTCGAGATCATCAGTTACTTCCAGGTTGACAACCCGATCGTCAACGCGCTCGACCCGGTGTTCATCGGGCTGCACGCCGACAAGTCGGTTTCGAGCGGGGAGATGTCGAGCAAGATGGTGCCGAAGGCCAACGCCGCCGAAAAGGTCGGCGTGTTCTGTTCATCGGGCGAAGGGCCGCGGAAGGGGCGCGTGGAGGTCGTTGAGTATTCCGATCTCCCGGCCGAACTCGCGCAAGCGACGAACACGGATGGATCGCTGAGGTTCGTCGCGGGCTCGATCGCCGTGCACCTGCTCGGGGTCGGCTTTGTCGAGAAACTCAACACCGATGCTCGCTTCGAGCTTCCTTACCACCGCGCGGACAAGAAGGTGCCCTGCTGCGATCCGACGACGGGCGAACCGCAGAGCCCTCAGGCCAACAACGGTGTGAAGCTCGAGCGGTTCGTGTTCGATGCGCTGCCCTTGTGCGAGCGCTCGGTTGTGCTCGAGACCGATCGCACCGAGGAGTTCGCGCCGATCAAGAACGCGACGGGGGCGGATTCGCCGGAGAGCTGCTCGCGGATCCAGACCGAGCGTGCGGCGCGGTGGCTCGAAGCCGCGGGCGTGAAGGTCCCCCGCAAGCCGGACGGCTCGCCCGATTGCGTGCTGGAAATCTCGCCGCGGCGGGCGACGACGGCGGAAGAGCTGAAGGCGGGCGAGCGGCCGGCGAGCGTCGAGCGGGGCATCCGGCTGGCGTGGTAGTGTTCGCCTTCCATGCTCGACCGCTTCGCCAAACTCCCGAGTTCGCTTGATGGCAAGGCCCGCACGGTCCGGTTGGGGGGGGCGGGTGACATCCCCGCGCTGCTCATCCATCCCGACTGGATCTCCTGCGTGCCCACGGTCGTCTGGATGCACGGCCGCACGGCGAACAAGGAACTCGATGCGGGACGGTATGTGCGCTGGATGAAGGCAGGATTCGCAGCGTGTGCGATCGATCTTCCCGGCCACGGCGAGCGGAAGGACGCCCGCGCCGATGCGCCCGGCGAGGCGCTCGGGGTGCTCGCCGCGATGATCACCGAGATCGACCACATCGTCGAGGCCCTGGCCGATCCGGTCTGGCAGAATGTCTTCGACTTGGATCGCCTGGGCATCGGCGGCATGTCCCTCGGCGGGATGGCGACGCTGCGGAGACTGTGCGCCCCCCCACCGCACCCGTTCAAGTGCGCGGCGGTCGAGTCCACCACCGGCGACCTCACCGGCCTGTACCGCCCCGATGGCCCCAGGCCGTGGGGCACCAGCTACCCGCTCGAGCAGATCGCCCCGCTCGACCCCCTCCAGCACATCGAAGGATTTCGCCCCATCCCACTGCTCGCGCTGCACAGCGAGGCCGACCGCATCATCCCCATCGGCCTGCAGCGCGGCTTCCTCGATCGCCTGCGCACGCGCTACACCGCGCAGAACGCCGACCCTGCACTGATCACGCTCCACACCTGGCCCACCACGGGCGCGCCCGAAGAGCACTCCGGCTTCGGCCGCCACGGCAACGAAGCCAAGAACCTCCAGACCGAGTTTCTGGCCCGACACTTGAAGATGTAGGGAAACAAAGGGGAGGGGGGAGGGGGGAGGGGGGGGGGCTTAGCCGCGCGTCGCCCGCAGCCGACCCAGCAGCGACCGCACGTTGCCGAGCGAGTTCCACGCGCTCCAGCGCGGCTGCTCCTCGGCCTCGGCGTGCGCGCCCGCCAGCCGCGAGGGCAGTTCCGCCAGCGCCTGGGCCGCGGTGGCGAACCCGCCGGTCGGGCAGAGGCCCTTGCTCAGCCAGCGGTCGAGCGCGGGATCGAGGTCACGGACCAGCCGGCCGGCGGGGATCATCGGCTCCTCGGCCCGCAGGCCGGTGATGAGTTGGTACCCGATCTCGACGACCGAGCGCACCTCATCGCGCATGTCCTCGGCCTCGGTGGTCAGCGGACCCTTGCGCCAATCCCGCCGCAGCCCGTAGAACTCCAGCAGCAGGCAGCCGTGGCGATCGACGAGGATCTCATCCATCGCGACCGCACCGTGGATCAACTTGGGATGGACGAACGAGATGGTCTCGAGCACCTGCTCCAGGGCACGGGCCGCCTCGAAGGGCTCCATCTGGCCGCGTTTCTCCCTCAGCAGCTTGCCGATCGTCCGCACCCCATCGACATCGCCCGTGAAGGGACAGATGACCCACAGGTCCTCATCGGTCTCGACAACATCCTCGATGGCCAGCAGGTGGTCGTGGGGCAGGGCGCGGCAGGCGGCCACGGCCGACTCCAACCGCCGCCGCGCGGCCGATCGGGCGGGGATGCCGAACCGGTACGCCACATGGCTGGAGTGGTCGGTCTGGTGCAGGGCCAGGTGCCGCTCGGCGATCGCGCACGGCTCCAGTTCCCGCGTGAGCAGGTAGGGGCCAACGTGCGTGGATTCGAGCAGTTCGAGCATGCCTCAGCGAGCGATCGGGCGGGCCGTTGACGGTGAACCAGGCAGAACGTTCGTGAAATCACGGTGAAACCGTCAACCCGGGTTCATCGGCGGAAACCGAAAGTGGCCCCCAGTTTAGCGGGGGAGGGGGTGGGGTTTCAAGTCTGAGATAAAGTGGGTACTAACAGGGGGAGGGGGTGAGGGGGGGGGAGGGGTGTCGGGGTGAGGGGGTGAGGGGGTGACGGGGTGACAGGATGACCAAAGGCAAGAAGGGGTGGCAAGGCCTGTTCACCTTGTCACCCCTTCACCTTGTCACCCTATCACAATGCTCACGCCGCCATCTTCACCCCCCCGCCATCCTCGGCAACCGCGCTGACGGTGAAGCCGCCGCCCCCACCACCGCCGAAGTTGAACACGATCGGCTGGGTCCACGCGCTGGTGAGGTTGCCGCGGACCGCGCGCACGCGGTACTGCACCGGCCCGGAGCCGATGTCGGCATCGGGGTCCATGTAGTTCCGCTCCATCGTCGCGCCGAGGACCGAGTAGTTCGCCTCACCGATCTTCTTGCGCTCCAGCAGGAAGAACACGCCCGAGCTGGGCCCGCTGGATTCCGGCCGCCACGCGAGCGTGACGACCCCATCGGGGCTGACGCTGCCGGTGAACTCGAGAGGTGTGGACGGCGCGGGGACGGGGGAGGGGGGGGCGGGGGGGTTGATGTCCGCGAGCACGTACACGTTGGGGTTGCTCGTGCTCTCGGCGAACGACTTGATCGTCGAGATGACGCCGCGGCCCAGGTCCACCAGCGTGTTGTTGAGGTTGTAGAAGTTCAGCGTGGCGGCCTTGGCGGCGTTCCGCGCCACCATCATCGAGTCGAACCCCGCGCGGCAGGCCGTGGTCGCGTTCTTGACCGAGAGCGCGGTCGCGGCGCTGATGCCCACGTTTACGGCATTGGTTTGCCACAGGCCGTAGTGGGCCTCGAAGTACTGAAGACGAGCCAGACGTGATTGCGGTAACTCAGACATTGCGAGTCTCCATGGCCGCGCCGATCCCACCCAACTGCCCGCCCCGCCGCACACGCGGCGAGGATCGGAGATGACCGGACAAGCGGGGTGCGCTGCACGCGGCGCCAACCGCATCGACGGAACAACCGTCGCACTTGATGGAGATCGCGCAATCGGCGCCAAGCTCTCCGCGCTTGCGCTCGGGCACGTTCGCTGCTTCCCAGTCCTGATCCAACGTCCGCCCGCGTTATCTCCGCGGCAGCGGCCCTGGGCGCACGTTCCGCGCTCCACGAGAGGTCGATTCAATCGTTGAATCGGGCGGTGCAACCGCTGAATCGGCCGGTGCAACGACTGAACCGGTCGATTCAACTCTTCAACCGCGCGATGCGCTTGTTGAACCGGCCGGTGCAGCACCTGAACCGCGCGGTTCAGCCCTTGAACCACTCGGTGCAACGCTTGAGCCGGTCGATGCAGCCGTTGAACCGCGCGATCGAACCCATGAACCATCGCGCTCTCTCTTCGCATGAGCCGCTTCGGCGCAACAGCGTTAGCCGGGGGCGTGAGCCCCCGGTCGGCGTGCGCTTTGATCCGCGAGCCCCAACGGGGCGGCACAGCGTTTCACCACCAGCCAGCGCACGTTCCTGTGTCGCCCTTCCAGGGCTCTTGAACATGACCAACACTCACCGGGGGCTTTCGCCCCCGGCTAACGCTGTCGCGCCGCTGGCGCGGCTCCGAGGGCGCGACCTCCGAAGGTCCGGCCCGAGTTGCGCACGGAGTGGTTGTGCCTCCGAGGCCCGACCTCTTCCAAAGGAAGGTCTTGAGGCGGGCGGCCCAGCCAGCGCTCTTCCGCGTGCCGCCGCCGGTCGGCTCTGAGTCCGGCGGTGCGGTCGCGCGAGGACTTGCGAGCTCACGAGCACGACGACGCTCGCACTGCCTGCCTCGGAGCAGGCAGGCAGTGGCACGGGAAAACCTGCTTACTGCTTGCTGACCTCCGCCAGCAGCGGATCGATCAGCATGATCTTCTCCTCCATCGGCACCAGCGGGTTGAGGCCGCGGTGGCGGACGATGCCCTTGGCATCGATGATGACCATGTGCGGGATCGAGCGCACACCGTACTCGGCGTTGGCCGCGCTGTCGGCGGTGAAGGCCTGCGGCCAGTGAATCTTCATGGGGGCGAGCATCTCGGCCATGAGCGTGAACTCGCGTTCGGGCTGACCGCGGGTGTCGATGCGCTTGTTGTTCTGATCGATGTGGAACCCCTGCGGGTGCGTGATCCCGATGATCGCGACGGGCTTGTCCTTGTAGTGCTCGACCAGCGCGGCGACCCTGGGGATCGACATGCGGCAGGGCCCGCACCAGGTGGCCCAGAAGTCGAGCACGACGACCTTGCCCCTGAGGTCGGAGAGCTTGGTGAGTCTGGAATCGCCGCTCGACCACACGAAGGTGATCTCGGGCGCGGGGAAGCCGACCAGCTCGCCGCGCGCGTACGCGCCCTCGAGGTAGCGGATGTTGGCCGCGAGGCGGTTGCGGGTGTCGGCCTGGCCGGCACCGGTGACTGGCGGGCTTTGGGCCGCGATCTGCTTGTCAAGCTTGGCCAGCGCGTTCTTCTGGATGGTCAGGCACTTGTCGCGGAGTTTCCTGATCCGCTCGGGCGCGAGCGGCGGGTCGATCTTCGCACCCAGCACCATGTCCATGAGGTACGAGGTCTGCCACGAGTTGATCGGGCCGAGCTCGTCGGGCAGGACATCGGCGAGGTCGGCGATGAGGGGCACCGTGTGCCCGACCATCGCGTACGGGACGGCCTGGGTGCAGTTGATCCCCTCGGCCGCCAGCCCGCTCTCGAGCGCAGCGCGGTAGCCGGGGTGCCTGAGCGCGCCGTCGATGATGAGCCGCTGCTCGGAGGGGTCGGGCTCGCAGCCGATGAGCGTGAGCCGCACGATCGCGGCGCGGGCGCCCAGGGCGGTGCGGTCGGCGGCGAGGATGCCCAGCTGCCGCATCACCGGGGCGTGCAACGGCTGGGGGATGTTCCGCAGGATGACCGCGCCCAGCAGCATCTCGAACTGCTCGGTGGTCAGCGAGGGGACATCGACCTTGCCGAGCAGGTCGCCCGCGGCGGCGGTCATGGCCTGCGCGTAGTCCTTGCCCTGGGCGACGGCGGTGTTCACCTGCTGGTTGCAGGCGGTCATCAACCGCTGGAGCGCGGCGTTGGTGATGGGACCGGCGGCGGGGGTCGTGGCCGGGGGGATCGGAGGGAGGGGGGGAAGGGGGGGGGGCGGGTCATCGGACAGGCCGCCGGTCGAGACCGCCGCGCACGCGAGCAGAGCCGAGATCACCGGAAAAAGCATCGCCATCTCCAGGTTCGCCACCGCCGCACCGCGGGGGGGAAGGGGGAAAGGGGGGGGGGGGGGACGGCGAAGTCTACTTGGGCTCGGGAACCGGGGCATCGGCGGGCGGCGCGGGAGGCCCGTAGAACTCGGGGGTGGCCTCGATGGCCATGCGCAGGGCGGCCAGCCGCTCGGCCTCGGGCCCGGAGATGTTGGGCCCGAAGCGGGCCTCCAGGGCCGCCAGCGCAGCGCGGGCGTGCGGCAGCCCGATGCAGTGCTGCAACCCGTTGAGCCAGGCCTCGATCGAGCCGCGGAGGTGCCCGGCCTCGTCGAGGCGGTTGAGCCAGAGCAGCATCTCGGTGCGCTGGTCGTCGAGTTCGTGGTTGTTGTCGCGGTCGAGCGTGGGCGAGAGGGCCTCGATCGCCGCCAGCGCGCCCGCGGGCCGGCCGAGTTCGACGCGGGTGCCGTAGAGCAGCAGCAGCCCGGCGACGACGCCCGGGCGCATGGTGCGGCGGGTGTTGATGGCGAACTGCGCGGACAGCGGCTCGGAGAGCAGGCGGGCCAGCATCGCCTCCCGCAGGTTGGCATCGGCGGTCCCGTTGGCGGCCCGGTAGAGGTCGGCGTGCGAGAGCTGGCGCGAGAGCGCGAGCAGGCGATCCCGCCGCAGGTCGGGCGAATCGCACGGCAGCTGCGCCAGCGTGCGGAAGCCGGCGAAGGTGGATCGGTGCCGGGCGATCGCGGCCGCGGCGGCGGGGAAGAGGGCCGGATCGTTCCGGGCGGCATCGGTCACGGCATCCGCAGCGCCTTCGAGCTGGGCGAGCGACTCGGCGGCGGCCAGGCGGGTGGCGGGAACCGCATCGCCCAGGAGCGAGAGGGCACGGGACCGCTCGCGCTCGCCGCCGAACGCGAAGAGCAGGCGGAGCGCAGCGCCGTCAACACCCGGAGCGCCCTCGGCGTCCAGGGCTCGCATGACCGCCGCGGACAGCCGACCGGCCGAGGGTGAGACCGCGGCGAAATCCACGGCCCTGATCGCGTCGAGCAGGCCGCAGGCGGGGCCAAAGACGGCCGGCTGAGAGGATTCCAGCCAGCCAAGCGCGATCGGGACCAGCGCGGCATCGGGCCAGCGCGCGGCGGCCCGCATCAGCGCACCCGCGACGAGCGGATCGGTCTCCCTGCCCAGCGAGCGGGCGATCGCGGCGGCCGCCTCGGCCTGTCGCTGGTCGTCGGTGGGCGCGAGGATCGTGATCAGCTCGATCGCCTCCCGTCGCACGGCCGGCACGGGGTCCTCGAGCACCTTCTGAACCGCATCGACCGCGACGGGCTCGAGACGGCGGGCGTTGGCGAGTTCCTGCCTCGCGAGCGAGAGCCCGAGCAGACGAACCTCAGCAAGGTCGTCGTTCATGAACTGGGCGAGTTGAACCGAACGATCGCCCATCGACTCGACGGCGAGGTAGCCTTTGCGCGCGGAGGCGACCACCCGATCGAGCAGTTCGGCGCGCTGGGCGTTCAGCTCGTCGGCCCGGCGCGCCAGCGAGTCGGCCAGGTCGCGCCGCCACTCCGCATCCGAGATCCACCGCACCTGCGAGAACCAAAGGCCCCAGCGGTTGGCATCGGCGCCGAACTCGGAATGCCCGGTCAGACGGGTCAGCGAGGCGAACGCGGCCGCGGAACGTCCCGGCGGCGAACCGATCCGGGCCTGCTCGATCAACCACTCGACCGACTCGCGGGTTCGGATCGAACCGGCCGCCCGGATCGCCGCGATCGTGAGCTCATCCGCGGCACGGCCGGCCAGATCCCGAGCGGGCGCGGGGGCGCAAGCCTTGATCGGGTTGAGCAACAGCGGGGCCGCGGAGGGCATGGCCGCGATTCGGGCAAGAACGAGGCCCGCAACCTCGACTCGGGCCGGGTCGGCCAGGTCCGCGTCGCTCGCCCTCACGTTCAGGAGCTCGATCACGGCGGCGCGGGCGTCGGGACCGGGGTCGTTCAGCAGCCGATCGGCGGCGGCGGAGCGTGCGGCCGGCAACGCGGACGCGGAACGAACAATCGCCACATCATCGCCGATGAGCCGCGCAGATGCGACCGGAAGTTCTTTGTTTTCAGGAACTTGTGCGACGGAAACCGCCGCGGAGCCGGTCAAGACCGCGACAAAGGCCGCCAACCCCACGGCCGCGGACCGCGGCTTGGGGGCGTGGGGGATTGTGCGGTTTGGAGGGGCGATCATGCGGATCGAGCACGGCAAGCCGGAGAATGGTTGGGGAACAATACGGAGTACTGTCGCGGCGGGTTTGGGAACGCGACGGGATCGTGACGCTCTCCAGCGCGGCGCGAGGATGCTCCAATCGGTAGAACGCGGCCCTCGCGTCGAATACAGTCCGCCCGGTCCCTTGCCCCGGCCGAGCGTCGATGTCGCTCGGCCATTCCGTGTTCCGTCGCGTTTCTGGTGCGAGCCATGAACGACTGGTCCGACGCCGAAGTTCACGTTGAGCGCGCGCACGAGCTCTACGAAGACGGCAAGTGGGCCGAGGCCGAGCGAGAACTGCGGCACGCGCTCTCGATCAATCCTTACCGACCGGAGTGGCACTTCAATCTCGGGCTCACGCTGGAAGCCGCGGGCAGGTACGGCGCCGCGTTCGAGGCGTTCCGCGATTGTCACGAACTCGACAGGGAAGACCATCAGGCCTTGCTGATGCTCGGGGTCAACGCCCTCCGGCTCGCGGACCTTCGCGGCGCGGTCGCATGGCTGGAGAAAGCGCAGCAGGCCGACGCCTCGAACGCCGATGCGTTCGTGCACCGCATCGAGGCGTACACGCGCCTGGGCGACCACGAGCAGGCCGAACTGATGTTCTACATGGCCCAGCAGGTCAACCCCGAGCACGCGGGCGCATACGCGAACATGGCCGAATCGCTGCTGGCACGCGGGCTGAACGATCGCGCGGTCTGGTGCCTGCGCGAGGCGGGACGGATCGACCCCGGATTGCCTCGCATCGGCGCGCGGCTCGCGGAGGCCTATGCCGCAACGGGCCGTCTTGAGCGGGCGCGGCAACTGCTGATCCGCGAGCTCCGCAAGGATCCCGGCGATATCCACGTGCTGCTCGACCTCGGGTGCCTGCTCTGCGACATGGACCGGCTCGCCGATGCCGCCGAGAAGTTCAGGCGCGTGCTGGAACTGGAACCCGATCACGCGGATGCCCACTTCTATCTGGGCGATGTCGCGGAGCGACAAGGGCAGTTCGAGCTGGCGATGGAAGAGTTCGGACTGGTGCTCCGGATCGAGGAGTCGGGGGATCACGCGGACTCCAAGCCGGCCGGTCGGCAGAGCGATGCCCGGGCGGAGTCAGCCCCGACCGAACCACGGCGATTCTCGCCGATGTCCGCCGCCCGCGTGCGGCTGGCTTCGCTCCTGGTCCGTCGCCAGCGCGGCGAAGACCTCGACACCGCTCGCACGCTGCTGCGTGCCGAGTTCCGCGCTTTTGATCAACAGCGCGGCGCCGCGGCTCCTGTGGACACGGCGAGCGAAGCGACGGCCTCGACCGACGGGCTTCCCCTGCCCGAGCTCGAGTACTTCGGACAGACGCTGCTGGATGCGCGGTTGCCCAACGAGGCGCGTGCCGTGCTCGATCGGGTCGTGAACCACCAGCCCGAGCCCTCGCCGCAGACCTTGCACGCGCTCAGTGTCGCGTGTTTCATGTTGAATGATCAGGCGGCGGGTGTGCGGAAGGCCCGCGCGTGCCTCAGGCTCGATCCCAAGTTCGTGCCGGCGATGCACAACATCGCGGTGGCGTGCGTGCAGGCACGGAACTACCGACGAGCTCGGGTGTGGCTGACCCGTGCGATCGAGACCGACCCGGACGATGCCTCGCTGCGGCGGCTTCGGGTGCAGGTGCGCGTGCGATCGGTGGCGCAGATGATGCGAGGCCGCGGGGCGCGGCGGAAGTAAGCCGCTCACTTGCCGCGGCTTTTCGGCTGCGGCTTTGGGGCAGGTTCGGAGGCCGGATCGGCTTTCGGGTCGGGCTGTTTGGATCTGGTTTTCTCGCCTTCCTTGCCCGTGGCGGCCTTCGCGGCTTCCTCGGCCTTGAGCTTGGCGGCTTCATCCTGCATCATTTTCGTGGCCGCGGCGTCTTCGTCATCCATCTTGAATGAGCCCTGCTTGTTTTTGTCTTCGGCCATGGACTCCTTGATGAGCGTCCACCAGTCTTCGGCGAAGGTCTCGCTCCAGGGTGGTTCCTTGCTGGACTTGATTCTGCCGGGCCAATGGCCGAGGAGTTCGCCGAGGCGGAAGACGATGCGCTCCTGATCATCGCCCCCAAGCTTCGCCGCTCTGGAAAAGGCCACATTCCACAGCGTCGCCGCATCAGTGGACTCGGCGGCTTGCAAACCCTTCGTCAGCCAGGCGCCCTACCACCACCCGCCCCACCTCCGAGGCCGTTGAGCGGCGGATAGAACTCCGTCATCGTCCCTTCGAGCAGCCGCGCCTCGACATCGACCGGCCCGCGGCAGCCGGGGTAGATGTAGATCACCGGCGTCTCCATTCGCTGCGTGCATTGCAAGCCGAACTTGTGGCCATGAATCCTGACCTGCTCGCCCGAACCTCCACCCTCGGCGTACGAGTACACAAACCCCGGCAGGTCACCCTCAAGACCAATCCCGGTCGTGAACGGACGCTGCACACCGTCCGAACCCGCGAAGTTGGTGAACGTCCCCCACTCGTGGACGATGAGCGGCCCCCCTCGACCGCCGCGGGTTTCGGCCGCCGCGCTCGAAGCCCCAGGGCCCAACCCGAGCCCGACCAACCCCGCCGCGAACCCGCCAACCGCCGTTGCCAGTGCGTGATTCATGCTTGGCACTCCTGACTGTCCCACCCCGGAGACAAGACGAGCGCCGGGCCCGGAGTGTTAGCGAGTTTTCAGCGCCAGGGGCCTGAGTTGCTCGAGCAGCTCGTCGGTGGCTTCCACGTTCAGTTTCAAGATGACCGGCCAGAAGCCTTCCTGCTCATCCATCAGCACGATCGTGACCCGCTCATCGATGATCTGTTTGCCATCTTCCCCGACCCCGACGTAGCGGGGCATCACCCGCAGCGTGCATTCGTGCGGGAGTTCGATCCGGCCTTCGGTGGCCGTGTAGGGCAGCGTCGCGATCACGCAGGCGACCCCCTTCGCACGCTTGTCGGCCGAGTCCGCGGCCCTGGTGATCTCGGCCTTCAACTTGACGATGGCGGCCTTGTCGAGGGCGATGGTGGCCACGGTGAGTGACTGATCGGCCTCCTCGTGTGTAATCGTCAGCACGCTCCCGCCGGACCCATCCGGCGCGCCAACTCGCAGCCTCACACCATCCTCGAGTTCGGCCAGCTTGTGCTTGTTGAGTTTGAGACCGTTGATGTACAGCACCGATCGCGGCCGCGGGTCGCTGCCGGGGAACACCGCCTCCCGAACCATCTTCTCGATCCCGATCGGGTCGTTCCGTTCGTTGGTCATGACGGCCACGATCCAACCGGCCTCCCCCTCCTTCTCCGCCGGCACGCGAGACAGCGCAGCCCGGAATCCCCGCGTCGCGCCTGTGTGGAACTGCCTCGCGCGGCCATCGCCCAGGGTCTCGACCATCCACCCGAGCGCGTAGTTGTCTTTCACAACCTCGAACATCTTCGACTTGGCCGCGGCGTTCAGCACGCTCTCACCGGCGAGCGCGCGGTCCCACCGCACCAGGTCGTTCATCGTTGTCAGCACGCCACCGCAACCCTTGAACCCCCATCCCCACCCATCCTGCAGAATGCCCAGCCGGACGGATCGCCCCCCGCGGTTCACGACCCGCGCTGCGCCGCGAGCGACATCGACTCCGACACCATCGAGGAACCCCGTCTGCCTGAGCCCCGCCGGCTTGAAGATCGCCTCGCGCGTGTACTCGGCGAACTCCTTGCCGGTCGCCTTTTCGATCACCGCCGCGAGCACCACGTACCCCGCGTTGTTGTACTCGAACTTCTCGCCCGGCGCGCTCTCGCTTGCCGGCGCGAAGAACCGCCGCACGGCCTCATCGCGGTCGGGGAAATCCAGCCGCTGAATGGTGTCGTTGGGCTGCCCGCTCGTGTGCGACATCAGATGCTTGAGCGTGACCTCCTCGGCCCGTAGTCCCGCGTTCGGAAACCACTTCGACACCGGGTCATCGATGCGGAGCCCCCCCACCCCATCCATCTCCAGCCGCAGGATGGCCGCGGCCGTGAACTGCTTGGCGATCGACCCGATATCCATCACCGTGTCGGCGTCGATGGGCTTCAACGAGTCGTTCTCGATGCCGTACCCCTTGGCCAACACGATCTCGCCATCGCGCGCGACCAGCACAGCACCCCAGAACTGCCCCAGATGGGCCCGCAGCACGGTGTCATCAATCTTCTTCGCGAGATCAGCAGCCGAGGTGGGTTCCGCCGCACCCACTCCAGGCTGGCGCGGCTGCTGAGCGCCCTGGGCCGCGACCGATGCACAGCCCACACCCACCCCGAAGAAAACCAGCACGACCACGAGTTTCTTGGTCCTGTTCATGGTGAGCTCCCTGATCTCCCTGCTACCGACAAGTCCTTCGCGGGTTGTCGATCTTCCTCCACCTCGGCCTCCGGTCGCGCCGTATCCTCTCCGGCTCTTCCCCCAAACCCGTTACCCGCCCGCCATCACCACATCAACCATGAAGATCCACGAATACCAGGCCCGCGACCTTCTCTCCCAGGCCGGCATCCCGGTCCCGCCCAGTTCCGTCATCGAATCGCCCCTCATGGCCGAAGACGCGTTCGCGCGCGCGACCAAAGGCATGTCGAGCCCCCTCGCCGTCATCAAGGCCCAGGTCCATGCCGGCGGCCGGGGCAAGGCCGGGTTCGTGAAGCTCGTCAAGACCGCGGCCGAGGCCAAGGCCGCGGCCGAGTTCATGCTCACCAACAAGATGGTGAGCGTGCAGACCGGCCCCGAAGGACTCGCGGTCAAGAAACTGCTCGTCGCCGCGGGCGTCGATATCGCCAAGGAGTACTACCTCGCGATCACGACCGACCGCGCCAGCCGCCGCAACGTCCTCATCGCCTCGAAGGAAGGCGGCGTCGAGATCGAGAAGGTCGCGGAGGAGAACCCTGCGGCGATCATTAAGGAGTTTCTGCACCCAACGCTCGGGTTGCAAGGCTTCGCCGCCCGCAAGGTCGCGTACCAGTTGGGCTTCACCGGCAAGCTCGCGAGCCAGGCCGCCGACATCATGCAGAAGCTCGCCAAGCTCTTCGTCGAGAAGGACTGCTCACTCGCCGAGATCAACCCCCTGGTCCTGACCTCTCCCCCCCCCTCTACCCCCTCGGCCCTTCTGGCCATCGATGCCAAGTTCAACTTCGACGACAACGGTTTGTTCCGCCATCCTGAACTTCAGGCGATGGCCGACCCGACGGAGGAGAACCCCGCCGAGCTCCGCGCCCACGCCGCGGGCCTCTCCTACATCGCGCTCGATGGCAACATCGGCTGCCTGGTCAACGGCGCCGGCCTCGCCATGGCAACGATGGACATCATCAAACTGCACGGCGGCACACCCGCCAACTTCCTCGATGTCGGCGGCGGCGCGACGGAAGAGGCCGTGACCGAGGCTTTTAAGATCATCCTCTCCGACCAGGCCGTCAAGGGCATCCTCGTCAACATCTTCGGCGGCATCATGCGCTGCGATGTCATCGCCCAGGGTGTCGTCAACGCCGCGAAAACCTATAAGAACGCGGATGGGAGCATGGGCTTCAAGGTTCCGCTGGTTGTCAGGCTGGAAGGCACCAACGTCGAGGCAGGACGAAAAATCCTGAGCGAAGCGAAGTCGCTGGTGCCGACGCTTCAGGCCGCGACAGACCTGAGCGATGCGGCGAGCAAGGTGTGCAAGGCGGTGGGTTGATCCGCTTGAATCCAGCGGAGCGTCAAATGAACCCTGCGCCCGCGGTTTGCATCGTCCGCCTGTCAGAGCTTCCTCACGCGAGGATGTGCTGCTCGACGGCTGAGGTCGTGATGACCGAGGACACCGGCATGGCACTGTACGAGTATGACGCTCCCTGGCGTGAACCCGGCACGATCGGGGAGTTCGCCCTCGTGCGGACTGATCGCTGCTCGCCACTCGCCCCCCACCACCCACACAACCAACCGATACCCTGATCCATGCCCGCACTCACCTACCAGACCGCCGGCGAATCCCACGGCCCCGCGCTCGTCACGATCGTCTCGGGCATGCCCGCGGGGCTCGATGTCGATCTCACGCTGATCAACGGTGAACTGCACCGGCGGCAGGGCGGCTACGGCCGCGGCGGACGCCAGAGGATCGAGACCGACACGGTTGAGGTGCTATCCGGCGTGCGCCGCGGCCGGGCTACCGGGTCGCCGATCACCCTAGTGGTCCGTAACAGGGATTCGCGGATCGACGACCTCGCCAAGACACCCCCGGTCTACACGCCGCGGCCCGGACACGCCGACCTCGCGGGGAGCATCAAGTACCTCACCACCGACTGCCGTGAGACGCTCGAGCGCGCCAGCGCGCGGGAGACGGCCGCACGGGTCGCCGCCGGCGCGCTGTCGCGGTGCCTCCTGAGAGCGGTCCACATCCATGTTTTCGGGTTCGTGCGTTCGATCCTGGATGCCGCTTGGGATGGGCTGGTGAGCGAGGCCAACTGGCCGTCGCTCGTCTCGCCACGCGATGCCAGCGAGGTCTACTGCCCGGATGGCGCGGATGGGCCCGCCACGAAGCGCATGTGTGAGATCATCCGCCAGGCCAAGATCGACAAGGACACGGTCGGCGGGCTCGTCGAGACGCACGTGTTCGGCTGCCCGCCGGGCCTCGGCTCCACCATGAACTGGTTCGAGCGTCTCGACGCCCGGCTCGCGGCAGCGGTCATGGGGATCCAGGCGTTCAAGGCCGTCGAGATCGGGCTCGGGAGGGACTGCGCCGCCCGGCCGGGCTCGCGCGTCCATGATCCGATCCGCTTTGATGCGACAAGAGTCGGCACCCCCTCGCTCGGCTTCACGCGCGACACCAACAACGCCGGCGGGATCGAGGGGGGCATGACCAACGGCGCGCCGGTCGTCGTACGCGGCACGATGAAACCCATCTCCACCCTCCTTCGGGGCATGCCGAGCGTCGATCTCAACACCAAGTCCGCCGCGACCAGCGCGTACGAACGCTCCGACATCTGCGCCGTCTCGGCCGCGGGCGTGGTCATGGAGAACGTCGTCGCGTTCGAGGTTGCCCGCGCGTTCATGGAGAAGTTCGGCGGAGACACCGTCGAAGAACTGAGGAACAACTACACATCATTCCTTCGACTGGCTCGCGCGTTGCCGCATGAAGCGCCGATGGACCGGGGCACGGTCATCGCCTGAGTTCCTCGGCCTCTCCGAGCTCCACCTTCCGCTGGTCGCGCCGCCGCGTCACAATGCCAAACACCACCGGCGCGCCGCCGCAGACAAGGACCACGAGCCAAGCCGCGAGCACGAAGGCCGCCGTCGGCGTATCGACCCAAGCGGCCACGGCCACGGGACCCGCCACCGTGAGCACGGCCAATGCGATGGCGAGCCGCTTCATCGGACGATTGTTGCACCCGGTCCGATACAAGGTTATCGGGGGCGCGCTGGCGCTACGGCCCGCGCCGAGGTCATGCAAACCTTGAGGGAAGCCGCATCGTGGACACCCGGGCCGTTCAGTGACCGATGATGGCTCGGAGGTGCTTCATGAATATCGACCTCGGTTCGCCGTGGACACTGGTCTCCAGCCTGATCATCGGGCTGATCGGGTTCGCGATCTTTCTGTACGGCAAGAAAGAGACCAACCTGAAATGCGTCGGCACGGGGCTGGCGATGTGTGTGTTCCCGTACTTCGTCAGTTCGATCCTTCTGATGTGGACCATCACGGCGGCGTGCCTCGGCGGGCTCTACTGGCTCGGCCGGCAAGCGTGATCGAGGTCGGTGCGCCGGTCATTTCCCGCCCGACAGCTCGTTGACGAGCGCGGCGAGGTCCCGCACGTTCTTGTGCGTCATCACGACCGCGACGCGCTTCGGATCGGCCTTCACCTTCTTGAGAGCGGACTCGACGTTGGCCCAAAGCCGGACGGCCTTGCGGTCGTCCTCGCACAGGTACAGTTCGCTCACCGCTTCGCTGAGCCTGTGAAGGCTCAGCGTGTCGATGTTCTGGTAGTAACGCTTGACGATGCCCCGCTGATACGTGCTGAGGTGCTGACCTTTGGCCACTTTCGACTCCGCTCGAAACCCCACACCGCCTCCACCCCCCCCCTCCCCGCTTCCTGCCTTCAACGCAACGGTATCGTGCTCAACCGCGAGCCGTCATGAGCCGTATACCCCTGTACCCCAAATCCCGAGGAGCCAAGATGTCCGCCCCCGCCTCGAACCGCAACCCGTGGCAACTCGCCTGCCTTTCGATGCTGGCACTCGCCGGCGCGGCCTTGTTGGGCGGTCAGACGCAGCCGTCGCGATCCCCGTACATAGGCGTCTGCGCCAGCGAGAAGATCCTGTACCGAGTTTACGAGGATGGCCGGGTCGATTACCTGGTCACCGAGAAGGCTCCGTCATCCGGGAAGGGGGCGGCCGATTGGGCCCCGCTGCCCGTCGACGGCAAGTACACCCGCGATCGTGACGGCAACGTGGTTCCCAAGCGATGAGGCCTCTCCGACCCTGCCGGGTGCGGCGCGGTTCCGGATAACCACGTCACGGCCAACCCCACAAGATTGTGGCCGCGGGATTGACACGGCCCGTTCTTCAATTACACTGGAAGTGATGGCACTTTTGCGCACCATCCTCCAACGGCTCGGCGGGCTTGTCACCCGGCGGTTTGGCCTGCGCAATGGCCGTGGAGCTTCGGGTCTGGCGTGTTGTCCGGTCTGTTGTCGCGTTCGTACGCGCACCGACCGGAATGACCGCCTGACTTGATCGCGCACCCCGCACGATTCTGGTCTTCGGGCTCGCCGGTCACCGACCGGCGAGTTTTCTTTTTTGCCCAATCTCGGCCGACTCCGGCCCGCACCAAGCCAACGCCCGCTCAAGGAACGACACCATGCTTGCACGACGCATACGGCACACCCAGAATCTGATGCTGCTGGGGTTTCTGGGCTTCTTCACGTACATCGCGGCGCACAAGGCGTCCGCTCGCCCGCCTCAACCCCAGCCCATGCCGATCATGGCCGGCGTGACGGCCGCGGGCAACCAGGCCTGACACTCATGACGCGCGGCCACGACGCCGCCCCCCCGCGTCACGGACTGCCACCCGCGCACTGTGGCACGCGCGACTCCGACGCCGGGGGAGAGGCCAACACCTCTCCCCCGGCAGAGAGCGCGAGGTTCCGCACGTCACGCGTATCCGTTACAATCTCGGGCTCCGTCGAGCCGACGGGGGAGGAGCGGACCCGAGACTGTTCATGCCGCCAAGCGCCGATGACCAACCGCCGAATCCCGGGTTCGACCTCGCCGCGATGATCGAGTCCGAGCTCGGCGCGCCCGGGGACGCGCTGCGGCTGCACGAGCGGTACATCAACCCGAGCGTCGCGGCGGTGCTGAGGACCATCGGCTTCGACGCCAACTACGTGCGTGGCGAGGGCGCGTACCTGTTCGATGATCAGGGGCGGAGGTACATCGACTGCCTCGGCGGGTATGCGGTGTTCGCGGCCGGCCGCAACCACCCGGTCGTCCGCGATGCGCTGCGGCAGGCGATGGAACTGGACCTGCCCAACCTGCCGGGCGTGGGTGTGTTCCGCACCTCCGGCCTGCTCGCCAAGAGGCTGGTCGAACTCATGCCGGGCGCGGCATCGGACATGAGCAACCCGCTCGACACGGTGTTCTTCGCCAACTCGGGGGCGGAAGCGATCGATGCGGCGATCAAGCACGCACGCATCGCGACGGGCAGGCGCGGGCTGGTGTACTGCCACCGCGCGTACCACGGGCTGACGATGGGCGCGCTGTCGGTGAACGGCAACCAGGAGTTCCGGGAAGGATTCGGTCCGCTTCTGGAGCACGCACAGGAGATCCCGTTCAACGACCTGGGAGCCCTGGAGGCCGCGCTCGAAAAGGGGGATGTGGCCGCGTTCATCGTGGAGCCGATCCAGGGCAAGGGCGTGAACATCCCGGCCGAGGACTACCTCTCGCGAGCATCGGCGCTGTGCCGCAAGCATGGCTCGCTGCTGATCCTCGACGAGATCCAGACCGGCCTCGGGCGCACGGGCCGGATGTTCGCGTGCGAACACTTCAACGCCGGCGGCGGACCGGGGCAGTGGACGCCCGACATCATGGTGCTGGCCAAGGCCCTGTCGGGCGGGTATGTGCCGGTATCGGCGCTCATCACGCGGCGGTGGATTCACAGCAGGGTGTTCCCGAGCATGTCGCATTGCGCGAGGGTGCAGACCACGTTCGGACAGAACGACCTGGCGATGGCGGCGGGGCTTGCGACCCTGCACGTGCTCGAGGCCGAAGGGATCGTTGAGAACGCGGCGGAGATCGGCGGCTATCTGACCGAGCGGCTGCGCGAGAAACTCGCCGGATTCCAGATGGTCCGCGAGATCCGCGGAATGGGGCTGATGATCGCGATCGAGTTCGGCCCGCCTCGTTCGGCGGGGCTGCGCGTCGGCTGGGAACTGCTGCACAAACTGGACGCGAGCCTGTTCTGCCAGGCCGTGATCATGCCCCTGATGAGCGATCACCGAATCCTCGCGCAGGTCGCGGGGCATCGGTTGGATGTGATCAAACTGATCCCGCCCCTGGTCCTGAGCCGGGAAGATGCGGACGAGATCGTCGGCGCGTTCGAGGCGACGGTGCGGGCGTGCCACCAGTTCGGCGGGCCGGCGTGGGAGGTTGGAAAGAAGCTCGGCGCGGCGGCGATGAAGCGGTTCGTCCCGGCTTGATCCGCGGGCCGCGGGTCAGTGCTTCTTCTCACCCCAACCCATGAAGGGCGAGGAGCGATCCGTTCGCTCCATTTCCATGCGGGCGCGGACGGTGGCCTGGTCCATGAGTTCCTGCAGAGAGGGCGCGCCGCCGTGGTTGCGGTGAACCCAGAACCCCACACCCACGAGGGCGGTGGCGCCGAAAACCGCGGCCAGACTCAGGAATCGACGACGCTGCTCGGGCTCCCAGTCGCGCCAGTGGACCCAGCGCTTGCGCTTCCAGCGATCGACGGCCCTCTCCCGGGATTCACGCCATCGCTCTCGAAGCGTCGGCCCGGTCCGAACGCGGTACCGCCTGGGGCTGCGGTCCTTGGCCCGATCGAGAACACGGTCGATCGAGCGGCCCAGCGCGGCGAACTTGTCCTCGAAAAAGTGCATGAACTCGGGTTCGATACTCAGCGGGGGATGTCGCGCCCCTTGACGCCGCCGTTGGTCGCCCAGAAGAACAGCGGATACTCGGCGTCGGAGGTTGCGGGCGAGCCTCCGACGGGGTAACGACCCACATCGGCACGACTGGCGACCAGCGGCAGGCCGTCGGGAGCGCGGAAGCTTCCACCGGGAAGATAGACGCCGCCTTCGAGTGTCCCCGCCTTGCGCGTGAGGTCCGCCATCGAGACCTGATCGACGCTCCCATCGGCCATGCCGATCGATGTGCGTGATCGCGGGTTGTTCCAGGCCGGCGAGTTGCCACTGCTGGTCGATCCCGCCTGACCGATCTCGACGCGCTTGTTCTGGGCGAAGTCGGCCCGCTCGAACATGAGCACCTTGGCCGAGGGCGAGCTGACCGAGCCGGCCGCGGCGGTCTTGAGCGAGGGCTCGAGCAACGCGCCTCGCGATCCGCGCTGGTAGCGGTCGGAATCACTCCAGAAAGTCGGCGAGTAGATGAAACTCGACGGCCAGAGCATGCGCTTGTCCCTGGTCTCGGCATAACCCCGCATCTGCCGGAACTGGCCCATGAGGTCCGAATCGGCGGGGGAGATCATGGCCTCGTCCACGCGGGCCTCGCCGCGCCATTCCGCGAGGTAGCTGTACCAGTAGTACGCGAAGAACTCGGTGTTCCACTCGGGGAACGCGGAGGAGAAGTCCCAGCGCATACCCGAGCCATCGCCGATCTGGACGGCATCGGTCCATGAGCCGCCAACCGTCGGCTGTCCGGGCCGGAACGGGTTGAGAAACTCTTCCTTGTGGTCGTTGGTGTAGACGAACATGACCTGGGTGCAGGAACGCAGGTTGGCCAGCCCGACGGTGGCCTTGGCCTGGCGCCGCGCGCCCGCGAGCGCGGGCAGCAGGATGGTCATCAGGACCGAGATGATCGCCACCACGACGAGCAGTTCGATGAGCGTAAACGCGGGGAACCGATGATCGGCACGCCCGGGTGCAGGTGTTTGTCGATGCTCGTGCATCCGTGCTCCTTGGCGAGGTGCGCTCGCTCCGCGGCGTGCCGCAGGGAATGGCCAGCCAGATTGCCCTCGCATTATACGAACCCCGGAGGCTTCATCCGCGTCCCCGCCACGGCTTTCCGGTGGCGGAGTCCCATTGCCAGATTCGCGGAATCACCGGCGACGGTTGCCTGCTACGGCGCGCGTTTGTCTTCAGAACGGGCGGCGGATCGATCCGGCTGGCTCCATCGCACGCTCGGAGAAGGTCGCCGCTCGCCGGGGCGAGATGGGCGCACGGCTCTAACCGGAGGCCCGACCGCGGGCAAACGCGCTTCTGCACGACGGGGCTGTGCGGATCGCCGCGAGCAGGCAGCGGCGACCCATTGCGCAGCGGACCACGCCATGGCGAACCAGAGGAGGTCGATCGCGCGGAACGCCTCGACGAGCGGCGGCTTGGCGACTCCCCAGGGGCAGAACACAAACCAGAACTTGGCCAGCGATAGGCTCACGCCGGCGCACGCCGCGCACCAGAACGAAACACCGGAACGATTCGAGGACGCGTGCGCAACCGCCGGGCCGATCATCGCGCCCGCCAGCCATGCCGCCGCACCGAACTCCGAGCCCGTCAAGGCGGTGAGCGAACCCCAGAGCATCGCGGCGGCAACCGCGACGAGGGCCGGGATCGTGGCCTTGAGCAACCTCATCGATCAATACCCTCCGCAGTGCGCGATCAACGACCGCGCCGACGAGGCCCGCTGGAACCGACCGCTCGATCGAACACCCGCGGCGTGGATCGACCGAGCGGGAGCCCGAGGTGATGGGACGCGGGGAGTCCGAGCCGCGAGGCGTGGGGATGGGTCGGATGGCGCGAGTATGACGCCTGCGCGGACGCCAGGCCGCCGAAACGTGCCGGGCTCAGACGCCCATGCCGGAGATGTTGAACGAAAACTGACCGCCGTTCAGGGGGCTGATGGCAACCACGGCGTTGAAATCGCCCAGCGCGAGCGGATCGAAGCGGACGCGGAACATGCCGGTGGCTCCCGCGGCGATCGATCGCGGCGGCTGACGGAAGACTCGAAAATGGGTCGGGTCGGTACCTTCGATCGTGACGCGGGTTGAGGCCGCGAGCGTGAACTGGAGCGCCGCCGAGCCCGTGTTGGCGATCGTGAACACCCGTGTGACGAGGTTCGATCCCGCGCCGTCGGCGATGGCCGATCCGAGGTTCGTGCCGTTGAGGTCGGAGGCAGGCTGGCCGCCGGCGATCGCCTGGCCAAGGCCCGTTACCGCGACGATGGGCGCGAGTTCGCCCGCGCCGCGAACATCAAAGTCGTAGGTTCCCTCGTCGGGGTCGTTCGATCGGAGCTGGACCCTGGCGAAACGCTGTCCCGCCGCGGTCGGGTTGAAACGGACGCGGAACGTGGCGGTGAGTCCCGGCGCGATCGAGATCAGCCCGGGCTGCATGGTGACGCGGAAGTCGCCGGAGTTCAGGCCGACGATGCGGACGAAGTCGGAACCGCCGACCGTGAACGGGCGCAGCGTCAGGGCGCGTGAACCCTCGTTCGTGATCGTGAAGAGCCTGGCCCTCGCGCGCCCGGAGACGTTGATGATGCCGAACCCGGTGCCGTCGCTGTTGGTCGGCGTGTTGTCGCCATCCGCGATAGGCAGTCCCGGCGCGCCGAGAATCCCGACATCGGGCGCGTTCTGGCCCTGGGCACGGATGAGGAATGAGAACTCGGCATCGTTGGGATCATCGGAATCGATGATAATGGTCGAGGTCTTGACCAACGTGTCCACGGGGTCGAACCGGACCTGGAACGATGTCGACTCTCCCGGAGCGAGCAGTGACGCGGGCAGGCTGAGGAGTGTGAAGTACGACGAACCCTCACCGGAGAACCGCACGCGCGGCGAGCCGGTGAGCTGCATGGCGGCCTGGCCGCGGTTGGCGATGGTGAAGGTGCGAGTGACGGACTGGGCGAGGTTGACCCGGCCGAAGTTGGTGCCGTCGGAAGAGGATGGGCTGGTGTCGCCGTTGTCGATCTCGGCCGCACCCTCGCCGCCCTCGCCGGCGAGCACCGCGATGGCCGGCGCGGGCGGGGCCACGCCACGGACAGCGTCGAGCTTGACGTTCTGCGAGCCGACGGAGACGTTGCGGTACGTCACGGCGGAGCCGAACCCCGCGCCGCTGAACGAGATGTCGTAGACTCCTATGGGCAACTGCACCTGGTAGCCGCCGGCGGTCATGCTCGAGATCGTGTAGGTACCGGCCGCGCCGACGGCCTGAATGGTCACGCCGCCGAGGCCCTCGCCGGCCTCGTAGAAGCCGGTGCCGTTGGAATCCGAGTACACCGCGCCCAGGAGGAAGGCGTTGCCAAAGTTGAAGCGGTTGCCGAAGTTCTGGGTGACCAGCAAAGGTCCGACCTGGGTGCTGGGAACGCTCTCGGTCCGGAAGCGGATCCCGATTTCGCGGAACGTGGCCTCCATCATGTTGTCGCGGTGGCCGGGCGGGTTCTGGATCCCGTCAACGGAGGGATGGTTGGGGTCGTTGTTCCCACCCCAATCGATCGCGAACCCGGCGTGGGCGTGGGCAACCGAACGGGCGAAGGCGTAGACGTTCTCGCCCACGAGCGAGTAGTTGAGGTAGCCGGCATCCGTGGCTCGCTGGCCGAGGTCCGGCTCGCCGGGGGCCTGGTGGGTCTGCATGTCCGAGTCGATCATGCGCTGGGTATGACCCGCGGCGGCGTTGTAGAGCGCCTCGTTCCACGCGAGCGGCTGCACGGCCACGAGCGAGGCCCATTGCTGCACGAGCGTGGTGCCCTTGGTCTCGAAGAATCGGAGGGCGGAATCGACATCGGGATCGTCGGAACGAGCCGGGTTGCCGAGCGATGAAGTCATGAGTTCGAGCTCATCGGCCGGGTTGGTGCGGAACCGGTTGAGCAGTTCGAGCATGTGCTGCTCGGCGGGCGTGGGATCGAAGGTCAGGAGCAGGCGGGCTTCGAGCGATTCGGCCGCAACCAGACCGGCCGCGCGGCGATCAACCCCGCCACGTCGGAGGCGGCGTTCGGGCGGTGCGATGGGCTTTCTGAACGTCATGCGATTGCTCCCGGCATCTCGCGCCGCAACGTGGCGACACGGGCTGGTGTCTTCCTGAGTATGCAATTACCGCCCATGATTCGTCCGGGAGCGAGCGCCGGATCAAAAAAGAGCGCCGATTCGCGGACCCGCGCGCCGCGCCCGCCAGTCCAGACCCCTTACGAGGTGCCCGCCCAGCGATCCAGCCGCTGGACGGCTGATTGGAGCGTCTCACGGCGTTTGCAGAACGCGAATCGGGCGAGGGTCTTGCCGTGCTCGCGATTCTGATAGAAGACGCTGGGGGGGATCGCGGCGACACCAGCCACGGAAGTGAGGGAGCGGCAGAAGGCGACGTCGTCGGCGTGACCGTCGGATCGGGCACGCGGGCAGGCGGTCCAATCCACCATGATGAAGTAGGCCCCGTCGGGCATGTACACTCGGAATCCGAGGCGGGCGAGGGCCTCGCCGAGGAACGAGCGGGCCCACGTGAACTGAGACATCAGGTCGCGGATGTACCCTTCGCGCTCGTCCACGCTCGCGAGCGCGGCGGCCGCGCCGTGCTGAAACGGTGTGGCGGTGGCGAAGGTCATGAACTGGTGGGCGGCTCGGACGGCTCGAACCAACCCGGCCGCGCCGATTGCCCAGCCGATCTTCCAGCCGGTGAGGCTGAACGTCTTGCCGAGGCTGGAGAGCGTGAGCGTGCGGTCGGCCATGCCGGGGAGCGTGGCCAGGCGAACGTGCGGTCGTGAGGGGTCGTAGGTCAGACGCTCATAAACCTCGTCGGTCACCGCGATGACATCGTGGCGGTTGCAAAGCTCGGCGATCTGGCGAAGTTCATCGGCGGAGAAGACCTTGCCGGTGGGGTTGTGGGGCGTGTTCACGAGAATGACCCGCGTGCGTGGCGAGAACGCACGTGCGAGTTCATCCGGATCGAACCAGAACGGGCCGTGATCGGTCGTGGGAGGCCTGAGCGTGACGATGAGGGGCACGCCGCCGGCCATCGCGACCGATGCCCGGTACGAGTCGTAGTAAGGCTCGAAGAGGATCACTTCGTCGCCGGGGTTGATCAGGCCGAGCATGGCCGCGGCGATCGCCTCGGTGCACCCGCTGGTGACGCAGATGTGGGCATCGGGGTCGAGTTCAACGCCCGTCTGTTCCCGCCACCAGCCCGAGATGGCCTGGTTCAGCGCCGGGATGCCGAACATGCGGGCGTACTGGTTGTGGCCGGCCGCGATCGCTGCGGCGGCAGCGGCCTTGGCAAACTCAGGTCCGTCGAAATCGGGGAATCCCTGCGCGAGGTTGACCGCGCCGTGCGCTTGCGCGAGCAGGGTCATCTCGGTGAAGATGGTCGTGCCGAAAGGGGCGAATCGTTCGGCGAGTCGGGTGGTCATGCTCTCTCCCTCTCACGGGTTGTCGAAGAATGCGGAGTTCGGAGCGTGGTACGCGACGAGCGCTGGGGACGGACAGTGCGGCGTGAGGCTCGCGATCAGGCATCGGCGCGGGGCCCGACCCCGTTCCGGGCAATGCGCCGTTACGCGTAGACCTCGAGGAAGACCCGGCGCGTCGCCTTGATCTGCTTGTTGAGCATTTTCCGATCCCACGAGGCGATGTCGCCACGGACGGCCGGATCGATGTGCAGGTATTGTTCGAGCGCCGAGGGCGGGAGCACGCGGGCCATGTTCTGGAAGATGCCCATTTCCATGCCCGCGAGCCCGCAGATGTAGACCAGCGTTCGCTCGCCGGCCAGCAGAGGCTCGAACCGGTCGCGGTGGGTGAGCACGCGGTCCTGGACGTAGAGGCGCGGGCCGCCGCCCCCCGCGTCGTCCTGCTTCTCGCGGCTTATGGCGGTGAGGTAGGTGAAGTTCGAGTGTTCGGCCGCGAGGCGGCGGAACAGGTCGTCGTACATGAGGTCGGTCGAGTAGGGCGAACCCATGACGAGCACGACCCGGCTCTGGACGCCGGACTTGAGCAGGTCGAGCACCATGCCGCGGAACGGGGCGATACCGGTTCCGGTGGCGAAGAACAGGTAGTCGTGCTCGCCGGGCTTGGCCGGGACAAGAAACCGCTTCCCGTTCGGGCCGCTGAGCCTGACCTCGTCGCCGACGCTCAGGTCGCAGAGGTGGTTCGAGGCCACACCCAGGAAGAGTTTGTGCGTCTCCCAATGCTCGTCGATGGTGCGCTTGACGGTCGTCGAGATGACGCGACCCTGCCCGTCCTCACCGCGGGATGGAGAAGCGACGGAATACAGCCGCACGGCGTGCGGTCGGCCCTTGGCATCGACGCCGGGGGCGATGACGCCGATGGACTGGCCGGGCAGCACCTGCCCCACGAGGTTGGTCCCCGAGACATCGAACTCCACGTGCCGCACGAAGCCCGCGGCCTTCCTGGCCGTGCAGACCTCGGACTTGGCGATCCGCGCGACCACCGGCTCGTTCGGCCGGTAGATGTGCATCTTGACTTCGGGTAGTTGGACTTCGGCCGTGTGCGGCTCGGTGGTATCTGCGGCGGTGGACATCGGACAAGGGTTCGACCACCGAGCGGGTTAGTCAAATGCCGGCCCGCCCCTGGCCGCGCGCCGCCGTGCGAACCACCGCCACAGCCGCCAGCCGATGAGGGGAATCACGATCAGCAGAACAAAGCCGGCCACGATCGGCGCAACGACGGCCAGCACCGAGAGGACCAGCGACCAGATGCTGTGAACAGCCGAGACAATCGGGTTTCCCACACCGGCGGTCGTGACGGTCGAGACGGCTCGCGTCCCGACGCTGGTCGCCTGAACCACCCCCGCCAGACCGCCGCCCGCGATGATCGCGGCCGTCCATCGCAACATCGGACCCAGGTCGGCGAACTGGGAGGCGGCGGCGATTGTGCCCGCGATGATGGCCGCGGGCGAGGCCACCACGTCCAGGCCATGGTCAATCCACGGGACCCAATAGCCGATGACCTCGAGCACCGAGGCGGTCGCGAAGGCGATGATGGCGCCGTCGCTGGTGAGCCAGCTCATGCCGCCGGACAGGTTGACTTGTCCGGCCCGGGCGGCGATCGAGAGGACCAGGAGCGGGACGAAGACCCTGAACCCGCACGCGGCCGCGAGTCCGAGTCCCACCAGCGCTCCGATGATGGCCTCGTACATGAGTCCTCCACAAATACCGGACGTCCTCGGCCGTAATACGACCGGGCGAGCGTGCACCCTCAATCGTATTGATCGGCAACGCCTCCTGCTGGTTTCACGGGGTTTATCCTGACCGAGGGACCGCGTGCGGCTTGCCCGAACACCGGGAAAGGGCAGACTGGAGTTGAGGCATTACGTGGGTCGCGTGTGTTCGAGATTGCTGATCCGAATCGGCGTCGCGTCGTTGATTGGCGCGGGGTTTTTCCCGCCACTCATCGAAGCACAGACGCTGTCTGTGGTCGGTCGAAACTCGGTCAACCTCCCCACCACCACGACCGACCAGCACGGCGCGATGTTCACGATCGCGGGCCTCAGCGGGATCACTTTTCGTGGCACCGGCGCGGCCTCGGGATCGGGCGGTGAGTTCATCGCGGCGATGGACAACAGCAACAGGCTCGTCCGATTGCAGGTTGGCTTCGACGCGAACGCCGGCATCGCGTCGGTGGCCGTGATCGGCGGCTTGACGCTCGCCGAATCGCACGACCACGAGGGGATCGCCTACACCGGCGCGGCCGCGGATTCGGTTTTTCTTAGCGAAGAGGAAGGGCCGGCGATCCGGGAGTTCAGCCTGGCGGATGGTTCGCTGATCCGAACAGTTACGGTGCCCGCGGTTTTCGCGAACAGGCGGGCCAACTTCGGGTTCGAGTCGCTCTCGCTCGGCAACCCGGATGGCAACCTGTGGACGGCCAACGAAGAAGCCCTGAGCGTCGATGGTCCGATCTCGTCATCCGCGAACGGCTCGCTTGTCCGGCTGCAACGATTCTCGCGCGGCCTGCTCGCGGCGGATGGACAGTACGCGTACCTCACCGAGCCGTGGCATGGCGGGTCGCTCTCGGGGGCGCGCAGCGGAGTTTCGGACCTGGTCGTGCTCCCCAACGGAAGAGTCCTGGCTCTGGAGCGTTCGCTGGCGTTCAACCTCGCCGGCCTCTTCCAGAGTCGCATCTACGAAATCGACTTCGCGGGCGCGACCGACACTTCGACATCGCCAGGCCTGCCCGCTCACCCGTTCACGGCCGTAACCAAGCGTGCGCTCTGGACGGGAAACGCCAACAACCTCGAAGGCCTGTGCCTCGGACCGCGCGTCGCCACAAACGCCTACGCCCTGGTCGGGGTCGTCGATGACGGCGATCCCATCAGCATCAACTCGGTCGTCGCGTTCGCGCTTTCCGGCGGCGTGTGCGCGGCGGATACCGATCGCGACGGCGTGGTCTCCATTCAGGACCTGTTTGACTTCCTCGCCCTCTACTTCGCCGGCTCATCGGCCGCGGACATCAACTCCTCGGACAATCTGACCGTGCAGGACATCTTCGACTACCTGACGGCGTATTTCTCCGGTTGTTGACGCCTCCATCGGGCGGGTTCGGCTACGGTTGCTCATGCCGAACAGCAGGCGCTCCACCGTTGATCGTCGGGCGGTGCTCAAGTCCATCGCCGCGGTCTCCGCGGCCGGGGCGATGTGGTCGTGCCGGAGCGACCCGAACAAGCCCGAACCGGAGACCGCCCACGTGCCCGCACCCGAGAAGCCGCGGAACCCCTGGTTTTCGATCTCACTTGCGCAATGGTCGCTGCACCGCGCGCTCCAGTCCGGCGCCCTCGACCATCTCGACTTTCCGCGCACCGTCGTGCAGGACTACGGCATCGACGCGGTCGAGTACGTCAACACGTTCTTCACGAACAAGTCCGACTCCGCCTACAACGCCGAACTGCGGCGACGGTGCGACGACCTGGGCGTTACCAGCGTGCTGATCATGTGCGACGGCGAGGGCGACCTCGGCGACCCTGATGAAGGCAGGCGGATCAGGGCGGTCGAGAACCATCGCAAGTGGCTCGACGCGGCGAAACAGCTCGGGTGTCACTCGATCCGGGTCAACGCGAAGTCGGCCGGGTCATTCGAGGAACAGCAGAGGCTGGCCGCGGACGGGCTGCGCCGGCTTTGCGAACTCGGCGATGGGTACGGCCTGAACGTGATCGTCGAGAACCACGGCGGGCTCTCGTCCAACGGCGAGTGGCTCTCGTCGGTCATGCGTCTGGTCGGTCATCCGCGCGTCGGAACGTTACCGGATTTCGGGAACTTCTACGAGTATGACCGCTACCAGGGCGTGACCGACCTCATGCCCTTCGCTCGCGGCGTATCGGCGAAGAGCTACGACTTCGACGCCGCGACGGGCGACGAAACCAGGATCGACTATCGCCGGATGCTCAGGATCGTGCACGATTCGGGGTATCGCGGCCGAGTCGGGATCGAGTACGAGGGAAGCGAGATCAGCGAGCACGACGGGATCATGGCCACGCGCCGGCTGCTCGAACGGATCCGCCAGGAGATGCTGACATGACTCGCTCGCGAGTTTCGAGATTCCTTCTGGGTGTCGCGCACGCCGCGCTCGCGTTGAGCGCGTTCGCCGCGAGCCGGACCCAGCCGCCGCCGGCGCCATCGGCCCTGCCGGTCGGCTCGTCCGCGGACCCGAGCACCGCCACACGCTCGGTATTGATCGAAGGCGTCTCGACCATCGCCTCGCCCGGAACACCCGGCACTCTCACGGTCTGGGGGCCGGGCGCGCTGGTCATCGCGGTGGGCAAGGACGATCGGGATCTCCCCGCGCCCGTCATCGCGGCGGGAACTCTCGGACGCGGCCGCATCGTCGCCTTTCCGCACACGGCGTTCCTCGACAAGGACACCATGTCGATAGCCGACACCGGGCGCCTGATCGAGAACGCGGTGCGCTGGGCATCACGAAAGCCGCACGCCGAGAAGCCCGTTGTCGGCCTTTTCGGCGGCGATCTCGCCACGTTTCTCTCGGCGCGAGGGTTCTCGATCTCCAAACTCGCAGCGGCGGATCTCACCGACTCCGGGCTGGCATCGATCGATGTCCTGTGCATAGTCGGAAACAACCTGAGCGACGTTCAGGTCGCGTGCATCGCGCGTTTCGTCGAGCGCGGCGGCGGTCTGCTCGCCGCCCAGACGGCGTGGGCTTGGAAAGCGCCATCCGGAAAGGTGCTGACCGACAATCCGCTCAATCGGCTGGCCGCGCCCGCCGGGATCGCCTGGACTGGCGGCCACTCCGGACCGCTCGCGGGCAAGGGGTTCCTGACCGACGGCGCATCCGACGCCATGCTCCACGCCGCCAACGCGCTCAGCGAGATCATCGCGACGGGCAAGACCAGCGGCAAGGCCAGCGATCGGATCCGCCTTGCCTCTCGAACCGCGCTCGATGCGGTGCGGTCCCTGCCCACGAACGATCTGATCCTGCGGCCGCGGATTGATCAGCTCATGAACGAGCACGCGGCGAGGCTCTGCCCGACCGAGCAGGACCCCCTGTCGAGCAAGGAGCCGCTGGCCCGCTTGCTTCTGGCCGCGAGCGTCGAGCGCACCCACACACTATCGCCGCAAGAGATCCGAGCCCATGCTGCGTCAAATGCCTTTCCCGGTCGGGTGCCGGCCGATGCTCCACGCCAGACGCGGAGTGTTCGCATCGATCCGCGCGTGGCGGACTGGCACTCGACAGGCCTCTACGCCGCGCCGGGCGAGGTCATCCAGGTCTCCATCCCCGCCGGTGCGATCGATCACGGGCTCAGGGTGCGCATCGGATGCCACAAGGATGCGCTCTGGCGCCTCGATACCTGGAAGCGCGTGCCGGAAGTCACACGCGAAACCGCGCTGACCGCGGCGACGACCCAGGTGGCTTCGGCCTTTGGCGGGCTGGTCTACATCGACATTGACAAGCGGTTCGAGGCCGACCCCTTCGATGTCACCATCGCGAACGCCGTCGAGGCCCCGCTGTTCGTGCTCGGGCGGACCACGGCCGAGGAATGGAGATCGTCGATCCGCGCCCGCCCCGCGCCCTGGGCCGAACTCGCGTGCAAGCGGATCATCATCTCCGTGCCCTCAACCGCCATCCGCGAGCTCGACGATCCGACCCCGCTGATGGAGTTCTGGGATCGCATCGCGGCCGCGCAGGACGAACTCGCGACCGTCTCGAACCTCGAACGACACCACCGGCCCGACCGAATCGTCGCCGACGTTCAGATCAGCGCGGGCTACATGCACTCGGGATATCCGATCATGACCCACCTCGACGCGGTGGACGAGATGACGCGGATCGAGAAGCTGCGGGCCGGATCGTGGGGGCTGTTCCACGAACTCGGCCACAACCACCAACAGGGCGATTGGACCTTCGGCGGGACGGTCGAGGTCACGTGCAACCTCTTCACGCTCTACACGATGGAAAAGGCGTGCGGCCGCGAACCGGGTCAGGGCCACGGCGCGCTCAAGGACCGCGAAGAGAAGGTCGGCCGCTACCTCGCGGCGGGCGCGAAGTTCGAGAAGTGGAAGTCCGATCCCTTCCTTGCCCTGCACATGTACCAGCAGTTGATCGAGGGATTCGGCTGGAAGACCTTTCAGCAGGTCTTCGCCGAGTACCGTGGCCTGAACAAACAAGGCCGCCCCGCCAACGACGATCAGAAGCGCGACCAGTGGATGATTCGGTTCAGCCGAGCCTGCGGCCACAACCTCGGCCCGTTCTTCGAGTCCTGGGGTATCCCGACGAGCGCCGAAGCACGGGAACAGATCAAGACCCTGCCCGCGTGGATGCCCCCCGGCTTTCCACCATCGTGATCGATGTGGCGGCTCTACTCGACCTGGCGCGGAGGTCTCTGGTGGGACGCGAAGGAATCTGCGACCTCGCCGTTGACCGCGCGGCCTGCCCATCCCGGCGCCGCGCGGCCGTGATCTCCGCGTTCACAGTGACCGCTACTTGAGGGGCCTCACCTTGATGTTGCGGAAGCGCACCTCGTCGCCGTGGTCCTGGAGCGCGATGTGGCCGGCGGTGGTGGTTCCAAAGTCCTTCATCGAAGGGAACTTGCTCGACGCGTGGGCCTTCTTGTACTCGTCCGAAGCCGTGTCGATCTCGACCACTTTGACATCGTTCAGCCAGTGCTCGACCTTCGAGCCCTTGCAGATGACCGTCGCCTTGTTCCACTCGCCCCACGGCCGCACCACGTCCTCGCGGCACTCGAACAGGTCGTACATCGTGCCCGCGCGGGTCTTGGGCTTCTGGCCGTCCTTGTGGTGCTCATCGTCGAGGATCTGCATCTCGCGCCCGGTTTCCCAGGGATAGTTGTGCTTCTCGTCGCACCTGTACATGATGCCGGAGTTGCCGCCCCGGGCGACCTTCCACTCGCAGGTGAACTCGAAATCCGAGAACTCCTCGCTCGACACGATGTCACCGCCGCCGCCCTGCGCGGCGTGAACGATCTCGCCGTTCTGAACGCTCCATCCCTTTTCGGGGAACTTGTCGCTCTTGAACCCGCGCAACCCGATCGGTGACACGCCGTCGAAGAGCAGTTTCCACCCCGCCGCCTTCTCGTCGGCGCCCAGCGTGTTCTGCGCGCGCACATCCGCGAAACTCGCGGGGATCGTGACCGCGCCGGTCGCGGCCCACTCCGCCCCGCGGGTCAGCAGCGCTCGGAACTGCGGATCAAGCACGCTCCGCTTGCTCGCCTGGTCGTTCTTCCACACGTGCCCGAGCGTCGTCACGAACGACCGGCCCTTGCCGTACCCGATGGTCCAGGCGATCGGCTCGATCTGGCCCGTGCCGCCCGACTCCTTCGCCGACATGGCCCGCAGCAGCATGTGCGTGGTCGCACGCTGCGGGTTGCTGAGTTGATGATACAACTCGTCGGGGTGCTGCCCCAGCGGACTCAAGCCCCTGGTCACCGGGTGGTCGGCATCCGCGATATCCACATCGAACGGATGGAACCTGCCGTGCCCCGCCCCCTCTCGCCACATGTGACCAACCATCGCCTCGTACTCGGCCCACGCGGGCGGACCCTTGAACGCGTTGTTGGCGCTGTGAATCGCCACCAGCCCGGCTCCCGCCGAGATCGCATCGACAAAGTTCCTGCGTGCGGCCTCGCTCCAGACCTGTGGCGAGTCGATGTCGTTGTAATCGAACACGTACAACTGGATGCCCTTCAGACGACCGGCATCGCCCAGCACCTTCTCGGGGTCCTCGGTGATCTCCACCTTGAACCGCCCCGTCGCCTCCAGCGTCTCGGCGTGCACGCGGCTGGTGAACGGCCAGTTGTGATTGTTCCTGCCCGTGATCAGGAGCACGCGGATCGGGCCGGAAATGGGCTCCGCGGCGGCGGAAGCCCCGCCTCCGGGACTCGCGGCCGAAGCACAATGGGAGAACACCAGGAACGACGACAAGAGAGCGGCACGCACGATCATGGGTTCTCCTTTCCCGCGTGAATCACGGGAATCAGAGTCTATCCCGGCACAGCGGCAGCGCGTGCGAGCAGAGGTGGTCCGGTGTGGTCCAAGTTTGTGGGGGCAGGCCACCTCGGCCTCCTCCTCCACCAGCGGGTCCTCCGACTCCTTCCCCTCCTCGATGTTCAGGATCGGGTCAAGAACCACCTCCTGGATCCGCCGCACACCGTCGTGGTAGTACCGCTCGCTCCACACCTCGCCGGTCGTCGTCTCGGGCGTCGGATACGGCGACACCGACCGCACCAGCCGGCCCAGCCCGTCGTAGCTGTACTGCCGGACCAGCGGGCCCATCAACAGGATCGGCTCAGCCATCCACCCCAGCGTGATCCCCGCCTTGGTCTCGCTCTGCGGCGGATGATTGAGCGGGAACGGGCCGGGCGGAGGCGGGTCCGCCGACGGGTCCCACGCCAGG
>JADLCX010000073.1 GCA_020846975.1 Phycisphaerales bacterium
CCCTGCGGCAACTGCACGTCCATCGCGATCGACTTCTTGATGTCCTCGACGGTTGAGCCAAGGTCGCGGCCCCGGACGTTGGCTGAAACAACGATGCGGCGGCGCAGGCTCTCGCGCTGGACTTCGTTGGGGCCGAGCCTCTCGACAACCTCGGCCACATCGCGGAGCAGCACCACGGCACCGGTCGGCGAAACGAGGCGGATCTCTTCGAGCCGCGTCGGGTCGGACCGGTGATGATCGTCGAGCGTCAACGTGATGTCGAACACCTTGAGCCCATCCAGCACCTGCCCCACGACCCTGCCCTTTGTGGCCGTTTCCATCGCGTCGGTCAGAGCCTGCGGCGTGAAACCCACGCGGGCCGCGGCCTCACGGTTCACCGCGATGTACAGCTGCGGTACGAGGACCTGCTGTTCGACCTGGAGGTCGGCGATGCCGGGGATGCCCTCCATCGCCGCCTTGGTCTGGTCCGCCAGTGTGCGGAGCGTGCTCAGGTCATCGCCGAAGATCTTGATGGCAACCTGGGCCCGGACACCCGAAAGCAGGTGTTCGATGCGATGGCTGATCGGCTGGCCGATCCCGGTGTTGACGCCCGGGAACGCTGCGAGCTTCTCCTCGATCATAGAGAAGACTTGCTCCCGGGGCAGAATGTCCCGTGCCGCTGGAGGCTTCCGCCCACTCGGGACTGCGTGCTTGTCCGGATTCCTGGCTTCGTCCTTTGTCCAGAAGTCCACTTCGATCTCGCTGGCGTTGACACCCAGCGCGTGCTCATCCTGCTCGGCGCGGCCGGTGCGCCGGGCCGTGCTCTTGACCTGCGGGATCGAGAGGATCAACTCCTCGGCTTTTTTCCCGAGTTTGTTGGACTCTTCCAGCGAAATGCCCGGCTGGCCATAGAAGGCGACGACCGCCGTGCCCTCGTTGAACGGCGGCAGGAACTCCGAGCCAAGCCGCGTGACGATGACGAGAGCAACGGCGACCAAGCCCGCCAGGCTCGCGAGCACCGCGATGGGGCGGGGCATCGAGATCGCATAGGCCCGACGCGCGAGGGCCTTGCAGAGTCGCAGGAGCAGGCCATCGTGTCCGTGCTCCATCCGCTTGATGCCCGGGAGCAGGTAGTACGCGAGCACCGGGGTCACCGTGAGCGCGACCAGCAGCGACGCGAAGATGCTGATGATGTACGCGGTCGCCAGCGGCGCAAACAGTCGGCCCTCGATGCCCGGGAGGAAGAACGTGGGCAGAAAGACCAGGTTCACGATGACCGTGCCGAGAATGATCGGGTTGCGGATCTCACTGGACGCCTCGAACACCACCTGCGTGATCGGGCGCGGTTTGGTTGACCGGCGGTTCTCGCCAAGGCGGCGGTAGACGTTCTCAACGTCCACCACTGCGTCGTCGACCAGCTCGCCGATGGCCACCGCGAGCCCGCCGAGCGTCATGGTGTTGACGCTCATGCCCATCCAGTGGAAGACCAGGAACGTCGTGATGATCGAAAGCGGCAGCGCCGTCAGCGTGACGATCGTCGTGCGGACGTTCATCAAGAACAGGATCAGCACGATGATGACCAGCACGGCGCCGATCGCCAGGGCTTCCTCCACGTTGTAGATCGCAGCGTGGATGAAGTGCTCCTGACGGAACACATCCGGGTTGATCTCGATGCCCGCGGGCAAGGTGGGCTTGAGCTGTTCGAGCGTCTGGTCGAGGGCGCGCGTAAGCGAGATCGTGTCGGCCCCCGGCTGCTTCTGAACGGCCATGATGACGGCGGGAGAACCGTTGTCCGAGCCGTCGCCGCGCTTGATGGTGGGCCCGGCCTCGATCACCGTGGCCACGTCGCGCACGAGCACTGCCCGGGGCGGGGAATCGTGATCCCCTGGCCGATTGGTCACCAGCGACGACGCGATGTCATCGGCGGTCAGTACTCGTCCGAGATTGCGCACCACGAGTTCCTGCGCTCCGCTCACGAGGAACCCACCGCCGGTGTTCTGGTTCGCCGCAGCGAGGGCCTTCTCGACGTCCTCGATGTTGAGCTCGAATAGGCGGAGCTTGTCCGGGTCCACCTGCACTCGGAACTGCTTCAGGTCGCCGCCCATCGCCGTAACCTGGGCGATGCCCGGGATGGAGAGGATGGCGGGGCGGAGCGTGAACTCCGCGACGGTCCGCACCTCCATCGGGGGGAGCGTCTTGCTCGACACGCTCAGGAGCGCGATTTCGCCCATGATGCTCGTGGCCGGCGTCATCACGGGCACGACGCCGGGCGGGAGTTTTTCAGTGATCGTGCCCAGCCGCTCCGTGACGACTTGCCGGTTGTACTTGAGGTCGGTGCCCCATTGGAACTCGACGAAGACGATCGACAACCCGAGCGACGACACGCTCCGGACGCGCTCGACGCCCGGCGAACCATTGACGGCAGTTTCGATATTGTACGTGACCTGTGCTTCCACCTCTTCTGGCGCCAGGCCCGCCGCCTCGGTCATGATCGTGACGACCGGGCGGTTGAGATCGGGCAGGACATCGGTCGGTGTCTTGAGGGTGATCCACGCGCCGTAGACCGAAACCAGCAGCGCGGCGATGACCACCAGCACGCGGTTGTTGAGAGATGATCGGATGATCCAGTTCAGCACGGAGGAGTCCTACTTCGAGAGTGGCAAGCGCGCAGGGTGGAGATCAGTGAGAGTGGCCGTGTCCGTCATCGCTCTTGGCCGGTGCGGCGGCCTCCGGTGCCCCGGGCACAAACCCACGGAGTTGTGAAAGGCTGAACGCACCTCCCACCGCAATCACGTCCCCGGGCACGAGCCCTTGCTTGACCTCGACGATGCGGTCATCTCGCACACCGGCGGCGATATCCCGCTTCTTGTACGTGATGTCCTCACCCTTGCCCTCCCTCACGAAGACGTACTGGAGCGGGCCCTCCTTGACGATCGCCGACGCGGGGACCACAACCGCCGAGTCGCTGGACCCGACGACAACGGAGAGGTCCACGAACTGGCCTTGACGCAGCGACCCCGACGAGTTGTCGGCGTCCACGATCACGTGGGCGGTGCGCTTCGTGGCGTCGATCACTGGGCTCACGAATCGGATGGTGCCTTCGGCCACGATCTCGCTTGTCGCGCCGACTCCACGCCGGATGCGAACTTTGCTGTTCGTGGCCGCGGCGATGCGATCCACGAGCCCCTCGGGCAACTCACCTTCGATCTGCACGCGGCTGAACTCCCCGACGGTGACGATCGCGCGACCGGCATCCACGCCCTCGCCAGCCACCGCGGCGCGCGTGATCACCACGCCGTCGATCGGGGACACAAAGCGCACGAGGCCGGGACGTGCAGGGTCCGCGAGCAGCTCGGTGGCGTGCTCGCCGCCCACCGTCGGCAGTGTCCCCCGCAGCGCTTCAGCGGATGCACGCGTTGTTTCGGCTTGCCGGCGCAGCGACTCCACCTCGGCCCGGGCCTGGTCGAGCGATACGCGGCGCAACCCGGCATCGGCACGGAGCTTGATCGCCTCGCTTCGGCGCTGAGCCAGCAGATTGGCCGACACGCTCTCCCCCGCGCTCACCAGTCGTTGTATTTCGGCCTCCGCGATCTCGGCGCTCTGCGTGAACGCGGGCACCTCGATCTCAAGTGAAGCGACTTGCGACTCGGCGCGCCTGAGGTCGGCGCTGAGCCGCTCGGTGTCGGCTTCGAGTCGCTTCAGGTCGTAGAGCAGCTTGGCGATCTCTGGCGATTCGACCTCGGCAAGAGGGTCACCCTTGACCACACGGTCGCCGGGCTGGACCGCGATCGATCGCACTACGCCTGCGTATCGGGGAGCGACGGCGAACAGCGCATCCGGCCGGGCACGCACCATGCCGGTGAGGCGGACGACGTCCTCTACGGCTCCGAAGTCCACTTCGGCCGTCGCGAGGCCGATGGCCGTGGCCGTGGCCTCAGAGACCTTCTTGGGAGCATTTGGGTCGAACGTTGCCCCGGCCGGCTTGCCGTGACCTTCGTGGGCGTAGACGGGAATCAGGATCGCCGCGGATACGAGCGCCAAGGCGCCCGCTGCCATTGCAGCGCGTGAGCGTTCCATGCGAAACCTCCGGTGAGGGCGCGAAGACCAGGTTCAGGTGGATGGGTGCGACGTGGCGCACGACGGGCGTAGAACTGCCCAACGGCGAATCCGCTGTCGCTAAGCGCAAGGACCGCGCTTTAGCCGGCGAGCGGTCGTCGAGTCGGGCCAGATCGCTACACGATGAGCGCGCAGTGCATGCGCAAGAGCGACGTCGGCGGACTTTCGACCGCCCGCAGTTGCTGCTCGTGAGCCCGGAACTGGGCAGGCGGCTGCAGGTCAGATGTCAGCGCCCAGTCGAGGACTGCGACGACAACGGGAGCGGGCAGCTCGACGGTCGACTTCTGGACCGAGAGCATCATCCCGCTGTTCTTGCCGCAATCGCAGTCGTGCTTCTGGTCGCCGGGAGCACACGGGGCAGTGTCCGTGTGGGTATCGGCGTCAGTTCCTGTCGCGTGTTCGTGGTGCGCGGCGTGGTGCTGCGAAGAACTGTCGGCGTGAACATGAGCCACGGTCGCCGCCTCACCGCCCGCAGCCGGAGCTTCGCAGGAGGCACACGCGCTGAACCAGGAGTGGAAGTTGCAGCAGCAGAAGGGCACGGCGACCACCAGGAGGAGGGTCACCAGAAGCCGGAATGGACTGCCGCGATGGAGCATACTTCCCCGGAGTATATCGGCGAGCATGGTACGGCGTTGCGGACCTCCCGGTTCGGAATTCCGCGCCACGGGGCCCGGATGACCGTAGACCGTTCGAGTTCAGGGAACCATCCGCCCGACCAGATGCCTGGCGCCGACACCCGGCAGGGCTCCGGTGCGGCAGGAGTCGCCAAACTCCTGCGATTCTGAGACTGCCGTGGGGATTCTCCCGGAATTGAAGGACTTTCGAGGTCTCAACCCTTCTACAAGAGTGAGACTCACTTCTCGGAACTGCCACCCGATGTCCTGCGGGGATGACAGAGGCGGGCGAGAGCCGAAAGAGAACGGCGGCTTCCGGTCTCAGTCGGCGG
>JADLCX010000074.1 GCA_020846975.1 Phycisphaerales bacterium
CCTCAACCTGCTCCAACGCGACCGAACCCAGAAGATGGGCGTCAAGAACAAACGCCTCATGGCCGGCTGGAGCAGCGACTACCTCCTCCACCTTCTCACGAGCGGATAATGCGGTTGCCCTGCGGCCGGATCGCGCCGCTTGCTCGTTGAACGGTGTGGTATGCTGGGACGGAAGAGCCCGCGCAGAGTGATGCCGAAAGCAGGGCGTCGGCAGGGATTCCGACGCCACCCAGACTCATCGGCGGGGACGCCGATGCCACGGTACGGAGGTTCTCATGCTCATCTTCGCCTCAGGCACGATCGCCAACTCGCGCGCGATGATGGGGCAGGTCCGCGACCTGGTCACGACGTTCGACCGTCCCGCGGCGTGCATCGACGCGAATCACGGATGGCAGGCCGATCCGGTGGCGTCGATGCGCGACCCGCACAGGCACAAGCTCGAGCAGGTCGGGGCGTTGATCGATCGGATGTGGGCGGACGGCGTGCGCACGTTCGTGATCGCGCTGCCGGAGTCGCGGCCCGAGGAGCGCGCCGATCAGCAGTCGCGGGCCGCGTTCTGGTTTCAACGTACCGCGAGCCAGCCCGCGTACGCGCTCGACATCGACAGCACGGTGCGCGTGCAGCACGGCGGAACATGGACGAAGGAGACCTTTGACGCCGCGATCAAGAACGCCGTGAAGGCCCTGCGGCCCGAGCAGGCGATGAAGCCGTGGATGCCCGAACCACCGGTGTACCAGACCGAACGTCTGACGCTGACGTGGCCGACGACGCCACAACTCGACCAGTATTACCAGGCGATCGTCGGCACCGACATCTTCGACACGCTGCTGTGGAACGGTCCGAGTACGCCGCAGGACATGCACGACCACTGGGTAATGTGCCGGCAGGAGTTCGCGCGCGGCGCCGAGCACATGCTCTCGCTGGCCATCATCGAGCGAGCCTCGGGCGTGATGATCGGCGGATGCAGCCTGCGGCCGCAGCGGTTGAACGGCGCGTGGCACGATCTGTGGGACATCGGCTACGCGCTGGCCAAGCCGTGGCATGGCAAGGGGTACGCAACCGAGGCGGTGCGCGTGCTGGTTGACGCCGCGTTCAAGGAGCGCAAGGCCGAACGGGTCTACGCCAACGCGTTTGTCGGAAACCAGGCGTCACGGCGGGTGCTCGAAAAGCTCGGGTTCGCGCTCGATGGCACCACCCGGGCCGCGGTGGCCAAGGCCGGTGGGCGACGGGACGAGTGGCTGATGGGGATCACGCGGCGGGACTGGCAGGGCAGCTAACGCCTGAGCACCGGCTTCCACGCGGGCACGACGACGGGCGGGCGGTCATTGGCCGTGCAGACGATCGGTGCGGGCGGCTCGGGCGGCCTGCTCGGGCCCTTGGCGAGGCGATCGGGTCCGATGATCTTGAAGTAGCCGCTCTCGATCACCGCGCCGGGTTCCATCCAGATCGAGGGCGCGGTGACATCGCCCTTCACACGGGCCTTCGGGCCGATCAATACGGGGCCGCCGCTGGTGATCGCGCCCTCGGCGTGGCCGAGGATCTCGATCCCCTGCATCGCCTCGATGATCGAGGCGACGATCGAGCCCTTGCGGTGCACGAGCAGGCGGCCGCAGGTCTGCACCCGCGACTGCATGCACGTGTCCTTGACCACGATGTCGTCGAGCGTGACCCGCTTGTAGCACCAGGGGCAGGAGATCGACATGGCCTTGGGCGGCACATCGAACACCTCGCGGCAGTGGTAGCACCGCACGGTGCGCGACGCGGCCGGGGATGGAGGTGGGTTTGACATCGCGGATGCGTGAACGTTGACAGACCGGCACCAACGCGCCGCCGCCCGCTGCGCTGAGCGGGCAGTGCCGGCCGTGTGACGTGCACAACGCCCGCTCGGCCGCAAAGCCGGCCGACATGGGCAAGGATGCCCATGCCACCTTGTCGTCAGTGCTGCGCGCCGGCCTCGGTGCCGTTGTAGGCCTCGCGCCGGTTGTTCATGCCGTTCAACCGCGCCTCCAGACCCGCGAGCGTGGCTTCGATCTGCTCGCCGCCGGCCTGCACCTGCGGCGCGGTGCGCGTCGCGGGGCGCTGCGCGGCGTTGGCGCCGCCGACCGAGCGTCCGGCCTCGGCCCCGACACGGCAGTTGCCGTGGAAGCTCGCGCCCTCGGCCACCACCAGCGTCGTCGCGGTGATGTCGCCGATGATGCGGGCCTTGCTGTTGAGCTGCACGCGCTCACGGGCCTGCACGTCGCCCTCGACGGTGCCGTCAACGACGACGGTCGTGCCCTCGACGGCGGCCTTGCACGCCGCGCCCTCGCCGATCTGCACCTCGCCCTTGGCGACGATACGACCCTCGAAGGTGCCGAGGATTCGGGCGGTCGAGTCGAAGACCATCTCGCCCTTGATGTGCGTGTCCGGGCCGATGACCGTGGTGGTCTGGTGGCCGGTGTACTGGCTGTTCTGCGGGTTCGGCATGTCTGGGCCTTTCTCTGTCTTGGTGGTACGGATCGATCGCGCGGCCAGTCCGGCACGGCGAACACACGCGCCGACGCCGGAAAGGCGTGCCTGTCGGCCGCGGCTCTCCGGCACGCGATCGAACGGTGTCACGGGGTGGGCTTCGGATGCGCACTCCGCGCTCCGCGCGGCGACAAGTCCGAAGCGGCGGCCGACGACAACCCGTCGCCTGCCCGCCAACCTACCCATCGTCCAATATCCGATGCGACTTTGACTTTCTCGGACGGCGGTGAGGCGAATTCGCGACGAAACCCCGCGGCGATCCCCCGGATCAGGCGGGGACTGATCCCGGTTTCAGGGTTCTTCCTCGACGCCCGCCTCCATCTTGCTGGCGCCCACCAGACCCTTCAGGACGGTCGCGTGCGCGGGGTCGTCGGGAAGGAACCGACCGGTGGAGGTGTCGAACCGCCAGCCCGCGGTGCCGGCTCCGGCGTCCGCGCCATCAACGCGGAGGGAGCGCAGGTAGTTCCCCGGATTGCGTGGCAGCATGTGCAGGTAGGGTCCGTAGAACCCGGTGCCGGGATTGCCGGCTTCATCCGTGAAGCCGGTGAGCCGCTTGACGAGCAGGTCCGCATCGACGGGGTTGCCCTTGGAGTCGACGGCCGGCGAGAAGCCGCTGTGCTCGGCGGCGTAGACCTCGACGGCGTTCTCCAGGATTCGGACGTTGGCGATCGCGGCCGAGGTATTGGCCGAGGACGCGGCGGAGGTCAGGCGCGGCGCGGCGATGCCGGCCACGCAGCCCATGATCGCCACGACCATGACCATCTCGATCAGCGAGAACGCGCGATATGAGCGATGGACATTCATTGTCCGATAGCTCCCGTGGTCCGCGAGGCGCTGAGGCGTGATCAACCGTTGATCCCGCCGCGGACCATTGGAGATCGGCCGGATTCGTGCGCCATGACAGTTGGTGGGAGGCACCGCGCGGCGAGCCTGCGGGTTGGGAAAACAGGGCAAACCGCGGCGCGTGAAACTAGGGGGAGTTGCGAGTGATCGGACGCGCGGGGCTCAGGGCTCGCTTTGAGCAGGGACCTTTCGGTCCGCGGCGGCGGCCTGCTGAACCCAGCGGGCAGGCTCAGGGAGTTTGGGCATGAGCATGACCAGGAGCGCCTGGGAGGTGCCGTAACTGGCGGTGCGAGGGAAGACGCGGTCGTTCCAGGTGCCGTTTTCGAGCCGGACCGAGAAGAGCCGCTCGTACAGCCTGCGTCGGTACTCGGCGCGGTCGCGACGCGGGAGCATCTCGATGGCCTGGGCCGCCTGGGCGTGCGCGTAGTAGAAGTAGTACGGCGCGATGCCGTAGGGCGGCTCGTGGGTGCCGGGCTTGGCGCGGCGTTTGTCGAGCCACTCCCAGTGGACCAGGAACGCGTCGAGCGCGCCGCGGATGCGGGATGTGTCGGAGCGCCCGGCCAGATGCAGCGTGATCTCGGTGATGAGCATGCGCCCGACCGCGCCCGGAACCGGCTCGGGCGACTTGTCGTTGGTCTTGCCGGCGTAGGCGATGCTGCCGGACTCGGCGCGGCCGCGTTCGAGCGACTTGAGGCCACGTTCGACAACTTCGGGATCGATCGGGTAGCCCAGTTTCTTCGCCTCGAACAGCGCCTGGAGCGTGGGGCCGGTCATGAACGGCGAGGGGGGCGAAACGGCCTTCTTGCCCTGCTGACGCGCGTAGTTCCATCCGCCCGCTTCGTTTATCTCGGTCTGCTGGACCGCGTCGATGCACCACTTGATGCTGTCCTCGACGGAGGTCTTGAGATCGTCGGGGAGTTCGGCGAGCGCGCCGGTGGACTTGAGCGTGAGGAGGAACTGCAGGGCGTAGGTGTAGCCCCAGCCTCGCACGTCGTAGCCGCCCTCGTAGTCGGGGTTCATCAGTTTGTCGTGCAGGCGCGTGGTCACGAACTTCACGGCGCGGAGGACGGCCTGCTTGCGCGGGGCATCGTCCGCGTACCCGGGCGCAAGCAAGAGCGCGACCGAGGCGATCGACGTGCCGCCGATGCGGTAGCCGATGGGGATCTTGCCGCCGACGCGGTAGACCCCTTCGTACGGCCACTCGGCGATCGTCTCCGGCGGCGACTCCGCGCCCTTCTTGGCCTCGTGCGCCTCCTGAGCCGACAGCAGGAACTCGACGCAGCGGGTGATCGCGGCGGGGACCTGGTCCTCGACGGTCGCGGGCTTGTCGGCGGGCGGGCGCACGGGCGAGGTCGGCGGCTCCTGCGCCGGAGAGGCCGAAGCGGCGAGCACGGACGCGCACGCGACGACGGCCAGACGCCGACGCACGGAAAAGGGTCGAGAGTTCATGCCCCTAGCCTACCACGGACCGACTCGCGCGGCTGAGCCCGAGAGGCTCTGGAGCACGCAAAAACAAGACGGGCCCGGAGCGCAAACTCCGGGCCCGCGAAGGCATTCGGGTCGGCGGCCAACAATCGTTGTCGGCGGCCGAATCGATCGGTGAAACATCAGGCGCGGCGGCGACGACCGGCGATCAGGCCGCCGAGTCCGAGCAGCGCGATGCTGCCGGGGGCGGGGATGAACGCGATGGTCAACGGGCCGGTACGCGTGTTGGCGTTCTCGTTGAGGAACGTCGCGGCGCCGGGCGACGTGCTGCCCTGGTAGCTGGTCACCGCGATGTAAACCACGCCGTCGAGCGGGATGGTGCCGGTCAGCATGGACAGGCCGCCGGACCCGGCGCCGTCATCGTCGCTGTCAAGGAACACGCCGAAGCTGTCGTAGGCCGCCATGACCGTGTCATTGCCGCTGAAGCTGCCGGGGAAGCTGGCGAAGATGGCCTCGGCCGAGAACACGTCGCCGCCGACGAGGTTCTCGAAACGCCACCACTGGACGTTGGTGCCGTACGTCGCGGGCGTGATCAGGGCCGCCTGGTAGACGTTGAGGTCGTACCAGCCGCTCTGGGCGTGCGTGCCGGTGTAGGACGAGTCCGCCCAATACGTCACGGTCGCTTCGAGGTTGCCGTCACCCGGAACCGTGCCGTTCACGCGGGAGAAGGGGGCGGCGCCGTCGTCGTCGTTGCCGAGAACAGTGTTGGCGCTGTTGCGGACGCGGAGGCGCGTGTCATACGAAGCCTGGCCGGCCGAGAGCGCTGTTTCAACGCGGAACCCGACACCCGGGGTCAGGCCCGTGATGTTGTGGATGTTCAACGTGTTCGCGGCGTTGAAGTTGGCGGGAATGCTCTGAAAGAGCGTCAGCGGCCCGTAGACGGCGGCCTGGTTGCCGCTGGCATCGAGCGCACCGTTCACGACTGCGGGGGTCGACGCCGGGATGCCCGAGCCGTCCACGACGGTCGCGCTCCCGAAGCTCGTGCCCGCGGCCATCGCGGCGCTCGCGGCGGCGGCCGCGCCCACGACAGCGATCAACTGAAACTTCCTCATCTCTCGTCTCCTCTGTGAAACTCTGGAATCTCTCTCACAGGCCCTTCAACAACAAGAACACACACGCGCGCCGAAGGGCCACTCCAAGCGCGGAGTCATACGGCAACACACGCCTTTTCCAGGGGCGCACGCGGCCGACAGAAACGTCAACAGTGCAGATTCACTCTCTCGTCACTCACTCTTCATTCACTCTTCATTCACTCTTCATTCCCGACCGCTCGCGCGGGCGGAAACTCACGGATACAGACTACCCAATCTTCGGGGGTTCTGCAAGGGTGATTTCGTCAGTTTTTGTCACGGAGGCGATCCGCGACCAGGTTCCGTAAGTTCTTGTTTACACAATACTTGCGATCAATCGCTCTTTGGCAAGATGGGCAATCGTGCCCGTAACCGGTTCCATCGGAATGGCACCGGGTGCGGGACCAAACCAAACGAAAAGCGGCCTCGGGATTCACCCGAGGCCGCGGATTTCAGAGGTTTGGTTGTCGGCGTTACGCCTTAGCGCTGGTGGCGGCGGAAGGGGCGGGCGTCTTCTCGACCGGGGCGGGGGTGGAATCGAAGAACAGGTGCTCTTCGGGCTTGCCGTCCGATCCGTCCCGCCGCGTGACCTGGATGTTGCACGGGGGCTTGAAGCCGCCCGAGAGCAGCATCTCGCTGAGCGGGTCTTCGACGTAGGTTCCGACGGCGCGACGGAGGGGACGGGCGCCGAAGTCGGGGTTGTAGCCCTTATCGATGAGGAAGTCCTTGGCCTTCTGGTCGAGGGCGAGGTGGATGCCCTGCTGGGTCAGGCGGTGGGCGACCTTGTTGATCTCGAAGTCCACGATCGTGACAAGGTCTTCCTTGGTCAGCGGGCGGAAGACGATGACATCGTCGAGTCGGTTGATGAACTCCGGGCGGAAGAACCGCTCGATCTCCTTCATCAGGAGGGACTTGATGTTGTCGAAGTCGGTCGAGGTGGTGCGCTTCTGGAACCCGAAACCGCCGCCGCCCTTGATCAGGTCGGAGCCGATGTTGCTCGTCATGATCAGGATGCAGTTGCGGAAATCGACGTTGCGGCCGAACGAATCGGTGAGGCGGCCCTCTTCCATGATCTGGAGGAGCATGTTGAAGACGTCGGGGTGGGCCTTCTCGACCTCGTCGAGGAGGATGACGCTGTAGGGGCGGCGGCGGACGCGCTCGGTGAGCTGGCCGCCTTCCTCGTAGCCGACGTAGCCGGGGGGCGCGCCCACGAGACGGCTGACGTTGTGCTTCTCCATGTACTCGGACATGTCGAGGGTGATGAGGGCATCCTCATCGCCGAACATGAACTCGGCGAGGGTCTTGGCGACCATGGTCTTGCCGACGCCCGAGGGGCCGACGAAGATGAACGAGCCCATCGGGCGCTTGGGGTCCTTGAGGCCGGCGCGGGCGCGGCGGATGGACTTGCTGATAGCCTTGATGGCGTCGTCCTGGCTGACGACCTTCTTGTGCAGTTCCTGCTCGAGTTCCATGAGGCGTTTGGCCTCGTCCTTGTCGAGCCGCTTGAGCGGGACACCGGTCATCTTGCTGACGACCTCCGCGATGACCTCGTCATCGACGGTGCCGGAGACCTCCTTGGTCTTGTCGCGCCACTGGCGCTGGATGGTCTCCTTCTCGCGGCGCATCTGCTCGGCCTTGTCGCGGAGTTCGGCGGCCTTCTCGTAGTCGGCGGCCTTGACGGCCTCGTCCTTCTCGATGGTCAGCCGCTCGATCTCGCCTTCGAGGTCGGCCAGGTTCGGCGGCTTGGTCATGCTCTTGATGCGCACGCGGGCGCCGGCCTCGTCGATCACGTCGATCGACTTGTCGGGCTGCACGCGTCCGGAGATGTAGCGGCCGGAGAGCTCGACGGCGGCCTTGAGCGCGACATCGGTGATCTGCACGCGGTGGTGCTGCTCGTATTTGTCGCGCAGGCCCTTGAGGATTTCGATGGTCTGCTCGTCGGTGGGCGGGTCCACGTTGATGGGCTGGAAGCGCCGGGCCAGCGCGGCATCCTTCTCGATGTACTTGCGGTACTCGTCGAAGGTGGTGGCGCCGATGCACTGGATCTCGCCGCGGGCCAGGGCGGGCTTGAGGACGTTGGAGGCGTCGATCGCGCCCTCCGCGCCGCCCGCGCCGACCAGGGTGTGCAGTTCGTCGATGAAGAGGATGACGTTACCGGCCTTGCGGACCTCGTTCATCACGGCCTTGATGCGCTCCTCGAACTGGCCGCGGTACTTGGTGCCGGCGACCATCATCGCCAGGTCGAGCACGACCAGGCGCTTGTCGTGGAGGATGTCGGGGACCTCGCCGCTGACGATGCGCTGCGAGAGCCCCTCGACGATGGCGGTCTTGCCGACGCCGGCCTCGCCGAGCAGGACGGGGTTGTTCTTGGTGCGGCGGCAGAGGACCTGCACGAGCCGCTCGATCTCGGTCGCGCGGCCGATAACCGGGTCGAGCTGGGTCTCTTTGGCGAGTTCGGTGAGGTCGCGGCCGAAACTGTCGAGCGCGGGGGTGCGGCTCTTGCCGCCCTTGCCGCGGGCCTCGGCCTGGCCGCCCCCGCCGGGGGAAGCTTCCGCCCCACCACCGCCGCCGGACGAGGCGGATGAGCCTTCTTCCTCGCTCGGGCCGGCCCCGAGGAGGTTGAGCACCTCCTCGCGGACCTCTTCGAGCTTCAGGCCGAGGTTCATCAGCACCTGCGCCGCCACGCCGTCGTGCTCGCGCAGGAGGCCGAGCAGCAAGTGCTCGGTGCCGACGTAGTTGTGGTTGAGGTTGCGGGCCTCTTCGATGGCGTATTCGATGACCTTCTTGGCGCGGGGCGTCTGGGGCAGTTTGCCCATGGTCACCATGTCCGGGCCGCTCTTGACGAGTTTCTCGACTTCGAGCCGCACCTTGCGCAGATCGACATCGAGATTCTTGAGCACGTTGGCCCCGACCCCCGACCCTTCCTTGACCAGGCCGAGCAGGATGTGCTCGGTCCCGATGTATTCGTGGTTGAACCGCTGGGCTTCCTGGTTGGCCAAGGCCATCACCTTGCGGGCACGATCTGTAAATCGTTCAAACATCTCCGGACCTTTCTGCGTCTGGCGGGGTTGGTCTCCCGCGGACGCCCACACACACCACCACCCGAACCGCTCGACGCCTCCCCACTCCCACCCTCGGACCACTCCGTCGATCACGACCGGACTTGCTGCTCACTCATACCGGCAGAACGTACGTCGAAACACGACCGGTCGTTCCTGCGCTTCGTCGCCCGAACAAGGGTGACGAAGCGGTTCTTCCGAATCGGCCAGCGGAGAGTTCGTTCACCAGACGAGACACGATTTCCGTTCTCGGATGTGGTGACCTGATCCGGGGGGATCCTTTCCACCTCAACCGGCTCCGTCGGCCGGGATCAAACATCGGCCATTCCCCGGCTTGGGTGTACGAGGAGCACGCGGCGTGCCGAAATCCACCCCCCAAACCTTTGCCAAATTGACCGAAGCGCGTCTCCCTCGCACGGTGGGGCATCCAGGGGGCCACGCGATCGTACCGAAGGCTGTCAAACTGACAGGCGTTGGAAGCAAGGAGGACCACCTTACACTCGGCCATGCGCTTCCTGTTCCTCGGCACGGGCACATCGGCCGGCGTCCCGGCGATCGCTTGCGACTGTGCGGTGTGCACATCGACCGATCCGCGGGACCAGCGCCTGCGGACGGGCGCGGCGGTGCAGTGGACCGACCCGACCGGGCAGGAACGCACGGTGCTGATCGACACGACGCCCGATCTGCGCCTGCAGGCGTTGCGTGCTGGGCTGCGGCGGTGCGATGCGGTGCTGTTCACGCACAACCACGTGGACCATACGTTCGGGCTGGACGAGGTCCGGCGGTTCAACGCCGTGCAGCGGACGCCGATCGACGTGTACGCCGAGCGGCACACGCTGGACCACCTGCGCCGCGTGTACACGCACATCTTCGAGGCGGAGAAAAACGTCAACCAGAGTTTCGTCGCGGCCCTGATCGCGCACGAGATCGAGATCGAGCGGCCCGTCGAGATCTTCGGGATGCGGTTCCAGCCGGTGCGGCTGCTGCATGGCCGGCTGCCGATCGTGGGGTTCCGGATCGAGGCGGTTCAGACCGAGCCCGGAACTCGAGGCCCGTTTCCGCTCGCCTACTGCACCGATGTCTCCGCGATCCCTACCGAGAGCTGGAAGCAACTGCGCGGGCTGAGGACGCTCGTGCTCGATGCGTTGCGGCACCGCAAGCACCCGACGCACCTGACGCTGGAGGAGGCGGTCAACACGGCGGCCAACATCGGGGCGGAGCAGACATGGTTCGTGCACATGGCCCACGATCTGGGCCATGAGCAGACCAACGCCGGCCTGCCCGAGGGGATGCTGTTGGCGCACGACGGGCTGGTGCTGGGAGAGTCGGGCTTGTCGGGGAGTCGGGGGGAGCGGGTGTCGGGATGAGAAAAGAGCCGAGTGCCCGGCGCTCGGCTCTGGTCTGGTGCGGCTATCTGGCGGTGGGTTTCGGCGCAGAACCGGGCCTACTTGGTCTCGGTGGTGGCGTCGGCGCCCTGCTCGGCCGGGCGGACCACCACGGAGAAGCGGGATTCGGGCTTGCAGTACTTGGCGAAGGCGGCCTTGATGTCGGAGGCCGGGATGGTCTGGTACGCCTGGGGAGCGGCCATCACATCGTCGAGCTTGACATCGCGGTAATCCATCGCGCCGACGCGCCCCATCCAGAACCCGGGCTGCTTCATCTGCTCGTCCATGTCGTTGGCGAACTGCTTGCGGGCGGTGGTGAGTTCTTCCTCGGTCGGACCTTCGGCCGCGAAGGCGTCGAAGAGCTGGCCGTACGCGGCCACCAGCCGGTCGACCTTGCCGGGGTCCGTCGGCGAGAGGCCCATGAACACGCCGTAGCCGGGGATCGCGGTTCCGGGCTGGAGCCGACAGCCGGGGCTGTAGGCGAGCTGCTCCTTCTCGCGGATGATCTGGATGGCGCGGGTGGAGAGGATACGCGAGGCGATGCTCATGCACCGCGTGTCCTGCACGTTGGCGGCGTCGGGGCCGTAGAAGCCGACCATCGCCACGGCCTTGTCGGTCTGGGTGGCCATGCTCTTGGCGGCGGTCCGATTGGCGGGCGGACGACCGACCTTGCGGGCCTGGTCGAGCGTGGCCGCGCTGATGCGGTCGCGGCTGGGGAGTGAGCCGACGTATTTTTCGAGCAGCGAGACGGCGACATCTTTGTCGATGTCGCCGACGACGGTCACTTCGATGGGCGCGGTGCGGATCGCGCTGGTGAGCCAGGCCTGGCCGGCCGCGACGCTCAGGCGGTTGACCTCGTCGGCGGTGATGGGCTGGAAACGGGCATCGCCCTCGGGCATGATGGTCTTCGCGGCGAGCACGCCCAGCGCGGCCTGGATGTTCTTGTCACGCTCCTCGATCGACTGGAGTTGTTCCTTCTTCCACTGGTCGAAGTTGGCCTGCTCGATGACCGGGTCGGTGAGCATGAGGTAGGCGAGTTGCATGCCGTCGTCGAGGTCCGAGGGACTGCCGTTGACCGAGAGCGACATCGCATCCGGGCCGGCGATGCCGCCGCGGACGCGGGTCTTCTTGCCGGTGCGGATGTCGCGGATGTTGGTGCTGGTCAGCTTGCTGGTGGCGGGGCGTTCCCAGGCGAGAGCGGCGACCTCGGAGACGCCGTGGTTCTCCGCGGACTCCTGGAGGGGCCCGGCGGCGAGGGTGATCGAGACGGCGACGCGGTCCTTCTCGATATCCATGAAGCGGTGGTGGAAACGGACGCCGTTGCTGAGCCAGCCGCTGGTGACCGCACTGGCCGCGTGCGTGACGAGGTCGGAGGCCTTGCCGGCGGCGGGGAGTTCGGCGAGCAGCGATGAGGGACGATCGGCCTGCTTCTCGGCCTCGGGCTTGACGTCGAAGGCCGCGGCGCCCATCGCGACGAGCTGGGCCTCGGTGGGCACCTCGGCGCTGGACGGGAGGTTCAGCACGTAGGTGACGTTGACGGGGTTGAACAGTTCGGCGAACGTCCTGGAGACCTCCTCGGCCGAGATGCCGGGCAGGATCTGCTTGCTGAGATCGAGTTCCTGCTGGGCCGACATGATCGGTTCGCCGTCGGCGATGGCGCGGTTCATCATGTTGAGCACGCGGCGAGCATCCATCGTGCTCTCCTGGGCGACGAACTGCTCGAGGCCTGCCGTAATCTCCTTCTTGACGTCGTCGATCTCCTGCTGCGAGAACCCGTGCAGGCGGGCCCGCTGGGTATCGGCTCCGAGTTCGGTGAGCATGGTCTTCCAGTCCTCGGGCTTGCCCTCGGCGGAGACCTGGCGCAGCGTGGCGGCGTTGAAGAGCGTCATCGCGCCGGCGGAAGCGGAGAGGTAGGCGGTGCCGCCCTTGCTGAGCTTGGCGCCCATGCGGCGGTTGAACGCGGAGATGCCGATCTGGCGGACGAAGTCGCGGCGCATCAGCGGCACGGTGGTCGCGGGGTCTTCCTTGGCGCCGACGCTGTAGACCTCGACGGTCGCGCCGGTGAGTTCGGGGTCGGTCGCGACGATGGCGCGGCTGGCATCGAGGGGCTTGACCTTCGGGTCCTGATCGACGGGGACGGGCTTCTTGTCGCCGGCGCCGAAGTGCTTCCCGATCTGCTCGACGATGGGCGCGGGCTCGGCATCGGCGACGACCATCAGCGTCATGTTGCTGGGGATGTACCAGTGCGAGTAGTAGTCCCTGAAATCGGGCTGCATGACCGACTTGAGCGTCTCGTCGGTGCCGATGGGCAGGCGGTAGCCGATGAGCGAGCCGGGGATGAGCCGCTCGAGCATGTACTCCTGCACGCGCTGCTGCGCGCCCTTTCGGGTGCGCTTCTCCTCGAAGATCACCTGTCGCTCCTCGTCGATCTCGGCGGGCAGCAGGCTCAGACGCCCCGCGACATCGGAGAAGAAGAGCATGCCCTTGTCGAGCGTCTCGGGTTTGGTGTCGGGCAGCGCGAGCTGGTAGGTGGTCTGATCGAAGCTCGTGAAGGCGTTCTGGTGCTGGCCAAACATCAGGCCCATCGACTGGAAGAAATCGATGACCGAGCCGGGCTTGAAGTTCTCGCTCCCGTTGAAGGCCATGTGCTCGAGGTAGTGGGCGATGCCGCGCTGGGCGTCGGTCTCATTCATCGAGCCGGTGGAGATGTGCAGCCACATCGAGGCGCGGCCGGGCGGGTTGGCGTGCTTCTTGACGATGTACCGCATGCCGTTGGGCAGCTCGCCGGTGACCAGCCGTTGGTCGGTGGGCAGGGGTTGGGCGAGGGTGATTGAGCAGAAGGTCACGCTCGCCAGAAGGGCGGCGGGCCGGAACGCTGAGCGTGTCATGCGGAAAGTCTCCAGGCCCCGCGTCCCCATTCGGGAGCAATCTTAGACCCGCGGTGCCGCAACCGACGCCGGCCCCCCGGCATCCGGCGCGCGGAGGGGCTCCTCGGGCCGGGGGCTTGGCCACCCACCACCAATGAAAAGCGGCGAGGTTGCCGACCCCGCCGCGTGAGGGAACTCAAGGAGCCCGAGGCAGGGTCAGGAAGAACACCCCGCGAAGTAGCCGGCGAGGAAATCGAAGATGTCCTGCACGGTCACGGAGAACGAGTTGTTGTAGTCGGCGGCAAGGTCGCCCGAGAAGTAGAGGGACAGGAAGTCGAAGATGTCCTGGACGGTGACGCTTCCGGAGGAGTTGATGTCGGGGAGGCAGACGGTGATCTCGATCAGCGCGTCCACATCGTCGGTCGTGGTGGTGGTGCCGAGGGGGTTGACATCGGCGGCAACGTAGACCCGGACCATGGCGTTGTTGATGCGCTCGGAGACGGCGATTCCGCCCGTGGCGCCGAAGCCGATGGCGGCGTAGTTGGCGGTCGGAGCGCCGTTCCGGTCGAGATCGATCAAGTCACCTTCCATGAAGATGACGCGCCGGTTGAGCAGAACGAGCTCGACGCTGCCGGTTGTGGCCCAGGTGACGGCGAGATCGGCCGATCCGTTCATGTGCGCTTCGTCGATCGCGCCGTTGAGCAGCACACCGTCGATGATCTCACCCTCGCGGATGCGCATCTGGCCGTTGGCGAAGATGTAGTGGTCCTGGGTGGTCACGGGGTCCGAGGTATCGCCCAGCAGGTAGTAGGTGCCGGCGTTGTTGATGAAGTGCTCCTGGAAGTTGCCCCAGTTCTCGCCGTTGCGTCCGCCCGCGGCGACGGGCACGGGGCTGCCTTCTCGCACCAACGCGCCATCGACCAGCATCCCGGCGCCGTCGAGGATCATGACGTTGTCGGTCGACGAGGTGGCGCCGTCGAGCAGGTCCTGGCTGATGGAGTGCGTCGCGTCGGCGGAGAATCTGTAGCGGAAGAGCGTTGCCGAGGGCGTCGGGTCCAGGGCCGCGGGCATGTTGGGGAGGGTGTCGCCGCCGGCGAAGAGTTTCTGCGGCGGGTTGCCGAAGACGACAGCACGGTTGGCCGTCGAGCCGCCGGCCGAGTTGGCGACCCCGGCCTTCCAATAGGGCACGCCGCCCGGCGTCATGCGGATGCGGCTGTTGAACGACCAGAACTGTCCGGCGAAAGGCGGATCGGCGGAGTCGCGTTCATCGGCAAGCACGGTGTCGTCGAGCGCAACGCCGTCGAGACCGGTGAACGCGCCGCTGTTGGCGGTGATGCCGTAGGCAACCGAGCCCGAGTCGGAAAGGCCGAACTCACCCTCGAACGCGGTGACGGTGAGCGCGCCGAGCAGCCCCTCGCTGCGAAGGAGTGTGGGAAGGACGGGCGGGGTGACGAGACCTCCGACCGTGGTGGTCAGGATGTGGCTGACGATGCTCGGGCTCGCCCCGGAGTTGACCGCGACACCGTACCCGCCGACGCCGTTGGTCGTGGTGCAGGTGATCGACGCCACAAGCGGGCCACCGGGGGAAACCTCGTCGCCTTCGCGGAGAATGAGGCGGTGGGTCTGACCGAGGGCCGGCGAGACCAGAAACGACAGAATGGACAGGCAGAGAAGCGAGCGCATCATCATGCTCCCTACGTAATTGAGCCGACCCGATCCACCAATGAACCCTGCGCCGACACCCAAGGGGCGCCGGAGGGGCATTGGCCAGTCTATCAGGACTCAGCAGGAATACAAGAGGCTTGGGGCCGCTTCGGGCGAGGATGAAAGGCACACGGGCGACGCGATGTTGAGTCGCGCCGTCCGTGTTGGCGAGTATCCGTTCCTGGACCGGCGGGTGGCCGGGCACGACCAACGGTCAGAACGCGCAGCCCGCGAAGTAGGCGGCAAGGAAATCGAAGATGTCCTGCACCGTGATCGAGCCCGAGGCGTTGACGTCGGAGTTGGCTCCGTTCGAGAAATAGGTCGCGAGGAAATCGAAGATGTCCTGCACGGAGATCGTGCCCGAGCAGTTGAAGTCTCCGATGCAGAGCGTGAGCACGGCCGCGTTGCTGCTGACGGACCCGCAGCCGTTGGTCACCACGCAGTCGTAGGAGCCAGCGGCGGCCGCGTTGACCGGGTTGACCGTGATCGAGGGAGCGGTCTCGCCGCCGATGGGCGAGCCGCCCTTGCGCCACTGGTAGGCGAGCGAGCCGCCGCTGGCCGCGACAGTGAACATCGCCGAGCCGTTGAGGCACTTGGTCTGGGAGGCGGGGTGGGTGGTGATCGACGGGAGTGCGATGATGCTGATCACCGCCGGGTTCGAGACGACCGAGCCGCACGCGGCGCTGACCTCGCAGGTGTAGGAGTCGGCATCGGCGGCACCGGCGGTCGTGATGCTGAGGCTCGCGGTGGTCGCGCCGGCAACGCTCGAGCCGGAGCCCGTGGGGCCGTTGACCAGGGGCGAGCCGCTTTTTCGCCACTGGAAGCCTGTGGCGCCGGACGCCGCGACGGTGAGGTTGATCGTTCCATCCTCGCACACGCCCCCGCCGGTCGGGTGGGTGTCGATCGACGGCCCGGGCTGGACGTCGATGACCGCGGGGTCGGAGGCCAGGTTCCCGCAGGAGTTGGTCACGACGCAGTCGTAACTGGCCGCATCCGCCGCGGCGAGGCTCGGGAAGTTGAGGCTTGCGCCCGTGGCGCTCGGGATATCGGACGAGTTCTTGCGCCACTGGTAAGAGAGGGGCGCCGTGCCAGCCGCGACCACGCTGAGCGTGACCCCTGAGCCTTCGCACCCCGAGACACCGGACGGCTGGGTGGTGATCGAGGGCGCGGAGTTGACGGTCAGGAGCGCGGCGTTGGAGGTGGCGCCGGCGCAGGTTGTGGCTACGCAGTCGTAGGAGCCTGCATCGCCGATCGCGACGGTTGCGAGGTTGTACGTCGCGGAGGTTGCGCCGGAGACATCTACGCCTCCCTTGCGCCACTGGTAGGTGATCGTGCCGGTCCCGGTCGCGACGATGGTGAAGCTCGCGGGCTGGCCCTCGCAGACCGTCGCGGGTGAGGGCTGAGTGGTGATCGTCGGGCCGCCGCCGAGCGTGAGCGTTGCGGCATCGCTGAAGGTCGAGCCGCACGAGTTGGTGACGACACACCAGTAGGCGCCGGCGTTGCCGGCGGCGACGGACGGGATGTTGAGGGTTGGCGAGGTTGCGCCGGCAACATCGGCGCCGTCCTTCTGCCACTGGTAACTCAAGGGGGCGGCGCCGGTGGCCACGACGGTGAAACTCGCGGGATCGCCGGGGCAGACCGCGACCGAAACGGGGGATGTGGTGACCGCGGGCAGGGCCGTCACCGTGAGAACCGCGACGCTGCTCGTGGCCGAACCGCAGGCGTTGGTCACCACGCAATCGTAGTTTCCGGCATGGGTGGGCTCGACCGGGTTGATCGAATAGGTCGCGCTGAAACCGCCGATGGGGTTGCCGTTCTTCCGCCAACTGTACGTGAACGGGCCGGTACCCGAGGGCGTCACGGCGATCGTCGTGAACTCGCCTTGACAGACCGTCTGGTTCTCGGGCTGGAACACGAAGCCGACGGGAACCTGGACTGTGAGAACGGCGCTGGCGGATGTGTCCGACCCGCATGTGTTGGTGGCCACGCAGTCGTACGAGCCGGCATCGCCGACCAACACGGAGGGGATGGAGAACGTCGATCCGGTAGCGCCAGCGATGTTCGTGCCGTTCTTCCGCCACTGAAGGCCGGGTGCGGGCGAGCCAGTGAACGTGACGCTGAACTCGGCGGAAGCGCCCGAACACCGGGTGATCGAGTCCGGCGAATCCGTCGCGGAGGGGGCGATGAGGAGCGACAGCAGCGCGGCCGCACTGACCGCGTTGCCGCAGGAGTTGCTGACCGCGCACGTGTAGCTGGCCGCATCACCGGCGACAACACCGCTGATGGTGAGCGTGGGTGCGTTCTCGCCGGTAATGTCGGCGCCGTTCTTTCGCCACTGGTAGTTGATCGGCGTGCTGCCGGAGGCAACGACGGAGAAGATCGCGGTGCCGCCCGGGCAGACCGATTGCGGGCTGGGCGGCGTGGAAACGCCCGCGCCGACGCAGACGCCGCTGTTGACCGTGAAGACCCCGGTGCCCGTGCCCGTTCCGTCGGCGTTGGTGATGGTCACGTTTCGGGCGCCGATCGTCGCCGCGCCGCCGATGACAAACGAAAGCCCGGTCACCTGCGTGCCCAGCGCGTTGGGCACCGCGGTGCCCGTAACCGTGACGCCGGATCCGGAGACCGTCACGTTCGCGGCGGTCACATTCTTGAGATTCGTCCCGTTGATGGTCACGGGGATGGTCTGTCCCTGGTTGGCGTTGTTGGGGACGACCGACGTGACGGTGGTCGTCGCGCCAAAGACCACGACGTTGATGGTGTCGGTGTCGGCCTGGCCGTTCTCGTCGGTGACGCGCAGCGTGACGGGGTAGGTGCCGTTGGAGACATACCCGGGCGAGCGGGTCGGCGAGGGGTTGTTCGCAACCTCGAACGTGCCGTCGCCATCGAGGTCCCACGCATAGGTCGAGATCGTCGCCTGGCTGCCGCCCGCGTCCGTGTCGTTGGTGTAAGAGTTGACATTCCCCATGAAGTACGCGACGGTGTTGGCCTGAACTCGCTTGTGCAAACCGGCGATCGCCGTGGGCGGCGCCTTGGCCGTCGCGACGCGGATCGTCAGGTTGTAGATCTGCACGAACTGATCCGTGCTGTCGTTGGGTCCGGCATCGACGACCCGGACCCAGTACGTCCCGGCGGCGAGCGTGCCGGCCGAGAGCGTCTCGGTCGCGCCGGCCGCGGCGGCGTTGGCGGTCTGAAGGACCGTCGCGCCGTTGCTCCCGTTCCGCAGCTCGATGTTCAGGTTTCCCGCGACGTTCTGTTCAACCGTCGCGGTCGTTCCGCTGCAACCGCCGCTCTGCTGCCCCATCGTGATGCTCGATCCGAGCGGCGCGGTCGAGATCGTGACCGCCTGCGACGACGACAGCGTGAACTTGAACCAGTCCTCGTCGCTGTTGTTGAACCCGCCCGTGCCGTTGGTCGAGAGGTTCTGCTCGACGATGGACTTCAACGAGGGCGTTGTCAGGTTGCCGAAATCGCGTGCCGCGGCGCCGGAGTTGTTGCCCATGAAGCGGTCGCCGTAGTTCCGCCCCATGCCGCGCCACTCCTCGAGCTGCGTCATGTCGAACGCGAGCGAGATGAACGGCTCCATCAGCTTGGTGTTGTTGCAAGGGACCGGGTGGATGAACCCCAGACCATGCCCGTGCTCATGGGCGACCACGTTCCTCAGGTAGCGGTAGTTGCTGCCGGCATCGCTGAACGCCGACCCGACGAAGTAGTCGGAGTTGAGCGTCATGTCCGACCCATCCGTCGGGAACAGGTTGTACGCCAGCGTGCCCGAGGTTCCTTGAGGGTTGGAACCGATACGGGTGTTGCCACGGGTCGCGACGTTCGCCGTGCTCTCCGTGAACGCCACGTTGTCGTCGGCCACTTCCGTGTACGTCAACGCGCCGAACCGACGCCACGAGGCGAGTCCTTGACGGATGTACTCTCGCCCGCGATCAAGGGCCGTCGCGCCGAACAACGCCGTCAAGTGGGCGTTCAGGTCGTTCGGTGAGGAGGGCCCGACCTGTCCGTCCCCCCACGTCGTCCCGTCGTTGGGAAACGAGTAGGTCAGCGACGCCGCCGTGGCACGGGTGGACGGCCCTTGCGAGCCCGCGCCCGTCCACACTGTCCCGGCCGTGTAGTAGCGATCCTGAAAGCCGACCGTCAGCGGCGGAGGCAGAGCCCGGAACCGCCCCATGATCTCCTCGAGTTCCGCGGGCGTCGGGTTCGGCACAAAGCAGGCCGAACCGCGAGGGCGACCGTCGGGGGTGAAACTGGTCCCCGCGACGCTCGCCGCGGCACGGAGCATCATCGACCGGGCCGTGGCCGCTCGGGCCGGCTCGGGCTGCTCGTTCCCCGCTTGTGAATGTCCGGGAAGCGCCGCGATCGCCGCGACCACGAGCCCCAACTTCCGACCACGACCAAACCGGGCGACCGCCATTGTCGTCTTCATCCGTGCTGCGCTTTCCCTCACCGACCAGGCCTGAAGGCAGGTCGGCATGAGTTAGGATTTACCAGAAACTGACTGATCCTCGCCAGATCGGCTCGGACCTCCTCACACAATGGTCCTATGCGACTCCGATTGTGCAACAGATTCGCTTTTCTGACAAGCCCACGGGTCGATTGACGGATTGTCGGCGGCAGAGGGGTCAAAATACCCTTACAAAATCCTTGCTTACTCGTGCCCGCTTCCCGGCGCAGGGTTCCGAACCTACCCTTGCACCCCTATGGGCAAGACCCGCGAGATCAAGAAGCGCATCAAGGCTGTCGGCAACATTCGACGCATCACCAACACGATGCGGATGATCGCCACCAGCAAGTTCGCACGCGCCCAGCAGAAGGCCACGGCGACCAAGCCCTACACCGAGGGCGTGTTCGAGCTCGTGCGCAAGATCGCGGCGACGGGCGGCGGCCAGATCACGCACCCGCTGATCGCCGGCAACCCGGCCGCAAAGGACGCCAGAGAACTCACGCTGATCATCACCTCCGACCGCGGTCTGTGCGGTCCCTACAACGGATCGATCCTTCGGACCGCGATGGCCCACCTCAAGGCCGAACCCGAGGCCAAGGCCGGCCTGATCGAGCTGGTCGGACGGAAGGGCGCGGCGTTTCTGAAGTTCAACAACGTCGCCGTCGCCACGCTGCACGCGATCGGCGACAAGCCGGACTTCGCCACGATCGAGCGGATCGCGCAGGACTACATGGACCGCTTCGCGGCGGGCCAGATCAGCAAGGTCAACGTGATCTTCATGCGGTACATCTCCGCCGGCCGTCAGAAGCCGGAGGTCATGCAGTTGCTTCCGCTCAAGCCGCCGGCCGAGGCCGAGGGTCGCAAGCCGCAGTCGGTCGAGTACGAGTTCAGCCCGCCCGCACCGCAGTTGCTGGGCGTGCTACTCCCCGCCGCGGTCAAGGCGACGCTCTTCCAGGCCATCAACGACGCCATCGTGAGCGAGCACATCGCCCGGATGGTGGCGATGAAGAGCGCGACCGACAACGCCGGGAAAATGGGCAAGCGACTCACCCGCCAGTACAACCGGGCCCGTCAGGCCCAGATCACCACCGAGTTGACCGAGATCATCTCGGGCGCGGCCGCGCTCGAGTAGCCCGCTTCCGGCGGCCGTTCAACCGCCCTTCGGCGTCACGATGACGCGGAACATCCGCTCGGGAGTGGCGTTGCGGCGCATCGCGTCGTTGATGGCCGCGGCATCGACGGTCGCGAAAGCAGTCGCGGCATCCGCCAGATCGTCGATCTCGATGCCGAGAGTTTCGGTGCGGGCGAGCGTCACCGACCACCAGCGCTGATCCTCCTCGAAGATCCGGGCCTGGTTCTCCAGGGGAACCGCGGCCTGCCGGATCCGTTCGCGATCGTTCTGCGGGGGGAGCGAGAACCCGCGAACAACGCGCGTCATCACCTCCGTCGCCAGATCCGCGTCCGCCGCCGCGACTCGGGCGCTGATCATCACCGCCCCGAAGCCCGAGTAGACCGCGGCGGGGACGACCGATGCGCCCACGCCCGTGTGCATCACGCCGCTGTTGGCCAGCTCGGACTTGATCCTTTCGTTGATGAGCCTCGCGCCGACCTGGATGGCACGCAACTCGGCGGGTCCCGACTCGTCGCCGCCCATGAACCCCACGACCGCGAGGGCCGTGCCGGCGGGAACATCCGCGTTGATCCGCAGGTCCGAGGGCAATGGCGGCGGCGTGAGTTTCCGCGACTCGGTCAGCGTCCGAGACGAAATGCGGTTGCGGTCGGGGAGCCTGCCCAGAAACCCGCCGGCCAGTTTCATCGCCTGTTCGAGGCTCAGGTCGCCCACGATCGCGGCCTCGATCGGCGCGGACTCGATGTGCCAGTCCAGCCACTTCTGCACCGCCAGCGGCGTGAAAGCGCGGATGCGTGCCGGCGAGGGCGGCGCGGTTCTCGGTTCCTTGTCCGTCGGCGGATAGAGCACCGTCGAGAGCACCGTCCGCAGGTGCCCCTGCTCGGAGTTCGAGAGCATCGCCAGCGTCTTCTCGGCCTGCCGAGCCGCCGCCTCGATCGCCTCCGCCTCGACCTCGGGTCGTGACAGCAGTTCGGCGACGACCCGCATGCCCGCCTCGACATCTTCCCGCGAGCCCCAGATGCGGAGCTGGAGCGACGCGCTGGTGCTCTCGGCCTCGATGTACACATCGCGATCGCGGATGAGCCGGCGGGCTTCATCACCCGCGCCCCCGCGGAGTTCCTTGCCCTTCCACGCCGCCGCCGCCGCCATGGAGATGCCGCGGCTCTCCGCGCCCTCCAGCAACTCGCCCCCGATCAGGTTGATCGTCACGAACACCAGACCCGCCGGCTGCTCCATTCGACGGTGGTGCACGCACACGCCGTTGCGCAGCCACGCCGTGACCACCGGAGCACGCCGGTGTCCCTGCATCTCCACGACGCGCGAGGCCCACTTGCCATCGCAACTCGTGAGCCTCTCTTCGGCCGCGCCGGACTCGGGCGGGTTCGTCGCGCCCGCCGTGATCGCGCTCGGCCCAACGATCAGGCTCAGAACTCCGGCGAAGATGGCGGGCTTTGGGGCACGCATCGGCTTGTGCTTGTATATCGGCCGAGCCGGCCGGTTGCAGGGGAGGGTCTTGCCCACCCGCGCGCCTGTCGGATCCCCTCAAAACACCGATCAGGGACCGAGAATGTCGCAGCCCCCCTTGCAGCCCTCGCCGGCCTCGAACCGCCCGCGCAGGATCCCGGCGATCGCCTCGTCGATCGTTTCTCTCACCTTGTCCAGTTCCATCTCGCCGAACGCGCAAGATCCTCGCTGGCCCGTGGCGGTCAACCAGTACTCGGCGACGCCTTGCACATCGGACTCGATGTGGGCCCGCCACGCCATCACGTAGGTGCCCAGTTGCAGATCGTCCGTTCTCGGCTCGACGAGGTCCTTGCGAGCGCTGCCCGACTTGTAGTCCACGATCCGGTACCCCGCCGTGCCGTCGGGCAGCACGATCTGATCCACCCGGTCGATCTTGGCCTCGAACGTGTGCTCCACCGAAGGGTCCGCGACCGTCGCATACTTGAAGTCGATCCGCTTTTCGAGTTCGAGGATCTGCGCCTCGGGGTCGTGCAATCGCGAGAAGAACAGCCGGAGTTGCTGCAAGAGTTGATCGAGTTCCGCCGAGTCGACCTCGCTCGCGGCATCAACCTCCGCGAAATACTCGCGCCTCGCGATTGCTTCCAGCGAACCCAGCGCGGGCAGCGGCAGTCCATCCGCATCGGCCTTCCGATACTCGGCGTAGAACCGCTCCAGCGACCTGTGCAGGACCTGCCCGAGAATCTGCTGTGTCGCGGCCGCCTCTTGCAGCCCCAACTGGTGCTTGAGGTACCAGCACCTCGGACAGCGGCGGTAATCCGCGATCATCGTATAACTCAACCGCAGCGGCGCGATGGGGGCGCGCAGAACGACCTTGCCCGGCCTGCCCGGATCGGTGGTGACGGGGCGAACCGCGTCGGCCCTCACCGACTCCCGCAGGGTGTTGATGTACGGGTCACCCGCGTCGCAGATCGACGGCAGGCTCCGCTCGGCGTCGATCGCCGCGATCGCCGCGAGCCGCCGGGCGACCCGCTCCAGCTCCGACATCGCGTGCTCGAGTTGATCGGCCCCCGCGTCCGGGCTGTCGAGCCGCGACAGGGCCCCGGCCGCCTCGAGCCGCAGGTCGGTCCGCGCACGCCCGATGATCTCCCGGCGGCGCTCGTCGCCGCGGAAGCTCGCGGCGCCCGTGATCGGCGGCCGTATCGCCGACGAGACCCGCGACGCCTCGCGGAGCACATCTTCCTGGTCTCGCTCCCGGACCACGCCGCTCCGCGCCAACCCCGCGTCGTGCACGATCTCCTCGAAGAAGTTCGTGGTCCTGCTCCGCGTCTTGTTCCGCTTGGCCAGCAGGACCAGGCGATTCTCCGCCCGCGTGCACGCCACGTAGAACACCCGTCGCTCCTCGGCGCGCACGCGGTCCTTGCCTTCGAGCGTCGGGCCGATCTCGGCCGCGAACGATGCGGGAAGCCGCGGGCCATCGGACGAGCGAGCCTTCCCGTAGCCTTGCGACGGATGCACGCGCGGCACGAAAACCGTGTCGAACTCGAGCCCCTTGGAGCCGTGCGCGGTGATGAGCCGCACGGCGTCGGCCCGCTGCTCCGGATCGCCGTCGCCGTTGCCGCCATCGTCGATCCGAGCGGACTCGTCGCGCCGGTCCAGCTTGCGGTCGTCGGTGCTGAGGTCGTCGAAATACCCGAGAAACTCGGCGATCCCGCCCGGCGCGGGCAGCCGCGACTGCCGTTCCTGCGCGAACCGCAGGAGCGCGACCACCGCCTCGATCCGTTCCGCCCGCGTCCGGTCGTCGGGGAGATCGGCGTGGATGAGGCCGGTCTCACGGACGATCACGTGCAGCGCGGCGGCGGCGCGCATCTCCGCGGCCGCGCGAGCCAGACGCTCGTGGAGCTCCGCGAACCGCCGGACCACCGGATCATCGCCATCCCGCCTTGCCAGCCATGCCACGAACCCGCCGGGATCGTCGTGCGAGCCTTCCAGCCCCCCGGAATCCGCCGCCCGCCAGCGCGACAGGGCCGCGCGGTAGTTCCTCTCCCACTGGCCGATCGCCTCAACGCCGACGTGGAAGGGCACCCCTGAGAGCAGCGCCCTCGCACACCACGCCTCGCGCGGGCTCACGATCAGCCTCATCCACGCCATGATCGACCGCACGCCCTCGTTCTCGGTCGCGTCCGTGGATCGATCGTGAACCGCCGGGATGCGCTCGAGCCAGAGAGCCTCCCGCACGCGCTCCGCATCACCCCCGCTGCGCACGATCACCGCGTAGCGCGACCACCGGGCGCCCTCACCGTCCGCGACCGGCGCATCCGCGCGAGAGGCGACATCCGCGCGGATCATCGCCGCGATGACCTCGCCGTCCACCATGTCCTCTCGGAGGTTGATGCACTCCACCACGCCGGGCGGGTCGGCCGGCTCGCCCTTCGGAAACTCGATGACCTTGCCGGGCTCGAACCTGGCCTCCGCGCGCTCGATGATGGAGTTGCCCGCCGCGATGATCCGGGGCCGGCTCCGGTAGTTCTCGGTGAGCGCGATGCGCCGCGATTCGGTCCAGATCGAATCAAAGCGCCAGAAGGCCCGATCGTCGGCGCCGCGGAACCCGTAGATGGCCTGGTCGTCATCCCCGACCACGACCAGTTCCTGGCCGGACGCGCGGGACTCGCCGCGGCAGTTCTTGGGCGGCGCGAGCAGGCGCAGGAGTTCGATGTTGGCCTGGTTGACATCCTGGAACTCGTCAACAATCACGTGCCGGTATTCGTCTCGCACGATCGAGGCCACGCCCGCCGAGCCGCGGAGGAGTTCGATCGGCAGCATCTGCAAGTCGCCGAAACTCAGCAGCCCGCGCCGGCGCCGCGACGCGACGTACCGCCCGTGCAGCTCGGCCATCCCCGCGAACTGCCGCTGCCTCGACTGTTCCGCTTCGAGTTCCGCGCCCTCGATCGAATCGCCGGCCGGATTCTGCCCTCGATGTATCGCCTCGGCCCACTCCGCCGCGATCCCCGTCGTCGCCTCCGGCGCGAGCGCATGGTTGTCGAACAGCTCGAAGTACCCCAGCGCCTTCTGCGCCACGGCATCGACACCCCCGGCACGCTCCGGCGCGAACAGGTCGTGATCGAGGATCAACCGTTGCAGAAGCCGGGCCGCCTGCGCCGAATCGATCAGCGAACACCGGCGGGCGCGCCGCGCACCGTCGCCATCCTCGATCGGTTCACCGCTGTAGAGACTTCCCGAGATCGGCGGCAGCGCGAGCACGTCGCCGAAGCGGCGCAGGAGCCTCAGCCCGAACCCGTGCAGCGTGTGCGCGTTGATCCGCTCGGCCCTGGCGGGATCGACCAGCTCCGCCAGCCGAGTCTTCAACTCCCTCGCGGCCTTGACGGTGAACGTCATCACCAGCACGTGCTCGGGCAGGACGCCGCGACGCTCGATCAGATCCGCCACGCGATGCACGATCACCCGGGTTTTTCCGGTTCCCGGGCCCGCGAGCACGATCAGGGGGCACCCCTGGTGCTCCACCGCCCTGCGCTGGGCCTCGTTCAGCCGCGCCGACGCAACTTTCGACCCTTTCACTCGCTCATCCGCCATGACCGCAGTGTAGTGGGTCCGCGCCGGGCCCCGAAGGACACTCACGCCTCGGGCTTGCGCTTCATGTACAGGTGAACCGCCTGGGACGCGTAGGCGTGCGTCTCCGGACCTTCCGCGTTCGGGAAGGTCAGATCGACCTCGTGCCTGACGAGCTCGAACTCGGGCTGGGCTTCCTGTCGGTCCTGCCGCTCGCGCCAGTCCTGCAACGCGGCGTCGCTCTCGGCCTTGATCTCGTCGATGTCAACCGCGTCGCCGACCCACTCCTTGTTCGACCACTGCTCTTGCTCGTCCTCGTTGAGGTGATCCGGGTGGCGTCGCTGCTCGAATCGACGCTGACGCCTCTCGGCCATTCCCACCAGCGGCGATCGCCACTCACGCCGGCCATCCGAGTGCACCAGTTCCTCGTGACGGAAGGGCCACGGCGTTCGCAGCATCGCGAACCCATCGTCGCCGAGCAGGTCGATGACCCGGCCGAACTGCCGACGCACCCGGTCCCAACCTTGCGGCTCCCAGACCAGCGGGTAGGGCGGGTCGAAGAACGCCAGCGTGACCGGACGCGGCGCGCGGCTCAGCGTGGCCGGGCCCAGCGCATCGGCGCGGACAACCTCGCACTGGTCCTCGCACCCCAGTTTGGCGATGTTCTGTTCGAGCAGGTCCGCGACCTTGCGGTCACGCTCGACGAACACGCATCGCGCCGCGCCCCGGCTGATCGCCTCGAGGCCCACCGCGCCCGTGCCCGCAAAGCAATCCAGCACGTTCGCGCCGTCGCAGTTACCCCGCAGAAGCCCGAACAACGACTCCTTGACCCGGTCCGGCATCGGGCGCGTCGTCATCGCGTCCCTGGGCGAGAGCAGCAAACGGGAGCGGAACTTGCCGGAGATGATCCTCATACCCGCGCAGCAAAGCACGCGCACGCCCGCAGGTCAAGCCGTCACCACCGACTCGATCGAGCGGGAAACCAGCTTCGGCGCGGCGACGCCGGTCCGGACCTGCCAGAACCCCGGCTCTCCCCGGTCGCTCCACCAGCGACGGAACTGGCCGCGAGGATCCTCGGCGTAGACGTCCAGCGACGATGTTCCCACAAAGACCGCGCGGTGCAGGAGCAGCAAGTCCTCGCTCACGTACTCGTCGTCCGCCGCCACGCCCACCAACGCATCGACCAATCGGCCGAAGAGTTCGGGGTCGGTCTTCAGCAGGATGTGGGCCTCGGACCAGATGTAGTAGCGGTTCTTGATCGGTTCCGTCCCATCGGGTGCGGGCCTGCGTCGAAGGCTGCCGACCACACCGAGCGGCGAGTCGATCTGACGCGCCATCCGGCCGAACCCCAACTGCGCCTCCAGCACGCTGCAGAACGACTGGAGGTCACGGATCTTCGAGCCGTCCAGCACGCAGACCTGCGTCTGGTTCAGGTGACGCAGGTGCCACGAGAGGTTGTTCACAAACCTGCGACGCTCGGCCGGATCGCCCGACCACGCGCACACATGGTGCTCCTCCAGCAGTTGCAGCACGCGCAACTGCCACGGCACGACTTCGATTGGGCGCCCGACGATGGGCGTTGTTGGTTTCATGGCGGCCCACCTGCGCATGGGCCCCCGTTCCCCGAGTACCTGTCTCTACAGAGAATTCAGCGTAAAGGCTGCGTGAATGTCTCCCTTATCTGGCACCGACCTCGCGCCTTCTTGAATAATTCTGTACGATGAACAACTGCTTGTCCAGCGCAAGATACAAATCCAGATACGTTTTGACGGGGTTGAGACCCAGCAGGCCCGCTGTTCACCTTAATTGAGGGAATCTCATCTGCGGGTGCTGCGATCGAGCGAAGGCCGTCAGAAACCACCTATTCCGGTGACCTGCACGCGCTCGATCTGCGTGCCTCGAAAGGCTCCATAAGACACCCGCAAACCGGGCTGGGCCTCGACGGGCTTGGAGCGGTCGGGGCTTCGGACGATGGCCTTGTGTTCAACTGAACCGGAGGTGGGCAGGACCTCGACGGTCCCCCGGTAAACGAGGATGGTCGGAACGCCGGTTGCCGGCGACCGTTCGACGACCACGCGGCTGAGACGACCCACTTGGACGGTCACACCGCCATCCACGGTCAGCGTCGCCTCGGATTGCAGTCCGGTACGGAGTTCGTACCGCCCCGAGGCCTGATCGCCGGGCGCCGGCGTCTGCCACGGAGCGTCTTCAGCCGAGACGGGGCGCCATTGAACACCCGCGAGCAGACCGTACACGGCGGAGAGCACGAGGCTTGCCGCTTCTCCGGTTGAAGTTGTGGCAGACGCGTCGCGCGGACCTCGCAAGACGTTCAACGTCGGCTGCTCGGGCTGCGGGGGCGGCTCGGGCGTCGCGGATTTGGGCTCGGGCGAGGAGGGCGGAGGCTCTGCCGTGTTGGTCGGGGCCGTCGGTGCGGCCGTCGGCTGAACGGGGTGGGGTCCGGCACTCCGCTCAACGGGAACGGGCGCGGCCTTCGGCTTGGGCGTGTCGGGAAGGTTGAGTTCCGTGGCGGCCGCCGCGGGAGCGGGCGACTGCGCCGGCGGGGGCGGGGCGATCGGGGGGGCGAACTTCTCCGGTGGCGGATCGCCGGGAAGAACCTGCCCCGGCCTGCGCGCCGCGGCCTGCTTGGCGAGATCAACGATCGGCTGCTTGACGACGCGGCCGCGGCGGACGGGGGTGTTCGCGGGCTTGGCGGGCGGCTGCGCGGATGCGAGGGCGTCGTACGCCACGATCGAGGTTGCGAGGAATGCCGCGGCGACCGGCGCGAGCGCGAAACGGTGGAGATGTGTGGAAGCGGAACGCGGTTGAGACACGGGGAACTCCTCGAAGACAAGCGGGCAGGCCCGATGCGATCAGGATCGCGGGCGTTTGATGGGCTTGCCGGGAAGCCAAGTGGTTGAGGGAGCGGGAGGTGTGGGGACGGCGACAGATGGCTCGATGGGCTTGGCGACGACCGGTCGTTCGGGTTCGACCGCGACAACGGGCAGGGGTTCGGGGCGCGGCCGAGCGACGGGTTCTTCGGACGATGCGGCCGCCGGGGCCGTCTGCGCGGGCTCGGCGCGCGGCAGCGAGGCCAGTTGGTCGCCCGCGGCCGTGATGAGCGTGACCATCTGCGCGCCGGTCAAACCCTGGAACGATCTGGCCTGCGTCGGCAGCCAGCCGCGCGTCACCAGTCGAGAGACGGCGCGATCCTGCGAAAGACGGCCGATGGTTGCGGGGTCGTCGGTCGCGCGGACGAGGAGTTTCGAGACATCGCCGATGGTGGCCGCTTCGCGGGCGGGTCGATCGAACCCGGAATCGAGCAACCCCAACTCCTGAGCGTGCTTCACCCGGGCGGGGTAGTCGTTCGCGGATGCCGAACCCTTCAGCAGCAGGACGCTCTGCAGGGCATCATCGTGACAGACCAGGGGCCGCACCGCCAGCGCATCAAAGAACTCGATCTCGGAAGCGGGCGAGGCGGCCGGGATCGACTCGACGACCGATCGCTCGAGGATCGGCCGGGCCTCCTGCGGCGATGCGCACGCGCCGAGCAGAAGGCAAACGAGTGCGAGGGCTACGGCCGGGACGGTTCGGGTGCGCATGACGCTGAGGACTCCCTGTCGATCGGCCGATCCGGCCGCGATGCAGGGTAGTTGAGCCGGGCGGGGACGTGTTGTCAACCAATCGACAGCACGTTGGGGGCATGCGCAAAAGCACAACCCGCGCCCGAGCGAACGTGAGAACGTACGCAGGAGCGCGGGTTGCGGACCACCCAAAGAGGCGAGGGGGCGGGAGACCGTTGGATGCGCCGATCAGCGGCGACGGCGTCGGAGGCAGAGCAGGCCGCTCACGCCGGCGAGGGCGGCCGCGCCGGGCGTGGGGATCTCGTAGGTCGCGGTGAAGAGCCAGTCGGTGGATTCGATGTGGGCGAGGACGCCGTCGGCGGTGACGTAGTTCATCCAGCCCCATCCCGAGAGGCCGTTGAAGCCGCGGTGGCCGGCGTCGTTGTTCTCATCGCCGAAGCGGAAGCTGTACCCGCCCATGGCCTTGTCGGTCAGGCCGATGGAGTCGCCCAGGGGCGTGACGATGGAGCCCGAGTTTCGCATGTCGGGCTCGACGACCTGCAGGTCGTCGTCGCCGACGACCGGTCCGACGCCGAGGGTGTACGTGAAATCGACCTGGTAGAGGCCGAGGTACGAGTCGGCGGCGTAGGTCGTGCCGGTGTCGCGTCCGCCGACGGACTGGCCGAAGATGCGGATCTCGGTCTGCGCGGCGTTGATGGTCATGTACATCGCCGACTGGATGTGGTCGAAGTCGAGCGTGAAGACGTCGTGGCCGCCGGTGGCGTTGTAAAGCTCGTCGAAGCGTGCGCCGTAGAGCGGCGGGCGCTGGTTGCCGTCGGGGTGGTTGTGGAGCCGGTACAGGCCCGGCAGGATGGCGGCGGCGGTGGCCTGGCCGGCGGACAGAATGATCGCGCCGGCCGCGAGCGCGGCCGTGCCGATTGAACGCAACTGCATGTCGAGTCTCCCTCTCCAAACACCGCCCACGCCGATGGAACGCTCCATCGTCGAACCGGCTTCTCCGGGCCGGTGCGGGCGGCATGCTTACCGCTGAGAAGATGCGCCGACGCGGGGGGTTGTCCAGTCGAGTGGAGTGGTCAATCGGTGGTTATTCTCGCTGCGCCGATAAGAGCGCGGCTGCAGGTCCGGCGCGGGCCCGAGAACCACAACGATGCTGCGCCGACCGCCGCGGAACGAACAACGCCCCGGGAAGGCCCGGGGCGCGCGGTGAGGATCGCGATCGCTGTGGGGTTGTCGATCAGCGGCGGCGGCGCGAGGCGAACAGCCCCGCGAGTCCGAGGGCCAGCGAGGCGCCCGGCGCCGGGATGACGTAGGTAGCGGTGAAGATCCAATCGGTCGAAGCGACGTGCGGGTGGACCGATCCGTCGTTGTTGATGTAACTCATCCAACCCCAACCGGAGATGCCGTTGAAGCCGCGGTGGCCGAGGTCGTTGTCCTCGTCACCAAGCCGGAGCGAATACCCGCCCATGGCCTCGTCGGTGAGGTGGATCGTGCCGAGGCTGTTGGGCGCGGTGATGAAGCCGAAGTTGCGATGATGCGGCACGACTACCCACAGGTCGTCATCACCCGGCACCTGCTGGACGCCGAGGTCGTAGGTGAAGTCGAAGTTGTACACGCCCAGGTAGGCATCCGCGGCGTACGTCGAGCCGACGTCGCGCCCGCCGTAGGCCTGGCCGTAGATGTGGATCTCACCGGCAACCGAGTTGACGGTCATGAAGACCGACGAGTTGATGTCGTTGAAATCGAGCGTGATCACGTCGTGGCCGCCCGTGGCATCGAACAACTCGTCGAAACGGGCTCCGTATGGCGGCGGATCCTCCGAGCCGTCTGGGTGGTTGTTCAAGCGGTACAGGCCATCCACGATGACCGCGCCGTGGGACGGCGCAACCACCACACCGACGGCCGCGGCCATCGCCGCGGCGGTCAACAACTTTGCGTAAAACATCTCTCAACTCTCCAATCGCAGGGGACAAACTCACCCGGTCTCACAAGCGCACAACTTGCGCAACCCCCTGCATCGTGGGAGGGACTGGGTATCTCAGAGTGAGTCTAGACTGCTCTGGAGAGCTCTGTCAATCCAAACCTTGTCCGTACACGAAGCCCCATCAACGAGCCTGGGCGGCTTCGAGGCAGCGATGCAGGCGGACAATGGCCCTGGCGCGGCCCAGACAAGCCAGCGAATCGTGGACGGGCGGGCTTACGCCGGAGCCGGTGATGGCGACGCGGAGGGGCTGGGCGAGCTTGCCGAGGTTGGACTTGCCGGCGGGGTCGGCGGGGAGTTCTCGTGCGGCGAAGGTTTCCATCGCGGTGTGCAGGGCGTCGGGGGTGAACGGTTCGACCGATTCGAGGACCGGGGCGAAACGCTTGAGGATGCCCAGCCCCTCGTCGTTGTTGGCTCGGAGCGACTTCTGGACGGCGGCTGAGTCGAAGGCGAGTTGATCGTCGGGCACGAGGGCGAACTCGATGACCTTCAGCACGTCGCGGAGCACCTTGGCGCGGGGCTTGGCCATGCGGATGAGCGCGGGGAGGTTCGCGGCGAACTGCCGCTCGAGCGCGGCCGCGGTGGCGGGTTGTGAGTCCCGGCACCAGGCGATGAACCGGCGTGTGAACTCATCGTCGGAGAGTTGCTGGAGGTAGTCGCCGTTGAAGCTCAGGAGTTTGGCGCGGTCGAACTTGGCGTTGGAGCGGCCGATGCGCTCGATGGAGAAGTGTCTGGCGAGGAAGGCCAGATCGAACTTTTCGAGGTCCTTGCCGTCGGACTGCTTCATGCCCGGATTCCAGCCGAGCAGCGCGATGAAGTTGACGATGGCCTCGGGCAGGTACCCGCTGTTGCGGAAGTCGTAGATCTCGACCTCGGGGAGCGGGATGTTGAAGTGACGGGCGAGCGTCGCGGCGATGTCGAGGCTGTCGTTCTCGCCGGCAATGAAATCGGCGAGGTTCTTCGCATCGGCTCCGACGGACATGGCCAGAGACCGCGGCGTGATCGCCGGGTCCTTGCCCATCGCGTCCTTGACGGCCTTGCGCGCGGCCTTGGCCTTGTCGCGCTTGCTCATCTTCGAGCCGTCGGGGTTGAAGATGAGGGGCATGTGCGCGTAGACGGGCGTGCGGAAGCCCAGGGCCTTCTGGAGCGCGACGTGCCGCGGCGTGTTGTAAAGGTGTTCCTGAGCGCGCATCACGTGGGTGACGCCCATCGTCTCGTCATCAACCACGACGGCGAAGTGGTAGGTCGGGAAACCGTCGGCCTTGCGGATCACGAAGTCGTCGAGTTCACCCGCGGCGATCCTGACATCGCCGAGGACCTGATCGCGGACGACGATCTCTTCGCTCGGGGCGTGGAACCGGATGACGTACGGCTCGCCGTGCGTGTCGGCCTGTTTCATGCGGTCCCGGCGGGCCGCGGGCGTTGGAAACTGCTGGTACGCTGCGCGGTCATAGCGGTAGGTCTGCTTGGCGGCGACGGCGGCCTTGCGCTTGGCCTCCAGTTCCTCGTTGGTCTCGAACGCGGGGTAGGCACGGCCTGAGTCGACGAGTTGGTTCAGGAACCTGGCATAGATCGGGACGCGCTGGGCCTGGAAGTAGGGGCCGACGGGTCGTGCGTTGGCTCCGATGACTCTGACGGCCGGGCGATCGCCCGATGTTGAAGCGGAACCCGGCTCGGAGAGCCGTGATACCTCGAGCATCGGGCCGTCGTCCCACTCGATCCCAAGCCATGCGAGGTCTTCGAGGATTCCACGGGCCGACTCTTCGCTGGAGCGGGCCTGATCGGTGTCCTCGATTCGGACCATGAAGCGCCCACCCCCTCCCCCACCGCCATCGGGCTGCGCCTTGGCGAAGGCCCAGCAGAAAAGGGCGGATCGCGCGCCGCCGATGTGGAGGTGACCGGTGGGGCTGGGCGCAAAGCGTGTGACGACCGGGGCTTGGGAAGACATGGGGCACAAGCGTAGGGGCTGAGGCTGCCGGGCTTGCGGGACCGGGCTTGCACGGGCCGCACGGGTCCGGGTAGGCTGTGCCCGCACGGATGCAGATGGCCGGGCGCGACGGATCGCGTTGGAAGGACCGCGACGATGCGTCTGCGTTCGGAGCAAGGTTTGTTGACGGTGGCGTTGGCCGCGACACTCGGCCTCGGCGCGGGCGCGCCCGCGCAGACCTCGCAGACCGATCGCGCGCAGCCCGACCGAACTCCGGCCGCGGCGCCGATGACCAAGCGGAAGGTCCTGCACCTCCGGCTCAAGGGCGACCTCGACTGCATGAAACTCGTAGACGACCTGGCGGCCGCGACGGGTGAAGCGAGGAAGTCGGGAGTCGAGGTCATCGTGCTGGAAATGTCCGGGGAGCGATGGCGCGGCGATGTCGTGTCGGGCATGATGCCGCTGTTCAAGGGCGCGGAGGTGCTGACCATCGCGTGGCTGAACGATCCGCCGGACGGGCGTGTGGGAAGCGGGCAGGCGGCGCTCGCGCTGCTGGCCGATCGGTGCTACATCGGACCGAAGACGGAGGTGGTGTTCGAGCCCGGGCACGACTTGCGGGCGCAGGCTCCGCCGACGACGAACTGGGAGCAGGTCGAGCAGGATGTCCAGGCTGCGCTGTGGGGTCGGCTGGGGTCGGTCGAACGGCCGCGCGACACGCTGCTCGCGGCCGCACTGCCGACTCCGCGACAGCCGCTCTGGGCGATCCTGGATCGCTCGCCGGGCTTGTCGGGCGCGAGACTGGAACGGCTGGTTGCCGAGTCGCCCTCGGCGGCCGAAGCGGGGCGGTTCGTCTCGCTCACATCCGGATCGACCGAGCGCGGCGAGTTGCGGCTGCGGGTCGAACCGGCGATGGCGGTGAGCATCGGTATCGCGGAATCTTCGGCGCGTGAACTCGGGCAGATTCTCGCGGCGGAACGACTGACGCCCGCGCCGCTCACGCGCGCGGAACTGGAGAGCGGGCTGGCCAAAGCGCGGCAGGAACTGGTGAAGGACCTGGCCGCGTTTGATCGTGCGGCCGAGCGCATGGACAAGGCGCTTGATGATGCCGAGAAACAGCGCGGGGTGGATGCCGCGCGGCGGAAGCGGAAGGTCGGAAAGGAATCGCTGCCGCTGGGGGACGAGGCGGCGAAGTCGCTCGAAGCCGTGGAGGCGCTGGTTGCGAACTACCCGGAACTGCTGCGATCGGCTCCGCCGGGGGTTTCAACGGTCGAACTCACCGCGGTAAGGCTGAGCGCGGCGTGGCACGACGCGGTTCAGGATCGCAAGGACCGGCTCGTGGAACTGCGGGCGCGGGCGACGCGGCTGGCCGAGTAGGGTTACGGTTACGCATGGCCGCGTCAGGCAACCCGTCCACACCCAATCGCAAGAACGCCGCCGCTCCGGCCCGCCGCACCGAGGCCGCGGGCGCGGTGGACCTTGACCCCGCCCAGTTGGAGGCGATCCGTCAGGTCTTCTGGCACAACGTGGTGCGGGAGATGCTGTCGGGGCTGACGGCGGTGGCGGAGAAGCGACCGGAGTTGATGGACGGGCGGTTCGCGGTGCTGACCCGCGGCGGCGAGCGGATTCCGATCGCGCGGGTCGAGCCGGTGTTCGCGTACACGGTGCGCGGCTCGTCCGCAGAGCGGCGGGCCTCGGCGGCGGTGCAGTTGACGGTCTTTCGAGTATCGACCCCGGACGGCGAGGTGTTCACGCTTCCCGTGCAGGAGGTGCGCGGGTTCCACGAACTGACGCCCGAACTGCTGGCTCGCATTCAGCAGATCGAGGATGAGCAGAGCAAGGCCGCGGGCGAGGAAGAGCCGCGTCCGTTCGGGTTCGCGGCGTTCCAGGCCCTGCCCAAGCCGGCTCCGTCGATCATGATGCCTGTCCCTTCCGATCCGCACGAGTAAGCGAGGAAGTCCGGGTCCGGCCATGCAACTGTATCGAAGATCGTCGATACAACTCGCCCAGCCGGGTCTATAGTGGGCCGACCTTCCCGGACCGAACGAGGGCCTGATCGATGCGGACACTGATCGCCATTCCGGTTTACAACGAGGAGCGGTATGTCCGCGGCGTGCTGTCGCACGTGCTGGAGTACGCCGAGGCCGGCGATGTGCTGGTGATCGACGATGGATCCACCGACAGGACCGCCGAGCTGGTCTCGAAGTTCCCGGTGGATGTGCTGCGGCACGCGGCCAACCGCGGGTACGGCCGATCGATGCGCGACGCGTTCAACTGGGCCATCGTGCACCGCTTCGACTGGGTGATCACGATGGACTGCGACGAGCAGCACGAGCCAGCCGCGCTGCCGATGTTCCGGCGCGAGTCGGCGCGGATCGGGGACGACGCCGCGGATGTGGTCAGCGGGTCGAGGTACCTGGATTCATCGAGCCAGACCGAGGGGAGCCCGCCGCCGGACCGGCGGAGCATCAACCGGGTGATGACGGAAGAGATCAACCAGCGGCTCGGTCTCAGCCTGACGGACTCGTTCTGCGGGTTCAAGTCGTACCGGGTTGATGCGCTGCGGCGGTTGCGTCTCGACGAGGACGGGTACGCGTTCCCCATGCAGTTCTGGGTGCAGGCGGTGGCGCACGGGCTGCGCGTGCGCGAGGTTCCGGTGAGACTGATCTACAACGATCCGAACCGGACCTTTGGCGGACCGCTCGACGACCCGACGATCCGGCTGAGACACTACCGGCGGGTGCTCCGGTGTGAACTCGCGCGGTGCGCGGAGCGGTTGCCGAAGTCTGCGCTGCGGCAACTCGAAGGGACCAGGTGCTGCGAGGAGTGATCGCGGCTTGGCGCGGCGCGTGGGAGGTTGTGGAACGCGAGTGAGAACATCGGCGATGGATGGATCCTGCGACCCAACGCGCTGCCCGGAACCCCGCGTGAGCGCGTGGCCGGAGATGGCGGTCTGGCCGCGGATCGGGGTTCATCGCGAGCCCGATGCGATGGCGCGGAGATTCAGACGCGAACTGGGCCTGCCGGAGGATCGGCCGATCGTGATGACCGGGCACCAGGCCCAGGTATGGCATCCGGGAATCCTCGCCAAGTACCTCGCGGCGGATGTGTTCGCCGAACGCCAGGGCGCGGCGCGGGCATGGGTGTGGGTGGATCAGGATGTCAACGCGCCGGCCCGCGTGCGGTTTCCCGTGCGTGCGCGCGATCGTTCGGGCGAGGAATCGCTCGAAGTTCGCACCTGGCTGGCCGGCGGGAGCGATGGCGCGGGCGAGGTGCCGACGGCGAGGATGCCGGCGTTCAGTCCGAGTGGGCTGCCGTCGCCGGATGAAGGCGAGGCGTTCGCCGCGCCGGGCGTGCGGTCGGGGCTTGCGGCAATCAGGGAGGCCATGCTGCGACACACCGGGGCGGAGTCGGCCGCGGCGCAGGTGGCGGGCGCGATGCATGGATTGGTCAACCCGCTCGTGCGCGAGCCGGGCGTGAACGTGATGTCGCTGCGGATCTCGATGACGTCGCTCTTCGCCGAGATTGTTGCGAAGCTGCGTGACGATCCCGCGAGATGCGTCGAGGCGTATCGGGCCGCGCTCGCGGCCCATCCGCGTGAACGAGTCGCCAACCTGGGGCCGGGAGAACTGCCGCTGTGGTTGATCCGACCCGGGATGGGCTCGTCGCGGCGGCGCGTGACGATCGAGGATCTGCGCGGCGGGACCACGCCGGTGGAACAGCTCGCGCCGAGAGCCCTGCTGATGACCGGGCTGCTGCGTCTGGGTGCGTGTGATCTATTCATACACGGCACGGGCGGCGGCGGTGGAGTCGGCGGCCATGAGGGCTACGACCGAATCACGGACCAATGGCTGCGGGATTGGCTGGGTGTGGACCTCGCGCCGATCGCGGTGGTGACGGCGACGATGCACCTGCGGATCGGCCATGCGGGGCCGAGCGCGAGTGAACTTCGCCGGCGGCAATGGCTGTCGCACCGGGCCCGGCACGACCCGGCCGCCCTGAACGACACCTCGGCCGCGGCGAGGAAGAGCGAGCTCGTGGCCCGAGTGCGCGCGGCCAAGCGGCTCGGGCAGGCCGGCGGCGCGGTGGCGGCGTATCGCGATATGCACGGGTTCCTGGAGGAGGTTCGGTCGCGACACGCGGCGGAGTTGCGCGCGATCGATGCGGAGGCGGCGCACGCGGCCGCGCACGTTCGTGACGCGGAGATCGCGACGGACCGAACATGGGCGTTCCCGCTTTACGAGCCGGACCAGCTCGAGTCGCTGCGCCGGTCGATTCAGTGATCGGCCCCGCGGAAGAGCAGCCAGCCAAGCTCGCGGACCCTGAGCGCACGGCAAGCGGCGATATAGACCACGATGCCGGTGATCGACATGGCCGCGAGCGAAGCGAGCTGGCCGTCCCACCGGTCGGTTTGCGGCGTGGCGAGCAAGCGTCCGACGCCCCAGACGGCAAGGAACATGATGACGGACGCGGCGACGATTCGCGAGCACGCTCGCATCATCTCCTGGTCGGCCAGCCGTCCGCCGCCGAATCGGGAGCGTGCGATCAGCCAGAGCGCGAAACACTGCACGACGGCCGCGGCGCTGGTGGCCCAGGCCATGCCGGCATCGTGCAGCGGCCAGATGAGCGTGAGGTTGAGTGTGAGGTTGAGGATCATGCAGGCGATCGAGACCTTCATGGGGGTGTGGGTGTCGCCGCGGGCGTAGAACGCGCGGGTGAGCACGTGGTTGAAGGAGTAGGCCCATACGCCGGGGGCGAAGCCGAGCAGGATCGCGGCCGAGCGTTCGATGCCCTCGCGAGAGAAGGCGTTGGCTCCCGAACCGAACAAGATCGCGGGCAGATTGTGACGCACCAGCACGAGGCCGAGCGTGGCGGGAAGGCCGATGAAGAGGCTGAGTCTCAGGCCGCGGCGGAGGGTGTCGGTGAAGCGGGGGTTGTCGTCGGCGTGGCGGGCGAGCAGCGGGAAGGCGGCGGAGGCGACCGCGATTCCGAACACGCCGAGCGGAAACTGGTAGAGCCGGCTGGTAAGGGCGATGATGCCGTTGGAGGCGTCGTCGAGGGGGAACGCGATCCCCTTGCTCCGGGTCTCGAACCAGATCGGGAACGTCGCGATGAGCGTGTCGAGGAACGTGTTGAGTTGGAGCGTGCCGAGACCGATCGCGACGGGCACGAACTTGCGCATCATGACCTTGGCGCGCTCGCGGACGGGCGACCAGTGACTGGACCACAGCACCTGCCCCCGCACGAGGCGAACGAACCACCAGAGTTGCGTCGCGCCCGAGAACACAGTGACCGCTCCGAGCAGGAACGCGATTCGCGTGTCGCCGCTCCAGCCCGTGAAGAGGGCGTAGAGACCGATGCCGATGATGAACGCGTTGAGGATCAGGGGGCCGGACGCCGCGGCGGCGTACCGGCCATGGACCTGCAACATTCCGGCGAGGATCGCGACCATGCAGATCAGCGGCATGAACGGGAGCATGGTCATGACCAACTGCAGGAGCAGGCGGCGCTCGTCGGTGTGGGTTCCGAGGACCAGGAACAGCAGCAGGGCCAGTTCGGTGACGAGCGTGAGCGCGGTCGTCACCGCCGCGAGCAGGGCCATGGTCAGGCTGGCCAACTGGCCGGCGAGGGCGGGATCGGCCTTTCGCGCCTGCGTGTACTGGGGGATGAACGCCGCGGAGAGCGCGCCCTCGCCGAAGAGCCGCCTGAACATGTTGGGCACCGCGAAGGCGGCTTGAAAAGCGGAGTTGAGCGCGGAGTCACCGAAGATACGGCCGACCAGCACATCGCGGGCCAGCCCGCCGATGCGCGACGCGAGCGTCATCAACGAGGTCGATCGGACGGCCGAAGCCAGCGAGGGGTGGGCGTCGGGGTTGCGTCCGGCCGGACCGTTCGCCGGGCCGGGGTCGATCGCACTGGCTGTCGGTCCTTCGTTCACGGGCCAGAGTATCGGCCCGACGGTTTCGAGGCCGAGAGTCGGAGCGTTCGAGGGGCGGCCGACGAACTCAGCGGATGAACACCGCCCAGGTGGTGACGAGAAGCGGGAGCAGGATGAGCATGGCCCACCCGAGGTAGCCGAAGAACGAAGGGGTGCGAACGCCGAGCCCGGAACCCTGCGCCCGCGCTGATTCGACGATCGACTTGACCATGAAGTTGGGACCGTTGCCGATGTAGGTCATGGCCCCGAAGAAGACCGCCCCCAGGGAGATGGCCTCGAGCAGTCTGAGGCCGTTGAAGTGGATGATCTCCGCGGGCGCATCGCCGCGAGGATGGACCACGTCGAACGTGCTGACGATGAACTCGGAGACTCCCGCCGGCGTCAGCGGCAAGTGCAGGACGCCGAACGCAACCTGCAGAAAGCTCAGGTATGTCGGGGCGTTGTCGAGCACGCCCGAGAGCCCGCCGGTTCCGAAATAGAACTGTGTGGGGCTCTCAAGCCCGAGGCCGGCGGCGTGGGCCGCGAGGTATTCGAGCGCGGGCGCCATCGTCAGGAAGATCCCGACAAAGAGAAACCCAACTTCCTTTACTGGCGCGAACGTGAACTGGTTGGCGTGGTGGATCGAGGGCCGAGCCGTGAAGTAGGCCGCGGCCGCCACGACGATTTGAAAGGTCGCACCGATCGGGAACCCCTCGAATCCCGCGTGCCGCTTGAGCAGGGGATCGATGAACACCCCCGCGACCAGCAGGGCCAGGAAGCCGAGTGTGCCGAACCCGGCGATGATCGGTCGGTGCTCGTGCGGGTCGTGCTCACCGAGTTCGAGTTCCGGCGCGGGCGGGATCCGTGAATCGACCACGAAGAAGATCGCCAGCAGAGACCCGTTCAGCGCCACCCACATCGGCCAGAGATGCGTGAGCGTCCAGAAGAACGGCACGCCCTTGAGGTAGCCCAGGTAGAGCGGCGGGTCGCCGATGGGCGTCAGACTGCCGGCGCAGTTCGAGACGATGAAGATGAAGAAGACGACGTGGAGGGGGCGGAGCCGGCCGCGGTTCATCCGCATGAACGGGCGGATGAGCAGCACGCTTGCGCCCGTGGTCCCGACGATGTTGGCGAGCACGGCCCCGAGCGCGAGCAAGGCCGTATTGGTAAGAGCCCGGCCGCGAACGCGGACATCGACGAGAATCCCGCCCGAGGCGACATACAGCCCCCCCACCAGCGCGATGAACGCGTAGTACTCCAGCCCGGCGTGCAGCATGATGTGTCGGCCGTGGGCGCCGTACGCAACGGCGCAATAGACCAGGACCATCGCGCCGAACAGAAACGCAAAGTCGGGGAAGTGGTGATGCCAGAACCGCTCGCTGATGAAGGGCATGACGGCGATGCTGAGGAGCAGCAGGCCGAAGGGAACGCACAACCAGAGCGGGACCGCCTGGCCGTGGGCGGCGGCCGGATCGGTCTGGGGTGTCACCGTGTCGTCCGAGGACTCGTGCAACTCGGCGATCGCGCGAACCTCCCGAGGGTCTTCGAGGTTGACGACCGGCGAGAGTTCGAGGGTCTGCTGGGAATCAGTTCTGAGCACGCGGGACCCGTCGGATCGCGTCTGGACCACCAGCGCGGGCTGGGCCTCGCCGGGCGAACCGTGGTCAATGACGGCGGGCGTCGCCGGCATGACCACCGTCAGAAGGAACCCGACCGCCGCGCCGACCAGCGCGCTGACGATCCAGCAGCGTGGGCCATGAAATCCTCGGCTGGAGTCGTGCTCGTTGCCCATGCGTGTTCCTGGTGCTCGAACGCGGAGGGTAGGTCCACGGGTTTGGTCGTGTTCCATTCCATCGAACGGCCCCGCATCAGCGCGCGCGACGCCATCGACGGGCGAGCGATGTCCAGGCCATCGCGGCCAGCGTCCCCAACGTCACGCCGCCGATGTTGGCCGCGAGATCATCCCACGCCGCGTGCCGGCCCACAAACGCGGGGAGTTGCAGGGCCTCATCGATCGCGGCGTACGCGGTCCCGATCAGCCAGACCCGCGCGAAGGTGCGGGCCGAACCCATGCGTCCGAGCAACTCGGACGCGTGCAGCAGGACCGTCCAGGCGCCGAAGACTGCAAAGTGCGCGAGCAGGTCGGGGCGCTCGATACCCCGGACGTTCAGTTCCAATCGCGGCCAATGGGTCGCGACGAACACGGCCAGGGCATAGGCGGCAAAGGCCGCGCGGCGCCAGCCAATGGAGACGCGGACGATCACGCCGCGGGCTCGGTCGCCTTGGCTGCGCGGCCGCGAACCACGGGCTTGGGCGCGACGGGCGCGGGAGCCCGCTCGGGCTCCGGCGCCGGAGCGTGTGTGGCGGCGGGGGCGGTCATGGCCGGGGCCGGCGCCTCGGCTTTTCGGTTCATCAGTTCGTCCCACTCGGCCACCACGCGCTCGCCCAGGGCGCGATAATCGAGCGCGCCGGGACAGAAGGGCGCGTAATCGAAGATCGTCTGGCCGAAACTCGGGCACTCGGCGAGCTTGATGTTCCGTCGGATCGCGGGCGTGAGCACGCGCGCCGACTTCCACGGCACATCCTGGCCGCCGGCGCGGGCCTGATCGAAGAAGTCGACCAGGTCCTGCACGACCTCCCTGGAGTGCCTGCTGGATGTGTCCTGCATGCAGATCACGACACCCGTGACACGCAGGCGGGGATTGACCGTCTTGGCGACGAGCGCCACGGTCTCCAGAAGTTTGCTCACACCCTGCAGCGCGAGGAAGTGCGACTGCATGGGGATGAACACCTCGCGGGCGGCCGCCAGGCCGTTGAGCGTCAGCACGCCCAGCGAGGGCGGGCAGTCGAAGAACACGAACTCGAAGCCTGTTCCGCCCTCGATCGGGCTGGATGCGAGTTTTTCGAGCGCGGCCCGAAGCCGCGTGGTGCGCTGCGCCGGATCGACCGCCGCCAACTCGGTCTCGAGCGCTGCGAGGTCGGTCTCCGCCGGCAACAGCCAGAGGTTGTCCCGCACTTTGCGCAAGGCCGACTCGGCCGGGAACGCAGGATCGAGCAGAACATCGTAAACGCTGGGACGGGGAGTCTCGGACTCGCCGCCGGCCGGCTCGACCCCCAGGTGCAGCGTGGCGTGGGCCTGCGGGTCGAGATCAACCAGCAGCACGCGCCGACCGAGCTGCGCGATCGCCGCCGCAAGGTTGACGGTGGTGGTGGTCTTGCCGACTCCGCCCTTCTGGTTCATCAGGGCGATGGTGCGGGACTGGGGTGGTACGGCGGCTTTGGCGCCGGTCTTGGATCGTGCCGGGGAACTCATCGGCAGGAGTATACCGGTGCCGGTGCGGATGCCGAGTTTCAGGCCTTGTGCTCGGCCGCGGGCGCTTCGGTGGCGGTCATGGAGGCCGGCTGGGTGGAACGCGGGGCGTGGCCGCCGTTGGCTGGCGGGCCGATCTTCGACGGTGGGCCGACCGAACCGCCTCGCTCGATCTTGCCCTTGCCCGAGGCGGCGAGGTCTTCGGCCTGCTTCTCGTGGTGGGCGCGACGGGCGACCTTCAGGCTGGTCACCCCGATGAACGCCGCACAGACCAGCGTGAGCGCGTAGGTTACTCGACCCTTGCCCGTCGAGAGGGCGATGCCAAGGGCTGCGAAACCGGCGCCGATGGCGTAGAGGGCGAACACCGCCCCCTTGACTCCCAGGGCCCGCTTGAGCATGTGGTGCAGGTGCTGGTCGTCGGCGTCGGAGATGCGCTTGCCGCTGATCTTGCGCCGGACGATCGCCAGCGTGGTATCGATGATCGGGATCGCGTAGATGATCACGCCCGCGAGCACCAGGTGCGTCTTGCCCGTATCCCCGAGCGTCAGCACGAGGAGGATCGTGACGTATCCGAGCATGAGCGAACCCGCATCGCCCAGGAAGATCGTCGCCGGATTGAAGTTGTGGGGCAGGAAGCCCAGGCAGCCTCCGAGCAGGGCCAGGCAGATCACCACGCGGAGCGCGTCCAGCGGCCCGTCATCGCGCGAAGCCAGCGTAAGGGCCACAAACAGAAGACCGGCGGCGGCGATGGCCGTCACGCCGCTCAGCAGCCCATCAAGTCCGTCGATCAGGTTCGAGGCGTTGCACGCGCCGAGCACGAACATCGCGATGATCGCGGTTCCAACCCAATAGACCACATCGACGGGGATCGACGTGCCGCCCGGAAGCGGGATATGGAACAGGATCGTCGGCGCGTCGTTGACGATTGTCGTGCCGATACCAAGACTCGACGCGATCGGGATGAGCAGGCCCGCGGCCACCTTGGTCCCGACCGACTGCGTGGCCAGCGCTGCGGCGGCAAAGAGCTGGCCCGCGATCTTGGCGCGGGGGTCGATGCCGCGAACATCGTCGTAGAGCCCGCAGAACATGATGACGGTCATGCCCAGGAGCACCGCCACCACCGCGTCGAGCGGGAGCTCACCGTGGCCGCGGGTCGAGGGGTGAAGGGTGAGCAGCCCGTGGAACGGGTGCATCATCGCAAAGAAGATGCCCGCGACAATGCCGAGGTAGACGGCCACGCCGCCGAGATAGGCCACGGGGAGCCTGTGGATCTTGCGTGCGACGCTCGGACGATCCACCACGCCGTTGGCGATGGCGATGCGGCGCATGATCGGCGTGGCGATGAGCGCGACAAGGAAGGCCGCGACGAACACGCCCATGTAGTTGTGGAAGATGTCGAGCCTGCCGAGCGCCGAGGCCGGGGACTTCTGACCGGCCATCGCCTCCAACTGACGCTGGATGGCCTCCGTCTGCTTCGCCAGTTCGGCGAGTCTCGCGGCCGCCTGGCCGTCGCCCAGCACGGTGGGATTGGCGAACAGAGGGGTCATGAAGGCACGCCCTCGATCGGCAGGTTGCCGGCGGCACGCATCGCGCCCGCAATGTCACGGATGGTCTGGTCCAGGTCGATCCTGGGCGCAAACCCGATCGCGGCGCGGATGCGAGAGAGATCGGGAACGCGCCGGCGCAGATCCTCGAAGCCCGCGGCGTACGCCGTGTCGTAGGGGATGAACTGCTTGGTCGAACTCGAACCGAGAACGGCGATCACGCGATCGGCGAGTTGATCGATCGTGAGCGGCCGGTCGGAACCGACGTTGAAGACCCGCCCGTGACAGGCCGCGCTGCCCATGAGCCGGGGCAGCGCGTCCACGACGTCTCGCACGTCGCAGAGGCATCGAACCTGAAGCCCGTCGCCGTAGATCGGAATCGGACGGTCCTCGATCGCGGCCGCGACGAAGTTAGGCAGCACCATCCCGTACGCCCCGACCTGACGCGGGCCGACGGTGTTGAAGAACCGCGTCACGACCACGGGCAGGCGGTGTGTCGTGTGATGGGCCAGCGCCAGGTACTCATCCACGGCCTTGCTCGTCGCGTAAGACCAGCGAGAGCGCGTCGTGGGTCCATAGACGACATCGTCGTCCTCGCTGAACGGCACCTTCTCCGACTTCCCGTAGACCTCGGAACTCGAGGCGACCAGCGTGGGGGCCGGGCCGCCTCCCGGCCCGTGGCGGAGCGCGAACCGGAGCAGGTGGGCAGTCCCGATGATGTTGGTCTCGATGCACCCGATGGGATCATCGACGACCAGACGAACGCCGACTGCGGCCGCGAGGTGGTAGATCTCGTCGAACAACTCGCCGGGTCCGAACGCGGCGAGCGCGCTGGAAAGCTCGGCCTCGATGAAGCGCACCCGCGCTCGCGTCGCGGCCGGAATGTTGCCCAGCCGGCCCGTCGAGAGGTTGTCCACGATCGTCACTTCATCGCCGCGAGACAGCAGCAGATCGGTCAGGTGCGAGCCGATGAAGCCCGCGCCACCGGTGATCAGCACGCGGCGCACGCGCGTACCGGGGGCCTGGCCCTCGGATGGCGGCGCGGCGGGTTTTTGGCTGTTCCTGGTCACGCTCGGCCTCGACCACCCGCCGCCCGTCCTGCATGCAATCCGACGTGCAAACGATACCGCTCGACAGGCGCAGGCGGTCGCGGCTCTCCGCGGGGCTCAGGCCGCGGGCTTGGCGGCATTGTGGTACTCGTGTGTAGCCTGGATGTTGCGCTTGAAGTAGCCGCCCGCGGACGACTTCACGCCATTGACGACGACGCCGACCAGTTCGGCGCGGGCCTCGCTCAGTTGTGTGCGCACGCGGTTGACCAGGCCGCGCTTCTCGTTGAGGGCCCGGACGACCATCAGCGAGGCATCGCAGCGGTTGGCGAGCGCGAGCCCGTCACCCGAAACGATGGCGGGCGGGCAGTCGATGAACACGCGGTCGAACTTGGAAGCGGCCTCGGCCAGCAGGCGCGTCATCGCCTCGGAGCTGAGCCGCTCGGGCATCATCCGGTTGCCCGGCGTGCCCGCGGTGAGCACCGAGAGGTTGGCGACCCCCGTCGGCCGCACCGCCTCGTCGAAGCCCGCCTGCCCGGCAAGACAGTCCGCAAGCCCGACGGACTCGGTGATCCCGAACACTCGCTGCATGGCCGGGCGCCGGACATTGGCGTCGATGACGAGCACGCGGTCGTCGGAAGCGGCGCAGGCGATGGCGAGGTTGCAGGCGACCGTCGTCGCGCCGGAGCCGGGCATGCCGGCCAGCACGAGCAGCGTCCGCAGCCCCTCGGTGTCCATTTTCTTGACCAGCGGCGCCTTGACCTGCCTGAACGACTCCGTCACCACGCCCCCCGGCGTGTCGCGGAACGCAGTTTCGATCGAGGTCGGACGCGCGGGGTCTTCGGCGGCGTCCGGGATCATGCCCAGCACCTTCAGCCGCGGGATGATCGCGACGTCCGCGGGACCCTTGACGCGCTGATCCATGAGTTCGCGGAGCAGAACGATCATCGCCGTCAAGCCCGTGAACAGCAGCACGCCCAGCGGCAGCATGACCACCAGCTTGGGGAAGCTCACGACGTTGGGCGTCTGGGCCGGGATGACCAGCTTGACCTGGTCGTAGACCGCGCTGTCGTTCATGGTCTCGATGTTCTGGCGAGCCTCGTTCACCACGTTGAGTTCGAGCCCCAGCTGCTTGATCTCCTCGTCGATCTGCTCGACCTCCTTGATCGCCAGAAGGATCGCCTGCTTCTTCGTGCTGATCTCGTCGAGGTCCTTGGCCACCTGCTCGCGCCGCTTCGCAGTGCTCTCCACGCTCTTGCTGATCTCCTCGACGCGGGCGTCGTAGATGCGACGCAGCACCTTGGCCATCTCCTCGTCCTGCCGGGCCTCCGACGCCTTGATCCGCTCCCTGAGGCTGACGAGCGACGGATGCTTCTCGCCGTAATCCTGCGACAAGAGGGTCTGCTCCGAGACCCGAAGCTGCGAGATCTCGCGCTTGAGGTCCTGGATGATCGGGTCGAGTTTCGCCTCTTCGAGCATGTCCTCGGGGTACGAGACCGTCCCTTGGCTGTCGGTCGCGTTGCGCAGCCGGTCACGGAGCGAGACGATGGTCGTCAGTTGCTGCTCGGTGTCCGCGAGGTTGCGGATCTGCTCGAGCTGCTTCTGCTCCCACTGGTTCGCGCCGTCACGAAGGTTGGTAATCCCGTTCTTGGTCAGGATCGAGTCGCGGCGCTTGCTCTTGCCCGTGATCTCCAGGTTGATCGCCGATCGGCGGTTCTCCAGCACCGTTCGCTGGTCGGTGGACTCCTGCGTCTTCTGCTCCTTCACCGACTGCAGATACGCCTTGGTCACCGCGTCCACGACCGCGCGGGCGTCTTCCTTCTTCCGCCACGAGAACGACAGCCGAATCAGCGTCGTCTGCGGCACAAGCCGCGGCGAGAGCGTGTCCTGGAGCTTGGTGACGGCCTGGGTAGATTGGAAGTTGCCGTTGACGACGAACTGCTTGGCCCAGTTGGACTGCACCAGGTCCGGGTTTCGGACCGCGCGACCCAGAACATCGGGCGAGAGCATGATCGTCATCTGCGTGCCCATGAACCGGTCGAACTCCACCTGCTGCATGTCCACGCCGCGAAGCTCGGTCGGGCTCCGCCGGGGCGGCTCGCACCGGAACACCGAGCTCGCCGTCCACGTCGGGTAGACCTTGAGCAGCGTGAAGTGCGCGGCCACACCGATCACGCCGCCGAACACGGCGGCACCGGCCAGCAGAGGCCAATAGCGCCGGAGCAATCGGATGGGGTCGATGTTCGCGAACCCCGACATGGTCGTGGAACCGGTCGAACCCGACGAGACGTTCGGGCGCGGTGGCGGACGGTGCGCGCTCGGTGGGGTCGATGTGGTGGTGCTGGCTGTTGACATGGCGTAAATCCGGAAGAGATGCACGTTCGACGCCTACCGGCGCGTCAAGGCCGGCAAACCCGGCCGGTCGCACCGGCGAGCCCGACGGGGCGCATCACTGTCCATCGAGTTGATCGGTAACGTCCTTGAGTTCCTTCTGGTACTGCGCCTTCAGCGGCGGGGTGTTATTCAGGATGTTGGCCGCCTGATCGACCAGCGTGCGGGCCTCGGACTTCTCACCCTTGCTGATCAGCGCCATGGCCAGGTGGATCAGGATCGGCGCCCGCTCGTTATCGGACTGCCCGAGCTCCAGGGCGTGCCTCAGCGACTTCACGGCCTCGTCGGTGTTCTTGAGCCCGAGTTGAATCACGCCCAGAGTGTCCACAAAGCTCGAGACCTTGGGCGACAGTTCGACCGCCTTCTCCGCGAAGCGAGCCGCTTCGCCCGGCTGCTTCATCTCGACCGCCAGCGTGTACGCGAGGTTGTTCAGCGTCTCGGCGTCGTTCGGCTCGAGCTCCAGGAACTTGCGGTACATCCCCGCGGCGCGATCGAACTTGGCCGTCTGGTAATAGAACGAAGCCATCATCCGGTACGTGCTGAGCTTCAGCGAGGGGTCGGTCTGCGTCTCGATGAAGCCCTCGATCGCCGCGGCCGTGGCGTCGCGGGTCTCCTGATCCTGGAGCCGCGGCCTGCACGCCTGCACGTACAGCCACACGTCGAGCTTCTTCTTCTTGTCGAGTTTCTCCCAGGTCGCCAACTGCCCGCGAAGGTCATCACCGTGCGCCGAATCGACGCCCGCGGCGAACAACTGGCACCGGTTCGGATCGTTCGGGTCGATCTTGAGGTACGCCCTCTCGATCTCCGCGTAGGCGTCGTCCCCGCGCCCCGACCGTTGCAGCACCATCGCACGGAGCAGGCGGTATGACATCTCGTCGGCGGTCTCGATCTCCTTCGCGCTCGCGATCGTCCACGCCAGCGTCGCATCCGCCGGCGCCTTCGCCAGCAGGGCCGTCACGTACGGCACGGCCACATCCAGCGACTTGCGCTGCTCCCACGCCTTCGCGTAGTACGTCGCCGCGGCGGCGGAGTCGCCCAGATCGGACATGATCTGCCCGGCCCGCATCAGCCAGCCCGGGTGGTCCTTCTTGTGCTTGAGCGCATCATCGATCAGCGCGACAACGCCCACGCGATCGTTCTGCTTCATGCGGATCGAGATGAGCTCCATCCGCGCGGAGTCGTCGTCGGGGTCGATCTCGATGATCCTCCGCACCGTCTCCGCCGCGAGATCGAGCCGCCCGCGAACGCGGTGGATGATCGCGATCCGCTGCAGCGGCAGCGTCCAACTGGGCCTGAGCCGGCTGGCCTGCTCGAAGTCCAGGATCGCGTCCTTCTCGTTGGCCGGGTCCCGCGCCGCGAAGTCGCCGCGCTTCAAGAAAACGATCGGGTTCTTCGAGTCGGCCACGACCGCCTGGTCGTAGAGTTTCCGCGCGCGCCCGTCGTCTCCCTGCTGGAGCGCCGCCTCGGCCGCGAGCACCAGCAGCGTCGCGTTCTTCTGGGCCTTGTCGCCCAGGCTCGACATCAGCGCGTCGAACTTCGCCCACTCCTTCTGCTTCTGGTAGCACTCCAGCACGCGCATCACCAGCGCGTCGCCGGTGTCCGGCGATCCGGCATCCAGCACGCGCTTGTAGGCGGCCGCGGCCTCGCCCGGCTTGCCGACGTTGAAGAGCACATCGCCCATCTCCCGGCTGATCATCATCGTCTCGGGCTTCTCGACCGCGCGGCCCTTCTCGAGGAACGCCAGCGCCCGGTCGGGCTGACCGACGTTCATGAACGTCCGGGCCGCCGCGATGTACGCCGCTTCGTTCTTCTTCTCCGGCGGAGAGGCCGCGATGTAGTCGTCGTAGACCTTCTCGGTATCGGCGAACTTGCCCTGCGCAGCGAACCACCGCGCCCTCAGTTCGGTCACGATGTCCCGGTTCTTCTCGTCCTTGGCAAGGTCGTCGATGCACGCCTTCGCGTCGTCGTACTTGCGCTGCTCGATTCGGAGGGCGGCGAGCTGCGCCTGGTTCATCTTGTCCGCCGGGTTCGCTCTGGCGATCCGCTCGCGGTAGACCTCGGCCTTCTGCTTGTCGCCGCCGGCAACCTCGGTCAGGAGCGTGATGTAGATCTCCGCGAACTCCGGATCGGCCCCGGCGATCGTCTCGGACTTGCGCGCCTGGTCGAGCGCCTCGGCCATGCTTCCCTTCATGATGAGCGCACGCAAGAGACCGTTGATCGACACGATGTCGTTCGGCCTGATCTCGACGGCCTTGGCGAGCGCGTCGGCCGCGCCCGACGCGTCACGCAGTTCGAGCTGCACCATGCCGAGCGTGCGCCACGCCGCCTGGTTCTGCTTGTCCTTCTCGACCGTGCCACGCAGATAGCCGACGGCCTCGGACAACTTGCCGTCGGTGATCAACTGGCGAGCCCGGTACAACTGCCCGTTCACCTGGTCCAGGTTCTTGGCCTCGGCCACCGCGACCAGCTCCGAAAGAACCTTCGAGTCCTTCGCGATCGAGGCCCGCATGAAGCGGAACTCGAACACGGCCGGGTCGTCTGGCGCCAGCCGGACAAGCTCGTCGAACGCCGCGTCCGCCTGCTGCTTGTAGTTGTCCCCGCCCTGCGAATAGACCGCGTACATGGCCTTGGCCTTCTCAAGCGTCGAGACATTGGCCGAGTTGATGGCCGCGATGCGCTGGGGAACGGGGTCCGCCTCGAGCTGCTGGATCGTCTCCTTGATCTGCTTGTTCTCGGGGAACTGCGTCTCCGCCCGCTTGAGGGCCGCCACGGCGGCCGGGCGGTTGTTCCGGCTCATCTCCAGTTGCACCAGCGCGGCGTACGGACGCAGGTCCTTCGGGTGATCGGCGACCAGTTTCTCCGCCATCTTCACCGCGGCGTCGATGTCCGCGCCCACGCCCCGGGCCGTCTGCTCGATCTTGAGCAGCTCCACCCCGATCGGGTCCTTGCTCGAGAGCGCGCTGTCGATCCGGTCCACCAGTTGCCTCAACTCCTCATCCTGCGGGATCAAGGCCAGCACCTGCTTGAGGTAGCGCTGCGCCTCGGCGTAGTTGCCGGCGTCCTGCTCGATCTTGCCGAGGTAGCGCAGCGCCCTCACGTTCCGGGGGTCGCGCTCGAGCACCCGCTGGAACGACTGCTTCGCGGCGCCGGTGTTGCCCTGCTGGAGCAGCAACTGCCCGAGCAGCGCCATCGACCTGGCATCCTTCTGGCCGGTGAGTTCGTTGTAACGCGTGAGCAGGGCGCGCGATCCGTTCCGGTCGCCCTGGATGTACAGAAGCCGGGCGTCCAGACTCAGCACCTCGGGCGCGGTATCGCCGATCTTGGCGACCAGCGAGTCACGGTAATTCTTCGCGCGGGCCGCGAGTTCGTCGCGCGCCGCCGGCTCCTTGGCCGCCTCCCACTGCGCGAACACGACGTCGGTCTGCGCCAGGATCGCCATCAGCCGCTGCCCGAACAACTGCTTGCCCTCGTAGCTCAGCGGCTTGTCGGGCATGTCCACGATCTTCTGCAGCGTCGCCTCGGCCTTGTCGGCCTGGTTCCTCTGAATCTCGAACATCGCCACGGCCATCAGGAGCGGCGCATCGTCGGGCTTGCCCTTGAGCGCGTGCGCGATGATGGCGTCGGCCTCAGCCCGGCCCGTCTCGGCCGGGAGCGCCGCGACGGCAAACTGCGCGGCGCGATCGACGATCCCGACTTCGAGATCCTCCGGCTTCTCCGCCTTCACCGCGTCGATCAGTTCCTGCACCATCTGCTTGCGGTCCTGGATCACCTCCGCCAGAGTCACCGGCTTCTCCGAAGCGCGGGCCGCCTGGTCAACCTCCTGCAGCAGGAGCGCCAGCCGCACCTTCGATGCGGGCGGGTGCTTGCTGACAAAGTCGCGGAGCCGACCCTTGGCCTCGGCCAGGATCCGGTCCGCCTCCTCGGTGTCTCCCCGCTTGCGCGTGGCCTCCGAGAGCGCGACGTCGGCCTGCATCAGCCCCAGCGCGGCGTCGGAATCGGCCGGATCGACCGAGAGCACCGCCGCGAAGTCCTTCTTGACCGAGTCGATCTCCGACTGCTTGGCGCCCCCGCTCCGGGTGATGAGGTTGACCCGCGGCAGGGCGCGATAGCGCAGGAGCAGTTTGCCCTTGGCCTGGTCTCCCTTGAAGTTGGCGATCATCTCGTCGGCGGTCTTGATCATGTACTCCAGAGACTCGATCGAGCCCTTGGGATCGGCGCTGAACGAGGCCTTGATCTCCGCGTACATCTCCTCGAGCAGATCGCGGTGCGCATCGAAGTCCGTCGGATCGGCCTCCGGAAGCGTCCGCAGCGCGCTGCGGTACTGCCGGTCGTAGGCGTCCATGTACGCGACTCGGCCCTGCGGGATGTCCTTCTTCATCGCCGCCATCCACTTGCGGATCCACGCGGCGTTCCGCTGGTCCTTGAACACGGCGCGGCCGTAGAAACCCACGGCTTCGTTGGCCTTGCCGGCCGCCATGGCCGCGTCGCCGAGCTTGATGTAATCCTCGCCCGACTTCCGAAGGGCCTGCACGCCCAGGTACGTCACGCCGGCGACCAGCGCCAGCAGCGCAGCGCCGACGATGATGATGAACTTGGTGTTGATCTTGGCTGCCATCGATGCTTCCTCGTTTCAGCGATGCGCTCGAACGGTCGTCGAGCCGACCTACGGCCTCGAACCTCCCGATGCCCGCGGGTCTTTCCCGGCCGCGATATTCCTCTGCAGTTCGACCCAGTCCGGCGCGCACAGCATGATCTCGGGCAGCAACTCGCCCAGGATCCCGCGGCACGCCGAGACATACTCGGCCTCGTTCTCGACCGACGTGGTCGAGACCTGCACCTTCAGGTAATACGCGTAGGTGTCCTGCAGCCGGAACGCGAGCAGACGCACGTCGTTCGCGTCCGCGCAGTGCCCGCCGTTGGCGATGAAGAAGTACCCCGCGTACAACTTCTTCGACGACTTGGGCTCCGAGTACGCGTTCACGCGCATCGCGATCTCGTCCGCGTTCCGCGGCAGGTTGATCCGCGTGTTCGGGGCCTTCGAGTCCGGTCCGAGCCGAGCCGAAAACACGCGCTGGTCGGCGGTCGAGATGTCCTTCTCCAGCCGCCACTGCCCGACCTCGGGATCGAGATTGAGCGGCAGCACCTGCCCCGCGCTGGCGATCGACCAGCCCGCGCCGACCAGGCACCGGTCCGGGACGTGCGGCACGGTGTCGATCATGCCCGTGTAGTACGCGCAGTGCAGGCTCAGCACCAGCGGCTGGCGATCCTTCGGCGGATCCTTCTCGACATAAACGCGGGAGATGTAGTTCTCGGTGCCGAGCTCCTCGACCATCTCCGCGGTCATCTTCTCGTCCACGCCGACGCTCTTCCACGAAGGGAGAGTCTCGGGAAGGGACGGGAGCTTGTACTTCGCCTCGATGGGGATCTTCTTGACGGTGATCTTCAGCGCGGTGACGACGGCGTGCAGGCTGATCGCGCCCGCCATGAGCGTTCCCAGCGCCACGACGAACGCGAACCGCCGCGAGGATCTGGTTGACCGCGTGCTCATGCGCCGACTCCGGCCACGCCGCCACGCCCCGATTGGCCGGCCGCGGGGCCGGGTGCGGAACGGGCCGCCTCGGGCACGGCCTTGTTGAGCGCGAGCACGATCCCCATGTACATGAAGAAGCCGGGGATCAGCAGCAGCGTGCCGATGAACGTGTGGGCCTGGCCCGCCGACAGGTTCTGGTCGTACAGCGACGCGATACCCAGGACCATGATCCGCACGATGTTGAGCAGCAGGGCCAGGGGCGGGGCCAGGCCCAGCAGCACCACGCGCTTCCACCACATCCTCGTCGCCACCAGCGAGACCGCCGCGCCCAGCGCGAGGAACGCGATCAGCATGCGCATCCCCGAGCACGCCTCGGCGACGTTCAGCGGGTGCGTCTCCTGCGTCTTGGTGTCGAACACGTACAGCGCGTTGCCCACCACATCCGTCTTCACGCCGACCGTGTTCAGCCCGATCCACGCCCCCTTGGCCGCCAACGCCTGCAGCGGCCAGGTCACTTCGTTCATCACCCGCTCGGGGATCGTGATCGCGAACCCGAGGTAGGCGATCGGGAGGAACGAGTACATCACCACCCGAGGCCCGAGCAACAACAGCACCACGCCGAACAGCGTGAGCACCATCGACAATCCCTGCCCGAGGTGGTTGGGAAAGCCGCAGATGAAGTAGGTGTACGACCACACGCCGGTCAGGATGGCGACCAGCCCCGGCCAATAGACCTGCGTCTGCACGCGCTCCAGGGCTTCGCGGTTCTGCCACAGGAGGTACAGGCTGATGAACGGCACCATGTACGCGTGCGACCAGTCGCCGCTGCCCATCGAGTACTCGTTCTGGATCCGCATCCAGTGCCTGAACAGCAGCACGAACGCCGCACCCAGCAACGCCACCGCGATCAGCACGCCCGGCTCGGTCACCCTCGCGATCAGGCCGGGCCGGGGCCCCCCGATCTTCGCCCCGCCGGCCGGGCTCGGTCGCCCACCGCCCGCCTGACGGCCCGCGGTGCCGCCGGCGCCGTTCGACGGTACCGATGCGGCGGCGGTGCTGGTGTTGGCCGGGGCGGTGGTCAAGGTGTTCGCAGTTCGATGACTTCAACGATCGATGGCCGGAATCCCACCGATCGGCCGGACCCGACGCCTCCACCCCCGCTCCTCGGGCGCGGACGCTCCTACGCCTCGTTCACCACGGGTGTTCGAGACAGCCACGCCGCACCGACCGCACAAAGGCGGTCGGTCGCGCCCAGATCAACCAAGCCTCCCCGAAAAACCGGGAGCCGAGGTTATCCCGCTCTCTTCACAAAAACCCGCCTCCGCTCCGCGGAGACTGATCGCGGGCCGGTTCGGCTGGCTTCCACCTCCGAACGACCGGCTCGTTGGCAAACTGTATCGAACCTACAGCCCGTGAGCTTTCAGCCGGTTGCCAGATTCGATGCCTTACACAAACCGATTACCTCGAAAGAGACTGATCGGCACCGAAGACATCCCCTGCAAAGTTCCGGTCAAGGATGAAGCCGTATCCGTACGAAAGCCTAAATCCACCCCGCAGCACGGCCAACGGGAGCGCCCAGAAGTTGCTTCCCACGTTGATGATGTCATCGGGCTTGAGGTAGATGTCGGGTTGGGTCTGCTCGCCGATGGCTCGGAAGTTCAGTCGAATCGTCGCCTGCCGGCCAGGGCCAACCACACGCGTGATATCCACGCGCTCGGGAATCGCCGTCGGGTTCAGCCCTCCAGCGGAAATCATGCCGCGGAGGATGGTGAGCTTGGTGTCATCGCTCAGCCCGTACGGGCCGGGCCGGGAGACCTGGCCGCCCAGGTACACGACGCCCGCCTTGGCCGGGGGCACGCGCACAACATCGCCCGGCCGGATCACCACGTTCACGCTCGCATCGCCTGCGATCAGTCGATCCGTGGGCACCTCGATGACACGCTGCGTCACCACCGGCAGGGGCTTTCCGCCGGTCTCACCCGCGCGCGTCACGGCCGGAGCGCCGGTTGCGCTTCGCTTCACCCACTGCCCGTTCTCGTACACCCAGCCGCTGTCCGCCTCGCCCGCGGGCGGAGCATCCGTGGTCGCCTTCGGGCCCGGCAGGTCGATCGCCGGTGGGGCCGCATCGCTCTTCGGCCGCGGTTCCGGCTGGCCGCGGGTCTCGCCCTTCGGTCGCATCATGCCCGGCTTGGGCTTGGAGATCTGGTCGATGATGTCGATCAGTTTCTCGGGATCCTGCGCCGGCCGCGTCGCATCGGGCTTGGCCGGCATCGGCGGCGGCGAATCGCTCCCGGGCACGCGCCCCGCGGCCTCCTCGCTCAGCGGCACCTGGCGGATCACGTAGATCTTGTCGATCGTCTCGGCAAACCCGCCCGCCGCGGTCAGGGCGTTGAGCAGCCGGAAGTTGGGCTGCGGGATGAAGTACTCGTCCGGCCTGACTACTGCGCCGATCACCGAGTACGTCTGCGATCGCTGCGACAGGATGTTGACCGACACGTTCGTCGCCGTCGCGGCCCGAATCTGGGCTTCTTCGACCGCCAGTTTCACGGCCTCAACCAACTCCACGTTGGTCATGCCCTGCGCGCGAATGGGCTTGAGTTTGGGGATGTAGATGTACCCGCGAGAGTCGAGGTTGACCTGGAACTTCTCGTCCGCACCGGGCTGGACGAAGTCTCCGATGACCACCTCGACCGAGTCCGACGGGCCGAACCGGTACTGCTCGACCTCGGGAATCAGGTCCTCCGGCTGGATCGCCTCGGCCTTGATCATGTCGGTCTGCTCTTCCTCGATCGCGCTCAGCCGATCAAGGATGGGCATCACCGTCGGCGTGTATTCCCAGCGACCGACGCTGGTCGGATCGAAGAACGAGTCCGTCTCGCACCCCGCGAATCCCGCTAGCGCGGCAAGGAGTCCGGCCGTCCCCACGGCGCGCCGACCCAGCCGCTTCGGGCTCAAGATGCGCCATCCGCGATCGACGGTGGAACGCTGCTTCATCCTCGTTGTCTCGATCATCCCTGCCTCTAAGAACGATTGTTCGATCTGCTCTCCAGAGCAGAAGACCCGGAGCGGCCCAAAGAGCGGTCAGAGTAGCACTTTTCCCATCGTTATGCGGACCCCGTGAGTTTCCCCATCCCAGACGGCCCGCGGCGCCCGCCGGTTCGCGCAGGCCGCGACACGGCCGCAAACCTAGACTCTGGCATCACCCCTCAATCGCCCCACCCTTCCTCACCACTCGCCAAGACGCTGTCGCGCCATCCGCGCCCGCTCGGGGGCGATCCCGTCAAGCAGTTCGACCGCCCCGTCGTGAGCCTCACGGGCATGGTCCTCAACAATCAGGCCGACCTGCCACACCAGTTGAGCACCAAGAAGAAGCCCGACTGGCTGCGAGCCAAGGTGCCGGGTGGCCCCGGATACACCCGGTTGAAGGGGATCATGGATGAGCACCGGCTTGTCACGGTCTGCCAAGAAGCAGGATGCCCCAATATGGGGGAGTGCTGGGCTCGCGGGGTGGCCACGATCATGATCCTGGGCGACACCTGCACCCGAGCGTGCGGGTTCTGCAACGTCAAGACCGGACGCCCCCCCACGCTCGACCTTGATGAGCCCCGGCGCGTGGCGGAGTCGCTGGCCCTGATGGGCCTGAAGCACGTGGTGATCACGAGCGTCAACCGGGACGAACTCGCCGACGGGGGCGCAGCGGTGTGGGCAGAGACCATCGTCCGCACGAAGCAGGCCTGCCCGAAGATGTCGATCGAGGTCCTGATCCCCGACTTTGAGGGCAACTGGGACGCCCTGCGGCAGGTCATTGACGCCCGGCCGCACATCATCAACCACAACCTCGAGACCATCCGCCGGATGTATCCGGCCGTCCGTCCGAGTGCGAAGTTCGACCGCTCGCTGGAGTTGTTGCGCAGGGTCAAGCAGTCGGGCATGGTTTCCAAGACCGGGATCATGGTCGGGATCGGCGAACGGGATGATGAGGTGCTGGGACTGTTGGACGAGGTTCAGGCCGCGTCGGAATGCGACATCCTGACCATCGGGCAGTACCTGCAACCGACCCGGAACCACCTCCCCATCGACAGGTGGGTGACACCCGCGCAGTTTGACACGTTCAAGGCCGAGGGCCTGGCGCGCGGGTTCAAGGTCGTCGAGAGCGGCGCGCTCGTGCGTTCGAGCTACCACGCGGACCATCAGGCGGATGAGTTGACCAGCGTGACCGCCGACCGAGAGCAGGCCTCGGTTTCCGCGTTGATCGCCCGGACCACGCGGCCGTGAACCGCGGGCCTGCCTGGCGCGCTTGAACTGTGGGGCGGGCGGTCGGTGGCAACGAGAAAGGCCCCGGCATGATTCGACCAACTTCAATCTGGTGCGTCGCAGCGGCTTGGACCGGCCTGATCCTGGGGATCACGGGATGTTCCGTGCCCTCCATCAACGCGATCTACTCCGATGACAGGTCGGAGGTCGTCAAGGACGATCGCGTGGTCGGGCTGTGGAAACCGACCGACGAGAAGAAGTCCAACGATCGGTACCGGGTTCAGGCGGCCGAGAAACCGCGGAAAGCCGATACCAAGTCCGAGCCGCCCGCCGAACGCGAGACCTGCTACAAACTGACGCTCGAGGATGCGCAGGGCAACCCGAAGAAGAACGCGCAGTTCGAGATGCGCGTGGTCAGGCTCGGCGCCAACGACTTCATCGACATCTTCCCGAGCGGCTCCGACACACGCGACCTCGGGGATCGTTTCGGCATGTCGGCGATTCCGACGCACATCATCATGCCCATCAAGATCAAGGATGATCATGTCGTCGCCCAACCGCTGGACCTGGGCAAGGTGAAGACCCTGCTCGCGGAATCACCGGGCATGACGCCGCACGCGGTGCGGGACGGGGATGTGGTCATCCTCACCGGCTCGCCGCGGCAGGTGCAGGAGTTTTTCAGGCGGATCGGGGGCGAGAACGAGGTCTTCGCCGACGCGATCGAACTCCAGCGCATTGGCGATGCGGATCAGGGGCTTTCTCCAGCACCGGAACAGCCCGCGGCCAAGCCCGGCAGAGCAGGGCCGCGGGCCGGCCCGAGACGGGACCGCCGGACCCGCTGACCGTACCGCATATCCTCACGCGAGTGCAGCCCGACATTCTTCAAGCCCTCGTCCGCACGATCGAACTCAAGGACCTTTCCACCGCGGCCCACACCTGGCGTGTGGTTCTGTACACCCGCGCGATGGCCGAGCGGTTCCGGCTCGACCCGGAACGGATCGCGAGCCTCACCGCCGGCGCGGCGCTGCACGATCTCGGCAAACTCGACATCCCCGACCGCATCCTGCGGAAACCCGGCAGGCTCACCGACGACGAGTTCGAGGTGATCAAGACGCACCCCGGACGCGGCCACGAGCGGCTCATCAGCATGGGAGAAACGGACCCGATCGTGCTCGGGCTTGTGCGGCACCATCACGAGCGGATCGACGGCCTTGGCTATCCCGATCGGCTGAAGGGCGATGCAATCCCGCTGAGCGCCAGGTATTTCGCGGTCATCGACACGTTCGATGCGCTGACGAGCCTGCGGCCGTACCGGTCGGCAATCGGCCCCGATGCCGTGCCGGCCGCGCTGGATGAGCTTCGCAAGGGGATCGGGACGCGCTACGACGCCGAGTGCGTGCAAGCGTTCGTCGAGCTCTTCCAGCACGGCGAACTGGACTGGATCATGGAGCACTTCAACGACACCGCGTGCCCGCTGCCCTATTGCGGCGAACGGGTGGAGCACACGCGTCAGGACCTGAAGCGATTGAAAACGACCTGATCCGGCTCCGGGCTCGGCCCGAGGCAATCAGATCTTCTTGTCGGCGACGTTCAGCGACCGACCCGCCGCTCGCTTGCGGTTGATCATCTTGCGCCCGGCCTTGGTCTTCATGCGGGCCCGGAACCCGAGGCGGCGCTTGCGCTTGATGTAGCTCTTCTTCTTGTGATAGTGCATCGACATGGGGGGACCTCGGTCTGGGTTGGGCCTTGATGATAGGTCGCCTTCCCCGGGGAAGCCAGCGATAGGGAAGAGTTTGGAGATGCAGAGTTCTCGGACCCTGCTCTCCACATTCCGGGTCAGGAATCGACAAAGCACCGGTCGAAAAAGAGCCGAGTGGTATATTGGAGACACGGGATCGGTGCGATCCCGTTGGTGTTTGGCCGAGTGCGATTGCTCGCCGGCCGCCGCCGGGACACGCGTTGGCCTGCCCGAGATTGGGCAGGGCCGTTCGCAGGACCGTCGGCTGGCGAGCAGGCGCGCCCGACCCAACGACTCTTGTCGCCGCGGCGTCGCCGGACGCCACCGCCGGCGCGTGCCCGACCCGGACACGCCCGGCCCCGAGGTGTCCGGTCGCACCCGTCGCGGAACTTCGCGCTCACGGCGTTCGGCCGCAGCGCGGACCACGGGCGTTCGTCCATGATTGCCGCACACATCGAATCGGCTCAGTCGATCATCGGTCATCTTTTCGCTGACCCCGAGCTTCTGACGAGGGCCCTGACCCACGCGTCGGTGGCCGAATCTCGCCAGGAGTCCAACGAGCGGATGGAGTTCCTGGGTGACTCGGTGCTCGGCCTGGTCTGCTGCGAACTGATCTACACCCTGTACCCGGACCTGCTCGAAGGCGAGATGACCAAGATCAAGTCCACGGTCGTCTCGCGGCAGACGTGCGCGTGCATCGCGCGCGAGTTGGGCCTGCACAAGCTCCTGTTCCTGGGCAAGGGCATGCAGACCCACCGCGAACTGCCTTCGAGCCTCGCGGCGGCGGCGGTCGAGGCGGTGATCGCGGCGATCTATCTCGACGGCGGGCTCGAGCCGGTGCGGAAGTTCCTGCGCCCGCTGCTGGAACCGATGATCCACCGGGCGGCGGTCAGCGGGCATCAGGAGAACTTCAAGAGCGTGCTGCAGCAGCACGCGCAGCTGACGTTCTCCGAGAGCCCGATCTACCAGGTCCTCGACGAGAAGGGCCCCGATCACGCCAAGTGCTTCGAGGTCGCGGTCGAGATCGGCGGACGCCGCTTCCCGGCGTGCTGGGGGCAGAGCAAGAAGCAGGCCGAGCAGCAGGCGGCGCAGCTGGCGTTGAGCGAGCTCGGGCTTCTGGACCACACCGAAGACGGGCGCAAGGTGATGAAGTCGGCAAACGGGAACGGCCACGCGCCCGCGGCGCGGAGCCTGGCGACCTCGACGGACTGACCGGCACCCCGCGCGGTATGCTGTGGCGGTGCACGCTGGTGATCTGGAAACCACAACCCACCCGCACGCCAAGCGCCTGGCGCACGCCGTGCAGTGGACCGGCCTCGCCGCGGGCCCGCTTCTGGCGCTGGCGGTTCATCACCTAGCGCCGGACACATTGCCGAAAGAAGGCCGGCGCGTCCTGGCCGTCATGGTGTGGATGGCCGCGTGGTGGCTCACCGAGGCGATCCCGATCAGCGCGACCGCGCTGCTGCCGCTGGTGCTCCTGCCGATGCTTGGTGTCTCGACGATGAAGCAGGCGGCCGCGCCGTACGCCGACGAGGTCATCTTCCTGTTCGTCGGGGGCTTCATCCTGGGCGAGGCGCTGCGCGCCAGCGGCCTGCACCGCCGCATCGCCATCGGCACGCTGCTGGCCGTGGGCACGAGCCCGTCGCGGATCGTCGGCGGGATCATGCTCGTCACCTGCCTGATCAGCATGTGGGTCTCGAACACCGCCACCACCATCATGATGCTGCCCATCGGCATGAGCCTGGTCGCGCTGGTCGAGCGGTGCGCCAAGAGCGACGGCGCGGCCGAGTCGGGCTGGACGCCCGAGGCGGTTCGCCACCTGACCATCTCCATTGTGCTGGGGATCGCCTACGCGGCGTCGATCGGCGGGCTGGGCACACCCATCGGAACGCCGCCGAACGTGATCATGCGCGGTCAGGCCGAAGCCCTCCTCAAGCGAGAAATCGGCTTCGGCGAGTGGGTGATGATCGCCGCGCCGCTCAGCCTGGTGTTCTGCGGGCTGGCCTGGTTGACGCTGACCCGTCTCCTGCACCGCGTGCGAGCGGGGCACATCGCGGGCGGACGGGACCTGATGCTCGCGGAGAAGCGGTCGCTCGGCAAGGTCACACGGGCCGAGTGGATCACGGCCGTGGTGTTCATCGGCGCCGCGACGGGGTGGGTGCTCAGGACGGAGATCGTCAGGGTCTTCGACCTCACCATGACGGCCAACGGAAAGCCGGTGCCCCTGTTAACCGACGCGGGCATCGCCGTGGCGGCCGCGTTGATGCTGGTGCTGATCCCCGTCAGCGTACGGCGTCGGCAGTTCGTCGTCTCCGCCGAGAGCCTCGACACGCTGCCGTGGGGGATCCTCCTGCTGTTCGGCGGCGGCACGAGCATCGCCGAGGCCATGTCGCGGACCGGGGTGGACAAGTTTCTGGGGTCGCAGTTCGCGGGCATGTCGGGGCTCCCGCAGGGACTGGTGTTGTTCGTGCTCATCGCGGCGATCGTCTTCGGCGGAGAGCTCGCCAGCAACGTCGCGGTCGTGACCGCGTTGATGCCCGTGCTCGCCGCGGCCGCGGAGCCCATGGGGATGGACCCTCTCACGCTGATGTTCGCCGCCGCGCTGGCCGCGAGTTGCGGGTTCATGCTGCCGGTCGCCACACCGCCGAACGCGCTGGCGTTCGCCACACGCAAGGTCACGCAGTCGCAGATGATCCGTGCCGGGCTGCTCCTGGACCTGGTCGGGATCGCGCTCCTGACCGGGCTGATGATCCTCGTCCGCGGACGGCTGTTCGGCACGCCGTGAGACGCGGCCGGCCCGGTTCGGATATGCTCGTCGCGGCCCGGGCTTGCGCCAAGCCCGGGCTTTGAGGAGTTCGACATGAACCTTGTGTTGCGGTTGCTGCTCGTGGTGGGTCTGATCGCGTGTTCACCCGTGTTCTGCATGGCGCAGTCGCCGGCAGCGCCCGCCGCCCCGCCCGCCAAGGCCGAGCCACCAAAGACCGGTCAGCCCACGCCGAAGGCCAAAGAGAAGCCCGCGAACTCCGCGACCGAACCCGCGTCACGGTCCGACGAACGGTGGACCAAGCGTCACGAGTCGTTCAACGAGCGCGCCAAGCAGGGCGCGGAAAAGGGCGATATCGGCGTCATCTTCCTGGGCGACTCCATCACGGAGGGCTGGGAGGGCGCGGGTGCGGAGGTGTGGAGAGCCAAGTACGCGCCCCGCAACGCGGTCAACATGGGCATCGGAGGGGATCGGACGCAGCACGTGCTGTGGCGTCTGGAGCACGGGAACGTCGATGGGCTGGACAAGCCCAAGAGTGGCGCAGCACCCAGGGTGGTGGTGCTGATGATCGGCACCAACAACTCGAACGGGAAGGACAACACGGCCGAAGAGATCGCCGACGGCATCAAGGCGGTGGTCGGCGAACTGCGCGAGCGACTTCCCGAGGCGAAGGTGCTGCTGCTCGGCGTCTTTCCACGCGGCGAGAAGCCCAACCCGCAGCGTGAGAAGAACGCCCAGGCGAGCGCCCTCGCGGCCAAGATCGCCGACGGCAAGAGCGTGCACTACCTCGACATCGGCTCGGCGTTTCTCGAGAAGGACGGTTCACTGAGCAAGGCGGTGATGTCGGACTTCCTGCACCTGAGCCCGGACGGATACAAGCGGTGGGCGGACGCGATCGAGCCCAAGCTCAAGGAACTGCTCGGCGAGAAGTGACCCGACTCACGGGCTCAGGCTTCCGGGCGTGCTTGGGGAACGCAGGGGCTCGACCGGCTCCTGCGGTTGGAACAGGTTGTAGCCCACCAGCGCGAAATCCTGATCCATCATCACGCCGTTGCCCGGAACGCCGTCGGCGATCAGCGATGCGGCGGTGATCGTGATGAGCACGGGGTTGAGCACGTGCGGCGGGAGCACCTCGAACGGCACGTGTTCCAGTGCGGCGTGCGACACATCGTCCTGCCTGTCGGTATGGCAGGCAACGGAGGTGAACAACCCACAACCCACGGCGGCCCAGGCGATCTCGCGGAACGCGGGTCGTCGGATCGTCACGGCTGCAACTCCCGCTCCGGACGGTACCGCTGAGCGATCGGAACTCTTCGGCCGCTCCCGAACGCAACACCCGTGACCTTGAGCCCCGTGGCGGCCTGCTTGCGCTTGTACTCGCTCAGGTCGATCAGCCGCACGATCTTCGCCACCATCGCCGGTTCGCACCGTGTCCTCGCCACGATCTCCGCCGGCGACTCACGGCGTTCGACGTAGCCCTCGATGATCTGGTCGAGCACATCGTACGGGGGCAGCGAATCCTGATCGGTCTGGTCTGGCCGAAGTTCCGCGCTCGGGGCCTTGGTGATCGACGCCTCGGGGATCGGCGGCCCGGTCAAGCCCTCGATCTCGAGCGCCCGCCAGTGGTCGTTCATCCATCGAGCCAGGCGATACACCCACTGCTTGCTCAGGTCACTCAACACCGCGAGCCCGCCGTTCATGTCTCCGTAAAGCGTGCAATAGCCGACCGCCAGTTCGCTCTTGTTGCCGGTGGTCACCACCAGATGGCCGAGCTTGTTGGAGATCGCCATCAGGATCGTGCCTCGCACCCGAGACTGGATGTTCTCCTCCGCCGCATCCGCGGGCCGCCCCGCGAAAACTGGTCCCAGCGACCGTTCGAGCGCGTTGAACGCCGACTCGATCGGGATCGTGGTGTACGGAACCCCCAGCCGTTCGGCCAGCGCCGCCGCGTCATCCTTGCTCCCCTGCGATGAGTACCGGCTCGGCAGGCTCACGCCCAGCACGTTGCTCGGACCCAGCGCCGCCACCGACAGCACGCACGCCACCGCCGAGTCGATCCCGCCCGACAAGCCGAGCAGCACGCGCGAGAAGCCGGTCTTGCGGCAGTAGTCCCGCTCGCCGAGCACCAGCGCGCGGAAGACCTGCTCCTCGACCGGCGTGTCCAGCAGCGGATCGCCGGATCCACACTCGCGCGGCGCCGTCTTCGACGGGTCGATCTCGGCGATCAACACCTGCTCCTCAAACCCCTTCGCGGCCGCGACCAGCCGCCCGTTCGGCCCGAACACCGCCGCGTGCCCGTCAAAGACGAGTTCGTCGTTGCCGCCCACCTGATTCACGGCCGCGACAAACACCCCGTGCCGCCGGGCGTGCCTGGTGAGGATCTCGCGGTGCCGTCGCCCTTTGTCTACGAGGAACGGACTCGCGGACGGGTTGATGATGAGTCTGCACCCCGTGCTCTTGACCAGGTCCTCGACCGGATCAGCGGTGTCTGCGTACCGGCTCGAGAAGCCGACATCCTCGCCGCGCCACAGGTCTTCGCAGATCGAGAGCCCGACGCGAAAGCCCCGAACATCGATCGCCACGGCACGATCGCCCGGCGTGAAATAGCGGTCCTCGTCGAACACGTCGTAGGTCGGCAGCAGCCGCTTGTCGTAGCAGTCCACGTACGCGCCATCGCGATAGACCACCAGCGCGTTGGCGATGCCCCCCTTCCATGCCGGCTCGCCCGAGGCCCGCTCGCTCCTGACCGGGAGCGGCGTGCCGAACACCAGCGTCAGGCCGTTTGATGCCGACTTTCCCACCCGCTTGGCCGCCGCGGCGCACGCCTCGAGAAACCCGTTCTGGATCAGCAGGTCCTTCGGCGGGTACCCGCTCAGGCATAACTCGGGGAACACGACCAGGTCGGCGCCGGCCGCGTTGGCCTGGCCCGCAAAGTCCGCGATTCTCGCGACGTTGCCTTGCAGGTCGCCGATGGTGGGGTTGATCTGCGCGAGCGCCAGCCGCATGGCGAAAGCGTAGTGCGACCGCGCTCCACGCGCTGTTCACGCCCCGCCCCGCGCCGCTCGCAGGTTCCACGGCCGTGTCCAAACGGCTCCGACCACCGCCGCCGGGATCAGCACGATGAGTTCCGCCAGCGTGACCAGCAGCACGGCGACCATGAACTGGTTGGGATCGATCCCCTGCAGCAGCCTCCCCAGCAACCCGCCCGTGAGCGCCTCGCGCAGGCCAAGCGACCCCGACGGCGCGGCCGTGCCGATCATGAAGTACGAGCATCCAGCGATCACGGCCTTGTCCATCGGCAGCTCGAAGCCCAGGATGCCCGCCGCGACGGTGAACCGTGCCGTGTGGATGGCCATATCGACGATCCTGAACAGCACGCCGCTCACCACCGCGCGTCCATCCGAGAGCATGCGCAGGCCTTCGTGGACACGCGGCAAGGGGCCTTCGGGAAGCCGCGCCCCGCGCCACAACCGCTCGAACCACGCCCACCCGCGGCCATCGCGCAGCAGGCGCGAGCCGGCCAGGACGACGGCGGTGGCGATCAACACGCCCCCAAGCGAGAGGGCCCACCACAGCGTTCCCGCTCGGCCGCACAGGACCGATGCGCCGAGCGGCGGCAGGAGCGTCGCCGCGAGCACGACCGCGATCGACCCGAACCACGCGCCGATCGAGAGCAGGGCCAGGCCATCGCGGCGGCTGTGGATCACCACGCGGTACAGCAGGCTCAGCTTGAACGGCAGATACGCCAGCAGCGACGCGGTCGCGTTGATCGCCTGCAAGTCCGAACCCCGCAGCCGCTTCACAGGATCGATCGCGCACCGGAACGTCTCGCCATTGACCAGCAGCGTCGCGAGCGCCAGCCCGAGCAGCTGCGCCACCTGCCACGCCGACGCCTCGCGCAGCCGTTTCCACTGCTCGATGTTCTCCGGCCGCAGCGCGGTCTGGATGCACCACCCAAGCAGCGCGAGCCCCACCGCGAACCCGATGACCTGCACCGTGGTCCGCAGCCTCGCGGCGCGGATCGGCGCAGCGTTCTCTTCCGGCTCGATTCCGCGGTTCACCTCGCTCCCTCCCCGGCGCCGCTCGGGTCCGCCACGATCTCGAGCAACTCATACCCGTCGGGCCACCGCCGCGCCGAGCGCAGCCCGTTCTTCTGCGCCGCCGAGAGCCACGCGCTCAGCCGCTCGATCGTCACGTCACGGTCGTAATACCCGCTCCGCGAGATCAACCGATGCAGTTCCGACTTGTTGACGAGCACGCGACCGATGCCGCGCGCGGCAAGAAATCGAGCCCACGCCGTCTGGTCGCGCGGGTCCGCGCGGATGGCGTCGCCCAGCGGAGAAGCATCCCACGCGGTGTGGTAGATCACCCGGCTGGGATCGCTCGGCGCAGCCATCGCACCCTCGGGCAGCGACGCTGCGCCGAGCAGATACAGCGGCGTGGCATCGCCGAGCAGGTAGATCGCGCTATCCCCACCGACGCGTGCCGCCCGATCAGATGCCCCGCCAGCGCTCTCCGATCCAACTCCGCAATGCTCCAGGTTCAGAAACACCGTCGGAGTCGGCGCGTCGGCCAGAAACCCGGCCCGTTCCGCCGCCGACGCTCCCTCGAGGCGCGTCCAATGCGACATCCCGGTCAGACCGCCGACGCCGCCGATCAGTAAGCGGTTCGGCTCACCGCCGATCTGCTGCGCGAATCTCAGAACACTCCAACCCACCAGGCAGAAAGGGAGCAGCGTCAGCACGATCGCTGCGAGGCCCGCCAACCCCTTGTTGCCGCCGCGCGCGCCGCCAAGCCGCACCGCAACTGAGCCAACCCCAACGCCAAACGCCACCGCCCACGTCACGATCAGCGGAAGGAGAAATCGCGATTGCAGGTGCGACACCGTGAGCCACGCGAGAAGTTGGAGGACCGCTCCGAGCGTCAGCACCCAGCCGACGGTGCGAGTTCGACTCCAAGTCAGCACGGCCACCAGCCCCGCGACCCCCAGGAGCGGCATGATCGCCCACTGCGCATGGCCCAGGCCGCGCTCATCGAACAGCAGCGCGAGACGATCGGCCACCGAGCCATCGAACAAGTGCGCCCGCGTGTAGGTGGCGACCTGTTCCGGCGACCACCAGCCCGCGCCGAACAGCGAGGTCGCGAAGGGAAACACCGGGTTCCCATCCGACGCAACCGCGTTGCGGATGAGCCACGGAACCATCGCCAGAACCCCCGCGAGCGAGCCAAAGCCGATCGCGCCCGCCCAGCGTGCACGCGGCAGGAACGCCAGCAGCGCCACCCCCGCCACCGGAGCCGCCATGAACAACGCCGTCGGCTTCGCGCTGCACGCGATCCCCACCATCCACCCCACCGCCAACGCCCGCGCCCGCGGCCGAACTTCGCCGTCGAACGCCACCAGCAACGACGCCGCCAGCATCGCCACGACCGCGAGGTCGTTGTAGGCCAGTGACCCCACCACGACGGTCCACGGCGTCCCGAGCAGCACGCCTCCCGCCGCCAATCCAGACCACCGGCCGACCTGCGGGTTGCCGCCGGCCCGCTGCACGAGCATCGAGACCAGCCTCGCGACCATCATCGCGGCGACCACTCCCGTGGCGATGTGGAGGAACTGCGCCGCGTACACCCACGTGGAGTCCCCCCCCACCATCCGCTGCACCGCTCCGCCCGAACCCGGGCTCATCGCCCCCAGGTGCATGAACGCCGACTCCATGTACGAGGGCAGGAACGAGTACACGTTGTGCGCCAGCGGCCACAGCCGACCATCCGCCCCCGCGGACCACTCCTTGGGCAGTTGAAGGTGGTAGCTCAGCGCGTCATAACCGCCATACTCACTCGCCCACAGCGATCCCGGCGGGTTGCAGGCCGCGACCAGGGACAGCGCGATCGCGGGCGCCCAGATGCACGCGCTGATCGGAAACACCGGCCACCGCTCGGGCTGCATCGAACCGGCAACGACCTGATGGCCCACGATCAGCAGCCCGACGCCGATCGCCGCCCAAGCGACCACGCGTGGCCCCGCTACCGTGCCCAGCGGCCCGTGATCGCTCAGCAACCCGAGCACCGCGAGCGCGTGGCTGAGCCACAGCATCATCGATAACCCCAGGCCCAGTTGGATGAACCCCCGCGACGGCGATTCGCCGGCAACTCGCGCGGCGACGCCACGCCCCCAGCCGAACGCCGCGGCGATGTACAACGCCGCGAGCAGCCCGCCCGCGATCAGGTTCGTGAGCATCGACACCGGGCCGGCGATCCACGGCATGCCCTGCTGCAAGCCGATCGACGACAGGCCGAGCGTGCCGACCAGAAGAATGCCCGCGAACAAGGCCACACCCGCCGAACGCTTCCATCGCGGCTGCTGCCAGGGCGATTCGCCGATCTTCTCTGTCCGGCTCGGCATGGTCGGGAGTGTAGCGGAACGTGCCCGAACCGCCGCGCAAGCCTCTTCGGGCGTCGGACGTTCAACCCGCGGGTTTGCGCCACTTGCTCCGATCCGGCCGACCGCTTCCGTTATCACTCGCCACACCGCCAACGACGCGCACGCACCCTTCCCCAAGCTTGCCGGCGATCGCGGTGATGAGTTCCGGCGACGGCTGCACGCGAAGGTCCTTCGCGGCCTCGAGACGGATGCGCTGCGTCGGCGTATCCACCACCAGGTCGATCGGGAATGTCGTCGTTCGATCTGCGCTCGCGTCGGCCCCGGCCCGCAGGGCGTCCGCCACCGAGCGCAGCGCGGCCTGCCCTTCACCGTTCAGCCGGTTGCCATCCACCAACAGCCACAGCCGTCCCGGCATCAGCGGCACGCCGTCGATCGGCACAACGCGATCGACCACGACCTGGAGCGTGTTCTCCGTGGGCTGCGTCGCCGCATCCTCCTCGCCGGCGCCGCCGCCCGCCGCGGCTCCACTCCCTCCTCGCTGCGGCCGCGCGCCGCCCCCGGCGCGAGATCGATCGACCCGGCCGAGCACGAACACGATGTTGTCCGAGTTGATGTGGTGGCCGAACTGCGCGAAGCACTCGGCGAACATCACGCCCTCGACCGTTCCCTGGGTGTCCTCAAAGGTCACGATCGCCATCTTCTGGCCCGCGCTGCGCCCGTTCCGAACGACGATCGGCCGCACGCCCTGCACCAGGCACGCCATGACCACGCGCCCGTCCTGCGGCACCTGCTTGGCGGTCTCCGTTGTCGCGGTCACGAACACGCTCGCCCACGGCCTCCACCGTTCCAGCGGATGGCTCGAAACATAAAAACCCAGCGACGCCTTCTCGTTGGTCAGCGTCTCCGCCTCCGACCACGCCGATACCTTCGGCAGGAGCGGCTTGGACTCGATCGTGCTCGCCGCCTTCACCGAAGGACCGCCCAGGAACAGCCCGCCCTGCCCCGCGGCCCGATCCTGGGCCGCCTTCTGCCCCGCCATGAGAGCCGATTCCACCGCCGCGAGCATCGCCGCGCGGTTCTCCCGCCCGTGCAGGCTGTCCATCGCGCCGCACTTGATCAGCGCTTCGAGCGTCGTCTTGTTCAGCGCGGGCCCGCCCGAGCCCGTTTTGGCCGCCGTGCCCGCGCCCCCCCCCAGCACCCGCTCGCAGAAGTCAAAGAGCGATGTGAACGGCCGCCGCGACCCCGCGCCGTCCGAGCCGTCGCGCTCGCGGATGATCGTCTCGATCGCCTTCTCGCCCACGCCCTTGATCGCCCCGATCCCGAACCGCACGTGGCCACGCAGCGAGTTGCGCGGCTCGGCGTCGTCGTACACCACCGAGAAGTCGGCCTGTGACAGGTTGAGGTCGGGCGGGCGCACCTCCACCCCGATCTTCCCGTTCGTGAAGCGCGTCTTCTTGCAGTCCTCGACGTACTGGATCCAGTCGCTCACCTTCTGCGCGCCGCTCTCGTAGGTCAGGAACGCCGCCATGTACTGATTCGGAAAGTACGTCTTCAGATAGGCCGTCTGGTACGCCACGATCGCGTAGCCGGTCGAGTGCGACTTGTTGAACCCGTACCCCGCGAACTTCAGGATCAGCTCGAACAGTTCCTCCGCCTGCGCCTTGCTCAGCCCCTGCTTCTGCGCGCCCTCGACGAACTTCGGGCGCTCCTTCTCGATCTTGTCGTGCTTCTTCTTGCTGATGTTCTTGATCAGCGAGTACGCGTCGCGCAGTTTGATCCCGCCCAGGCCGTGCACGATCTGCATGACCTGCTCCTGGTACACCATCACGCCGTACGTCTGCCGCGTGTACTCATCAACGATCGGGTGCACCTGCGGCACCGCCGCCTGCCCGTGCTTGCGACGGTTGTAATCCGGGATCAGGTCCATCGGACCGGGTCGGAACAGCGCGTTCGCGGCGATCAGGTCCTCCAGCCGGTCGGGCCTCATCTCGACGAGCAAACGCCGCATCCCGCCCGACTCGAACTGAAACACGCCCGTCGTCTCGGCCCGCTGGAACAGCCCGAACACGCGCGGGTCGTCAAACGAGAGTCGATCGAGGTCCAGGGGGTGGGCCGGGGGCGCCGAGGGACGATGAGCCTTCGATCCCTCCAACCCCGCGTATTCCTCGCCCCTTCCCACCGCACGCCAGATCTCATCCTCGCCCAGCGTCTCCCCGATCAGTTTCTTGGCCCGTTCGATCACGCTGATCGTGCGCAGGCCCAGGAAGTCCATCTTCAACAGGCCCATCTTCTCGCACGTCGGCCCGTCCCACTGCGTCACGATCTCGTGATCGGCCGCGCCCGACTGCTTGTACAGCGGAACGATCTCGTTCAGCGGTCGGGTGGCCACGATCACGCCTGCGGCGTGCACCGAGCAGTGCCGCGTCTGTCCCTCGAACACCCGCGCGTTGTCGATCACCTTCCGCACGCGCTCGTCGGCGTCGTACTGCTTCCTGAGTTCGGGCTCCTGCTCCAGCGCCTCGTCGAGCGTGATGTTGAGTTGCTCGGGGATCAGTTTGGCCAGCTTGTCGGCATCGGTCAGCGGCACATCCATCACGCGGCAGACGTCCCGCACCGCGGCTCGCGCCTTCAGCGTTCCGAACGTGATGATCTGCGCCACGTGGCCGTACTTCCGACGCACGTAGTCGATCACGCGGCCGCGACCGTCCTGGCACAGGTCGATATCGATATCGGGGTACTCGCTCCGATCCGGGTCCGTGAACCGCTCGAAGAGCAGCCCGTACCGGACCGGGCACGCGTTCGAGAGACCCAGCACGTACCCCACCATCGTCCCCACGCCCGATCCACGCGCGAGCGCGGGGATCCCCTGCTGACGGCCCCAGTTCACGAAGTCCCACACGATCAGGAAGTACGCGGTGATGTTCTTCTCGATCAGGATCCTGATCTCACGCTCCAGCCGAGCCCGGGTATCGCGATTCTCGGGGCCGCGGTCCTCCACCCCGTACCGCCAGACGAACCCCGCCTCGGCGAGCATCCGCAGCGCGGCGTCACAATCCTTCTTCGCCGCGCCCATCTCGTCCGCGGTCGGCACGCTCGTGAACGGCACCACCTCGAACGCCGCGCAGTACGCCTTGTACCACCCCGTCAGATCCCCCGCGAACCTCGCGTCATCGTGCCGCGGCAGGTCCTTCTTCGCCGGCAGCTTCACCCGCACCATCGGCGCGTTGTTCGATCCGATCGGGAGCGACACCTTCCCGGCGCACCGCTCGGCGATCCTCAGCGTGTTGTCGCACGCCTCGCGCCCGATTTCCCCGTACTCGCCCTCAAACAGCCCCCGCATCTCCGCCGGGCTCTTGACGTAAAGTTCCTCGGGATACCGCAGCCGGTCGCCGTCGTTCTTGACCTTGCCCATCGAGATGCAGATGAGCGTGTCGTGCGCGTCGTGGTCCTCGGCCCTCAGAAAGTGCGAGTCGTTGTCGCACACCAGCGGAGCCCCGAGCTCGCGCGCGATCCTGATCAGGTGCTTGTTGATCGAGTTCTGCTCGCGGACGTGATGCTGGAGTTCGACGTAGAACCGCGGCGCGGCCTCTCCCCCGCCGAACACCCGCTTGTGCCACGCCGCGCTCTCGATCGCCTTGTCCCACCACTTCCGGTCCCCCGTGCGCTCGAAGGCGAGCAGATGCTCGCCCATCTCGCTCCCCAGGTGCCCGTTGATCGCGATCAATCCCTCGCTGTGCTTCTCCAGCAGTTCGCGATCGATCCGCGGCTTGAAGTAGAAGCCGGTCAGGTACGCCTCGCTGCACAGCACCAGCAGGTTCCGCCACCCCGCGTCGTTCTCCGCCAGCAACACCAGGTGGTACCCGCCATCCGAGACACCCGTGTAGGTCCGGTCGCCCCGCCCCCTCTCGGGCGGTGTCACATAAGCCTCGACCCCGAGGATCGGCTTGATCCCCGCCTCCTTTGCCGCGAGATGAAACGATGCCGCGCCGAACAGGTTGCCGTGGTCGGTGACCGCCACCGCGGGCATCCCCAACTCGCGCACCCGCGCGCACAGTTTGTCGAGCCGATTCGCGCCGTCGAGAAGGCTGTACTCCGAGTGCAGGTGCAGGTGCACGAACCCGCGCGACGAAACGTCGAACGGATTCACCGAAGCGGCAGCGCTTGTTGTCGAGTGTTCCGGCACGTTCAATCCATTGCTGGCCAGGTCCAACCAATCGCGGCACGATAGCGTCGCAATCTCGCGATCGCGCATCTCGCTCCGGCATCCCAACTCTGCGCTTCCGACCCGCGCCCGTCCGGCATCCGACAACCCGAATCGGTGCATTCATCCGCAACCGCCGCGTACGCGACGCTCGCCCGCGTGGGAGAGCCTGCCATTCGCAGATGTGGAACTTGTTTGGGTCGATAATACGGCCAATGGCTGATCGCCATCGACCAAGCCCCACAATCTGACAGGTTGGGGCTGGACACGGGGGTAAATCAATGTAATTTCTAGACTTACGGGAGATGCCCCGGTTCGGACGAGGCCTCTTTCCGTGGCAACGGCTACCCTTTCAAGGGGGTAGATACGGCCGGGTTGGTGGGATCGACTCGGGACAGTTTTGTTTGCGCGCGGCGTGAGACTGAAAGGCGCACGCCGCGTTTGGACACCCGGAAACGGGGGCCTCGATTCAGCGAGGCTGGCGGACATCGCGATCATCGAAGAAAGATCGTTGACGCGGCTTTTCGGCAACCACCTGTGATTTGTTCTGAGTTAAGCAGGTGGGGGCCGGAACTCGAGTGACCCCAGGACCTTCCGGTCCAAGGTCACGGCACCAAACCGGGACCCGCTCGTCCCGTCAAGCACCCTTCGGACGAACCCGAAGGGTTCTTGTTTTTTGGACCCTGCACGCACACCAACCCGGCCCTTGCTCGAACTCGCGCGGGCCAGTTCCGTACCATTGAGCGTGAGCCGGTACGTGACCACGTTCGGACGCCTGACGACCACCGCCCGCACCTTCAACCTGCGCGGCCAGTCACCGTTCGCGCAGGGCGTGATGATCCTGTCCGGCGTGCTTGTGGCGATCGTGGTTCTGCCGCTGCTTCTGCTGCTTGCGCTCGTGATGGCCGCCGTGATCGGGTGGCACGCCCTCCGCGCTCGCGTGCGGCGATTGCGATCGCCCAACGGCGCGCTCGACGGCCGCCGCAACGTGCGCGTGCGTATCCCCGGCACGACCGCCGATTGAGGCTCACTCGAACTGTGACAGCCACGCGCGGCGGAACTCACGGGCGTGCTTTCCCGGCACGCCATCACCGATCGCGCCGGCCTCCACCTTGACAATCGGCAGCACACCCCAGGATGAGTTGGTCAGGAAGACCTCATCGGCGTCGAGCACCTCCGCCGCGGCGATCATCCGTCGCCGCACCCGCATCCCGCGCCGCTCCGCTTCGTCGATCACCCAGCCCCGCGTGATGCCGGGCAGCACCGGGCTCGGGAGCGCCCCCTTGCCCCCCACCTCCTGCTCCTCGCCGCGCGCGATGGGCGTTACCAGTTCGCCCTCTCGCACGGCGAAGAGGTTCGATACACATCCCGAGCCCACGTGGTTCGAGACCTGGAGCACGAGCGATTCCGCCGCGCCTCGGGCCGCCGCGCTCTGGAGCTCTCGCAACCGCCACCAGTAGTTCAACGTCTTGTGCCCCTCGAACGGATTGAGGGGGTTGGCCCTGGCGTCGGCGATCACCACCGCCCCGCCGCGCTCGAACATCGCCTCCGGGTAGCTGGTCGCCGGCTGAGCGACGATCAGCACCGTCGGGTCCCCCGCGGCCGAACTTCCCGTCCGCGAAAGCAACGAGAGATCGCCCGCGGTCACGGTCAGCCGCACGCGCGCCCGCGGAAGCCCGGCGCGCCGGATCGTCTCCACCACCGCCTCGCTCAGCGCGGCCGTTCGCAGGTCCGCGCTCAACCCGAGCTCGCGCGCCGAACCCGCCAGACGCTCCATGTGCCGGTCGCCATGCAGCACCCACGGCTCGCCGGACGCCGACACGCCCCCGAGCATCGTCTCGAAGAGACCAACCCCGTGCTGAAAGCCCGCGTCGAGCACCGACACCACCGCCGGCTCGGCATCGTCGATGAAGCGGCCGTTGAGAAACACCGTGGGCATGCGCGAGAGATCCCGTTGTGGCTCGTGAGCGAGGGCCGAGACTCAGTGCGGCGCGACCACGTGCTCCGGCGTCGGCGCGTCATCGTCCGCCGCCCGTTCCGGCTGTTGCGTCTGGCCCGCCGGCGGTATGTACCGGCCCGCCGTCACGGTCGCGTCGGCGAGCTTGCCGCCCACAACCGCCAGCACGACGACGCCGATCGCGCTGAGCATCCCCGCCACGCGCCTCGACCCGAACGGCGTCGCCCGAAGCGGCGCCAGGTTCGGCGAGGTCTCCGGCGGGTCGATGTAGCACAGGTACGCCAGCCGGAGGTAGTAGTACGCGGCGATCGCCGAGTTGATCGCGAGGATCACCACCAGCGGGATCTCGCCCGCGCTGATGGCGGACGTGAACAGCGGCAGCTTGCCGAAGAAGCCCAGCAACGGCGGAAGCCCCAGCAGACCGACCACGGAGACCACCATGATCCAGCCGAGCACGGGGTGCGTCTTGCACAGGCCGCGGATGTCCGCTACGTGGTCGGCTTCCTCAATCTCCCCGTCGCGGCTCCTCCGCTCCAGGCACGCGAGAACCGCGAACGCGCCGACCGTCATCACGCCGTAGCTCAGCAGGTAGAACAGCACCGCGGCCAGGCCGTTCCTCGTGAACTCCCCGCCGCGCCCGTCCAGCCCGGGCCCCGCGATCACGCCGACCAGCATGTACCCGGAGTGGGCGATGCTGGAGTACGCGAGGATCCGCTTCACAGACGATTGCAGCAGCGCCAGCACGTTGCCCACCGTCATCGTCAGCACGGCGATGATCCAGAGCACGTCGCGCAGCATGCCCGGCAGCTCCGCCCTGCTCTCGCCGAAGCCCCACCCGGCGCACGAGACCACGAGCATGATGGCGAAGAAGCCCGCCGCCTTGGGCACGAACGCGAGATAGCCCGCCATCGACGCCGACGAGCCCTGGTACACGTCGGGCGTGTAGAAGTGCATCGGGACCGCCGCGATCTTGAAGCAGATGCCGACCACCGCCAGCACCAGCCCGAGCATGGTGAGCTCGTTGATGCCGCCCGCATCGACCTGTGCGCGGACCTCGCGCTGGATGTCCTGCAAGCCCGTGTGGCCCGTGCCGCCGTAGATGAACGCGAACCCGTACAGGAACATCGCCGCCCCGAGCGCTCCCAGGAAGAAGTACTTGACTCCCGCCTCCATGCTCCGGTCGCGCCGGGTCGAGATCGCGACCATGACGTAGGTCGGCAGGCTCGTCAGTTCGAGCGCGAGGAACAGCAAGATCAGGTCGTCGGCTCCCGCCGTGAGCATCAACCCCGTCAGGCTGAAGAGGAAAAACGCCCAGAACTCCGCCCGCTTCGAGCGGATGACATCGAACCAGCCCGTCCGCTCCACATCGGACTCGAAGTCACGATCGACGGTGCCCGCGAGCAGGCACACGAGCACCAGCCCGATGCCCGCGGCCAGCACCTTGCCGTACATCGCCATGCTCGGCAGCGGGCAGAGCGTGTCCGGCGTCATCGCGGCGGCGATCAGCCCCGCGCCGATCAGCCCGACCCCGGCGAGCGGCGCGCACATGCGCCGGACCGGCAGCGACTTCGACAGACCAAGCACCATCACGACGCACGTGGTGATGAACAGGAACGCTTCCGGCCACATGGCCACGAACTTCTCGCCCATGCTTACGGCCGCGAGCATGGTGCTGGGCAGAGCCTGGGTCACTGGGTCACCCCCTCATCCACCGATTCCGAGCCGCCCTCGACACCCGCCACCGGCTTGCCCGCCGGTTCGGACTTCGGCGCGTCCATCCGGTTCATGGTTTCGGCCATCAGCGAGGCCGTCGCCCGGGTCGGCTCACGGAGCGTCTCGAGCACGCTCGACGGATAGAGGCCGATCCCGATGCACAACGCCGCCAGCGGAACCAACAGCGCGATCTCTCGCCGGCCCAGGTCCGTGGGCAGGCCGCCCTTGTGCCCCGTCGGATCGTGCCCATGACTCCCGTGACCCCCGTGACCATGCCCGTGCCCCGCCGGCTCGACCAGCGGACCCCACACCACCCTCCCGAGCATGTACAGCAGGTAGATCGCCGTGACGATCATGCCCGTACCCGCGACCATCGCGATGTACGGTCCGAGCACGCCCAGCGTCCCGCCGACCGGCATCGACCCGTCCGCGCTCAGACCCTTCCACTGCGCCCCTCCCGCCTGGAACGCGCCGAACAGGCACATGAACTCGCTCACGAACCCGTTGGTCCCGGGAAGCCCCACGCTCGCCATCGTGAAGATGACCATGAACGTCGCCCACACCGGCATCTTCGCGGCCAGCCCGCTGAGTTCCTTCATGTTCCGTGTGTGGTACCGCTCGTACATCATGCCGATCATGAGGAACAGCGCGCCCGTCGAGAGCCCGTGGTTGATCATGTACAGCACCGACCCCTGCAGGCCCGTCGCGTTGAGCGCGAACAGCCCGAGGATGCAGAACCCCAGGTGACTCACCGACGAGTACGCCACCAGTTTCTTGACATCCGTCTGCACCCAGCAGATCAGCCCCGCGTAGAGGATGCCGATGCAGCAGATGATCGCCAGGAGCGGCGCGAACTCGATCGCCGCCACCGGGCAGAACTGCAGCACGAACCGGTACAGCCCGTAGGTGCCCAGTTTCAGCAGCACGCCCGCCAGCACCACCGAGCCCGCCGTCGGCGCTTCCGTGTGCGCCAGCGGCAACCACGTGTGCACCGGGAAGAGCGGTACCTTGACCGCAAAGCCCGCCAGCATCGCCCAGAAGACCCACGCCTGCTCCGACGCCGTGAACATGCGGCACGTCTGCGCAAGCTCCTCAAAGCCGAACGTCCACTCACCCGAGACCGCCGCGCGGCGGTACGCGACGTACACCAGGCCCGCCAGCGTGAACAGCGAGCCCGTGAACGTGTACAGGAAGAACTTGGTCGCCGCGGCCTTGCGGTTGGTGCTCCCGTAAAGGTTGATCAGGATGTACATCGGCACGAGCGTGAACTCGAAGAAGATGTAGAACAGGATCACGTCCCGGGCGCAGAACACCCCCGTCATCGCCGCCTGCAACACCAGCAGCCAGCCGTAGTAGGTCCTGATCCGATCGCTGATCGCCGTGTACGACCCGATCACGCAGATCGGCCCGAGCAGCACCGTCAGCCCGATCAGCAGCATCGCCACCGAATCGACGCCAACCGTGAACGTCACACCCAGCGGCCTGAACCACCCGACGGCGTACTCGAACTGCATCCCCCCGCCGCCCCCATGCCAGTTGAACCGCGTGCACAGCCACGCGAACCACGCCACCGGCGCCAGCGACCCGATCGTCGCGATCGCCCGCGTGCGGGACTCCGGCGCGGCCGCGATCAACAGCGCGCCCATCAGCGGCATCGCGATCAGCATCAGCAGCATCATGGCCTCACCCCCTCAACCCCTTCGGCGCGTTCGACCGAGGCATGAGCCGCCGGCGGCGGCTGTGCGTCCCCGTCGTCGCCGTCGCCCGCCGGCGTGTTCAGGAACCAGATCGCCAGCACGATCAGCGCCACACCCCCGGCCATCCGCAACGCGTAGTCGTGCATGACCCCGCTCTGCGTGCGCCGCACCGTGTGGCCCGCGCCGCGCGGCATCCATCCGAGCAGGTTGACCAGCCCGTCCACGATCAGCTTGTCGAACGCGTGGAAGATGTGCGAGAGCACCCGCAGCGGCATCACGATCAGGAAGTGATACAACTCATCGACGTACCACTTGTGCTGCGCCGCCGTCTGCACGCCGCCGAGCCGGATCGCGTCCGCCTTGCTCACCGCCGCCGTGCGCCGGCCGACATAGTGCAGCACGAACGCGACCGCGATGCCCAGCAGGCCGACCGCGATCGAGGCGTACATCGCCCCTTCGTGCGCAGTCATACCCAGGAACTTCGCGTGCTCCGCGTGCGGCGGCTCGACACCCGCCGTCGAGGACCCGACCATCGTGGCCGACCAGAACGCCGCGGCGTGCCCGTGCCCATCCCCGGTGTTCTCGGCCTTCCCGAACGGATGCACCAGCGGGATGATCAGGAACGAGGCGATCGCCAGCGTCAGCAGGACGATATTGATCGCCCACCCCGGCGCGTGCGGGTGGAAGTGCTCCGAGGCATGGCGGCTCTCCGAGCCGTCGTGTGTTTCATCCCCTTTGGCGTGCTCGCCATGACCGTGGTCGTGCCCATGGTCATCAGCATGCGCGTGCACCTCATCCCCCGGGTGATACTCCACCGGCCCCGCGAACACGCGGAAGAACACGCGGAACGTGTAGTACGCGGTCAACCCGGCCGTGAACAGGAGGATCCAGCCGATCGCCTGCAACCCGTGATTCCCCATCGCGTCGCCGATGATCATGTCCTTCGACCAGAACCCCGCGGTGATGAACGGGAACCCGGCTAGGTTCAGGCACCCGACGAACATCGCCAGCGTCACGATCTTCCAGCCCGGCATCCACGCGACGCCGCTGAGTTTCCGCAGGTCGAGCTGGCCCGCGAACCCGTGCATCACGGCCCCGCACGAGAGGAACAGCATCGCCTTGAAGAACGCGTGCGTGAACACGTGCGATGCACCCCCAACCGCGCCCAGCACGCCCAGCCCCGCGAACATGAACCCCAGCTGGCTCACGGTCGAGTACGCCATGATCCGCTTGATGTCGAACTGCGCCATCCCGATCGTCGCGGCCAGCAGCGCGGTCAACGCCCCACCCCACGCCACGATCGGCAACGCCCACTCGCTGCATAGATAGAGCGGGAAAAACCTCGCGACCAGGTACACGCCCGCCGTCACCATCGTCGCCGCGTGGATCAGCGCGCTCACCGGCGTCGGGCCTTCCATCGCGTCCGGCAGCCACACGTACAGCGGCAACTGCGCCGACTTGCCGAACGCGCCCAGCGTGAACAGCACCGGGATCACCTGCACCATCCACGGGATCTCCGACATCTTTCCGTGCTGCGCCAGGTCAAGGTACCCCTGCACCATCGGGAACAGCTTCGCGTACTCCACCGTCCCGAACTGCACGTACGTCAGCATGAGACCCATCGACAACCCGAAGTCGCCGATGCGGTTCATGATGAACGCCTTCTTCGCCGCCGCCACCGCGCTGGGTTTCTTGTAGAAGTACCCGATCAGCAGGTAGCTGCACAGGCCCACGCCTTCCCACCCCAGGTAAAGCAGCAGCAGGTTGTCGCCCATCACCAGGCAGGCCATGCTGAACACGAACAGGCAGAACGCGGCGTAGAACCGCGCGTAACCCGCCGTCTTCAGGTCGCCCGCCATGTACTCGCTGGCATAGAGCCCGATCAGAGTCGCCAGACCCGTGACGAAGAGCATCCACAGGCAGGTCAGCGAATCGACATAGAAACTGAAGTTGGCGACAAAGTCCGGCGCGGCCGACGGGCTCGGGTTGTCCCGCCAGTGGAAACTGATCCAGTCCCACGCCTTGACCACCGCCGCCTGCGCGTGGTGTCCGCCCCCCCCACCGCCCCCGCTCCCTCCGACCGTCTGCATGTACGCCCCGACCGTCGCCGCGAACGCCCCCGCGAGGCACGCGACCGTGATCAGCGCCGGAAGTTTGTTGCGAATCTTGAGCACCGCGCACACGCCGCACAGAACGCAGCCCAACAGCGGGAGGAACGGGATCAGCAGCGTCCACTGCGGCAGCGTCCCCGTCACCGCGCCCAGCGAGCCCGCCGCCGGCGCGGCGTGCGATGCCGCTGCGGCCGCATGACCGGCCGCATCGTGCCCGGACTGCGCAATCGCCCCGCTCAACAGCAATTCCACGATCGAGATGGGAAGAGTTGCGCCGACCACGAGCCTCCCTTACGCCGACTTCCTGCGCCTGTCACCCGCATTGCCCGCCCGGCCCACCTCGGCCGACACGATCAAGATCAGGTCAATGAACTCAAAGCTGTCATTCCGCGGATCGGCCAGGAACACCGTTCGCCCGTTGCCGAGGAAGGCCATCAACTCGGGATGATCGACGCGCCTGGTTCGCCCATCTGCGAGATGCAGCGTCAGCGGACGGAACGGCCGCGCCGCGTGCAATTCCTTCATGTGCTTCAGGTCCATCGAGTGACTCCACAGCCTTCATTGGCCATTTGCTGATTTGCGACTTGCCATTCTCCTACCCCCTCATCTCCGACCACTTCGCACCGTCCAGGCTCTCCTTCCGCCTGAACAGCAGCACCACCAGCGCCAGCGCCAGCGCCGCCTCCGCCGCCGCGATCGTCAGCACGAAGATCACGAACGTCTCCCCCGTGTGGTTCAGCCAGAACCGGCTGAACGCGATCAGCGCGATCCCCGCCGCCTGGAACATCAGTTCCGTACACAGGAACATGATGATCAGGTTGCGGCGACTGACGAACCCGATCAACCCGATCACGAACAGCAGCGCCGACACCACCAGGTAGTGGTGCAGCGTGCCCGTCTGCATCGGCGCGGGGGCGCTCGCCTGGGCCAGCGTCAGCGTGTCGAGCATCGTGATCACCGGCCCACCCCCTCGGCGATCCGATGGACCGTGCCGTTCCCGTTCGAGTGTTCCGCGTGCGAGCCCGCCACGCGTGGCGTCGCACGAAGCGCCGACATCGACCGCTCATCGACCAGCGCCCGCGATTGCGCCGCAAGCTTCGCCTGCTCGTCCATCTCGACCTTCTTCCGCGCCAGCACCACCGCGCCGAGCATCGCCATCAGCAGCACGACGCCCGCGACCTCGATCCCCCCCGGGTGGTTGGCCAGCAGCGAGAACCCGACCCCTTCGACGTTCTCAATCCCGAGCGACTTGGGCCACTTGTCGCTCTCGGGCGTCAACGTCAGGCGCTGACCCTGCCCGTATTCGATATCCACCCCGACCACCCGGTTGCCGCTCATCCGGATGAAATACGCCCCGGTGACGTGGTTGCGGGCCAGTCGGTCGCCGCGCGAAGGATCGATCGCCTTCGATTCGACCAGCGCCTTCTCAACCTTTCGCGGCAGTTGGGCCAGCAGCGCCTGCGACTCGCCCCCGGCCACCGGCTTCATCTTCGCAGTCCCGGCCCCGATCATCGTCGTGAGCGCGGCAACCAGAACAAACCCCGTAATAGTCGCCGCCAACGGCTCCCGACTGTACCGATCATAATCCGACAACGCTTCGACCTGGTCAGCCGTCGGCGTTTCCGTAGCCAACATCAGCACAAACAGGTACGTGATCAGGATCGCCCCGGCGTACACGATCACCAGCGCGAACGCCATAAACTCAGCGGACAGAAGCACATACAGCCCGCTCGAAGCCAGGATCGTCAGGATGAAGTAGAGCGCGGCGTACACCGGCCGCGGATGGCTGATGACCCGGAGCGCCGACCCCAACGCGATCACACTGAACAGGTAGAAGTTGATGTTCGGCAGCGCACCCGGCGATCGAACGCCCAACGCGATGAAGATCCCGCCCAACCCGAGCGCGGCGACCAGGACACCCAGCAACTGAGGGCTGACGCCGCGCCTCGGCAGCGCCATCGCCACACCGATCGCGCCGACAACGCTCGCGGCGAAGAGCAGGATCGAACTGGCCAGTGGGGACAAGGGGTCGGGGCTCCGGTTCAACGGTCACGGAAAGCGGGAACAGACCCGGGGTTGGGAACGCAGAGGATAGAGTCTGGACGGTTGATGTTCAACAACCGCCCCGGATGGGGCCAAATGGGGATTGATCGCCCCTCCCCACCGCCGTTGCCCGATACACGGGCACTGCCCGCCTCGTCCTCTCCCCTTCGCTTCCCATCGCCTGACGCGACGGATCCCCCGAGCAACGCATGACGACCTCGCCCTCCAGACCAGCGCCTCCAGAATCAGCCATTCCACCAGCCGCGGCTTCCGATTCGGCCGCCGACCACCCCATCGAGATCTCGCAGCGTCAGCGCCGCGTCATCGTCCGCATCGTGCGGATGGCCTTCTTCATCCTCATCACCACCGTCGCCCTCGTCACCGTCATCCAGCGCGCCGGCGATGCCGGGTCCGACCGTCCCGCGTTCACGGCCACCCCGCGCTCGGCCTCGCCCGCAACCGGTCCCACATCGACCCCGCCGCGCCCCGCCGTCTTCACCCCCGCGACCGCCGAGGTCGAGATGGCCTGGTGGGTCCCCGTCGCCGTCGCCGTCGGCCTCTTCGGCATCGTCCTGCTGATCGACATCGCCACGCCCAACAAGAAAATCTCCAGCATCTCCGCCGTGATCTTCGGCCTGCTCGCCGGTGTGCTCGCCACCGTCGCCATCTCCGCCGTCATCGAACTCGCCCTGCGCGTCTGGCTCTCCAAGCCCGCCTACGACGCCATCGCCCCGCTCATCGACATCGTCAAGCCCCTGCTCGGCATCGCCCTCTGCTACCTCGGCATCACCACCATCCTCCAGACCCAGGACGATTTCCGCCTCGTCATCCCGTATGTCGAGTTCGCCAAGCAGATCCGCGGCACCAAGCCCATTCTCCTCGACACCTCCGCCCTCATCGACGCCCGCATCGCCGACCTCGCCGCCACCGGCCTCATCCAGGCCCCCATCATCATCCCCCGCTTCGTCATCGCCGAGCTCCAGACCCTCACCGACTCGGCCGACAAAACCAAGCGTTCCCGCGGCCGCCGCGGCCTCGAAGTCGTCACCCGCCTCCAGCGCCAGGGCACCATCGACGTCACCATCGACGAGACCCCCGTCGCCTCGCGCGCCGTCGATCAGATGCTCGTCGAACTCGCCCAGCGCGTCAGCGGCCGCATCGTCACCACCGACCACGGCCTCACCCGCGTCGCTCAGATCCAGGGCGTCATCGTCCTCAACATGCACGAGATCGCCGCGGCCTGCAAACCCGCACTCATCCCCGGCGAGCAACTCATGATCCGCCTCGCCAAGCCCGGCGAACACCCCGGACAGGCCGTCGGCTACCTCGACGACGGCACCATGGTCGTCGTCGATCACGCCTCGCCGCACATCGGCCACGAAGCCGGCGTTCTCGTCACCAGCACCATCCAGACCGCCGGCGGGCGCATGATCTTCGCCAAACTCGCCTCCGCGCCCACGACCGCCGATGGCGCCGAGGCGCCGACCGCACAGGCCGCGCCTTCATCGCCAGCCCCCACCGCCACCCCCGAGCGCGCGGAGCCCATCGGCGAGTCCGCGCCGCAGACCTCCACATCCCTCAGCACGCCCTCCGGCGATTGGTCCGTCGAGCCCGCGCCCGAAGTCGAACCCGTCGCCGCCGCGCACGCCTCCGCACCCCCCGCGCCCACGCCCGCGCACCAGGGCCCCTTCCCCCCCAAGTCCCCGCCGCGTAAGCCGCCGAGCCTCCGCAACCCGCGTCGGTAGCGAAGACCCGAACCCAACGCCGTCGCCGCGGCGGCTTGTTCGTCTTTGTTCTTGGCATTCTCGGACTTTCCTCTTGCGACCTGCGCCCACGCCTGTAGACTCCATCTTGGCTGGAGAGAGCTGACCTGCTCGTGTCCCCCGTCCCATGTCGGTGCTCCGCCCGTGTGGTCGTGAACCCAGTCTGATTCCGCCGGGTTCGCCCTTTCCTCACGGGCCGAAAAGGAAAGGTCGGCTCATGGTCTTGAACTTCGTTGTGCCGCGGCGCGGCCGGTGCGCTGGGTGTACGTGTGGACACCCGCGCCGGGTGTCGCTCGGCCTGAGCGGGATCGTCATGGTCGCCTTGGCGAGTTCAACACTGCCGCGTTCGACGCGAGCCGACATCGACCCGCTCTCCGGTGTGGACTTCGTGACCATCACGCACGCGGGGAACGCGCCTTGGATGGGCGATGGCACGCTCGATGACCGCGCCATCGGTCGCGGCAGCGTCGGGTACGAGTACCGCATCGGCCGGTTCGAGGTGACGACCGCACAGTGGGTGGAGTTTTTCAACGCGGCGTTCGATCGGCCGGCGACCGACCGGATTCCGCACGTGACCGCGCCGAGGTTCTGGGGCGGGATCGAGGTTTCGCCTTCGACACCGGGTGGCCGACGATGGATCGCGCCGGGGGCGAACGGGATGCTGCCGACAGGGAACATCTCGTGGCGGACGGCGGCGATCTACTGCAACTGGCTCTGCAACGGCAAGGCGACCAACCGGGATGCCTTTCTCACCGGGGCGTACGACGTTTCAACGTTCGGCTATGTGTTCAACACCTTCACCGACCAGCAGGTCCGAACCCCGGGCGCGCCCTACTTCATTCCCACTTGGGATGAATGGCTCAAGGCCGTTCATTTCGACCCCGACCGCTTCGGCGATGGGCAGCCGGGTTGGTGGACGGGACCGGATTCGACCAACACCATTCCTGTCGGTGGTCCGCCCGGGACGGGTGATGCCAACCATCGCAACTTTCCAGGTTGGCAGGCAGTGCCGCTTGGGGCCTACCCCCAGACTCAATCGCCGTGGGGCTCCTCGACGCTTCCGGTGCTACCGCCGAATGGACCGAAACCGTCCTCAGTTTTCCGACCAACTCCGAAATCTACCGCATCTTCGATGGATCGTATTGGGGTGCTGACTCCAGCGGGACACTCGATGTGATCTACTCCCCAGGTGCGGACTTCCCGAGTATTCCGACATACGACTTCGGTTTGCGACTCGCGGCCTCTGTTCCTGCGCCGGGATCGTGCATTCCTGTCGGGGCGGCCATCCTCATCCTTGCACGATCACGCACACGAAGGAGAACGCATGAAGTTCCGAGCTTCGGTTCTGATCGGTGTCTGTGGCAGGTGGCATCGGTTGCCTTGATGTGCCACAGGTTTCGCCGCTCTGGGGAATGCCATTCAGATAAGGCCCAGCCATCCCGAGGGGTGGGGGGATGACTGAGCCGAGGCCCCTTGGGAAGATGTTGGTGTGAACGTCCACATCAACACAAGGGGCCAAGGATGGCCAGAATC
>JADLCX010000075.1 GCA_020846975.1 Phycisphaerales bacterium
ATCGACCTCTCCGTGCCCCAGGGCACACCCATGGTCCGCTACATCATCCGCGCCCAGCGGCTGGACCTCACCAGCCCCAACAGCGAAGAGGCGACCGTCAACTTCGGCTACGCGATGGCGGCGTGAGTGGGGGGCAGTAAGCGGTAGCAGCAAGCGGTAAGCGGGAAAAGGGGCCGTCCGATCCGTCGGGCGGCCCTTGTTCTTGGGGCGCTCGCGATCCGACTTCCGACTTCCGCCCTCCCACATCCCACATCCCACATCCCACATCCCACATCCCACATCCCCCTACCCTCCCCCCGTGAAGCACGTTCTGATCATTCCCGATGGGGGCGCGGACAAGCCCCTGCCCGAACTCGGCGGCAAGACGCCTTTCGAGGCCGCGCGAACGCCGAATCTCGATGCGCTCGCGAAGATGGGCCGCGTGCACGCCGTCGTGACGACACCGCGGGGGGGGGGGTTCGAGGCCGGGTCGGATGTGTGCTCGATGAACCTGATCGGCTACGACCCCGCCAGGTACCACACCGGCCGCGCGCCGATCGAGGCCGCCGCGATGGGGCTCAGGCCCGGGCCGCGGGACTGGATCTTCCGGATGAACTTCGTGACGGTTGGCGAGGCCGGAACCCCCGACGATGGGCTAATGCTCGACCACTCCGCCGGCGCGATCACCGAGCCCGAGGCCCGCGAACTCGGGCGCGGGCTGCTGATGTATTGGACGGACAAACTCGGCGCGGAAGAGGCGGCGAAGTGGTCGCTCACGCCGGGCGTGGCGTACCGCAACATCCTGATCGACCATTCCGGGGTGCGCGGGTACGGGAGCATCCGCACCACGCCCCCGCACGAGATGCCCCGCCGCGCGTGGCGCGAACTGCTGCCCACCGCGCACGACCAGGCCGACAAGCCCGGCGAGCAGATCGTGCGCACGCTCATGGACCTCTCGCGCGAGTACCTCCCCTGGCACCCGGTCAACAAGGCCCGCATCGCCGCGGGGAACAAGCCCGCCAACGCGACCTGGATCTGGGGCCACGGCACGCGCCCGGACATGCCGGGTTTTTACGAGCGGTTCGGCCTGCGCGGGGCGATGATCACCGCGGTCGATCTGCTCGCGGGCATCGCCGCGCTGATCGGCTGGGACCGTGTCGATTCTCCCGGCCTCTCCAGTTTCCACGACAACGACTACGCCAGCCAGGGCCGTGTCACGTGCGGGGCGATCGACAAGTACGACATCGTGTGCAGCCACGTGGAATCGCCCGATGAGGCCTCCCATCAAGGAGACTGGAAGACCAAGCTCGCGGCGGTGGAGGCGATCGACCGAGAGATCGTCGGGCCGGTGGTCGAGCACCTGCGCTCGCGGCACGGCGATGGAGGCTGGCGGGTCATGGTCATGCCCGACCACTACACGCTGGTGAGCACGCGCAAGCACGATCCCACACCCGTGCCGTGCCTGATCGCCGGTCCGGATGCGCTGCGGGGCGATGGAGCGAGGTTTACCGAGACTTCCGCCGCGGGCGCGCCGGTCGTGGACCCCGGCTGCAACCTGATGGCCCGGTTCCTCGGCCGCGGCTGATCCTTGCCACCGGAGAGCACCCGTTGAGCGACACCCCCACCCCCACCCCCACCCCCACCCCCACCCCCAGCCCCAGCCCCAGCCCCAGCAATCCCCCAGACCCGGGCATTCCGACCGCGCGGTCGGCCGAGCAGGGGTCTCCGGCGTCGACCGATCCCGGCCCGCGCCCGATCTTCGAGGTGCAGGACGACCGCTGCCCGCGCTGCGGCGAGAAGATGGCCGTGACCGATGTCGTCTGCCTCAAGTGCGGTTACGACATGCGGGCCAACGTCGTCCGCGAAGTCGAGACCGGAGTTGTCGAGACGCCCGCGCCGGCCGCGGCGACCGCGAACGCCGCCGACGAGTTCGTCACGCCCGGCCGCCTGTCTCCCAAGGTCCTCGGCATCATCGGCGCGGCGCTCACGCTCGGCGCGATGGTCGCCGCGGGCGCGTTTGCGCCCAGGGGCGCGGGCACGTGGGTCGTCATCGGGCTCGTCGTGCTCACGCTCTACCGCATCGCGCTGCACACCGCCACGGGCGTCGCCGCCGTCGCGATCGCCGCCAAACTCGAGGGCCAGAAGTTCGGCCGCGGCGATCTCGCGCTCGCGCGGATGTTCGCCTGCTTCGCGCTCTTCCAACTCTGCACGCTTGTCAGGCTCCCGATCTGGTGGGGCCTGAGCCTGGCGATCATGTGGGGCCTGGGCGCAGCGCTGTACTTCGGCGCCATCATGCTCCTGTTCAAGAAGAACCGGGCCACCGCGATGCTCGTTGCCTTGACGCACTTCGGCCTGTGGCTGCTCCTCAACGCCGGGATGGAACTCTCCGGCTTGATCAGCGCGGGCGCCGCGGCCACGCCCGCGAACCCTTGACCCGGCGGGTGTCGTCCAAGTTTGTGGTGGCGGGTACCCCGCTCCCAGTTCTCGCCTCCACAAACTTGGACTACACCCGACCCGGCAGCCCAAGCGAATCTCGGCCGTAGAACGCCTAGCCTTCATTGACGCGGAGAAAACCGCACGGATGTCCCCCATTCCTGGGGGTGAAATGGTTGGAGGGCGGCAACCTCCACACTTTTCCCTACCGATCCCGCAGAGAACCGATCAAACCAACCCCCGAATCCGTATACACAACGTCGAAAACGCGGCCATTCCCGAATGTCCCTCCCCGCGTTGCGCCGACCAAGACCCACGATGCGTACGACCCAAACCCAACTCCCCGACTCGCCCGCCCTCGACCGGTTCGCGTTTGCCGAGAACGAACCCGGTAACGGATCGTCGGGCGGCAAGCCGGGGCCGAGCGGTGGCGGAGGGGGAGGCCAGAAGCCCAACCCCAACAACCTGCGCCCGGCGCGCGGGCTGTTCGGTGTAGTGTCGATCCTCACGATCGCGCTGGTGCTGTTCCTCATCCTGACCACGCTCGGTCAGGGCGCGATGCCGCTCTCGTGGGCCGACTTCCGCGCCCAGACCGTCTCGAACCAGGTGACGGACATCCGCGTCAGCGACGACGGCATCACCGGCATCTCGACGGGCGTGCCGACTCGACAGGGCACGCCGACCAAGGTGATCGTGAAGATCTCCCCTTCGCAGCAGGATTTCTTCCTCAAGGAACTCAACCAGATCACCGACGGCAAGTTCACGCCCGAGCAGCGCGGCATCTGGACCCAGCTCCTGATCTCGATGCTGCCGATCCTGCTCATCATCGCCATCATCTGGTTCTTCATCGCCCGCGGCCTGCGCAACGCGGGCGGCGGTGCGGGCGGGATGCTCGGCTCGTTCGGCAAGTCGCGTCACCGCACGCTGACCAAGGAGATGACCGGCATCACGTTCAACGATGTCGCCGGCATCGACGAGGCCAAGGACGAGGTGACGGAGATCATCGAGTTCCTCAAGAACCCCAAGCGTTTCATGAAGCTCGGCGGTCGCATCCCCCGCGGCGTCCTGCTCATCGGCGAGCCCGGCTGCGGGAAGACGCTGCTGGCCAAGGCCATCGCCGGCGAGGCCGATGTGCCGTTCTTCTCCATCTCGGGCTCCGACTTTGTTGAGATGTTCGTCGGAGTCGGCGCTTCCCGCGTCCGCGACCTGTTCAAGCAGGCCAAGGACTCCTCGCCCTGCATCATCTTCCTGGACGAGATCGACGCGGTCGGGCGGCGGCGCGGCGGCGGGTTCTCGCACGGCGGGCACGACGAGCGGGAACAAACCCTCAACGCCATCCTGGTGGAGATGGACGGTTTCTCGACCACCGACGGCGTCATCGTCATCGCCGCGACCAACCGCTCGGATGTGCTCGACCCCGCGCTGACGCGCCCGGGCCGTTTCGACCGGCAGATCGTCGTGCCCCGCCCCGACATCGTCGGGCGCGTCGAGATCCTCAAGGTCCACGCCAAGAAGGTCAAGCTCGGCCCCGATGTCGATCTGGAGAAGGTCGCGCGGGCGACGCCGATGTTCTCCGGCGCCGACCTCGCCGCGCTCATCAACGAGGCCGCGATCGCCGCGACACTGCACAACAAGGATTTCATCGAGCAGGAAGACCTCGAAGAGGCCCGCGACAAGGTCCGCTACGGCCGCGCCCGCAAGAGCATGCACCGCGAGAAGGACGACAACCGCCTGACCGCCTACCACGAGGCCGGCCACGCGGTGCTCCAGTCGCTCCTGCCCGATGCCGACCCGCTCCACAAGGTCACCATCATCCCGCGCGGCGGCTCGCTCGGGGCCACGTTCAGCCTGCCCGAAAAGGACCGCATGGGCTACGGCCTGAAGTGGCTGAGGGCGACCATGCGCGTGCTCTGCGGCGGACGAATCGCTGAGGAGAAGGCGACCCAAAACATCTGCTCCGGCGCGGCCATGGATATCGCGATGGTCACCGACCTGGCTCGCAACATGATCCTCGAATGGGGCATGAGCGAAAAGCTCGGCTTCATCCGTTACGCCCCCGTGGACACGCGCGAGATGCAGCTCCCCGAGAAGGCGTACTCCGACGCGACCGCGGCGATGATCGACGCCGAGATCCGCCGCATGGTCGATGAGGCCTACGCCGAAGCCAAGAAACTCATCGACGAGAACTGGGACAAGGTCGTGGCCGTGGCCGAGGCGCTGCTCAAGTACGAAACGCTCGGCGCCGACGAGGTGAAGAGACTCCTGCGTGGCGAGACGCTCGGAAAGCCGACCGTCAGCGATCTCCTCGCCGCCGAGGCCCGCAAGGAAGCTCAACAGAACAGGCCGGCACCCGAGCCGCCGCCGGACATCATCCCGCCCGGGATGATTCCTCGTCCCGCCTGACAGCGAGTGTCAACCTCCCAACGCGTGGCGCGCGGTGGCGGGAATCCCCGCCACCCACTATCGCCGTCCGCGCCGACCTCGCGGACTTGATTGTCTTCGTGCTCCCAGACCCGAAGGCTTGCACAACCGGCCGCTGCACTCGTCGACTCGGTCGAAGCCTTGATCCCCGCGGCGCGGCCGACCGATAAGCCTCCCGACCGGCGATTGCGATCACACTCAGCGCACGCCCTCGCGTCAGGAGCCGTTCATGCACAACCGACGAACCATTCTCGCCATCGGCGGCCTTCTCGCAGTAGTCGCCGCCGCCGCCCCGGGCGGCCCGCTCGACCCGCCCGCCGGCCCGGTCGCACCGACCGGCAAGACGCTGACCGAGATCGAGCCCCGCACCGCGATCGGGCCCGTCACGACACCCGGCGATGCCGATTCGCTCTACCGCATCACCCTGCCCGGCAACTACTACCTCACCGCCAGCATCACCGGCCAGTCCGGCAGGCACGGGATCGAGATCGTCAGTTCCAACGTCACCATCGATCTCTCTGGGTTCGAGGTCATCGGTGTGCCGGGTTCGTTCGACGGGATCGTGCCGACCGCTGCGAACCTCCGGAACATCACCGTGCTGAACGGCACGGTCCGCAACTGGGGGCTCGACGGGCTTGCCCTCATCGGTACGGCCAGCGGCATCGTCGCCTCGCGGGCCATCGACATCCGCTGCCTCGACAACGGTTTCAGCGGCATCGTTGTCGGTGATGGGTCGCAGATCATCCGCTGCATCTCGGCTCGCAACGGTCAACTCTCCACCAGCGATACGGCGATCGCGGCCGGCCGCGGCAGCCTCATCAGCGCCTGCACCGCCCACGACAACTTCGGCGATGCCATCTTCGCCTCCGGCTCGACGATCGAGAACTGCACCGCCTACAGCAACGTCCAGGGCATATCCGGGGGCAACTGCTCGATCGTTGGTTGCAGCTCGTTCGAGAACACCGGCAGCGGCTTTGTCGGCGATGGAAGCACGTTCACGTCCTGCTCGGCACGTGGCAACAGCGTTTATGGCTTCAATGCGACCAGCGGATGCGTCGTATCGCAGTGCACCGCGGCCTCCAACAGCTCCGGCGGCATCGGGCTCGGGCTGGGCTGCACGCTGACGGATTCCAGCATCCGCTCCAACGCCAACCGCGGCGTCTACATCACCGGTTCCGACAACCGCATCTCCGGCTGCACGATCACCGCCCAGACCGGCACGGGCAACGTCGCCATCTTTCTCGAATCCGCGGCCGCCCGGAACACGATCGTGCAGAACAGCCTGTCGAACAACGCCAACAACATCGTCGGCGCGGGAGCAGCCCTGAGCAACAACGTCATCGGGCCGGCCGCGACAGGCCTGGGAACAGTGACCACCACCAGCCCCTGGGCAAACTTCATCAACTGACCTTCCGGACTGTCCCAATGACCACCAGCCCGTTCGTCTCACTTGCGGCGCTCGCGCTCTCCGCCGCGCCCGTGCTCGCGCAGAGCAATGTGTCACCCAGCGACAAGCACACCTGGAGCGAGAACTGCGGCTGGCTCGACTGGCGCGGGGCGGGAGTTCCGGCCGGTGCGCAGGGCGCTCGCCTCGGCGCCCGCTTCCTTTCCGGTTTCGTCTGGGGTGAGAACATCGGGTGGATGAACCTCGGCGACGGCTCGCCCGCCAACGGCACGGCCTACGCCAACTCGACCGGCTCGGACTTCGGCGTCAACCGCGACACGCTCACGGGACGCCTCAGCGGTCTCGCGTGGGGTGAGAACGTCGGCTGGATCAACTTCTCGGGCGGTGCGCTCGCCTCTCCCCAGCGCACGGCGACGTTCGACGCCGCCGAGATGCGTCTCCGAGGCTTCGCCTGGGGCGAGAACATCGGCTGGATCAACCTCGACGATGCGACGCGGTTCGTCGCCCACCGCTGCCGCTGCGACTGGGACAACACCGGGACCGTCACCCTCCAGGACATCTTCGACTACCTCACCTCGTTCTTCAACGGCGATGGCGACTTCAACTACTCGGGCGCGACCTCGGTCCAGGACGTCTTCGACTTCGTGACCTGCTACTTCGAGGGTTGCTAGATCGCGGAGTGCGGTGCTCGGATCGGCGGGCGTGATCCAACGCCGGGCGCGTCGTGCCTTCCAGATTCCTTTTCTTTGTCCGCAATGGCCCGCGGCGACGCATACATCCGTGACCGTGACGCCCGCCCGGCATCCAAACGCCGGCCTTGTCACCGTTCGGAGCCTGTCCACATGCCGCGCACCCGCGCCAACCCGACCCACGACAACCGCATCCTTTCGCGTGATGTGGCCATCAACTCGCTCGACTTCGCGCTCCAGGCCTTCGTCTGGATCGGCATTTCCGCCATCGCGATCGCGCTGGCCGTCGGCTTCTGATCCGGTACCGGATCCGGGCGTTGCACGCCCTGCGCGCCGGACTCACGCGGCTCGAGCGAACCGGCCACTTGTCCTCATCCCGACACCGCGGCCCGTGGGCGTTCCCCGGCCGCGTTGTGTCGTGCGGCCGTCACAAGCCCCAACTCATGTGGGTCTCGGAGTGGCTCTGGCCCTTCCACCGCGGGCAATCCGGCTCGACTCCCCACGCGACGAAACCGAGTAACTCGTACAGCCGCCGTGCCGCCGCGGAGGCCTCGCTTGCGCTGACGTACGCCTCGACATCGGCCCGCGAGCGGGCGGATCGACGAGCACGGAGCTCAGCCCGGCGTTCTCGCCCATCGCAACTTCGCCGACCTCGCTCGCGAGTTCGCTCGTGCCTCTTCCTCACTCGCCACGATCGGGTCTCGGCCGTCCGCCGAGTAAGCGCCCGCTCGCTGCCCGTCCCTGAACGCGTGCTTCACGCGCCGGTCCTCACCGCTGTGAAAGGTGATAATCGCCGCCATCCCGCCCGGTTTCAGAACCTGTGGCAGCACGGTCAGCAGCCGGTCGAGGTTCGCCATCTCCCGGTTGACCAGTATTCGGATGGCCTGAAACGTCCGCGCCGCCGGGTGCAGTTTCGCGTGTGCGGCCCGCTCCAGCGTGAAGTCTCGAGCCTCGCACACGATCGCCGTCAACTCCTCGGTCGTAGTGATCGGGCTCGCCCCGCGCCTCTTCACGATCAGTCTCGCGATCTTCTTCGCATCGCTCTCGTCACCGTGCTCCTCGATCGCCACGGCGAGCTCCTTCTCGCTCAGCCGGTTCACCAGGTCGGCGGCGGTCGCGCCCCGTGTGATGTCCATCCGCATATCCAGGGGGCCGGCGCGTCGGTACGAGAAGCCCCGGGACTGATCGTCGATCTGCGTGCTCGCGACCCCGATATCCGCGAGCACCCCGTCCACGCGCTCGACCTTCGCTCGGGCAAGGACATCCATCAGCCCGGCGAAGTTGCCGTGGAACAGGTCAAACCGCACCGTTCCCTCGCGGCCCTTGACGCGCTGCAACACCACCCGCGCCGAAGCCAGATTGTCCGCGTCCAGGTCGATGCCTATGAGCCGACCGTCCGGCTTGAGCCTTTCGAGGATCGCCGCCGAGTGTCCGCCCAGGCCGAGGGTGCAATCCACGATCGTCTGGCCTGAGCGAGGCGCCAGCACCCGGAGCACGTGTTCCATCAGCACCGGGACATGTCGATCGTCGAGTTTCAACCCGCGAGCACTGTAGCCGCGGGGCTCCCCAGCGCGGGTGGGCGGGGGGCAGAGGGGCGAGTTCCTGCGCCGCACAGCTGTCGGGTGGTGTCGCTCGCGGGCTCCGGGCGCGACCGTCCGTTGGCTCCGGCTTCTTTGTCCTCCTCTGCGCCCCCATCCGCATGGCATTGTGGGTCGGCCCATCCCCCTACGGGGTTGAGGCCGCGAAGCGCCCAGCACCCACGCATCACGACCTTACCGGTCAATCCTCGGATTCTCGCCATGCACGCCTTCAAGAACCTCGTCGCCACCGCCCTCCTGTGTTCGGGTCTCGCCGTGCCCGCTCTCGGCCAGTGCCACATCTACCGATGGAACGTTCCCGACTTCGATCAGAAGCGCGATGCGCTCCCCGGCGACGGCGGCATGTACTGCGTCCCCACCAGCGCGACCAACTGGATGGCCTACATCGCCAACCGCGGCTACCCGTTCATGATGTCCGGCCCGCGCGACTGGCAGAGCCAGGCCAACTACAGCCTCGTGACTCAGACCGACGCCTCGATGGGCGTGCTCATGAGCACCAGCGCGACCGGCGGCACCGGAGGCAACACCGGTCTGACCGGCCTTCAGAGCTACATGTTCGGCCGCGCGCCCTACCTCTTCTCCGCCAGCGTCTGGTACGGCAACATCACACCCTTCGACATGTACTTCCAGATGCTCACCAACGGCCTGGTCAACATCTGCTACGGCTACTACAAGCAGGCGGCCGGTGCCGGCGGCTACTACTACTACCGGGACGGCGGACACTGCGTCACGCTCAACGGCCTCACCGACGTCTGCTCTCCCTCGCCGATCATCCGTGTCCGCAATCCCGCCGACGACTCCATGCTCTCGTCGCAGTCAACTTTCGCAACGGCCACCTCGCGCGGCCTGCAGGAGACCTTCCGCGACTTCCCGCTCTCCGGCTCGACCAAGACGCTCACCCGACTCGCGGACTTCGGCGTCGGCAGCACCACGCGCCGGTACGTGGACACCATGTACATCATCCGGTCGAACTTCGCGTGCTGGTCTCCGGCCACGGCGTTGCCGGAGATCCACCTGACCTTCGCCGCGTCGCTCTTCGGTGATTCCTCGCCGCAGAACCGCGTCTTCACTCTGCCCTCCGGGGCGATCGCGGATTCGATCGCCATCCACCCCGATCAGTCCAAAGCGGCCTACGTGCGTTTCACGCCCGCCGCGATCGCCTCCTCGCACCGGCTCCGGCTGCTCAACCTCGCCGACGGAAGCGACACCGATGTCGGGTTGCTCCTTCCCGCCGTGCAGGGTCAGTCTCCGATCACCTTCGATCGGTTCGGCCGCCTCATCGTCTGCGACGGTTCGGTGCTCAAGGTCTTTGATCTGTCCGGTCGGGCCCCGGAAATCGCCGCGTCGCGGCCGCTCGCGTCGCCCGCCAGCAGCATCTGCTTCGACGACGTTCTCGACGAGATCGTGGTGCTGACTCCCGGCAATCGCCGCCTCATCCGCTTCTCCAAAGACCTCTCCTCCGCCATCGACGAGCCACTTCCCTCGGGAGTTCCGGTGATGGGCGACGGCTCGGTCATTCCCGATCCGACCGCGTCCGGCCGCTACCTCGTGACCATCCCCGGCACCGCATCGGTCCACGAGCTCTCCATCATTCCCGGAACGCCGCGCCTGGCCCTCACCCACTCCCTGCACCTTCCCGCGGTCCAGAGCGTCCAGGACATCCACCCGGCGGACGGAGGCATCTTCGTGGTGGCCGACGGTCGCGTCAGGGTGCTCGATCGTGACCCGCTCGCCGGCCGACTCCGTCTCGCTCCTACCCAGGTCTTCGGCGGCCTCCCCGCGATGCGATCCATGAGCCTCACCCGCAGCCGCACCAACTTCGACCCGGCGATCCACACCGGCCCCGCGTGGGACAACATCGTCGATCCCGGCGAGGGCGTCGTCCCGATCCCCGATTGCCCCGCTGATTTCAACCTCAGCGGCACGGTCACCGTCCAGGACCTGTTCGACTTCCTCGCCGCCTACTTCGCGGGCGACCCGCACGCCGACATCAACGGCTCCGCCTCGATCACCGTGCAGGACATCTTTGACTTCCTGGCGGCGTACTTCCGCGGCTGCGACTGACGAGCCATCACGAACCTCCGGGATTCAGCAAGACCCACGCGCCCTGGCGGGACGTGGGTCTTTGCGTTTGCCGGACGAGCACGCGTCGGCGCGGGTCCTTCCCTATAAACCGCCCTTGAATGTGCTCGGGCTCATCCTGCTGCTGGGAATCGGCCTGGTCATCGGCTGGGGGATGCTCTCCGTGCACACCTACCTCATGCTCACGCGCCCGCCACGACGGACCTACGGGTGGGCAGTCGCACGCTCCCTTCCCGGCGATCCATCGGAACTGCGACTTCCCGATCCGCACGCGCGGCACGAGGTCGCCTGGAGCGAGTGGACGTTCCGCGCCGGAACTCTGACGGGCGAGGGGGATGGAGGACTGGAACTGCCCGTGTGGGACATCGCGGGGCTCGATCCCAGCGGTCCGACGGTCATCCTCACGCACGGCTGGTCGGACTCGCGCGTGGTCATGCTCGGCTCGGGCCGCGTTGCCGCGGCTCTGCCCGTGGTTTCTCGATTGATCGTCTGGGACCTGCCCGGGCACGGCGAGGCCCGAGGCCGATGCTCGCTGGGGTTGACCGAGAGTGGGGCGTTGCGTGCGCTGGTCGAGCGCATCGCAGAGCGAGACCGTCGCGTCGTACTCTGGGGGTTCTCGCTCGGAGCCCGCATCAGCATTGAGGCCGCGAGCAGCAACCGGGCGGTGGAGGGTTTGATTGCCGAAGCGCCGTACGTTCTTCCACGCACGCCCGCGCTCAACGTCCTCCGGCATCGCGGCCTGCCGTATCGCGCAAACCTCGGGCCCGCGCTCGCGGCCGTGGGGGTCCGGCGAGGGGCCGGACCCGGCCTCGCGGGCGGTGGGGGCCGTGTTCGACTCGATGCTTCCCGGCTTGACTGCCGTTTGCTGGTGATCCACGGGCGGGCCGATCTGGTTTCACCGATCGAAGACGGCCGCCGCCTCGCGGCCTCGGCGCGCGATGGCCGCATCGACGAAATCGAGGGCGGGCAGCACCAGTCGCTGTGGTTTTCTGCGGAGACATCGGCCGCCGCAACCGAATCGCTCCGGCGTTTCCTCGCGAGCCGCTGACCTCAAGCCCCGTCGCGCTCCGGAAGATTCTCGACATCGCACGACTCGAAGGCCGCGATGAACAGGTGCACGGAGGCCGCGAGCAGACCGAGCAGCACAACGAACGCGATCAGTCCCGCGATTGCCTGCACCGTCGGCGCCAGCTTGCTCATTGCGCCCCCAAGAAACCAGATGGCGGCGCCGCAGGCGGCCAGCCCCGCCGCGCACGCGCCTCCCGAGGCCAGTTTCGACAGGCTGGCCCGGGGGTGCCGCATCACAACCGCAATCCCGGCGGCCACGGCGATGCCGCCCGCCGCGGCCCATCGTCCCAACATGAACGGTCCGAGTTTGACGCCCATGAGTTCCTTGGCCGCGCCCAGATAGCCGAGAAACGCGCTCGCGGCGATCGCGCCCGCCACGCACAGCAGAGCCAGGCCCGGCGCGCTGGGAAACTTGCCCAGCCCGAGCAGCACACCGAAGACGGCCGCCGCAAACGTGACGAACTCGAACCCCAGCAGGAACCACGTCGGTGGAGAGGTCAACATCGACGCCACCCCACCCGCCAAGGCGCTCAGAGCAACGATCCCCGAAACAAGGAGGACGACCAACCCAAGCCACGGTTGGAGCCGTGTCTTGCGGTCGTTCGCGTTCGCAGGAGGAAACGGAGCGTTGTGGGGCTGGTTGGTCATGGCTTGGGCGAGGGTGCTTCTGGTGGAGAGTATCGGCCCGATGCCGCGGCGGTTCTGGCGACCAAACTGAGAACGCCAAGCGGCGTCCTGGAATCCCCCTATTTAGGGCATTCTTCAATATCTTCCGCGCTGGCACGCAACTCGCGTCCGTAATGGGTCGATCGCAGCGGTCACGCATCGCGGTTGTTCAGCCCCCGGTCCGGCCGGGCCGATGAACAGGCACCCGGTGCGAACATCGGGAGCACGCGCCATGAAGAGCCGAACCAACGCCATTTCCGCCGACCCTCGCCACGCTCAGGAGATGTTCACCCGCGTGCTTCGGAGCTGGGCTTCGGACATGCTCAACCTCCAGCGGCGCGGCCTGGACCGTCCGAGCCACCGCGACGGGTTGTGGGCGAGCAACACAGCGGCAACGGGTCCGTGGCCGTTCGCGGAGTCGGCGGAACGCCGGGCCCGAAAGGCCGCGTGAGCGAGACGGGTTCGACCGGTGGAGCGGGTTGTTCAAGAGCGCACTTGGCCATGAGTGCCGAGGAGTGTGGGGCATGAGCGGGATCAACACGAGCACGGGGCTGGTGAGCGGGATCGACTACTCGGCGCTGATCACGCAGTTGTTGCAGATCGAGGCGCGGCCGCGGACGCTCGCGCAGCAGCGGGTTGTGGAGTTGCAGACCGACCAGGCCGCGTTCCTCGACCTGAACAGCCGCCTGGGCTCGCTGAAGTCCGCCGCGGCGAAGTTCCGGGCCAGCGACATCTTCCGCACCTCGACCGTCGCGAGCACCAACGTGGATGTGCTGACGGGTTCGGCCTCGACGGGGGCGGCGCTCGGCGGGTTCAGCTTCATCGTCGCGCAAACCGTCGGCACCCAGCAGGTGCTGAGCCGCGGGTTCACCGACCGCAACGTTTCGGGTGTCGGCGCGACGTCGATCACCCTGGAATCGGCCCGCGGCCGGCTGGATTCGGACACGAAACTGGCGGACCTGCGGGGCGGGGCCGGGATCGAGCGCGGAAAGATCGTCGTGACCGATCACGCGGGTCGCTCCGAGACCATCGACCTGTCGCGCGCGGCGACCGTCGGCGAGGTCCTCGACAAACTCAACAGCACGCAGACCGCCCGGATCACGGCGCGGGCCGAGGGTGACAAGCTCGTGATCGAGGATGATTCGGGCGTGGCGGGCACGCTCCGGATCGAGAACGCCGTTGGCTACAACACCGCCACGAGCCTGGGCATCGAGGGGAGCGCGCTCAACGCCGAGATCGAGGGGGAAAGCGTCTACTTCCTGGGCGATTCGACCTCGCTCCAGTCGTTCAACGACGGGAACGGCATCCGGTTCAACAACGCGGTGGGCGCGATCGTGTCGGGCGTCAACCCGACCACGGACTTCACGCTGAAGACTCGCGACGGCTCGTCGTACGGCGTGGACATCGGCGACATCTGGGAGACCGTCGATGACAAGTTGACCAAGACAGCCTCGGCCGTGAGCGACTTCGCGACGCTCCGTGCGCGGATCGAGTCTCAGACCGAAGGCAAAGTCACGGTTCGGGCCACCTCGGACGGGCGCGGCCTGCGCCTGGTGGATTCATCGACGCCGACCGGCGCGGACAACCTCGAGGTCATCGACATCAGCGGCGCGGCGGCCGATCTCAAGATCGTGGGATCAACCTCCTCGGCGACGCTCGACGGATCGCCCGTGCTCGCCGGGATGAACTCGACGCTGGTCAGCAATCTGACGGGCGGCGCTGGGCTGGCGAGCGGTGCGTTCCAGATCACCACACGCGACGGTTCACAGCACAACTTCTCCGTGTCGGTCGATGGATCGATCGACGACATGCTCCGCGAGATCGGCGACCTGACCGGCGGCGATGTGACAGCGACGGTCGCCTCTTCGGGCGTCGGTATTCAACTTGTGGACAACACCGCGGGCGTCGGCAACTTCATCGTCGATGGTCAGGGCGCGACATCGCTGGGTGTCGCGACCGGTGCTTCCGGCGTCGCCTCCTCGACCGTGCGCGGCACGCGATTGCAGCACCGCTACATCAGCGAATCGACCCTCCTCGCTTCGTTCAACGACGGCAAGGGCATCGGGACGGGGACATTCGAGATCATCGGGCCCGACGGCCGCGCGACCGTGGACATCGGGGCCGACAGCCGCAACCTCGCCGACGTGATCCAGGAGATCAACAGCAAGAACATCGGCGTGCGAGCCCGCATCAACGATGACGGTGACGGTCTGCTGCTCGAGAAAGCCCCCGGTTCGACCGGGGCGCAGGCCATCTCGATCCGCGACACCAACGGCACCGTCGCCAAGAGCCTGAACATCGTCGGCACCGCCGCGAACAGCACCAGCGAGAACTTCGTGGATGGTTCGTTCGAGCGAGCCATCACGGTGAGCGCGGCCGACACGCTCGACCAGATCGTGACCAAGATCAACGCGGTGAAGTCCGGCGCAACCGCGTCGGTGATCCGCGATGGCAGCGGGGCGAGCCCGTTTCGACTGCAGCTCACGGCCTCCCAGACCGGCCAGGCCGGGGCGTTCACGCTCGAAGCGACGGGTGTCGATCTCGGTCTGACCACGATCGCCGAAGCGAGGAACTCCCGCGTGTTCTTCGGCTCCGATGACCCCGCGCGTGCGGTGCTCATCGAGAGCAGCACCAACACGATCGACGGCGTCGTGGACGGCCTGACGATCAACGCCAAGTCGGCCAGCGAGACGCCCGTCACGCTGACCGTCTCCCGCGACACCGCGGCGATCGAGGAGGCCGTCACGCAGTTCGTGACCGCGTTCAACGACGTGGTGGCGAGAATCGACCGCTACACCTCGTACGACGACACCACCAAGGTCAAGGGCACGCTCCTGGGCGATTCGACCGCCAACGAACTGCGACGGGCGCTGTACGACCAGCTCCTCAAGCCCGCGCGGGGCGTGTCCAGCGGGTACAAGTACCTGAGCCAGGTGGGCATCAAGATCGGCAGCGGCGGCACGCTCTCGGTCGATTCGGCCAAGCTGCAGGCCGCGCTCGCTGCCGATCCCGAAGCCGTGGCCGATCTCTTCGCGGCGCGCACGCAGGCGACGGCCGAGACGCGCCGGGAGGTTTCGCCGGGCATCTACGTGCTCGAAACGCCGGACGCGACCTACACGTCGCTCGGTGTCGCCGAGCAGTTCGCGCAGTTGGTGGATTCGTTCAGCACGACCGCCGGAGGGTCGCTGGGGCGCCGCAGCAACGCCCTGGACACGGAGATCGCGGCTCAGAACGCCCGGATCGCCTCGATCGACGCGAGGCTGGTGACGCGCAGAACCTACCTGACCCAGCAGTTCGCGCAACTCGAAACAACGCTTGCAAACCTGCAGCGACAACAGAACTCGCTCGGTTCTTTGGGCCTGTCGGGCGCCCGCTGATCAAGCCTCGGTCCAGACTCGCCGATCTACTCGCCCATGCCGACCGACTCAACGTCCTACGCCCCGAACAAGGCCTCGCAGCCGGCCGCGGCCTACCTGCAAACGCAGGTGCTGACGGCCTCGCCCGCGAAGCTGCGCCTGCTCCTCCTCGACGGGGCTCTGCGGTTTCTCCAGCAGGGTCGCGACGGGCTGGTTCGCAAGGACTACTCCGCGAGTTACGAGGGCTTCTCCCAGACGCGGAACATCATCGTCGAACTGATCAGTTCCATGAGAGTGCAGGAGGCGCCCGAACTGTGCGCACGCGTCCGATCGCTCTACACCTTCATCTTCCAGACGGTCGTTGAAGCCTCGCTCGAGAAGGACATCACCAAGGCCGACAAGGCCATCGAGTTGGTCCAGTTTGAGCGTGAGACCTGGGTGCTGGCGATGGAGAAGCTCGCATCGGACTCGGCCCCCGCCGCCTCCACGCAGCCCGGTCCCGGCCAGGCCGGAACCGCGACCCGCGCTCCGGTGCTGAGCGTGCAGGGATGAACCGGACGATCGACCTCGCGATTCAATCCCTCGGCTACACCAACTCGGACTTGCACGCGAACTGCGCCACGAGGTTCTCGAAGAGCAGCGCGAGGTTGACGTTGGCCGCGAGGTATCCCTCCGCGGCTTGAATCGCCTCTATCGCCGCGAGGTCGCGGGCCACGCCGGGGTCGTCGGCTCCGGCGAACCCGCGGTCGCTCGCTCGGGCGCGGAGCGAGGCGCGATGGTGTTCGGCAAGGAACGCGAGCATCCGTCGGGCCCACGCCTTGTTCGCGCCGTCCTTGCTGGCGTCCGGATTGGCCTTCACATCCGCCTCGGCCCGCTCGTTCACCAGCTTGGCGAGCGTCGTCCCGGCGTCAGGCACAAAGCCGCCGCGTTCGAGGGTCTCAAAGATCGGCGACGTCGCCTCGTGCCAGGCGAAGAGCTCGCACTCGACCGCCATGGCGGCCATTCCGGGTGAGCCCGCCGCGAACGAACGCACCCACGCCCGACGCTTGGCATCGAGCTCGAAGGTTCTGGACTTGAACCAGCGGTCCATGTCCTCATCGCTCAGCGCCCCGAACGAGAGACGTTGACACCGGCTGCGGATGGTCGGCAGCAGGCGGTCCTCGTTGGATGTGATCAGGAAGATGATCGTCCCAGCCGGGGGCTCTTCGAGCGTCTTGAGCAGCGTGTTCTGCCCGCGGACATCGAGCAGTTCGGCCTGATCGACGATGAACGCCTTGCCCATCTTCGACTCGCCCGGCAGAACCCGTGTCTTCGCGGCGGGTTCGAGCAGAAACTCCACAAGAACCTCTCGGGCGATGGTGTTCTGCTTGGACTTGCGGACCGAGTCCTCGCGGCAGACCGCCGCGAGTTCCTTGCTGATCGTGTGCAGGTCCGGGTGCGTTCCCGCGCGGCAGAGCCGCTGTACGGCGCTGTCGGCGTCGGGCGCGAGCGGCCCTGTCAGTCCCTTGCCGGTCGTGGGGTCGAGCAGCACGCTCGCCAGCGCGTAGGCGAGCGTGAACTTGCCGACCCCGGGCGGGCCGTGGAAGATCCACGCGTGGTGGATGCGTCCCCCGACCATCGCGGACGCGAGCGTGCGCTTGGGTTGTTCGTGGCCGATGACCCCGTCGAGGCTCACGACCCGCGAGGCGGCGCCGGTCAACGGCCCCGGCGACTCGTCGGACTTGGCGGGCTTGGCGGGTGCGGAACGCTTGGCCATGCCCAAGCATAAGCGGGCCGGGCCGGGGCGCGCGCCCCGCACGGGTGCGCCGGCTCAGACGGCCCGCAGCTTGTTCCGGCCGTTGAACGCCGCGATCTTGTAGCACTCGGCGAGCGTGGGGTAGTTGAACACGGTGTTGACGAAGTAGTTGACCGTGCCCTTGTGGGCCATCACCGCCTGGCCGATGTGGATCAGTTCCGTCGCCTGCGATCCGATGATGTGCACGCCCAGCACCACCCCGCTCTCCTGGTGGATGAGCATCTTGAGCATCCCGATCTCGTCGCCCAGGAGTTGGCCGCGGGCGGTCTCCTTGTACTGCGCGATGCCCGCCTCGTAGGGGATTCCCTCCTTGGTCAGCCGTTCCTCGGTCCACCCGACCATCGAGATCTCCGGGATCGCGTAGATCCCGTAGGGGAACAGGTCCGGCACCGACTCGCTGGGCTCGCCGAACATGTGGCACGCGGCCAGCCGTCCCTGCTCCATGCTCGTGCTCGCCAGCGCGGGGAACCCGATGACATCGCCCACCGCGTAGATGTTCTCGACGGATGTCTGGTACTTTTCGTTGACCTTGATGCGGCCGCGCTCGTCGGCGCTCAGCCCGGCGTTCTGGAGGTTCAGCCGGTCGGTCGCGCCCTGGCGTCCGATGCAGTACATCAGGCAGTCGGCGCGGATGGTCTTCCCGCTCTCGAGCATCGCCTCGACCATCTCGCCGCCCCCGGACGCGTTGGCGGGCGCGCCCGTGCGGCCGCCCGGCAGCGGGGGGACCTTCTTGATGCTGACGACCTTCTCGCCCAGCCGCAGGGTCACGCCCATCTGCCGCAGGTGGTACTGCAGGGCCTCGCACACCTCGTTGTCGAGGAAGTCCAGCAGCCGCGGGCGGCCCTCGATGAGCGTGACGCGCACCCCCAGGCTCGCGAGCATGCTGGCGTACTCGGTGCCGATGACGCCGCCACCCACGACGATCATGGTCGTCGGCAAGTACTCGAGTTTGAGGATCTCGTCGCTGGTGATGATGTTGACCCCGTCGAAGGGGACATCGGCGGGCTTGGCGGGGACCGTGCCGGTGGCAACGACGATGTTGGTCGCCCCGACGGTCTCGACCGAGTGTTCGCCCTCGACCACCACCGTGTCGGGGCCCGCGAGCGAGCCGACGCCGTGGATGAGCTCGATGTTGTTGGAAACCAGGGCCTTGCGGACGACCTCGATCTCGGCCTTGATGACGCGGTTGCAGCTCTCCACGAGCGTGCTCAGCGCGGCCCTGCGGTCGATGGTCCCGCCCGCGCCGGGCGCTCCGAGCCTCGCACGCACGGTGGCCTTGAGGTCCAAGACCGCCTCGCGCAAGGCCTTGCTCGGGATGGTGCCCGTGTTGATCGCCACGCCGCCCACGAACGCCATGCGTTCGATGATGACGACGGACTTGCCGAGTTTGGCGGCCTGGATTGCGGCCTTCTGGCCGCCGGGTCCGGAGCCGATGACAACGAGATCGTATTGGCGCATGGGTGGAGGTGGGGGAGTGCGGGAGAGAACCGATCGTTGCGGGTGCGGGACAGGTTATCGTCGGGAATGGCGGACCGCTCGGGAGCGTAGATCGTCGAACGCGCCCACGATTGAGCACCCCCGCCGCCCGGGACGCGCGGGAATCGGGCCGGGCGCACCCCCGCTGCGTTCGCGGGCGGCCCGCCGCCGCGGCGATGCTCACAGCCCGCCGGTCTGTTCCAGCATCCGCTCGATGTACCGCCACGCGTTGAGTTGCCGTCGGATGGCCCTCAGCCGGTCCGTCGCGGGCGAGGGTGCGCCATCGAGTTGCCGGAACAGGTCGGCCGTTGCGCTCCGGAGTTCCTCGCGCCGGGCCTCGCCCCATTCCTCCCATCCGGTCCGTGCCGGCTCGCCTTCAGATTCCATCCGCTCCCGCACGGCCATCATCTCCATCAGGAAGCCATCCGGCAGCGAGCGGTCCTGTTCCTTGGCGGGTCCGCCGAGCAGTCCGAGCAGGGCGTTGGCACGGGACTCGGGGTCCTTCAACTCCCGCCGCGCCCGGTTCAGGTCCGCGCCGGGACCGTCGCCATCCGCGGCCGCGGGCGGGCTCGCCACGCGGGCGAGGTACGCCCGCTCGATCTCCGCGCTCGAGAGGTCGAACACCCTCTTCAATCCGAGCACGGAAAACGGGTCCCACGGCATGGGCAACGGTATGGGCGATGCGGGTCGTGCGCGGTGGCGTGCAGCGGGAAACCGGCCCGGGCCGCCGCGCCGTCGCCCGAACCCGCGACCTCCCGCATCGGGGCCACGGCACCTTGACCTCGCCGCTCAACCCCCTCACCATTGCTCGAAGGAGCCCGATCCGTGGCCAAGCACATCGGTATCGTCGCGGTCAGCCCGGAGGGTTCGGCGCTGTGCTACCGCGAGATCTTCCGCCTGGCGGCCAAACTCATCGGCGAGCACAACCACCCGACCGTCTCGCTCCACAACGAGCCGCTGGCCGTCTACGTCGAGGCGGTGCGGAGGGACGACTGGCACAAGGTCGGCGAACTGCTGGTCAAGTCGTCGCGCATCCTCGCGGCCGCGGGCGCCGAGTTCTGCATCGTGCCCGACAACCTCATGCAGCACGGGGTCCACCTGGCCGAGGGGGCCTCGCCGATCCCGTGGCTCACGATGACCGAACTGGTGGCCGAACGGATCAGCCACGACGGGCGCAAGTCCGTCGGGCTCATCGGGACCAAGATGGTGATGTTCGGCTCGACCTACCAGACCCACCTGGGCATCCGGGGGGTGAAGGTGCTGATCCCCGACCAGGACGATGCCCAGACCGTGGACGAGATCATCTTCCGCGAGCTGGTGTTCGGGCGGGTGCGGGAGGAATCCGAAAACCGGATGGTGGGGGTGATCCGCAAGCTTGCCGACAACGGGTGCGAGGGGGTGATCCTCGGGTGTTCCGAGGCCCCGCTGCTGGTCAGTTCCGACAACTCCCCGATTCCGGTGTATGACCCGACGAGCCTGCTCGCGGAGGGCGCGGTGCGGTGCGCGATCGGCGAGCGCCCCCTGAAGTGAGGGGTGGCACGCCACGCCCGGGAGCATCGGGCGCGGGCGGAACGCCATGGTGTGCAGGCTTTGGAGTTCGGCGGGCACACTCAGGAGCAAAGTGCAGAGGTTTTGGACCTTTGTGGGCACGCTTTGGAGCGCTGTCGGGCCGCTCGAGGGCATCGTCGGCCCACCCGGAGGGGTTCCGCAACCGGCAGACCGGCGGTTGAGCCGGAACTGCCGTGTGATCGCCGCGCGTTCGCCGCAAATGGGTGGGGGCGGGTTCGCGGGTTTGGGACGATCCTACCAAAGGCCTTGCAAAGGGCTGCGGACGGGGCGGACCCGCGTGCAAACAGGGCGAGGTCCGGCGACATCCGTTGCGCGCCCCGGCCCGACCGGAGCACGGGGTTCCGGTGCCCGCCGCTCCGACTCGCCGACGTCGTGCCGACCGACGAGATTGGGGGTATGTGAGGAACCAACCTCCGCGACTGGACGAATGGCCCCCGGTTCGGTTAGAGTGTACGTTGTAGATGGAAGAGTTGGTTGGGGCGTTCAGCCCGGCAGTGCCCGGAAGGGCGCGTCGAAGGCTGAGAGGAAGCGCCGGACAACGTCGGCCGTTCCCGAGCGGGAGCGACGGCAAGCACCGGCCACATGCGGCGTTGCCGAGGGAGCGACCGCCGCGAAGTCCCCTGACCGAAACACCCTGAACCGCGGCCGCTGGGTTGATGGAGCCCGACGATGACGACAAGGAATAGCAGTGTTGTTGCCGACCTGTTGCGACGGGGCGTGCGTGTGCTGCGCGCTACTCGCGCGCAAGGCCCGCGCCCGCTGACCCGCGCTGCGGGCCGAGCCCGGAGCGCGGGCTGGCCGCCCGCGTTCGACGGCGCGCAGCAGCTCGAGGCCCGCGTGCTGCTCGACGGCGACCACCCGTCGTTCCCGGTGCCGTTCAACCCGTCGGTCGGCACGGTACTGACGCTCGACGCGGTCTCGCCGCTGACCAGCGCCCGCCGCGGCCGCGCCCTGACCGGCGCCAACGAGGGCGTCTCGGGCACGATCGCCGCGGGCGACACCGGCGACACCTTCCGGTTCACCATGCCCACGGTCGCGGGGCGGACATCGGACTTCGTGACGGTCCTGGCCGACACGCTGCTCGCGCCCGACGGCTCCTCGCTCAACAGCACGCTCGACACGTACGTCGAGGTCTACAACTCGACCGGCGCCCGCATCGCGTTCGGCAACAACAACGGCGTTCTGTCGTCGGCCGCGGCCGCGGTGCCCGACGGCTGGCTCGGCTTCGTCGGCACGCCCGGCGAGTCGTACACGATCCTGGTCAAGGCCCAGGCGACGCCCGCGCTCGGCCGGACCAGCACCGGCAACTACACGCTGCGCGTCGATACCACATCGATCGAGTACGGCTACGACGGCGTCGTCAACCCGACGCCGATGCCGGGACAGGAGACCTTTGGCGAGGGGGACGTTCCCGGTGCGCTCGCCATCCGGCAGGACGAGGTTGTGTACCGCGTGACCACCGGCACCGAGGACGAGTACGACAGCATGGCTTCCGCCGGCGCCATCGCCGACGATGCCGCCGTGCTCGACACGCACCTCGAGATCTACGACAGCGGCAACACGCTCGGCCAGGTGTCCGAGGTTGCCCGCGATCTCCAGGCCGGCCGCCTGACCAACGCGTTCGCGACGTGGGCGTCGGCCAAGAACACGACGTACTACATCCGCGTACGCAGTGACGAGATCAACTCCGGGCGTCCGGCGACCGGCGCCTACTCGCTGGCGGTCGATCTGGCCGCGTTCAGGATCAACATCGATCCCGTGACGCGGCTGGCGCAGCCCATGATGGGCCCGCCCCCCCTGGACTTCCAGGATGCGGTGGCACCGCTGGCGGCGTCCAACGCCCCCGCGGGCACCGCCTCGCGCCTGTACACGTTCACGGCGCAGGGAACCGGCGTTTCGTTCATCACGATCGTCGGCCTGGGCCAGGTGCCGCTCAACGGGATCCGCCAGCCCGGCGGGCTGGGCAACTACCCGGCGCTGCTCGACCCCGCCGTGCACATGTACAACTCCGCCGGCACGGAGGTCGCGTTCAACGACGACTTCAACGGCTTCACGCCGCAGCTCGAAGTGAACCTCATCGGCGGCCAGGACTACTACCTGGTTGTCGAGGGCTTTGACCGCGCGCTGCACGGCGACTTCGGCGTGTTCATCGAGGCCCACTACACCAACGTTTCGACCGACGACCATGTCAACGACATGCCGCAGGGTCTCATCAACTTCGACCTCGCCACCCCGCTGCTGTTCGGCAACCCCTTCCTGCTGACCGATGCCGACGGCAACCCGATCCTTGATCGGAGCTGGCTGCAATCCGCGAACCATCGCGGCCGGCTCTACAACGCCGGCGACACGGACCTGTTCCAGTTCGTCGCGCCCGTCTCGACGCTCGACTCCTACGAGGGCGACGACGGCAACGAGGGCCGCGCGCTGTACGTCGGCGGCAACTTCGGGACCGCGGATCGCCTGAACCCGAACAACCTCGCGACTTTGGGCTTCGGCGCTCCCAATGTTGCGATCTGGGATGCCGACGACTGGTGGAACGCCGGCCCGAACCAGGAACTGATGGGCCTGGATACCGCGGCGTTCTTCGGCGCGCCCAGCGCGATCAACGGTCCGATCTTCGCCATGACGGAATGGGACCCCGACGGCGCGGGCCCGCTCGAGACGTCGCTCGTCGCGGGCGGACGCTTCACCGATACCGACGGGAACTTCACCAACCTCGCGCTGCGAATCTACTCGCCGATCGTCGATCGCTTCGTGTGGCTCCCGATGACCGCGATCGATCCGACCGCATTCTCCGGCGCCGCAACCGACAGCATCAGGGCTCTGCACGTCTGGAACGGCGACCTCTACGTCGGCGGTCGCTTCAACACCTACGGCGCGGCGAACAACAACCTCTTCCGAATCCTCGGCGACGGTTCCTTCGGAATCGAGAACTTCGGCGGCGGCGGAGTGACCGGCGGCGCGAACCCGACGGTCTTCTCGTTCGCCGCGTTCGATCCGCCCATGCCGCACGACCCACCGGACCCCGACGGTGCCGGTCCGCAGCCCGATCCCGATGCGCCCGACGATCCGCCGGAAGGCCTGTACATCGGTGGCCAGTTCACCACCGCGGGCGGCCTGGCGGCGGCCAACATCGTGCGTTATGGCCTGACGGGCGACCCCATGGCCATGGACCCTGATGACCGCGTGTACACCGCGCTCGAAGGCGGCGGCACCAACGGCCCGGTGTTCGCCATGGCGACCTACACCGGGACCGGCACGGAGGAGAACGGTGTTGACGGGACGTTCCCCGGCGGCCCCTTCACCGATCACGATGAGATGATCGAGACGCGCCTGTATGTCGGCGGCGACTTCACCACCGCGGGCGGTCAGGCCACGGCGTTTTTTGCCTCATACACCGGCCGAGCGCCGGTGACCACCACCAATCCGGACTACCGCCCCAATACCGCGTGGCGAGACATCGGCGCGCTCATCGCCGTGCCCGGTCCGGTCCGCACCATCACCAAGTGGCGTCCGCCCGTGGACGACAACGGCAACCCGACTCCGGGCATGACCGGCATGACCGAGGAGTTGATCGTCGGCGGCGACGGTCTCAGCGGCGGCGCGGACTCGGGGCTTGTCTTCTTCATGCGGGAAGATAACGGAGCGCCGCTCCTTACGGGCGCGAACGTGTTCGATGACGGCACCGTTCGCACGCTGCACGTGTTCGAGGATGACGAGATGAACGTCGCCGGGCACGAGATCGTGTACGCCGGCGGCGATTTCACCATGGTCGACGGCACGGCCGACTTCGACGGCGACGGGGTGAACGACTTCAACCGCATCGCCAAGCTCGACGATCCCAACCACGACGCGATGAACACATGGAAGCCGCTCAAGACCGGTGTTGCCGGCCTTGCGCCGGGCGAGGTGGGCGCGACATCCGTCTTTGCGGTGCACAGCTTCGCCGATGCGCTCGAAAACCAGTGGGACCGCAACGAGCGCCCGGCCGGGCGCGTGACGATCACCGTCGCGCCCACGACCGACGCGTTCCTCAACGCGTTTGTCACGGTCTACGACTCGAACTTCAACGTCATCTACACCAACGACACCAAGGCACCGCCCTTCCCGGACCCCGCAGGCACGCTCGATCCCGCGAGCGCGGCCGGTCCCGGCACGCCCGACGGCCTCATCCTCGACGGCCTCTGGGCCGGCGAGACGTACTACATCTCCGTGCGGGATGTCAACAACTCCGGCACGGGCCGCTACACGATCAACGTCACGATGGATGCGCTCCCGCCGGAGGACCCGGACGACGGCGACGGCGTCTACGTCGACGTCATCAGCGTGCTCGCCGAGGTTCCCAACGAAGGGCAGTGGGCCGATGCGCCCGAGCTCACGCTCAACGGCAACGGCGACACCAGCAACTTCGAGTTCATCACGCCCACGCCGACCGCGACCCAGCGTCGCGTGTGGTTCCGCACGCCCGGTGATCGCACCCAGGGCGGTGTCCGCCGCGCCGAGCAGGATCGCTTCGCGGTCATCGAGAAGATCGGCGACACCGATCTCTACCAGTTCCGCGCCTCGGCGACGGGCACCGTCGAAATCCGCATCGCCACGACCAACCTGCAGGACCAGTACGACGAGGACATCCGCACCCAGACGCCCAACAACGACTTCGTGTTCAACAGCAGCGGCGGCGGGTTCGACACCCTCATGGTCGATACGCCCATCCAGCAGCTCCGCGCGTACAACAGCCCGCTCGACGCGATGGTCACCGTTTTCAACAACGACTTCGAGGTGCAGGGCGTCAACGACGACGGCCGCGCCGTGACCGGCTTTGTCAACGGCTACAACTTCGCCCAGATCGGCCGCGCCAGCTTCTTCCGTCAGCGCGATTCGCGGCTGGTCATCCCCGTCGTCGGCGGCGAGACCTATTTCGTCCAGATCGAGAGCGCGTACCGTGAGACGTTTAACACCGACCCGAGCAAGGTCGACTGGCGCCACGCGACCGGCGCGTACGAACTGGTCATCAACAACACGCAGTCGTCCAACGGTATCGACGATTACGAGGACAACGACGGCGGCACGCTGAACAACTTCGCCGACCAGACCGCCATCCCGATCGATTTCAACACCGGCGACGGGACGATCACCGGCACGATCGACAACGTTCCCACCGGCGCGTTCACCAACATCATCGACACCGATGCCTTCCGCTTCGTCACCGACAGCCGCGGCAACGCCACCGTCACGGTTGACGCCACCAGCCCGAACCTCCGGCCCGCCGTGCGGATCTTCGATTCGCAGGGCGGCCTGAGGGCCCAGGGTTCGGCGACCGTCGCCGGCGGGCAGGTCTCGCTCACGCTCTCGGCCGTGCAGGGCAGCATCTTCTTCGTCGTGGTGGACGGCCAGGCCGGGAGCGAGGGCTCGTACGAGGTCCGTGTCGACTCGGTCGGCCTGAACGACGACTTCAAGAAAGACGGCGACTGGCTGAACGCCACGCCGCTGGGCCTCAACGCCTTCCTCGGAACCTACACCACCTCCGGCATCATCGAGAACGCGGCCGACGAGGACCTGTTCACCTTCACCGCCGAGGAGTTCGAGGTCGCGACCGTCACGGTCACCGCCCAGGACGCCACGCTCGACCCGTTCGTGCTCGTTTACGAGATCAACGCTGACGGGCAGGATCCGATGAACCGGAACCCGTCGTTCATGCTGATCGCGGCCAACGACGACGCCAACGGCCTCAACTCGCAGGCCTCGTTCTCGGTCAGCGCGGGACGCCAGTACTTCATCGTCGTCACCGGCTCGGACCGCAACACCCACTTCGGACGCTACGACCTGGCCGTTAACGTCATCCCGACCGACGATCACCCCAACCGCACCGATTTCCCGCTGGCGACCCAGATCGATCTGTCCACCAACTTCGACCCGCTCACGCTCTCTTCGACCGCGACCGCCGACGGGAGCATCGAGGTCAACACCGACGACGATATGTTCCGGTTCATCGCGCCCGCCACGGGCAGCGCGACCGTGACCATCACGACGCCGAGCAGTCTGCTGTCCGCGGCCCTGTTCGTGTACGACTCCGCCAACACGCTCGTCGGCACGGCCAACGCGACCAACGGAACCTCGACGTTCTCGTTCAACATCTCCCAGAACATCCAGTACTACGTGCAGGTCATCCCCGGTCCGCTCGGTCCGAACCAGACCGACGATTTCGGCGACTACACCGTCACCATCGTCACGGAGCCGATCGACGACTTCCCCAACGACGGCGACTTCGCCAACCCGAACGTCGGCGTCATCACGCTCAACTCCTCGACCGGTGTTGGCCAGCGGTCGGGCGTCATCGTTCCTTCCACCGACTCCGACCTCTTCCGCTTCACAACCCTCGCGGCCGGCAGCGTCACCATCCGCATGACCACGGCGGGCAGCTCGCTCAACCCGCGCATCCGCGTCTATGACTCCTCGTTCGCCGAGCTCCCCGGGCCGACCAGCAACGGCGACACGGCGACGCTCACGTTCAACGCGACCGGGGCCGGGCAGACCTTCTACATCACCGCGCTCCCCAACACCGGCGCCACCGGAACCTCCGCGGTCGGCAACTACACCGTGCAGGTCACCGCGGCCATCCCGGGCGGCGGCGGCGGCACGCCCGACGACCACGCCGATGCCGGCGAGTTCAACGATGCGACCGCGATCCCGCTCGACTCCCGCACGGGCTTCGGTTCGGCGATCGGCAGCATCGAGACCTCCGGGGACACCGACCTGTTCAAGTTCGTCGCTCCGGCCAACGGCCGCGCCGGCGTGCAGATCAAGACGCCCTCGGGTGGCTTGGTTGACGGCCGCATCAAGGTCTACAACCAGTCCTTCGCCCTCATCGGCGAGGATGCCTCGGGAATCCCCGGCGCGACCGCCGCGTTCAACTTCAATGCCGTCGCGGGCCAGACCTACTACGTCCTGCTCGAGCCCATCGGCGTCGCGACCGGCAGTTACGTGGTCGAGGCCTTCGCCCAGCCCCTGACGCACTTCCTCTACTTCCCCGAGGGCTTCGCGGGCTCCACGATCGACGAGTTCGTTCCGATCGTCAACCCCAACAGCTTCGCGGTCGATTTCGCCGTCTACGCCCGTTACGAGACCGGCGCCAACCCCAACACGCCGATCGCCACCGGCACGGTCCCGGCCAACTCGCGCGGCGGCGTGACGATCAGCACCAAGACCGGCGCCTCGCTGGTCGATCGCGGCCGTCCCTACGCCCTCGAGATCCAGTCGACCGGCCAGCTCGGCGCGACGCTCAGCCACTACGACTTCAACGTCTCGGTCGGCGAGGCCTTCACCGGTCTGACCAGCACGACCTGGACCTTCGCCCAGGTCAACAAGGACCGCAACACATTCCGCGACTTCGCCCTGTTCTACAACCCCTTCAACACGCCCACCAACGTCACCATCGAGTTGTTCTACTCCGACGGGACCAAGAGCGTCCTCACCCAGCCGCTCGACGGCCTCCGACGCGGCGGCATCAACTTCGACAACGATTCACGCATCACCAAGGTCGGCCGGTTCGGGATGCGGATCACGGCCGACAGCCCGATCGTGGCGTCGCTGTCCACCTACAACATCTCCAACTCCGGCGGCGACGGTCTGCTGGGCGATGCCGAGGGCGGCAACACCGTCGGCGTCATCCCCAACATCTCCAGCGGCGGCGGCGTGACTTCCAGCATCTCGTTCCTCAACACCAACCTCGTGCCCGCGACCATCACGGTCACCGCTTCGTACTCGCGGGTTGATCTGCCCGACCTGGTACGGGTCATCACCGTGCAGCCGGGCCGCCAGTTCACGCAGTCCCTCTCCAGCCTCGGCCTCATCAACGGCCAGCAGGCCGGCATCCGCTTTGCCTCCAACGTCGCCGTGACTGGCTCGGTCATCGAGTACCAGAACGGCGATGGCGACTCCACCGCCGCGGCCACGCACGCGGCCCAGCAGTACATTTTCGGCGACCTGTTTGTCAACCCCGCCTCGGCCGGCATCACCTATATCGAGAAACTCGGCCTCTACAACCCAAGTTCGACCGCGATCGACATCGCGCTCACCTTCCTCTTCACCGACGGCACGTCGAGCACCGTCACCGTCAACGCCGCCGCGGGCGACTTTGCCTTCGTGCAGATCGATCAGCAGCAGGCGATCCTCAGCCGCGGCCAGCCGACGGCGTTCAGCCTTGTGGCCTCGGCCTCGACGCCGATCGTGGCCTCGCTGTCGCACTACGACCTGTTCCTCAACGGCGGCTGGTCCACGCTCGGCGCTACCGTCGGCCTCACGGTGCCGCTCAACACCATCGCCTGACGCGGGCGACACGCACTCGCGGCGCAGCCGCGCGGAGGTGAAGGGCCGCGATCACTGACCACCAATCCCACGGGCGTAACCAGACGGTTACGCCCGTTCTTTTTCTCCGGCACATCGTCGCTTCTACCCTCCCCCATGCCCGCCGACATCCACCGTTGGACCGAACTGCCCGTGGATCATCCCCGGCCCCTGATCGATCGCCGCCGCATCATCGGCGACAACATGATGGTCTCCGAGGTGTTCCTGCACAAGGGCTTCAGGCTCGAGACGCACCAGCACGCCAACGAGCAGTTCGGCGTCGTGCTCTCAGGGCGTATCCGCTTCGGTCTCGGCGCCGAAGGTTCGCCGGAACGGCGCGAGGCCACGCTCGCAGGCGGACAGGTGATCCGTTTCCCCGCCAACTTTCCGCACTCGGCCGAGGCGCTGGAGGACACGCTGATCCTCGACCTGTTCAGCCCACCGAGCGAGGGGACGGGGGTGGATCAGAAGCGGTGAGCACGCGTTCGACCACCACGAGCATCACTCGGGCATCAGCGCCCGCATCTCCAGCCCGTCGATCTCCTGAAGCGTCCTGCCCGCGATCCCCTGCAGGTCGCCCCACATCCCGACCGTCGAGACCATCACACGCTCGATCTGCTTGGCCCGCTTCTCCCACTGCTTGGTGATGACCCGGCGCTCGGCATCCAGATCTTCCTGCATCGTCGTGAACGCGTCCTTGATCGCTTCGATCCGCTGGCGGAACTGCGGGCCGGTCAGGTACTGGTACAGGATCGCCATCTTGTCCTGCTGACCTTCGGTCGCGCGGCGCGCGAGTGAGGCCTCGGTCAGGGCGAGGCGCAGCGCGGCCGCGAGCGGGATCGCCAGCACCGGCCTTGTCACCCACACGCCCTCCACCTCGGCGAACGACTCCACACCGTCGGGCATCGCCTGTGTCACGATCACCGCGATATCCGCCTTGGCCGCGCGCTGGTCCTGCTTGAGCTTGTCGGGCCAGCCTCCGGCCCAGTTCTTGGTGCGCTTGGACTCCCACAGGATCGTCCCGCACACCAGCCCCTGCGCTCCGTGCACGCGGTGCAGGCAGTCGCCCCCGTGCTGGCCCTTGGGGACCGGCTCGATCGTGTCGCGGTTGAACGCGGCCCGCAACTGACGCTCCAGATCAAGCTCCTGCACCTCGCCCTGGAGCTGCTGCGAGCCCTGCTCGGCCTTGCGCAGGGCATCCTGCAGCTTCTCCTGCAGCGACTCGATCACCTTGTCCTTCTCCGCGGCCTTCAAGCGGTTGGCCTCATCGGCCTCCTTCTGGGCCTTGGCGATCTGCGGCGCGACGAGTTCGGCCGCGCGCTTCTCCACGTTCAGCTCGACCTCGCGCATCTTCTCATCCAGCTCTCGCTGCTTGCGGACGGCTTCCTTCTGCGCGTTCTGCGCCTCGGCGAGCTTTTCGTCCTTGGCCTTGAGCGCGGATTCGAGCTCCTTCCGTTCCTCATCGCGTTCGGCGAGCTTCTCGTCGTACTTCTCCTTGGCCTTTCTGGATTCGGCCTTGGCGATCGCGGCTCGCTGCTCCTCGACCAGTTCGGTGACCTTGTCGTCCATCTGCTCGCGCTGTCTGGCGATGGCGACCCGCTCCTTCTCCACCTCCCTCTTGGCCTTCTCGGTGGCCTTCTGCTCCTCGGCGATCGCCTGCTGCCTCTCGTCCAGGGCCACTTCCTTCTCAGCGATCTGCTTCTCCAGTTTGCGTCGCGTCTCTTCCACGATCGGCGCAGCGAGCGTCTCGGTCAACTCGAACGACCGGTTGCAGTGCGGGCACTTGATCCTGAAGTCCGACATGCGGTCTTTCCTCTCTCGGTGCGGCTTCGAGATCTTCCCGCCGACGTCCTTCCAGGCTGCATGGAGCCGGCCGGCGGTCGTTCCACGAGGTCTCGGGGAAGGATACCAACCCGCCCATCATGTTCCGTGGCGATTTCGTGCGGAACCGACCGGCCATTGTCCGATGGGTACGGGCTGAACGTATCCCGTATCCGGTTCCTTTCCCCTGCATAGGAGCGCACCGAATGGATGCCCTGATCAGTCTCTGGCTGCCGATGCTGCTGAGCGCGGTCGCGGTCTTCTTTGCCAGCTCGATTATCTGGATGGCCATGCCCATCCACAAGAAGGATTACAAGGGGGTCGGCGGCCGCGAGTCCGAACTCGTGGCCTGCATCAAGTCGCTGGGCATCAGCCCGGGCGTGTACATGTTCCCGTTCGCCGACTGCAGGAACCGCGACGACCCGGCCGCCAAGCAGCGATTCAAGGAGGGGCCGTCGGGCACGATCACCGTCATGGCTCCGGGCTTCAACTTCGGCAAGACGCTCGGGCTTTGGATGTTCAACCTCGTGCTCGTCTCGATCTTCATTGGTTACATCGCTTCGGTCGCACTCAAGCCCGGAACCGAGTACCTCAGGGTGTTCCAACTCGTCGGCGCGACCGCCTTCCTCGCCCACGGCGGCAGCGCGCTGTGCGATTCCATCTGGAAAGGTCGGCCGTGGTCGCTCCTGCCGGGCGCACTGTTCGATGCGATCGTTTACGCGCTGATCACCGCCGGAGTCTTCGGCTGGCTCTGGCCCAAGGCGATCTGAACAGCGCAAGCCAGCCTGTGCAACCAACGACGCGGGCGCCCTTCCGGCCGCCCGCGTCGTTTCTTTTCCTGCGGTGTGCCGGGCCGCGCCGATCACGCGATGCAGCGACCGAACTCTCCCGGCTCGAACAGGTGCACGCCGCCGCGGGCGGCGCTTATCGCGAATGTCACGTTCTGGCCCGGCCGCAGTTCCACCGAGGCGGATGTGCGTGCCACCAGCCTCGCGTCCTGCGGCGTCGAAAACGCGACATCCATCTGGTCGCCCAGTGGTTCGACCACGTCGATCCGCCCGGAGATCGTGGGTCGATCGGCCTGTGAGCTCGTTGCGCCGGACGGTTCGAGCGTCTGCGGCCGCAGGCCCAGCACGAGCGACTGGCCGATGCGGGCCTTCGCCGCGGCGGCCTGCGCGGCGGGCAACGACACGCGCATCGTGCCGGCACCCGTTCCCGCCTCGAAGGTCCCTTCGGGTCCGATGCGGCCTTCGAGGAAGTTCATCGGCGGTGTGCCCACAAACCCCGCGACGAAGCGGTTGGCCGGCGAGCGATAGACCTCCAGCGGCGGTCCGTCCTGCTGCACGATCCCCTTGCACATCACCACGATGCGGTCGCCCAGCGTCATCGCTTCTTCCTGATCGTGGGTGACGTACAGCGTCGTGGTCTTCAGCCGCTGGTGCAGCGATTTGAGTTCCGCCCGGGTGCTGACGCGGAGCTTCGCGTCGAGGTTGCTCAGCGGTTCGTCGAACAGGAACGCCTTGGGCTCGCGCACGATCGCCCGTCCGACCGCGACGCGCTGCCTCTGCCCGCCCGAGAGCGCGGCGGGCTTGCGCTCCAGCAGTTCGGAGATGCCCAGCGTCTGTGCGGTGGCCCGGACGCGCCGGTCGATCTCTTGCTTCGGCACCTTCCGCATCTTGAGCGCGAAGGCCATGTTCTTGTACACGCTCATGTGCGGGTACAGCGCGTAGTTCTGAAAGACCATCGCGATGTCGCGGTCCTTGGGGTGCACATCATTCACGACGCGGCCGCCGATCGAGATCGTCCCCGCGCTGAGCTCCTCCAGCCCCGCCACCATCCGCAGGGTCGTCGATTTGCCGCACCCCGACGGACCAACCAGCACGACGAACGACCCGTCCGAGACATCCAGCGAGACCGACTTCACGGCCGTCACGCCGCCCGGATAGATCTTCTCGACACTCTTGAGGACGATTTCCGCCATGGTTCGCACGCCTCCAATGCCGTGAATACCCTTGCCCCGTCCGCACGCCACTTTAGCTCAGCTGGTAGAGCAGCGGTTTTGTAAACCGCAGGTCGTCGGTTCGAGTCCGACAAGTGGCTTTCGTAGGAGTCGTCGGAGGATCGGCGCGTTCGAGCCAGGACTCACGGGTTGGTTCGAGCTGCCGGTCGCGGGCTTGTGCCTGAGACAGGGTCCACCACCCTCTGATTGTCGTTGGATTTCCGCCCGGCAGCACGCCAAGTCGCGTCTGCGGCCTACGGAGACCGTGCGGCCGGTGCACGGCTGAAGGGCTGGGCCGAGTCGGCCGCGTCGCGCTGCGAACTTTGCGCCGGGACCGGGCCCGGCCGCTTTGTGATCGCGGTCGAGCCGACGAGCCCAAGCCCCCGCCGCCCTGCCCCGCGTGTGGCTGGGCCTCGGATGCGACGCTCTTTCGCATCACGCTCGAGCGAGGTGCGATGGCTCCCGACACCCACGCGGCAAGCCAAAGGGCTTCTGTCGTGAGAGTGTTTCCGCTACGGGGGGAGCGTCACACGGCGTCACGTCCACGAGCCATGGTCAACAACGCGCACGCAACCTGACGCTGATCGTCAAGGCAGCCCACCGAAGAGTTGGCCAGCGGCTCGAAAGGGACTACACCAACAGGCTCGCCGGCTTCTCGAGCAGGTCCTTCACCGTCGCCAGATACTGCGCCGCCATTGCGCCGTCGATGATGCGGTGGTCGCTCGACATCGTCATCTGCATGACGTGACCGATGCCCACCGACTTGGCGCCGGTCTTGGGATCGGTGTTGACGACCGGTTGCTCGACCGCCCCGCCCACGGCGAGGATGGCCGCGTTGGGGGGGTTGATGATGGCGGTGAAGTGCTCGACGCCGAACATGCCGAGGTTGGAGATGGTGAAGGTGGAGTCGGACATCTCCTCGATCGAGAGGCCCTTGGTGCGGGCCTTCTCGCTGAGACGCTTGGTCTCGCTCGAAATCATTCGGAGGCCGAGGCGATCGGCGTTGCGGAGGGTCGCGACCACGAGCCCGCCGCCCTCACCCTTCTCGTTCAGCGGCAGCGCAATTGCCACGCCGACGTTCACATCGGGCACGAGGTCGATCGCCGGTCCCTGCCCGGCCGCCTCGTTCCAACGGGAGTTGACGTGCGGGTGCTGGTGCATCGCCAGGGCACACGCCCGAACGAGGAAGTCGTTCACGCTCAACTTCACCCCGTGCGAGGCGAGCTGGTCGTTGAGCTGCTGGCGCAGGCCCATCAGCGAGTCCATGCGCACCGCCACCGTGACCTGGTAGTGGGGGATGGTCGTCTTGCTCTGGACCAGCCGCTTGGCGATCGTCGCCCGCATGTTCGAGAGCGTGATCGAGCGGCGCGTCAGCGTGGTATCGACCGGCGGGAGCGCGACGCCGGGCACGGCGCCGGCCGAGAGCGAAGCAATCTTCGCCGGCTCACGGGTCGACGTCTGAGGCTTCGCTGCGGGCGGTGTACGGCCGACGGCGCTTCCGCCCATCGCCGCCTCGACATCCCTGCGCACGATCCGGCCCGACGGGCCCGAGCCGTGCAGGTTGTGCAGATCGATCCCCGACTCATCCGCGATCTTGCGGGCCAGCGGAGATGCGAACACCCTGTCGCCGTGCGCCGCGGCGTAGCCGTTCGCCGCGGGAACGGCCTTCGTCTGAACGGGCGCGGTGGTTGTCGTGCTCGGGCCGCCCGCGGTCGCGGTCTGCTTGGGAGCAGCAGTGCTCGCCGGTGCGCTCGCGACCAGCGAGTCGGCACTCTCGCCCGCTTCGGCCAGGCGCATGATGATCGTGCCGACCTTGACCGATGTGCCCTCGGCGACGGAAAGCTGCGCGACGGTGCCATCGTCGAACGTCTGGAGTTCCATCGTCGCCTTGTCGGTCTCGATGTCGGCGATGACATCGCCGCTCTTGACCCTTTGGCCGGGCTTGACGTTCCATTTCACCACCGTGCCGACCTCCATGGTGTCGGAAAGGCGCGGCATTTTGACGTCGATCGCCATCGAAGACTCCTGCAACCATCGATCCCGAACAAAGGCCAAGATCATAGGCGAGCACGCGAGCCGTGCTCACCAGTTCGTGTCACGCTCGTAGCCCGCCTCGATCAGCCACCTACCCGAGACTTCCTTGATCCATCGACGGAAGTTGTCGGTGGCGTACCGCTCCCAATCGCCTCGACGGCCGGAGCGGAAGTGCGAGGTCGGGTCTTCGCGGTCAAAGCCCGCGGAGGTCCGGTTGTCAACCGAAGGGGGTTCGGCATCGCCCGGATTCAGGCCGAGAAACTCGAAGATGCGCTTGTACTCTCCGGTGATGTCTGCGAGCATGTCCTCGTAAACAAGATCGAGGTACTTGAGGTCGAGTGTTCCGGCCGCGGCGCGGCGGCGAACCGCGGCGGCCGTGCCGATGAACTCGTTCCAGCCCCTCGCGACGAACTTCACCCAGGCTTCGTCCGTGAACAGATCGTGAGGGTGCTTCTTGAAGTGCTCAGGGTCTCGCTTCATGGCTTCGGCCTGCGGCCCGAGCCGGGAGGCCCAGGGCTCGCCGATCGGCAGACCGAGGCTGAGCTGGTGGAAGGTCCAGCTCGTGAGCACATCTCGCAGGTCGCGCTGGATGTTCAGGTGGTGCGTGCCGGGGATGTAGGGCCAGAGTTGTCGCGAGGTCGATTCCGCCACCCATGACTTGGTCGGTTCGAGTGTCGCGAGTTGGAGCATGCAGTTCCGCACCATGTCGGCGAACGACTCGTCGAGCACGCGCTGGATCCCCTCATCGCGCGAGGAGTAGAGCCAGGACAATCGCTTGGCCTCGACCACCGATCCGCAGATCAGACCGAAAGGCCCCTCGCCGTGGACGGAGATGTCCGGGTGGCCGCGCAGGATGTTGCACAGCCAGTTGGTGCCCGAGCGCATGTGGCCGCAGATGAACAGAAACTTGTATGGCCGACCATCGGACGTGTACGTGCGCAGTTGATCGACCAGCCGCCCGACCGAAGCGTTCGACGGTGGGGGACCGACGCTCAAGCCGTCGCTCCCGCCAGCGTCGTCTTCACCGCGGCCATGATCTTGCCCTTGTGAGGCAGGTACTCGGCCTCGAGATTCTTGGCGTAGGGTGTCGGCACATCGTCGGTGTTGACGCGGAGGGGCTGATGGTCGAGATAGTCAAACGCCTTCTCGCAGACCTGCGTGATGACCTCGCTGGCGACGCTGGCGAAAGGCCAGCACTGGTCCACGACGACGATGCGGTTGGTGCGTTTGAGGCTCTCGATGATGGAATCGATGTCGAGCGGGCGGATCGTGCGCATGTCGAGCACATCGCAGACGATGCCGTCCTTGGCAAGTTCGTCGGCGGCCTCGATGCAGAAGTTGACAGGGCGGCCGAAGCTGACGAGCGTGCAATCGCTGTCGCGCTCGCCCGACCATGTGCCGCGCCGGAGCGCGGCCAGGCCGAACGGGATCGTGTATTCGCCCTCGGGAACCGGTCCTTTGTCGGAGAGCATGCGCTCGGACTCGAGGTTGAAGACCGGGTCGTCGTCACGGATCGCGGTCGTGAGCAGGCCCTTGGCATCAGCAGGGCAGCTCGGGATGGCGATCTTCAGGCCGGGGATGTTGGAGTAGATCGCCTCGGTCGTCCACGAGTGCGTGCTGCCGAGCTGGCCGCCCGCGCCGTTGTTGCCGCGGAAGGTGACCGGGCAGCCCCACTGGCCGCCGGACATGTACAGCATCTTGGGGACGTTGTTGAGGAGCTGATCCGCGGCGACCAGCGAGAACGACCAAGACATGAACTCGATGATTGGTCGCAGGCCGTACATCGCGGCGCCGACGGCAAGCCCGGCGAACCCGTTCTCGCTGATAGGAGAATCGATGATCCGCTTGGGTCCGAACTCGTCGAGCATGCCCTGGCTGACCTTGTACGCGCCGTTGTACTGGGCGACCTCTTCGCCCATCAGGAAGATGCGCTGGTCACGCCGCATTTCCTGAGACATGGCTTCGCGCAGGGCCTCGCGGAACGCGATCTCGCGGGTGCCTTCGGGGAGGTGGTGGGCGGTGGTGGGGTTGGGGGGGTCGAGTGTCGCGGTCATGGAACTCTCGGGCGAAGCGTTTCAGTATGGTCCTTACGGGCCCATCGGAGCAGTTGTCGAATCAAAGCGGGTCTTGGGAGGCGTGATCGCGAGCCGAATCACAAACAAGGTGGCAAACACGAAGAGCAGGATCAGCGTCAGAACGAACAGGTCTCGCGTGAGATTTTCGCCGTCGTTCACGCGGCATCCCGTTCGCTACAGCAGCGGGTTCTTGGCCCCGGCCGCGTACTCCCGCGTCGGGCTCAGGTTCTTCTGGATGTTGGCATACACATCCGTGTAGAGCTCATCGAGGCCCGGCGCCGGCGATTCTTCGGCGAACTTCATGGCCTCGGCCACAATGCCCTTGACATCCTTCTGCATCGCGATGAACGCATCCTCAGAGAGGCTCTTCTTGTCGTTCAGCAGGAACGCCGCAAGGTAGTCGATCGAATCGCGGCTCTTGACGTTCTCGACTTCTTCCTTGGTCCGGTACTTCTGCGGGTCGCTCATCGAGTGGCCCTGGTACCGGTACGTGTGCAGGTCCACGAAGCCCGGCCGCTGGCGCTCGCGGCATTCATCCACGAACGGTCGGAACTTGTCGTAGAGCCTCAGGATGTCCAGTCCTTCATCCTCGTTGATCTTCAAGCTGTCGATGCCGTAGGCCGCGCCCTTGGCGAGCAGGTTGTGGGCCATCGTTGTGCCGCGCTCGATCGCGGTGCCCATCGAGTACCGGTTGTTCTCGACGATGTAGATGACCGGGAGGTCCCACAGGCCCGCGAGGTTCATGGACTCGTGCAGCACGCCCTGGTTGAGGGCGCCATCGCCGAGGTAGCACAGGCAGACCTTCTTTTTTGCAGGCCCGCCGCCGTTCTCGTCCAACTGCTTGCCGAGCACTTCCCACTCGTAGCGGGACGCGAACGCCAGCCCCGCGCCGAGCGCGGTCTGGGCGCCGACGATCCCGTGCCCGCCGAAGAGCCAGTGCGGCTTGTCGAACATGTGCATCGACCCGCCCTTGCCCTTGGCGCAGCCGGTGATCTTGCCGAACATCTCGGCCATGCACGCGCCGGGATTCATCCCGCGGGCCAACGCGTGGCCGTGGTCTCGGTAGGCGGTGATGACGGGATCGTCGGGGTTCACGGCCGCGATCGTGCCCACCGCGCACGCCTCCTGGCCGATGTACAGGTGGCAGAATCCGCCGATCTTGGCCTGCTGGTAGGCCTGCGCGCAGCGGACCTCGAACTCGCGAATCAGCAGCATGTCGCGCAGCCAGCCGTGCAGGGTCTCGGCGGGCAGTTGGTTGGTCAGGCGGCCGGCGACCGAGCGGCCTGTGGGTGGGGGAGCGGTGGGCTTGGCGACGGTCTGGGTGGCCATCGTGTGGGAATCCGAAGGACTGGGTTCAGGGGCACTCACGGCCTCAATACGAGCGATCTGAGGTTGACAAGTGTAGGTTCGCCGATTCGACCCGACCAGATTGCTGACGAAATGAAAACGCCCACACGGATGTGGGCGTCTGAGGTCGCTGGTTGTGGCGGTTTCGCAGGCGTTCAGTGGGGGAGGCGAGCCTGTTCCTGGGCACCCTCGGCCTGGGCCTGGAGCAGGACCAGCGCGGTCTGCAACTGAAGGTCCATGCCGTCTGAGATCAACTTGCCCGGATCGGGGCGCGGCGTGTTCGACTCGACCACCTTGCCGTCCTTGTCGATCGGCAGCACATCGGCATCCTGACGGAGCTTGAGCGCATCGGACTCCTGCTCCGGAAGCATGACCATCTTCAGGTTGGGATCGACGCCCCAGACGCTCGCGCCCGGCTTTCGATGGATGATGCGGCCGTCGGGCAGCTTGTAGTACTGCGTCGTCAGCTTCATCTTGCTGTCCTTGGAGAGATTCCAGACGTTCTGGACACTTCCCTTTCCGAACGAACGCTGGCCGATGAGCAGGGCGTTGACCTCACCCTTGTCGCTGTAGTACCGGATCGCGCCCGAGACGATCTCGCTCGCGGAGGCGGAGCCTTCGTTGATGAGCACGATCAGCGGGGCCTTGCCGAGCATGCTGCGGCCGGGCTCGGCCGACTTGGTCTCGCCGGTCAGCGTGCCCTCGGTCGAGACGATGGTTCCGTGGTCGATGAACGTGTTGGCAACCGACACCGCCTCGGTCAGAAGCCCGCCCGGGTTGTAGCGAAGGTCGAGAATGAGGCCGCCGAGCTGGCCCGGCTCTCCGCCCGCGGCTCGGGCCTCGATCCGCATCTGCTCGATCGCCGCGTGAAGTTCCTTGGTGGACTCGTCGGTGAACTGGGTCAGGCGGATGTAGCCGATCCGGTTGTTGTGATCGATGAGCCAATCCCACTGGTCTTCCTTGGCCCCCTCTCGGCGCCAGCCCTTGACGGTGGCGGTCTTGATCAGCGCTCGCTGGAGGTCAAACTCGACATCCTCGCTGATCTCCTTGCCGTTCGCGTCCTTCTTGTCCGTGCTGCGCTCGACCGTGAGGTTGACCTTGGTCCCCTCGGGCCCGGTGATGAGGTCAACGGCCTGATTGAGCGAGATGCCGACGGCGGACTTGCCGTCGATCTTCTTGATGAGGTCGCCGCTACGGACGCCCGCGATCTGCGCGGGCGTGCCTTCGAGCGGCGTCACCACCTTGATCATCTGTGTCTCGTCATCCATCTGGATCTGCACGCCGACGCCGCGGAAGCGGCCCTCGGTCATGCGGTTGAAGCGGGCCAGTTCGTCGGGCCAGATGATGGCGGAGAAATCGTCGAGCTTGCCCATCGCGCCGTTCCCGAACTCGTGGAGCATGGCGTTGTCCGGGAAGCCGACCGTGCTGCGATTGGTGGCCAGCAGGTCGTCGATGCAGTCCAGCAGCGACTGGTTGGTGATCAGCGTCTCGGGGTCGGTCAGCCGGTTGGTCCAGTGGTTCAGGAACGCGAGCATCGCGTCCTTGGCGACCTGATTCTTCAGGGTGGGGAAGGGCTTTTCGAGGTCGGTCGTCGTGACCATCGTTCGGATCGAGTCGAGCCCGCCGAGCATCATCTTGCGCATCTCGACTTTCTCGATATGCTGCCGGCTCGCCGACGCGATGGCGCGGAAAACCGAGCCTTTGTCCACATCCTTCAGTTTCTGGTTGAAATCCTCGCCGAGACCGTTGTAGGGCGGCAACTCGCTCTTCTTGGCGGCGATGCGCTCGTCGTTGCGCAGTTTCCAGAACTGCTCGGGGGCGTAGAGCCGGATCATGCTCAGCCTCAGTCCCAGCCGCTTGACGTCGGCCTTGTAGGTCTCCTCCTCTTCGAGGAGGACGTTGAGGCGGAAAAACAACTCGTTGGCCGTGAACCAGTCGCCGCGGGCCTCGGCCTCGCGGGCGGCCGTCTCGGCGCGGCGGATCAGGTCCGTGATCCGCGGTTCGTGCATGAACGCGGCGCGGTCGGTCGAGAGCAGGTAGCGCTCCACGGCCTTCTTGATCGCCTCGCTCAGGGCCTCCGAGCCGGGCTCGGCGAGCTTTTCGTTCAGCGCCTTGTCAACCTCGGCGAGTTTCTCGGCGCGGGTGGTCTCTCGCTTGGCGACGGCCTTGTCGAGGGATGTGAACGCTTCGCGCAGCGAGGGCGTTGCTGCCGGGCTGGACTCCGCGGCCTTGATCGCCTGCATGAACTTCGCCGGATCGCCCTGTTTGGCGTCGAACCACAACTGGTCGGCCAGGCTCCGTTCCGAAGTAGCGGGGACGGTCTTGGTTTCCGGCGCCTGAGCCGCCGGCGGCGCATCCTGGGCCACCGCGGGAAGGCCGCAGGCCGTGACGAGCACGCCGGCGATCGTCATTCCCAGAAATCGACGAGCGAAAGGTCGGTTCATGCGAACTCCGTGGGGGCGTTCAGATTCGGTCGGGTACTTGCTCACGCAGCGGTTCTCCCGACCGGGGAATCCCCATTGGTCACTAGGACGTGCAAGGACAGTACGTCCGTCGGCGATCCGACGTTCCCGCGGTCCGCCCTTCGATCGGCGAGCTCGGGTGTGGGGGGCATCGGACAATCAGGGCTGTCTCGCCAGTCCGATCCACGGACCGGTCGCCAACGGGATAGTGCGGGTGGAAAGGCCTTCCCCCTTGACCCGGTGCGAGGAGTTACCTGCCAATCGGCGGCGGGTTGCGTTCGGATTCGGTCTGCGGAAACGGGGCGGAGGGTGACACCGGGGCGGGTCGCCCTTCGGCGGCGTGGGCCGCGGCCCGGATCAGCGACCAGGCGATTGCTGCCGTAACCAACAGGGCGACGAGGATCAGCATCGCGATCTCAAACCGATCTCGGGTGATGCGCCCGGCAAGCCCCCCAGCGAGCCAGTGCTGCTGCTGAAAAAGGATGGAGAGCAGCCCGCAGACCGGGCCCGCGCCGTACCCAAGCCCGATCAGGGCCTCGTGTTTTCCGCCGGCATCGACCTGGGCGTTGCCCACCGACAATGCGTAGTAGATCGCCGCGGAGTAGATCGTGCCCATGCCGATCCCGAAGAGCGAGAGCCCGACCGACAGCATGACGATGCCGGGCATTCGACCGATGTGCGTGCTGAGCGACGGCGCAAGCACCGTCACGGTGAATCCAGCGATGAGCGCCGCTGCGCCCGCGCAGGCGGTCGTCCAGCGTCCGTGCCAACCGTGCCAACTTTGGAAGATTGCGAATGTGAGTACGCGTGCGGCGAGCCAGACCGACGCGAGCGGTGTCTGCCAGTGGTCGGCCAACCGAAGGTCCGCGCAAGCGAGCGGAAGGAACGGCGTGATGGCGCTGAAGACCATGTAACTGGTCACGAGCTGCATCCGGAACACACCGAGCAACCGTGGATAGACGGCGGGAACCGGACCATGCGCCTCGTCAACGTGCGCGGCCGGGTTCGGAGCCAGCAGGGGGAGCATGACCACGCAGCCGAGGTGAAGCAGGCCCACCGCCAGCACAAGTTCGAGCGAGGAGTCCCTCTTCAACGGACCCATGACCCAGAACGCAAAGACCAGCGCGCTGGACCATGTGACGTTGAAAACGCCCGCCGCGCGCCGAAGTTCGCGCCCGCGACGGCCCCCGGACATGTAGCTCTCGACGATCGGCCAGAGGGCGCCGGTGAGCGCGCTGTAGCCGCCGATGAGCAGCCATAGGGCCCATGCACCGCCCGTTCCGCCGGCGATCCTGCGTGCCGCGAACGGCAGGATGCAGAGGATTCCAAGCCCGACCATGATCGCGGCCAGCGCGTGGCGGTGCGACAGTCCCAGTGTGCTTTCGAGTCGGGAGATGATGGGGCCGGCGGTCAGTGCGGCCACGATGTACAGGACACCCTGCAGCAGACCGAGGCCATAGTTCTGGGCGGCACTGAAGCCGTACGCCGAGTCGGCCAGGAACGAGAATCCGGTTGTGACCACGCCCCCGCCGAGGCTGTTGGCGAACGTGAAGAGCAGGACAGCCCACAGGGGTGAAATGCCGGCGCCGGATGGAGAAGGGGAGGGAGTGGACGACATGGCGATGGGCCAGCCCGGGCGGCGCGGTTTGCCTGCGAGGGGCGGCGATCGTAGCATCGCGGGTTACGAAGACGGAATGTGTGCCCATAGCTCAATTGGATAGAGCGCTGCCCTCCGAAGGCAGAGGTTTCAGGTTCGACTCCTGATGGGCATGTTTGGGGATGGCGGCGGGGGGTGCTGCACGTTGTCGGCCGGTTCAGCTCGAGCGTGGCAGTTTGCGACGGTTGTAACGGCGAGCCCGGCGTTCTCGGGCGTACGCGGCGTGACTGCCCCATGTCGCCGTGCCGCGCTGGGTGTATCCCGAAGTCCGATTCGCCGATGAGCCTCCGTTCAGCAGGAGGTCGTCTATGGGTTGCCGACTGGCGGGTTTGGTGAGTCTGGGGATCGCGGCGATTCTCGCGGAGAACGCGGCTGCGCAGTGCAGCGGCCCGGTTTCGATCGCCGTCACCACGACGGGCGCATCGAACCAGAGCTGCGCACTCGATGCCCTGACAGGGCGCTGGAACGTCAACGTCACCCTCAGCGGATCGCCCACCTCGAACTCGACGGTCACGATCCGCGGCGGCTCGACTCTGATGCTCGGCAGGGTCACGATCCAGAACAACACCGCGCTGGACTGCCGTGTGAACATCCTCGGCTCGGAGTTCGACCAGCGGATCGGCGGAGTCGGGTTCATCGACCGTGGGACCAGCGGCGCGAACAAGGTTCTGCTGCTCCAACTCGACACCAACGGCGATGTCGGCTACGACCGACCCGGCGCCGCGGCGATCAACGTGGACATGATCTACAACCTGAGCGTCGGCGGCAGCGTGCTGGGAGAGCTCGTGAGCCTCGGCACCTCGCGCACGATGGGCAATGTTTACATCCAGGGCGACCTGACCGGCGGTCTTTCGATGGGGCCGACCTCCAGCCTTGATTCGATCTGGGTCGGCGGCGCATTCGGCCGGCCGAACGACCCGCCCGCACGGGCCAGAGTTTCGGGCAATATCCTGAGCCTGATCGCGGGGTCCATCAACGCCGACATCACGACGCTTTTCAACTCGGCCGCCGGCACGGTGCACGCGATCGAGACGGTCAGTGGGCCGTTCAAGGGTTCGTTGACTTGTCACCGTTTCGGATACATGGCGGGCGCGCCGGGCAACCCCCGACTCAACGTTGCGGGAGACCTCGATGCGAGCATCACCGTGACACGGGATATCCGCGTGCCGGTTTACGTAACCGGATCGTTCACCGTCGCGCGCAGCACCCCCGGCGGGAGCGTGCCGAACGCCATCACGACCGGGACCGGGGCCTTCGACGATCCCAACGCCGACCCCGCCGCGTCATGGTTCATCGGTGGCAATCTCGCGGGCTCGATGACGCTCGGCACTCCGCTCGGGGCAGGGCTCGCTTCCATCAATCGTAACCTGACCATTGGCGGCGCGCTGACCGGCTCCCTGGCGTGCGCCCAGGACATCGGTGCGGACATCGTGGTGCTCGGTCCGGGTGGAATACCCGGATCGATGAGCATCGCCGGTTCGCTGCGGTCGGGCCGGACGATCGCGGCCTACGGCCCGCTCGCGTCGAACGCGATGATGAGCTTCGGCGGATCGCTTCTGGGCGCGTGCACGTTCCCGGCGGGCGGGTTGCAGGGTCAGGTCGTTATCAATGCCCGCAACGCCGGCGGCGTGTGGGGCGGGTCGATCTCGGTCGGTGGAGCCAATCCATTCCCGAGCGCGCCACTCTACAACTCCTCATCGAGCGAGGTGGGCGGCGGCGCGGTCGGACTCGCGCCCTTCTCACCGAATCTGCAGGACTGCACTCCCGCGCACAACAGCGGCTCGGCTTCGGGGATGGTCGATCCGGCCGCCTTCACGCCCGGCGCGACGCCGGTTCGGATGCGCTGGTACGGGCCGGTCGAGCCCGCGGCGGGCATGTCGTTCGCGCAGGCGGTTGCGGTCGAGCAACTGGTCGGGTCGCTCTGGCTGGACCGTTCCCCTTTCCTAAAAGTTGACGGTTTCCCCTCGGGCGGTGGCGGGATGACGCGGGTGGTGGGACTCTCACGCCAACCCGCTGCGCCGGGCAATCCGCCGGTCGGGCAGTACCGGCTTCGGTCGGTGAGCCTGAGATGTGCCGGTGTGACGGGTTCGCCCAGCGCGATCGCGCCTGTTCCGTACCTTTTCAGGATTGACACCGATTGCGACGTCAACGGCCAGGCGGACTCCGACCAGATCGCCGCGAACCCCAGCCTCGATCAGAACCTTGACGGCATCCTCGACACGTGCGGCGGCCCGCCTCAGACGTGCCCTTGCGACACCAACGGGTCCGGCACCGTCAGCGTGCAGGACCTGTTCGAGTTCCTCGGTCAGTTCTTCACCAACAACCCGCAGGCGGACCTCAACCACTCCGGCGGCGTGACGCTGCAGGACGTGTTTGACTTCCTCGATTGCTTCTTCGTGCCCCCGGCGGGCTGCTGACGCCCTTTGAGGCCCGCAGTTCGCAGCAGACGCCGAACCGGTTGCAGATCGGATGGCCTTCCGGTCCGCACTTCACGCCGCGTGCCTTGCACGCACGGCGGCCGTGAAAGATGAGCAGGTGCGAAACCTGGCACCAGCGGTCGCGAGGGAACAACGCGCACAGTCGCTTTTCGATGTCGGCGACTTTCGTGGTCTGCGGAACCAGTCTGAACCGCTTCGCCAGCCGTTCAACGTGGGTATCAACAACCAGTCCCGCGTTGATCCCGAAGGCGTTGCCGAGCACCACGTTGGCGGTCTTGCGGGCAACTCCCCGGAGCGTGAGAAGGTCCTCCATCGTGCGCGGCACATCACCGCCGAATCGAGCCGCGATCTCGCGCATCGCCGCGTGAATGGCCCTGGCCTTGTTGCGGAACAGTCCGATGGTCTTGATGAACGGTTCGATCTGCTCCGGCGTGCTCGCGGCGTAGTCGGCGGGTGTTGGAAACCGGGCGAAGAGCAGAGGAGTCGCTTTGTTTACCGAGACATCGGTGGCCTGAGCCGAGAGGATCGTCGCCACCAGCAGTTCGTGCGGGGATTTGTAATCGAGTTCGCAGTGCGCATCGGGGTAGGCCGTTTCAAGGTGGGTGAGCAGGTCCGCCGCTCTCTGTCGCTGCGACGCCGAGACCTGCGGCAGCGCGAACGGCAAGTCGGGATGGGGTGGGGGGGCGGTTGGCTTGCGCCTCTCAGTCATGCCCGCTTCCCCTTTCGCAGTGCGGGCTCCGGATAGGGCGACCATGGAGCCGAACCCGCCGCGTCCGATCCGCCCCACGGCCTCGCCAGCGACCACAGCCCCGCCGTGAGCGCAACCAGCAGGCTGATCGCCGTGCCGCTCAGCAACCAGGAGGCGATCGGATGAAACCCATCGAACGCGGCCTGATGTTCCGCGGCCTTCTCCATCGCGCCGGCCTGGGCCGCGGCCCAGAAGGCTGTCAGTGCGCCGTTCATCTGCGGCCCGAGGATGATGATCTGGCCCGCGGCGCAGGCGAAGGCGATCGTGAGGCCGAAGCCGCGGAAAAGGTTGGCCGCGCGGCGGCGCTGGGGGCTCGCCCCCAGCGTTACGAACAGGCAGATCAGAGAGCCGACCGTGACGATGACGCAGGCAAACTGTGCGATGTCCGTGAGCAGGAAGATCTGCTGTCCCAGCTTGCCGCCGGCGATCCGCCAGTGCGGGCCGGTGTACTTCTCAAACGAAGGAAGGCGCGGGTCCAGCCTCTTCATCGTCGGAAACACGATGGCCACGAGCGCCCCCGACGCAACAACCACGCCGAGCCAGAGCGACAGCGCGATGTGATGAATGGTCTCGAGCCAGGCTCGCCAGGTCTTCATTTGCGGGCATGGTAGTGGCGAGTCGTCCTTGCTGCTCGCGGGCGCCGACTCGCCAGGCGGCGTGGGATGTGATACAAAACGGGCGATGCTGCTGCCTCGCTTTGAGCTGAGTCTCTCCTTGGCGGGATTGGATGCCGCCGAGCTCGGGTTTGGTCCTGAGGGGACGCGACGTGCCGGCTCCGATCGCGGAGCGGAGGCACGGGCGGCGATCGCCTGGGCGCGGGGAAGGGGCTTCCGTGCCGTGCAGCTCGATGCCACGATGGCGGGTGTTCGTCCACGCGACCTCGACCGCTCAGGACGTCGGGACCTGGCGGCGACCATGCGTCGAGCCGATCTGGACTGTTCGGGCCTTGATCTGTGGATTCCGCCCGACCATTTCACCGATCCAGTCCACACCGACCGCGCGGTCGCGGCCGTGACCGGCGCCATCGACCTCGCCGCGGAGCTCGCGGCCCTCACTTCGAGCGCGATCGTCTCAACGACTCCAGGACGGAGCACCGGCGTCGTGAGTCTTGCTCTGCCGAAGGATGTCCGTTCGGACGTACTCGGGCTCCTCACCGAACGCGCTCTATCCCGCTCCGTCAGGATTGCGGATCATGCCCGACCCATGCGAGAGGCGGGTGACACGGACTCTGACGCGTTGGGGATCGGGATCGATCCCGCCGAAGTCCTGAGCGATGGCGGCGATCCGGTCGCGGAAACCGCGAAGGCGGGGTCACGCCTGGTATCCGCAAGACTCACGGATGTGGCCCGCGCCGGGATGAGAGGCGGGGGCCGTATCGCCGCCGGCACACCGGCTGGGCGGTTGGATGTGCTCGCGTATCTCGTGGCGCTGGCGACGGCGGGCTACTCGCGTCCCGTGGTGGCCGACCTGCGCGGCATTCCGGGACAGGCGCTCGCGGCCGAGCACGCGGTCGACATCATGCGGGGCCCGCCCTGATCCGCCGCATCACTCGGATTCGGAGAGCGCTTCCTCGGGTACGTCATAGTTTGAGTACACCTTCTGCACATCGTCCAGGTCTTCCAGCGCATCGATGAGCTTCAGAATATTCGTGGCGCTCTCTCCCTCGACCCTGGTCGTGTTGGAAGGGATCAACGTCAGTTCGGCGCTCTCGATCGTGAACCCTGCCTTGTCGATCGCGGACTTGACCCGTTGGAAGTCCGGCGGGTCGGTGGTCACGACCCACGGTGTCGCGACATCATCCCCCTGCGGTTCGGCGATGTCCTGGGCGCCGGCTTCGATCGCGGTTTCCATCAGGGTGTCAGGGGTGACTCCGAAAGGTGAGACCACGATCTGGCCGCGAGACTCGAACATGAACCCAACGCACCCGCTGGCGCCGAGGTTGCCGCCGTACTTGCCGAAGAGCATTCGGACATCCGCGGCGGTGCGGGTGCGGTTGTCGGTCAGGGCTTCGACGACGATCGCCGCGCCGCCGGGGCCGTACCCCTCGTAGCGCAGATTCTCGTAGTTCTGGCTTCCCAACTCGCCAGCGCCCTTCTTGATCGCTCGCTCGATCGTGTCCCGCGGAACGTTGGCGTAACGGGCCTCATCGACGGCGTAGCGGAGCGGCAGGTTGCTGTCGGGGTCCATGCCCCCGTTCTTGGCCGCGACCATGATCGTCTTGATGATCTTGGTCCAGACGCGGGTCTTCTTCTTCTCGACCTGCGCCTTGCGGTGCTTGATCTTGCTCCACTTGTTGTGGCCGGCCATCGTTACGGTCTCCGCTCTTGGTCAGTCGGCCGCGGGCTTTCGCCGAGCGGGTTCCTTCGCGCTGCCTCGCGTCGAGCGGGCCGGCTTCGAAGCACTCGCGCGGCCGTTCTTGCGGGCGTCTCGCTGCGCGGCGGGCTCGGTAAGGATCGCGGGCATTTGGTCCGCCGCGCACTGAAGCAGCCAGTACGCCTCGGCGAGGTCGCCGGACCGCACGGCACGTTCCAGCGTGCTCGCCGCGGCGTCGGCGGTGCTGGCCGGGTCAATGGCCTTGCCGTCCACGAGCCGCCGCATGATGCGCCCATCGACCGGCGCGCAGTGCCCACCCAGGCAGAGCAGGCACACACGAGCGGTCGCGAACCGGGGAACGCCGTCGAGCCCTTCCAGATACTCGCGAGCCTCTCGCTTGCCCAGATCGGTCAGGTGCTGCATCGTCAGCGCGTGCTCGCGGATGAACAACTGGTTCAGTGCGGCGCGCAGCCGCAGGCACCGCTCCTCGACGCGCGGGTACCGCTCGCCGATGATCTTCACCATCTCGCCGGGCAGGCACACCCGAAACTCGTTCAGGTCCACGCAGGCTTCGGCCATGCGCTTCATCGCCGCCGTGGCCTTCGCCGTGCTGGCCTCCCAGATCAGCATCGAACGAACAAACTCGTTCAGGATCGGCTGCCCGGGGTCCAGTACGCAGCGGGGCAGGTTCAACGCGCCGCCGGCCGACTTCGCGGACGCGTCAGCTCGCGATCCCGCGGACGCCGGAGTTTCGGCGATCCCATCGAGGCCCGGACCGGGTGGCGCGGCGGTCTGCACCGGCGCGGTTGTTGCTGGTGCAAGCGGCACATGAGGAGGGCACGGCGGCCCGAACTCGGTCCGCAGCTTCTTGATGAGGCTCGCGATTTCTCTGGAGTGGTCGTTCGTGCTCACGGCGTCGGAGCCTCCGACGGATTATTCCCGGCCGCGCGGTCGTCCGCCGGGCGCCGAGCGGCATCGGGGCCGGGCCGTTGACGCTCCTGTTCGACCTGGCGCAGGGCCGAGAGCAGTTCGACCTGCTTCTTGAGCTGGGTGTCCAGGTCGAAGGCGATCAGCGGCACCGCCCGCATGGCCACGAGTTCCGAGACCTCGTGGCGGATGTGGGCCGCCGCGTGCCTGATCGCGTGCATCGCGAGCTTCTGCCGCTCCTCGGGAAAGACCGAGATCAATGCTGTAGCGTTCTTCAGATCTCGGGCGATGGTCAGGCCCGTGACGGTGATCATCGTTCCGTTGGTGCGGGGGTCCTGCAGGCCTCGCGCCAGGACCTGCTGCAGCGCGCGCTTGAGCGTCGATTCGAGCTGTTCGTGTCGATGGCTCAAGCGGCCTCCCCGGCTTCACGCCGCTCGGCCTCGGTCCAAAGAGCCGTGCCATCCTCATCCTCGAACGACACGACGTCGGCCACATCGACGACATCCGCTGCGACATCGCCCAGCCGGCCCTCGGGCAGATCCTTGAGCTTGCGGATAACCGCGTCGAGCACCCCACGGAGGTACGCGCCATCGGCCGATACCGCGGCCAGGCCGAGGCTCGCACGGTTCCAGATCTCCAGGTCCCCGATCTCCGCCACGCTGACCATGTGCTCGCGGTGGAGTCTGTCCTTGATCGATTTCACGACCCGTCGCTTGTCCTTGAGAGACGAGGCGGAGTCGATGAGGATGCTGAATTGAAGCAATCCGAGTTTCATGGACAAAGGAAAGTGACGGGGTGACCTGGTGACGAAGGGACGGAGTCGGAACACGCTCAGGATGGGAAGCGAGAAGTGACCGGCAGCATGTCGGCTCTGCTCTTCGGCACGCCGTCGGTTGCCCATTCTGTCGCCTTCCTCTCACAACGTTCGCTTGACCTCCACGTTCTTGTAGCATTCCAGCACGTCGCCCTCCTTGATGTCGTCGTAGCCGACGATCTTCATGCCGCACTCCAGACCGGCCCGGACCTCCTTGGCATCGTCCTTGACGCGTTTGAGCTGCTCGAGCTTGCGGTCGTTCTCGATGACCACGCCGTTGCGGGTGACGCGGATGAGCGCGTCCCGCTCGATGACGCCGTCGGTGACGAAGCAGCCCGCCACCGCGCCGACTTTGCTGATCTTGAACACACGGCGCACATCGGCGTGGCCCAGGATCTGCGTTCTGCGCTCCGGTGCAAGCAGGCCCTCGGCGGCCTTCTTGATGTCGTCGGTGATCTCGTAGATGACCTGGTACGTGCGGATCTCGACCGATTTCTGTTCGGCGAGCTGCCGCGCCTTGTTGCTGGCGATGACGTTGAACCCGATGATGACGGCTCGGCTGGCATCGGCCAGCAGAACGTCGCTCTCGGTGATCCCGCCGACCGCCGCGTGGAGCACGCGGGCCTTGACCTCGTCGGTCTTGACGCGCTCGATCTCGTGCTTGAGCACATCCACCGAACCCTGCACATCCGCCTTGAGGACGATCAGGATCTCCTTGAGGTCGGTGTCCTTCATCTGGCTCAGCAGGCTGTCGAGCGTGACCTTCGGCTGGGCCAACTGGGCATCGCGCTCGCGCAGGCGACGCTGCTCGGCGGCTTCCTGCGCTTCACGCAGCGAATCGACGATGTAGAACTTGTCGCCCGCGTTGGGAAGCTCGTCGAATCCCGAGACCTGCACGACGGTCGCCGGTCCCACCTTCTTGTGGCGCTGGCCGCGGTCGTCCACGATGTCTCGCACCTTGCCGAACGCGCGACCGATGACGATGAAGTCGCCGACCTCGAGCTGGCCGTCCTGCACGATGACGTTCGCCACGGGGCCGCGGCCTTCCTCGCGGCGGGACTCGACCACGCTGCCGCGGGCCGGGCCGCCGAAGTCGGCCTTGAGTTCCAGCATCTGGCCCTGAAGGTCCAGGATCTCCAGCAGCTTGTCGATACCCGTGCCCTTGGTCGCGCTGGTGCGCACGACCTCGATATCGCCGCCCCATTCGACCGGGTTCAGGCCTTCCTTCGCCAGCTCGCCCAGGGTCTGGTTGATACGAGCCTCGGTCGCGTCGGGACGATCGATCTTGTTCAGCGCGACCACGATCGGCACCTTCGCCGCCTTGGCGTGGTTGATGCTCTCGATGGTCTGGGGCATGACGCCCTCGGGCGCCGAGACGACGAGCACCACGACGTCGGTGATCGCCGCGCCGCGGGCACGCATGGCCGTGAACGCCTCGTGGCCGGGCGTATCGAGGAAGATGACGTGCTTCTCTTCGCCGCTGATCTTGAGCGGAACCCGGAACGCGCTCGTGGCCTGCGTGATGCCGCCCGCCTCGCCTGCCGCGACGTTGGCGTTGCGGATCCTGTCCAGAAGGCTCGTCTTGCCGTGGTCCACGTGACCGAGGATCGTGACGATCGGGCCGCGGGCGCGCTGATCGACCATCTCTCTCCCGGTGAACTTCTCGCTCACGGCCTGCTCGGCGGACTTGGTCTCCTCGACCTGCAGTTCGATGTCGTAGTCGGCCATGATCTCCTGGGCCTTGGCGGCGTCGATCCCGGAGTTGGCCGTCGCCATGATGTTGTGCTGCATCATGAGCTTCTTCTGAATGTCCGAGACCTTTACGCCCGTGGCCGCCGAGAGGTCCTTGATCGTGAACGGCTCGGCGATCTTGACAACGCCGCCGGACTCGGCCGCCGTGGTGGCGCGTTCGCCGGTCGTCGAGCCCGCGAGCTTGCGCTGCTGCTGGCGGCGCTGCTTCAGGAACCCGGTCGCGCGGCTCAGTCGAGCCTCGCGTTCGGCGAGGTCCTGCGGCCGCCACAGGCCCGAGTGCATGCCCTTGTCATCGCCCGACACACCGCGCCTTCGCGCGGGCACGCCCGTGCGTGCCTCGGGCGCACCGGGCCGTCGCTTGGCCGCGGTCGGACCCCGCCCGCGATCATCCTCGCCGCCGCCCGTCACGCCCCGTCCGCCCGGGCCGCGTGCGGCGGCATCGCCCGCATCGCGCCGCGGGCGAGGACGATCGATGATGTCGGGCGTTTCGATGCGCACGACCTTCGGACCCGACAGGCGCACGGCCTGACGGGTTTCCAGTTTCGGTCCGGCCGGTGTGACGACCTTCGGCCTGGCCGGCACGTTCATCGGCGCGGGCTTCACGTGCGCGGCGGGCCGGTGCGGGGCCGCGGGAGCGGCGGCGCCGCCGTCAGACGGCTTCCCGTGCGACGGCGTTTCGGTCGGCGCTGGTGTGGCGGGAGTTGCCGGCGGTGCGACGGGTCGGGGCTCGGCATGGCGGGCAGGAGCGCGCGTGGCCGGCGCGACGGGATGGACCGTGTCGGGTTCGTGCTCCGGAGTCGGCTCGGCACCGGGTGTCGGGACAAGTCGCGGGCCCGAGGGCTTGCGCGGAGCCGCCGGACGAGCGGTCGTGGTCGAGGTGTTCGACTCGTCCGCGGAGGCGGGAGGTTCCGCCACGGCAATGCCGGTCTGACCGACGGATTCGCCATCATCGCTCCCGGCATTTTCGGCGGCCGGCTTGGCCTTGGCACGCGAACTCTTCCGCGGCGCGGCCCGCACGGTGGAGATATCCACGTGCGCGGTGGTTTCAACCGCGCTCCCCGTAGGCGCGCTCGAGAACCACTCCCGGATCGTGATCTCCAGGCCCTTCGAGAGCACCGCCATGTGGTTCTTCACCGTTTCGGCGGGGATGCCCTCGGCGATGCACTTGTCGATGATGGCCTGGGACTTGATGCCCAGTTCCTTGGCGATGGTGTGGATCCGCGTTGCCAAACGATTCTCCAGGACGGTGCGATCGAACGAACTATCAGTTCCGAGGGCGGTTACAAACGGGGTACTTCACCGACAGGGTCACGACTTTCCACCGAGAATGTCCGCCGCACGGGCGTCGTCCGCCGCGGTGACGACCGGCGACGGTGCCGCCATGGGGACCGAAGAGGCCCCGAGGATGGCCGCGGCCGCGAGCTCGGGGTCGGCATCGACGCCGCCCACCGTGCCCTCGCCCGAGAGCAGACGGCGAGCCGCTTCCTCCTCCTCGCGCTTGCGCTTCTCGGCCTCTTCCTTGTCCTTGGCCTGCTGCTCGGCGACCTCCTTCGCGCGGATGCTCGAGGCCTCGACGACCTGCTGGGCCTGATCTTCGGTGATCTCGAGCTCGTTGACCAGCACCTCGGCGCCGACCTCTTCGATGTCGAAGACGCTGATCATGCCCAGAGCGGCCAGTTTGTCAGCCATTTCCTCGGTCATGCCCTCGACGCTCACGAGCGTCTGGCCCATGATCTCCAGACCCTTGTTGAACTCATCCGGCGTCAGGATGTCCACGTCCCAACCGGTGAGCCGCGCGGCCAGGCGGACGTTCTGGCCGCGCTTGCCGATTGCAAGCGAGAGCTGGTCGTCCTTGACCACGACCGTGGCGCGGCCCAACTCGAAGCAGAGCGAGATTTCGGCGACCTCGGCCGGCTTGAGCGCGTTGGAAATGAGGATCTGCGACGACTCGTTCCAGCGGACGATGTCGATCTTCTCGCCGTTCAACTCATCAACGATGTTCTTGATGCGGCTGCCGCGCACGCCGACGCACGCGCCGACCGCGTCCACCTTGCTGTCCACGGATGAGACCGCGATCTTGGTCCGGTACCCAGCCTCGCGGGCCATCGCCTTGATCTCGATGATGCGCTCGGCGACCTCGGGCACCTCGACCTCGAAGAGCCGCTTGATGAAGTCCGGGTGGGCCCGGCTCAGCACGATCTTAATCTGCGAGCCGACATCCTTCACATCCAAGATCAGGCAGCGGACCCGATCGCCGGCCTGGAACTGCTCGCCGGGGATCTGCTCGCTGCGGGGCATGAACGCCTCGGCCCGATCGATGGTGACGACCAGCGAGCCGCCCTCGTACCTCTGCACCGTGCCGGTGGTGATGTCGCCGACGCGCTTGCTGAACTCTTCCAGCACGCTCTGTCGCTCGCCGTCGCGGAATCCCTGGATCATGACCTGCTTGAACGTCTGCGCGGCGATGCGGCCAAGGCCCTGCGGGTCCATCGCCATCAACTCGCCGTGCCGGAAAAGCTGCAACTGCCCGGTCATCGGGTCGAGCGTGCAGGTGAACTCTTCGGTGTCGAGCGTGTTGTAGAACTTGCGGGCCGCCGACACCATCGCACGCTCAAGATCCTTGACCAGCATGGTCTTGTCGATCTTGCGCTCGCGGGCGATGTTGTCGAGGATCCGCATCATCTCTTGCGTGTTCATGGATTCGATTCTCCGTCGGGGCTCGGGTTGTCTGGATTTTGAGGCTAGGAGATCTTGATTCAGTGCACAGAAGGATCAGAAAACCGCGGAGGAACCAGAAAAGGAGCACCGTCGTTTCACTGGCTCTTATGTCTTCTCGTTGCTCCCTACGCTGTACTCTGTTTTCTCCGTGTACCGCCTGGGTCTTCGATGCAAAAACACAAGAACCACGAATCGGCCTGCGTGCCTCTCGTGGTCCGTCGGTCAAACGTGGTCAGGGCAGAGGTTCCTCTCTAGAGGGTGACCTCCTTCCTAACCAATGGACCACAGCCCGCCCACCCCGTTGAGCTCGCTCCCAAACGGGGGAGCGAGGTGAACAGGACGGGTCGCTCATCGAACCGGACCGCCGGAGTCATTCCGCGGCCCGAGGAATTCGGGTGAGCATTACCGTGCATGGCGCGAAACCAACTTCATCAGTGAAGTCCTTCTTGCCAAGGGCGGGGGCGAACAGTCCAAACCATCCGTCAAACCGACAAACCGCGGGCGTGAGCGCGCAGGTTGTCGGGGACATGGTAGGTAGAGGTCCGCGCGCGGTCAAACCGGTCGAATCGGAAGTCTCAACTCAGGCTGGGTGCGTGGCGAGCCGGAAGCCGAGTATCGGGAGGGTTCCGCCCGGCGATCAGCCGGCCTTCTCGATCGCGTCGATCGCTTCGATGACGGTTCGACGGATCATGAAGACCAACTCCAGGCGGGTGAGCTTGAACAACACCTCAACCTGTTGGGTGGCCGCGGCGACCGCGATCTTTCCGCCGGTCTGCTTCATGATGCTCAGAAGGTCCACGAACGTATTGAGCCCGGCCGAGTCCAGGAACTCGATGTTCCCCATGTCGATGACCAGATGGCGAACGCCGGGCGTCGAGGTCATCAGGCGACGGATCTCGTGGTTGACCTCGGCGGCCTTGAACGAGTTGAGCTCGGGGTCAACAACCGTTACCACCAGGGTCTGACCAAGCGAACTGCTGGTGATGAGGTGGGCGCCGTGCGCGCCGACAGCCGCCGGCTGGGCGGCCGCGTCGGGATCAATGAACTTGATGCCCGCTTGCGAGTCGAAGAGTTTGCGGAGGTTGCGCAGCATGGTCCGGCTCGGTTCAGCACACACATCACCAACGAAATGCCGCCGGCCTCTCCCTCCCACCGATCAGCCGGGCGAGAGCTTTCGATGCTCCAGCCGCATCGGCTGGGCCCGCCCGAATCCCGATGTGCCCGTGATCGGGCGCGGCGTTGCGAGCGAGGCCGTTCCCGGCACGGCGGCGGGAATACTCGACATCGGCGGGTTCGGAGCGGAGACCGGCTGGGGCTGACGCACCTGCAGCCGCTTCTGGCGTGCGGCGTCGATGTCCCGATCCAGCTTTCCCAGGATCGAACGCACCTGGTCGAATGTCCGTTGCGACGTGCTCATGCGATACCTCCCTGCAATCCCCGGTGGTATCGGGCCGCCGTTGGTCGGACTTCTCTGTCGGTGGACGATTGCTCACCCTCGCACGCCCGCAGAGTCGGGTTGTACTGATTGCGGTGGTGTTCCGGTACGTCCGACCGGCTTGGCAGCCCAGACCGAATAACCCCTCGGAGTTATCCGCCGCGTTCTGGAGGCTCCTTCGCCCCCCCCCTCCCCCTCCCCCCGCGTCGCCATTCGTCGGGCCATCAGTCGATCCGTCGCACCGACATCCTCGTGTTCGCGTCCATCTCCGTGCCGCGGCCTACCAGGCGACTTTCGATCTTGGTCCTCAGCGTGCTCGTCATGCTCTTGAGTTCGCCCGCTCCGAGGTCCCACTCGTACTTCCCGTCGTAGGCCGACTCCTTCAACTTGAACCCACTGCCCGCGCCGCCGCTCTCGGAGTCCTGATCGGCTCGTCCGTTGAAGATCAGGTGGGCGACCTTGCCGGTCTGGGTCTCCTGAACCGAGTTGCACGTGTGTCGCGTGACCATCTTGAACCCGCCCACCGGTGTGCCGCCGAGCTGATCGGTGTTGGTCCAGCTCTCGCCCACGCGAACATCAGGCTTCTGCCCGGGGCTGTTCACCACCCACGACATCGGGTTCGATCCGCCGCCCCCGTTGACGGTCGGCACGCCGCCGCCCATCAGCGCAGCGAGGCCCGCGCCCCCGAGCGCATCGCCGCCGGAAACACTCTTGATGTTCCCGTCTCGGTCCACCTTCATGGTCAGTTTCGTTCCCACCATGGGACGCATGATCTCCTCGAGCACCCCTTCCATCAGCGGTTCCGCATCCGGAGACTCAGGTACGGGCGCGGCCGGCTTGGTCGCCTTTCTCGGCTTCGAGGGAGCCTTGGTCGGTTTGCTCGGCTTCGCGCCGGTCGGGTGGCTGTCAAACGAGGACTTGAACCCGCCGGAGTCCACGGTCGCCCGCATGCGCTCGTACACGATATCGAGCGTCGCGCCGTCTTCCCCGACATCGCTCACCGTGACGGCAAGATTGATGGTCTGCGACATCTCCTGCTTCTGCGGCGTGGTTGCCCCGTCCACACGGAGGTTGTTGTCACTGGTGATCGACATCTCGTAGCGGGACAGACGCCCCTTCGTGAACTTCGGACGCAGGCTGATCTGCTGACCGCCGCTCGGCGTTGTCTCCGAAGGGACTTTCGGTCGCCTCGACTCCGGGGTGGAGCGGGAGGGCGGGGTGGTTGTGCGCTCGGGCGGCTCGCGCCGCGGAGTACCGGACTGCGCCCACGCCGACGCCCCCAAGCCCATCAGGCTTGCGCAGGTAATCAGGGTGCACATCGGAGTTGACTTGCGGTGCCGTGCCATCGAACCTCCTTGGAACCAAGTACACCATCCGAACACGGGCCGATTTTGGCCCGTGTTCTGTACAGAATACGCACGATCCGTGCCGTGCCTGCGCTCGACCCTCAGCCGCCCGGCCAGTCCTTATTTGAGGTCGCGTCCGCGCGGCTCGGCGGAGCGACCGGCGCGACGAACTGTCCTCGAACAGGCGCGTGAGTTGGCAGGCGCACAAAAAAAACCTCCGATTGCACTTCGCAGTGCGATCGGAGGCATGGGTTCTCGTCAAGTCGATCGCCCGGCGGGTCCACCGGGAGTTTCCTCCCGGTTCCCGACTCACTTCTTGGGCTGCGGCGGGACCAGGTTCTTAACGACCAGCAGTTCGACCTCGCCGCAAAGCGCGACATCGGCCGGCCGGTTGCCGGGTGCGCCCGGCGTCGCCTTGTTCATTTCCTTCGGGATGTGGGTGATCTTCCGCTTTCCGCCCACCTTCATCCCGTCGAGCACCATCGACATCGCCTGGAACTCACCGGGGACCCACACAAACGGCTTGTCCTTGCTCGAAGCCTCGATCTCCTTGCCATCGGTGCTCTTGAGGTTGTGCGCTGTGACGCAGACCGGTCGCGGGCCGACTTCCTCGCCCTCGCCCACGGTGATGTCCTCGTACTGCAGCGCATCCACGAGCTGGATGATGAACACCAGGTCCGAGTTCGGCGGGATCGTGTCGCCCGCTCCGCGCTCGCCATAGGCCAGTTTCGCCGGGATCGTCAGTTTTCGGATACCGCCGACCTTCATGCCCGGCACGCCCTTCTGCCAGCCGGGAATGACGCCCGAGAGCGGGAACGCGATCGGCTCGCCCCGCTCGAACGCCGAGTCAAAGACCTTGCCATCCGACTTGAGCATGCCGTGGTAGAGCGCGACGACCGCGCCGCCTTCCTTGACCTCGTAGCCCTCGCCGATCTTGAGTTCCTCGGCGATCAGGCCCTCGCCGAGGTCCTTGGTCGAAATCACGGGGAGGTCGGAGGGAACCGGAATCGGCTTGGCCTCGGGCTGGGCCGGCGCCTGGTTCTGGGCCGCGGCGGCGGCATCCTTCATCGCCTTCTCGATCGCGGCTTTCGCGGTGGCTTCCTGCGCGGCCGCATCCTTGCCGTCCTGAGCGAAAGCGGGAGTGCGGCCGGCGACGCCGATCGTCAGACCGGCCACGGCGATGAGGTGGAAAAGCTTGAAAGAACGGTGCATCAACATCGGAGTTCCTTGCTGTCGTTGAGCGGTTGGAGGCGAGTGAATGGGAAGAGGATGTTAGGGTGTTCGCGACTCACCCGCCACCGGGATGCGCGAAATCGAACTCGCGGCCACGAATCAACGAAATCTTCGTACTATTTGGTGCGCAGACTGGGGATCTGCTCGGGTCGCATCGACCCCGTTCGATGACCAGCGATGCTTGTCTATTGGATCTTCGGCATTCTCGTGCTGGCCATCATGGCGACCGTCGTCGTCGCGGCGGTGGCGCACCCCCGCAAATCCCGCACGGCCGAGCGGCGCCGCCGTTACGCGCTCGACGCCGAGAATGACGAGCGCATCCCGCTGGCACCGGAGCGGGAACCGGCAACTCGCGCCGAGGTGCCCGATCAAGGCACACCGATTCGGGCGCCGTCGCCGCAGGACGCAGTGGGCAAGCGGCTCATCGACATGGTGCGAGCCAGCGAGCCGCGGGTCGCTGAAGTCCCCCCGGCCCCGGCACCGGCCGTCGCAGGCAAGCTCGTCCAAACGCCCGATGGCGAGGCGATCGTGACGGCACCGCCGTTCGCGCTGCGGTCGCACATCTTCACCCGCCGCATCGGTCGGTACTACAACGGCCTGTCGCGCCGATTGCCGGCATGGGTGGTCGCGTGCCCTCGCATGCGGCTTGAAACGCTGGTCACACCGACGCCCCTCGACGGTCGAGATCCCGACGATTGGGCCCAGTGGCGTCGGCGCGTTCGCTTGCGCGCCATCGATATCGTGATCGTCGATCGTCGCCGGTGGAAACCTGTCCTCGCCATCATGCTCGAGCCCGCGCCCGGCGCGAAGTTCGCGCGGGCCGGCTCGGCCAACGGGACCTCGACCGCTCTGGCCATCGGCGGCGGACAGGACCGCATGATCGACGAGGTGCTGGCCCATGTCGGCCTGCCGCTTGTCCGTGGTTCGGGCGATCTGGCTCAAGACTGGGCGATGATCGAGCCGTACATCAACGAATCGATCCTCCGCACCGTCAGCGAAGACGAAGCGCTGGCCGCGAACGATGCGGCGGCCTCGCGACCCGATCCCGATGCGGCGGTCAACCTGCTGCGGATGGATGCGGACAAGGGGTGGATGCTGGAGTAGCGCGGTCGCCAGTCTTTCATGCCAGCGGGTTGTGGTACGCTTCGGCGATGCCATCCGTGCGTGGAACTTCGCAGCGCAACGTGACCGATCGCGATTCCGGCTTGCGACGGGGGTGCCGCACCCGCCGCATCACGCTCTGGATGCTCACCGTCGCGGGGGGAGTGATCCTCATGCCGATCGGGGTGAGCATGTTCATCGCCTGCGGGGTTGTGTGGTCGAGCGGTGGGGGGGCATGACTTGGGAACGGCAATCGGTGCTCGGTCGCCACGGCGGGAAGTACGGTTGGCGGCGCTACGAAGTCGGAACCAGCCCGTGGTCGAGCGGGGCGTCTTCTCCTCCGAACGGATCGCGAATGCCTGACGTCGCCTCTCGGTGGTCCAGACCTGCGAACGGCGGCTGGTGGTTTCCCGCACGACCGGGCGCACCCTTGCCCGCGGGTGTCCGCGTCAGCACCGTCACGTTGTTCTTCTGGATGCCCAATCTGCCGTTGGGCATCGGCATTGCGCTTGTGGTGAGGAAGGCGTACCGGGCCGACCTCCGCGCCATGCGAGGGTGTTGCCGAGCGTGCGGTCACAACCTGAGCGGTGCGCTGCACGGCGTGAACCGTGTGATAGTGTGCCCGGAGTGCGGACAAAGCCGGCGCGGCCGGAAATGGTGACACAATCGGGCGCGGCGTAGGCCTGAGCGTCGAGAGTCGCCGATGTGGAGGAGCGGGGGAATGGAGTCCGAATACGGGAGGGATCGACTCAGGATGCGCCCCATTCCATTCGGTGCTTTCGTGGTTCCGGCCCAGGCGCAGCCCGATATCGCGTGGCCGCCCACCCCTGTGCCAACGTGCGCCGTACGCACGGGCGTCTTTCCAACCGTTCGCATCGGGCTGTGCTTACACTGTCGGCACCAGTAAGGACGGTCTGGGCAGACTTGTCGCGAGGTGCCGATGCGATCGTTGACTCCAGAAGTGATCCGGGCGGGCGGAAGCGGCGCGGTGGCCACGCTCGTGATGGCCGGGATGATCGCCATCGGTTCCCGAAACCTGGCCCACTTCGACGCCGCGCTCGTGGGCTACACCTTCGCCACGCTCTTCGCGGTCTTCGGGATCACCTACCGCTACTCGATGTGGCTCCAGCGCCCGCCGACGAGGCTGTATTGGAGGCGTGGGTGGCAGGTGTTCCTGTCCCGCGACCGGCTGGCGGGCAACCTCGCCGCGTGGCCCGGGCGGATCGTCGGCGTGTTCGCGCTCAACAACTTCATCTTCAAGCGGAGCACGACGCGATGGGCGGCCCACTGGCTCATCATGTGGGGCTGTCTGATGGCGGCGGCGATCACGTTCCCGCTGGTCTTCGGGTGGATTCACTTCCAGACGCCCGCGGACGACTTCGAGCGCTACCGCGTGTATGTCTTTGGGTTCCCGACGTTCAGTTTTCGGATCGGGAGCCTGCTGGGCGGGATGATCTTCCACGGGCTGGTGTGGGCGTCGTTCTTGGTCATCCCCGGCGTGATGATCGCGATGCGTCGGCGCATGCGCGACCACGGGGCCGAGGCGGTCCAGCAGTTCGGCGAGGATTTCCTGCCGCTCATCCTGCTCTTCGCGGTGAGCATCACCGGGCTGATGCTGACAGCGAGCTACACGTGGATGCGGGGCTACGCCTACGACTTCCTGGCGATCGTGCACGCCGCGTGCGTGATCTTTACCCTCCTGTGGCTGCCGTTCGGCAAGTTCTTCCACATCTTCCAGCGCCCGGCGCAGGTGGGCGTGTCGTTCTACAAGGATGCGGGCAGGACCGGCGAGCAGGCGGTGTGCCGGAACTGCTCGCAACCGTTCGCCTCCAGGATGCACGTCGAGGACCTCATCCGCGTGGAGCGTGAACTGGGGTATTCGTACGACATGCCCGGCGACGCCGCGGGCCACTATCAATATGTATGTCCGCGCTGCCGGCGGCTGAGCATGGCCCTGGCGCAGGGCCGGCTCTGGCAGGCCGGGCGCGGGCGCGAGGTGACGGATCGCCCCGGCATCGTGGATGTCGCGGCGATGATGGACGCGGCGGCGGCGCCCGCCGCGGCGATCGATCGAGCATGACCGACCGGAAGCACGAGCATGTCCACCCCGCCCTCAAACCTCTTGCCGATCCTCGACCGCTTCGGGCCGCACCTGAACCGTTCGAGCCCCGCGCGCCTCGCCACCGATGCCGAGCCCGACCGGCTCGTGAAGACGCACTGCTGCTTCTGCGGCCAGCAGTGCGGCATCCAGCTCAAGGTCAAGGACAACGTCGTCACCGGCTTCGAGCCCTGGTACGACTTCCCGTTCAATCGCGGCATGCTCTGCCCCAAGGGCGTCAAGCGCTACCTCCAGGGCGCGCATCCGGATCGGCTGCTCACGGCGTTCAAGAGAGACCCCGCCGCGCCCGAGGGCTTCAGCCCGATGGGCTATTCCGACGCCATCGCGCGTGTTGCTTCTGAAATCGCACGCATCCAGAAGGCCCACGGCAACGCCGCGATGGGCGTGCTCAGCGGGGCGAGCCTCACCGTCGAGAAGGCCTACCTCATGGGCAAGTTCGCCCGGGTCTGTCTCAAGACGCCCTACATCGACTACAACGGCCGGTTGTGCATGGTGAGCGCCGGCGCGGGCAACAAGAAGGCCTTCGGTATCGACCGAGCCGCGAACCCGTGGAGCGACATCCCCAAGGCCGAGTTGGTCTGGATCAGCGGCGCCAACGTCGCCGAGTGCGCCCCGATCACCACCGAGTACGTCTGGCAGGCGCGAGACAACGGGGCCAAGATCATCGTGGTCGATCCGCGCATCACGCCGCTGGCCCGCACCTGCGACCTCTTCCTGCCGATCAAGCCGGGGCGCGACATCGCGCTGTTCAACGGCGTGCTGCACCTGATGATCGCGAAGGGGTGGATCGACCGGCCCTTTATCGAAGCGTTCACCGTGGGTTTCGACAAGCTCGCCGAGCACGTCCACGACTGGACGCCCGCCAGGACCGCCGACGTCACGGGCATCCCGGAGCGGCTCATCCGTCAGGCCGCCGAATGGTGGGGCACGGCCAAGTCCAGCTTCCTCATGCACGCCCGCGGGATCGAGCACCACTCCCACGGCGTGCAGAACGTGCTGGGCGCCATCAACATCGTGCTGGCCTCGGGGCGCATCGGGCGCGAGGGGTGCGGGTACGGCACCATCACCGGCCAGGCCAACGGCCAGGGCGGGCGCGAGCACGGGCAGAAGTGCGACCAGTTGCCCGGTTGGCGCGACATCTCCAACCCCGAGCACCGCGCCCATATCGCCAAGCTCTGGGGCATCGCCGAGCCCGACATGCCCGGCCCCGGGGTGGACTGCTACGAGATGTTCCGCAAGATCGACGCGGGCGAGATCAAGGGGCTGATCTCGCTCTGCTTCAACCCGATGGTCTCCCTCCCCGACAACAACTTCATCGCCCGCGCCCTGGGCAAACTCGAGTTCTACGTCGCCATCGACTTCTTCATGAACGAGACGGCCCGCCACGCGGACATTGTGCTCCCAGGCTCGCTCCAAGAAGAAGATGAGGGCGTCGTCACGCAGATCGAGGGGAAGGTCATCAAGATCAACAAGGCCGTGGACTGCCCCGGCGACGCGCGCCAGGACTGGAAGATCGTGCAG
>JADLCX010000076.1 GCA_020846975.1 Phycisphaerales bacterium
ATCGACCTCTCCGTGCCCCAGGGCACACCCATGGTCCGCTACATCATCCGCGCCCAGCGGCTGGACCTCACCAGCCCCAACAGCGAAGAGGCGACCGTCAACTTCGGCTACGCGATGGCGGCGTGAGGCAAGCAGGAAACCGAGAGTACAAAGCAGGAAACACAAGCGGGCCGCCCGATCCGTCGGGCGGCCCTCTTGCGTTGCCGCCCGCCCTTCACACCTCCCGGTAGTAGTACGTCGTCCCGCACACCCGCCCATCCGGAAACAGCGCGAAGCCCGGGACATCGCCGACCTTCACCCACCCCAGCCGCTCGTACAGCCGCGCGGCCTCGCCGCCGGTCACGGCATCGAGCACCAGCAGCGTGCGGCCGCGATCCCCGGCCGCGGATTCGGCCGCACGCATCAGCGCTGCGCCCAGCCCCCGCCGCCGCGCGCGGCGGTGCACGAGCATCTTCACAAGGTCCGCCCGGTGCGGCTGGTTCTCGGGAAGGTCGAGGATGAGCTGGACGGTCCCGCCGATCACGCCACCCTCATCTTCCGCGACCAGCAGCACGCGCTCGCCCGCCTCGACACCCGCGGCCACCTTCCGCCAGAACGCGACCGCCCGCTCGCGCGAGAGCGGCCGCATGAAACCCACCGAAGCCCCGCCCTCGACGCAGTCGATCAGCACATCCGCGAGCTGATCGATCCGCGGCTGGCTGACGGTGTTGAGCCGCCGGATCGTCCAGCCGCCCGATGTTCCTCCGTGCCCGTCGGTCATCCTGTCACTCCATCACCCCCCCACCCCCCCCACCCCCCCCCACCCCCCACCCTCGCCTCCCCCCCACCCCTCACCCCGACATCCCCACCGGCACCTCCGCCCACACCGTCGTCCCCTGCCCCCACACGCTCGCGAGCCCGACCCGCCCGCCCAGCGTCCGGGCCGCGTGTTTCACGATCGCCAGCCCCAGCCCCGAGCCGCGGGCGCTCGATGCCCCCGTCCCCGTCCGCGCGCCATCGACCTGGTAGAACCGCTCGAAGACCCGCTCCTGCTGGTTGAGCGGGATCCCGGTCCCCCGGTCGATCACCTCCCAACGGACCAACCCCCCCTCCCCCTCCCCCTCCCCGCGCCCGCCCCCCCTCACCCCGACCCCCCGCCCGACCTGGACATCGCGCTCGATCAGGCACGCGCGCACGCGCACCTCCGTCCCCTCGAACGCGAACTTCGTCGCGTTCTCGATCAGGTTCCTCAGGATCAGCATCAGCAGCCTGCGGTCGGTCCTGATCGCCGCCTCCCCGCCATCGCCCGCTTCCAGCGCGGCCAGGACCTCGTCGAACTCGAACACCAGCCGCAGCCCGCGCGCGCGGCAGACCTCCTCGAACAGGCCCGCCAGGCCGCGCTCCAGCTCGCGCAGGCCCACCGGCTCGATGCTCACGACGGCATCCGGCGATTCCAGCCGCGAGAGGTCCAGGAGGTCGCGGAGGAGTTCCTCCAGCCGCCCCGCGTGCGCTGCGATCATCCCGGCAGCGCGGCGGGCCATCGCCGGGTCCTCGTCGATCGCCGGCCCGAGCGTCTCGGCCGCGGCGCGGATCGCCGCGACCGGCGTCCGCAGTTCGTGCGAGGCGTTGGCGACCAGCTCGGTCTTGACCTGCACGGCCTGGTCGAGTTCGGTGACATCGCGGAGCACCACCACCGCCCCGAACACGCCCTGCCCCCACGCCACCGGCACCGGCGCGGCCGAGACCTGGAAGATGCGCCGGCCCAGCGGCGTCACCAGCGGCACGCGCGCCCTCCGCACCCGACCATCCTTCGCCGCGGCGTGCATCTCCAGCGCCTCAGCGCTGGTCAGCACTTCGTCGATGCGCCGCCCGACCAGCGTCGCGCCGGACGACCCGGACTTCTCGCCCCCGCCGCCCCCTCCCCCAACACCCAGCACAGCCTCCGCCGAGCGGTTGCACAGGAGCACCCGCTCATCCTGCCCGGTCGCGAGCAGCGGCTCATCCATCGCCGCGATCAGGGCTTCGAGGTTGCGCGACTTCTTCGCGACTTCCCTGACCTGCGACTCCAGCCGCAGCCCCGCCTCCGCCAGCCCGCCGCGCAGATGGGCGATCTCGGCCGCATCGCGCCGGGATGCCCTCCACGCCGACACCAGCGCGATCGCGCCCAGCGCGGCCTGCGCGGCCAGCCCCGCGCCGGCGCCGATGACCCCCGCGTACACCAGCGCGCCGATCGCCACGACCGACACCACCGCCACGGCCCAGGCCCGGAAGACCATCACGCTGCTGGTCGATCGCTGCTGCTGCACCCGGCCAAGCCTTCCTATCTATCTACAGGCTACAGATCGGCCGCCTCCGCCCGGTCGGCCGTCGCCCGCTCGTCCAGAAGGTAGCCGACGCCGCGCACCGTGCGGATCATCGCCCCGCTCACGCCCAGCTTCTTGCGGATCGCGGCCATGTGCACATCGATCGTGCGGCTGCTCACCACCACATCCGGCCCCATCGCGGTGTACATCAGGTCCTCGCGGCTGAGCACCTTGTTCCGGCCGCGGACCAGCGCGGCCAGCAGTCGGAACTCCGTCAGGGTCGTCTTGACCGGCTCTCCCCCGACGCGCACCTCGTGCGTGCCCAGGTCCAACCGGAGGTCGCGGATCGACAGCACATCCGCGCCGTTCCCTCCTCCATCCCCGGTTTCCCCCCCCCCTCCCCCCGCCGAACCCGCGCCCCTGGCTCGCCTCAACAGGGCCTCAACCCGCGCCAGCAGCACCGTCATCGAGAACGGCTTGGTCACGTAGTCATCCGCCCCGAACCGGAAGCCCGCGATCTGGTCCGCATCTGCCGCCTTGGCGGTCACCATGATGACCGGCACCCCGGCGGTCTTCGGGTTGGTTCGCAGTTCACGGGCGACATCCAGGCCGGAGACCTTCGGAAGCATCAGATCGAGGATCACCAAATCAGGGGGGTTGTCGGAACCCGCGCGGAGTGCCGCAGCACCGTCGCGGGCGACCTCGACATCGTAGCCAGCCCGTCTCAGGTTGTAGCTCACCAAGTCAGCCAGGTCGGCTTCGTCCTCGACCACCAGGATTCGCTTGGGTGTGCTCATCTTCTTGTGCCACAAAGACTTACGACCGTTTATCCTCGCCAGCAAGGGCGACCGCGTCCGCGCGTCAGCATTGTTAGCCGCCTCCGAGACTCATGCAGCCGAGGCAGGCTGTCAACGTTCTGTCAAGAATCACCCGGCAGGATTTGCGCCCTGCAGGGGGGCGTGGCGATTATCCACAAAATGCTCAAATCTGAGGTCGAGTTTGGGGTTGAGGTGGTCCGAGAGCCGAAATTCAAACACCCGGAGTTTGCGTTTGCTAATCGCCGGGCGTATCATCCGCCCCTTCCCGAAGCACGAGCTTGGGCGACGGGAATCGACGGGGATTCTGAACAGCAGCCGGTTCGGCTGCCTCGGCCCGCGGAGCGAGCCGCAGAAACCAGCCTTGGCAAAGCCCGCGATCGAAAGCTTGCGAGCATTAGCCAACGTCGGGCGGGACAGAGGGGAAGGGGCGGTCGGGTTTGTGTCGGTGGCGTGGACTTCGGACCGATGCGTAAGCAATAGGTTGGCGGAGGACCACGCGGAGACAAGTGAAGCACAGTCCGGGAGAAGGCCTTGGGGGCCTCTCCGTTTGTAGCGGACGGTTGAAATGCGGCGCGGGGCGCCGCCCAGGGCTCGCCGAGGCGGGCTTGGACGGGTCCCCCCGCCGGACATTCGGGCAGAAGAAGATTGGATAGGTCAGTACACCAGTTAAGGAGTCTCAGAATGGGTCAGTCCAAGAGTCTTGTGTTGCTCGCGGGTGCGGCTCTGAGCCTGAGCGCAACCGCCGCGTTTGCTCAGAACAACAGCGACGAGTTCCGTTCGATCGTGGCCGAGGCCATGGCCGATGCGGAGTCTCGCACCAGCCTGCTCGCCGCGGGCGATGCCGGCCACGACGGCCGGTTCTTCATCTCGGGCGACGGCTACCGCCTGAACATCTACGGCCTGCTGCAGGTCCGTTACGTGTTCAACTCCCGCGATGACCGTCCGCAGAACACGTTCTTCGACAACGACGAGACGGAGCAGGGCTTCCAGATCCGTCGCGCGAAGGTCGGCTTCTCGGGCGACATCAACAAGGATTGGTTCTTCAACATCCGCACGAGCTGGGACGAGGTCGGCGACGACAGCGGCGCGGCCCTGGACTACGCGTTCGGTGGCTACAAGTTCGCCAACGGCGTTCGCACCACGGTCGGCCAGTTCAAGCTGCCCCTGCTGCGCGAAGAGCTCGTGAGCGATGCGAAGCAGCTCGCGGCCGATCGCTCGATCACCAACAACGCGTTCAGCCAGGGCTACAGCCAGGGCATCGCGTTCGACTACGAGGCCGAGGCGTGGCGCGTCAGCGGCGCGTTCAGCGACGGTCTGAACTCCGCCAACACCGACATCATCAACAACGAGAACTACAACTCGGTCGGCAACTTCTCGCACAGCGGCGAGGCCGAGTACGCCTTCACCGGCCGCTTCGAGTACATGTTCGGCGGCAACTGGAAGATGTTCGAGGACTTCACCAGCGAGAAGGGCCAGGACTTCGGCGGCCTCTTGGGCGTCGCGGCCCACTGGCAGCAGAGCACCAACTCGCTCGACGTCAACGATGCTGACCGCAACACGTTCCAGTTCACGGTTGACGCCAGCCTCGAGGGCGACAGCTGGAACCTGTTCGCCGCCTACATCGGTCGCTTCGACGACTGGCGTCAGGCCGGCAACGACGAGGACTTCTACGACTCGGGCCTGGTCGGCCAGGGCGGCTGGCGCTTCGCCCAGAACACCGAAGTCTTCGGTCGCTACGACGCGATCTTCGCCGACGGCGACCGGTTCTCCGACGGGGACGACACCTTCCAGTTCCTCACCTTCGGTCTGAACCAGTACTGGGCCGGCCACGCCGCCAAGGGCACGCTCGACGTGGTCTGGGCGCTGGACGGCACGGGCAACCTCTCGGCCGGCGGCATCAACCCGCTGCCCGACACGGGTGTCGGCCTGCTCGGCGACATCGAGGAGAACGAGTTCACGATCCGCGCTCAGTTCCAGCTCCTGTTCTGATCTGGCGCGTATCGACTCGGTTGAATCCCACAAGGCCCCCGCTCCGGCGGGGGCCTTGTTCTTTTTGGATTGATCGGCGCCGCAGCCGCTGCCGCTGTCCCGGCCGCGCTCCACCGCGGCGCCGCCAGGTCTGGGGGCGGTCGTCGGTGGCATCGCCGTGGCACGCCGTCGTCACATGCGGTCGAGCGTGGGGATGCCGAGCATCGAGAGGCCATCGGCGAGCACGCGCTCGGTGATCGCGCACAGCCGCAGCCGCGACCGCTTCGTGGCCTCGTCGTGCGCTTGCAGCACGGGGCAGTTGGTGAAGAACGAACTGAACGCGCCGGCCAGGTCGAAGAGGTATTGGCACAGCCGGTGCGGTTCGAGCGATGCCGCCACGCCGCGCACCACCCCGGGGTAGCGGAGGAGCGTGAGGGCGAGGGTCTTTTCTTCGGGGGTTGCGATCGTGATGGCCGCGGGCGCGTCGGCTCGGAGAGCCGACATACCTGAGCCAGCCTTGCGGAAGATGCTGCGGATACGTACAAGGGCGTAGAGCAGGTACGGACCCGTGTTGCCCTCGAACGCCAACATGCGGTCAAAGTCGAAGACGTAGTCCTTGATGCGGTCGTTCGACAGATCGACGTACTTGATCGCGGCGATACCGACGGCGTCGGCGATTCTCGTCCGCTCCTCGGCGCTCAGGTCCGGGTTTTTCCCCGCGACGGCCGCGGCGGCCCGCTCGACCGCTTCATCCAGCAGGTCCGACAGTTTCACGTTCTCGCCGCTGCGGGTCTTGTAGGGCTTCCCGTCCTGGCCGAGCACCATGCCGAACGCGGCGTGTTCGAGCGATGAGGGCGAGGCGTGGCCGGGGGCGACATCGAACCCCGCCCGGTGCGCGGCCGCGAACACGAGCCGGAAGTGCAGACCCTGCCGGGCATCGACGCAGTAGACCACGCGGTCGGCGCCGAACCTCTGGACGCGGCGGCGGATGCCGGCAAGGTCGGTGGTGGCGTAGAGGAACCCGCCGTCGGACTTGCGGATGATGCACGGCTCGGCGAAGCCCTCGACGCGGATGACCAGCGCGCCCTCCGACTCCTGGGTGATGCCACGAGCGACCAGATCGGCGACCAGCGGCGCGAGTTCTTCGGCGTAACTGGACTCGCCCGCGCTGTGCTCGGCGGTAACATCGGCCCCGAGCCGTTTGCAGGTGGCCAGGCAGGCATCCATCGTCAGGTCGGCGATGCGCTTCCACACGGCCACGGTCGCGGGATCGTGGGCCTGCAGTTTCACGAGCGTGTTCTTCGCGCCGGCCAGGTGTTCGCGGGCTTCGTGCACCTGCGTGCCGATCTCGGCGAGCGCCTTCGGGCCGAGGTTGTACTTCTCGACCATCGCCAGGCCGCGCTCGTCGGCGCTGCACTCCTTCTGGGCCGCTTTGTACAGCTTTTCGAGGCGGTCGAGATCGAGCTTGTCGATCTTCTCGCCTCGTTTCTCGAGTTCGATCAGTTTGGCCGTCACCATCGCGATGTTCAGGCCCCAGTCGCCGACATGGTTCTGGCGGATGACCTTGTGGCCCATGCGCTCGAAGACCCGCGCGACGGCGTCGCCGATGATGACCGCCCGCAGGTGGCCGACGTGCATCTGCTTGGCGAGGTTGACGCCGCAGAGATCGACGACGATGGTCTGCTTCTCGGCGCCATGCACGGGATCGAGTCCCAGGGCGGTGGAGTCGAGCCTGTCGAGCAGGCGGGCGAGGGCGGTGTTCTTGAGGGTGATGTTGATGAAGCCGGGGCCGGCGATGCTGGCATCGGACAATGGTTCGGCGATGTCGCCGAGATCGACGCTCTTCACGATGGCCGCGGCCGCCTCGCGCGGGCTCCTGCCGATGAGCTTGCCGAGGGGCATGGCGCCGTTGGCCTGGAAGTCGCCGAACTTGGGGTTCTTGCTGGGCGTGATGACCGGGTCGGCCGCCCCGCCCGCGTGCTCAGGGAACGCGGCGGCGATAGCCGCGGCGAAGCGGTCGTGGAGGATCTGGACGGGGTCGAAGGATTGCTGGTGGGAAGCGGCTGCGGGCATGGGGCGGATGGTAGGGACGGATCACGCCGCGATCGGCTCACGCGCCGCCCAGCAACCTCTCCACCTTTGCCCTCAAGAACCACGCGTGATGCTCCAGGTGCCACGTCGCGTAGTCGAGCACGATCCGCGTGGTCTGCTCGCCGCGAACCGGGTGGAGGGCCTTTCGCGCGAAGGCCGCATCGGGGAGAGTCGCGAGCCACGGGCCGTGCCACTTGCGGAGCGTGTGGATGACCGCGACGAACGCGCCGATCGGGTGCTTCGCGCCCTGCTTGCCGTCGGGGCCCTGATACAGACCGGAGTCGATGAAGGCGTTCTCGTCCCAGACGCCGAACGTCGGCCGCTCTTCGGCGACAACCTGGCGCATCCGCAGGACGAACGCGAGTTCCGCATCGGCCAGATGACCGAGCAGCACGCGGATCGGCCAGCGTCCGACGTTCGCGCTGGGCAGCCACGCCATGTCGAGCTGCTCGTCGGTGAGATCGAACACACGACGGTCGAAGTTCTCGACGCCGATGTTGTACCGGGCGACGAGGTCGGCGGTCGGCATGGCCTGGAAGGCGGCGAGGGCGGGCTGGGGGACGGTTGTGGACATGGGCTAGGTTAGCAAAGGCAACAACGAACATCGAACAACGAACAACGAACAGCCGGACAGGACCACGGCTTTGCCGCCGCCTTGATGTTCGTTGTTCGCTCTTCGCTGTTGCCTTCCAGCCCGCTACCGTCCTGCCATGCCCGCGACCACCTCCCCCCGTCGTCTGTCTCTCCGCGTCGTCACCATGCCGCGCGACACCAACCAGTACGGCACGATCTTCGGCGGTGTGATCCTGAGCTATATCGACCAGGCGGGGTTCGTCGAGGCGAGGCATCACGGCGTGCACAAATGGGTGACCGTCGCGGTGGACCGGGTCGAGTTCAAGCAGCCGGTTCACCTCGGCGATGTCGTCGCGTTCTACACCACGACGACGCGTCTGGGCACGACCAGCGTCACGGTCCGGGTTGAGGTCGAGGCCGAGCGATACACCGACGGTTCCACCGCCCCGGTCACGGAGGCGAGCATCACGCTGGTGTCGGTGGATACAGGAGGGAAGCCGGTGCCGTTTCGAGCGTGAGGGCTGGGGGTTGCGGGCCTGGGGTCTGGGGTCTGGGAAACTCGGTCCCCGAGACCCCACACCCCGCCCCTACACTCCCGCTCATGAGCGAGACCACCTCCACGTTTCTGGCCGTCGAGAAGACCGATCGCGCCCTCATCGCCTCTCTTCTGTGCGAGAAGGTCGGCCAGCGCGAGGCTCAGATTCTGGAGACCGAGCTCAAGGCCGCCGCACCGTCGCGGCAGTGGCGGCTCGCGCTCGACCTTACCGCGGTCACCGTGCTGGCGTCGATGGGCCTGGGCATGCTTGTCACGATGCACAAGGAGTGCTCGGCCAAGGGCGGCAGGCTCGCCATCTTCGGCCTCAACGGGGAGATCTCGCAGCTTCTGAAGATCACGCACCTTGAGCGCGTGCTCAAGATCGCCGCCGACAAGGATGCGGCGGTGAAGGATGTGTCCTGAGTGGTGACCAGCGAGCAGCGCGCCTTGAGCAGCCAACAGCCCCTCGCACGCCTGGCGGTCTTGCTCTCCGGCTCCGGCCGCACGCTGTTGAATCTGCTCGACTCGATCACACGCGGCGACCTGCGGGCGACGATCCCGCTGGTCATCGCTTCTCGCGAGTGTCCTGGCGCGGAACGGGCGCGTGCGGCTGGCCTGCGCACCCTGGTCATTCCCGGGAAGATCCCCGGCTCTCACCTCGGCGCGCTCCTCGACGAACACCGCATCGACCTGGTCGTCCTCGCGGGGTACCTGAAACTGATCGACATTCCGCCGGCGTTCGAGGGACGCATGGTGAACATCCATCCCTCCCTGCTGCCCGACTTCGGCGGCCCGGGCATGTACGGGGACCGCGTCCACGCGGCGGTTTTGGCCGCGGGAAGGACCGAATCCGGGTGCACCGTCCACCTGGTCGATCCGATCTATGACCGGGGCACGATCCTCGCCCAGGCCCGCGTGCCGGTGCTGGCGGGGGATGATGTGCACGCGCTCGCGGCTCGCGTGTTCGAGGCTGAATGTCGCCTGTACCCGGGCGCGGTGCAACAGTTGATCGAGGGCCGCGTCGGGGGAATGCGACGGGCGGAACCCAGAGGCGTGGAGCAGGCACAGAGAGCACAGAGAGAGACATTGTGAAGTCAGAGCGTCGTCCAGATTTTCACAAACCACGGGCATCCATGCTTCCGGCTCCTCAGAACTCCCGCGTTTGTTTCTGCCTCTTCTCTGTGCTCTCGGTGACTTCTCTGTGCCCTCTGTGTTGCTGCATCTGCGTTTGCCTTTGCCTCTCACCTCGCGCCCAGGCACAAACCCCCGAACCCGGCCGACCCGCCGTCGTGACCGAAGCGCAGGCCGACGCCAGGCTCGCCACACTCGAGAAGGAAGTCTTCGAGGCCTTTGCCCGCAAGGACCCGGGCGCGGCGGAGCGCGGGCTGCGTGAACTGATCCCCCTCGACAAGGACAACTTCGTTCCGTGGTACAACCTCGCGTGCGCGCTGGCCATGCAGGGCAAGAACGACGAGGCGGTGTCGATGCTCCGCCAGTCGATCCTGCGCGGGTTCAGCGACCTGCGGCAGATGGAGACGGATCCCAACCTCGACCCGGTGCGGGCTCTCGACGGTTACAGGGCCATCGTCGCCGGATGGGACAAGCACCAGGATCGCCGCATCGACGACAAGCTCGAAGCCGCGAAGAAGGTCTTCGGCGATGACGGCTCGCGCGGCCGCTACACGATCGAGAAGGACCAGACCCTGCGGCTGGCCTACGTCTCGGCGTTCGATGCGACACTCTTCGGACAGAGCAAGCAGGAGGTTTCGCGTCTGACGCGCTGGTGGGAGAAGATGGTGCTCCCCGCCGACGAGCCTCTTCGGACGGGCGGGCGGCCCGACCGCAAGCCCCCGTGGGTGCTGGTGATCCTGCCGACGCGCGAGGACTATGCCCGCTGGGCGGCGAGACGCTTCGGCGAACGGTGGCAGTCCATCGGCGGCAACTACAGCCACGACAGCAAGCAACTGGTGGCGATGGACCTTGGCGCCACCGTTCGCCATGAGTACTGGCACGTTCTTCACTGGCGGCACATGGACGACCTCGGCCAGCGACAGCCGATCTGGGTGATGGAGGGGCTGTGCAGCCTCGTCGAAGATATCGAGGCCCGTGGCGATGACACGTTCGCCGCGCTGCCCTCGTGGCGAACGAACATGGCCCGGCGCCTGGCGAAGAACGGCTCGCTCACACCGTGGGATGTCCTGTTCGCGATGGACCAGAAGCGGTTCACCGGGAGCCGTCCGCTGGCGTTCTACGCCCAGGCACGCGCGATCTTCATGTACCTGCTCGAGCGGGGCAAGCTCCGCGACTGGTACACGGCGTACGTGCGGGGGTTCAAGTCCGACGCGAGCGGCAAGGCGGCGTTCGAGACGGTATTCGCCAGACCGCTCAAGGAGACTGAGAAAGACTTTCGACAGTGGCTCAAGGAACTCCCCGAGGTGCAGGAGACCGTCGGCAACGGGCCCGCCAACCTGCCGTTCGACGTCGGCCCCGGCGGCGGCGACGGACCGACGATCGATTCGCTCCCCACGGGCGCATCACGCGACGCGGGCCTGCGACTGCGCGACATCATCACGTCCATCGACGGCAAGCCGGTGCGCGACCTCAACGAACTGGCGCGGATACTGGGTGAGTACGAGGCGGGCGCGCAGGTCGAGGTTGGGTATCGCCGCGGCGGGAAGCACGGGGCCGGACGGGTCACGCTCATCCCGCCGGGGTGAGTGCGACGGACGGTGAACGTCCCTGCCTCGACCGCAAACTCAGGAACAGCCGGCGAAGTACGCAGCGAGGAAGTCGAAGATGTCCTGAACGCTGACCAGGCCGGACTGGTTGAAGTCCGCGCCGGTCGCGTTGGCGAAGTACGCGGCCAGGAAGTCGAACAGGTCCTGCACGCTGATCCCGCTCTGCCCGTTGAAGTTCGCGCGGCAGCAGGTCGTGGGGTTGCCGGGTGTCCCGCACGCGGTCCCGACGCCTCGGAACGAGCCCGCGCCCGAACCCGCGCAGGCCGCGCTGCTCTCGATCGTGCAGGCCGTGCCGCGGCAGCAGGCCCCGGTCGGCTGCGGACAGGGGTTGGGTGTGCAACTCCCGCCGGTCCAAATCTGCGCACACGCGCACTGCGTGGTCATGGCGCACGAGCCATCCGCAGCGCAGCACGCGCCGGGCGGAGCCGAGCAGGGGTTGGGCGCACAACCGGCGCCGGAAATCCACGAACCCGCGCACGCGGCCTGCGTGCTCGCCGTGCAGCACCCGGTCGCGGCGCAGCACGCGCCGGTGGCCTCGGCGCACGGGCTGGGCGAGCACGAGCCGCTCGACCAAGCGCCCGCGCACGCCTGATCGGAGACAAACGTGCACGCCGGCCCGTTGCAGCAAGCGCCCTGGATCAGCACAACGTAGTCGGCGACCACCGGCAGGTGGTCCGTGACCGTCGTGAGCAGGTTCAGCACCGTGACGCGGTTGGGCAGTCCCGGCAGCGCGGTGCTGGACCCGTCGTTGATGTTGCCGTTGATCGGCACGCTCCCGTTGTTCCCGAAGGTGTGGTAGGAGCCCGCCAGATAGCTGAGGCCCGCCGCGGGCGTGGTCATCACCACGCCCGAGACCATGTGCCAGTCGAAGCGATCATCGAGCCCGCCGCCGGTAAGGCCGGAGCCGGGGGAAACCGCCGGCGCCTGTGTTGCGATATCGATGAACGAAGCATTGTCATGCCACGCGCCGGCACGGCCGATCGGGTCGAAGGCCTGCGCGAAGCCCGGCGTGAGCATGTGCTGAAAGGCCTGATCGGTCGAGCGGTACAGGTTGAAGTCGCCGACGTAGATGATCCCGACGTTCGCGCCCAGCGCATCCGCATCGGCACGGATCGCCATGGCCTCGATGCGCCGGCGCCCCTCGCTGGTCGAGTCGTCGGAGGCTTTCCAGTGACCGTTGTAGACGTAGAAATCCGACGAAGCCGGCGCGCCCACCGTGCGGAAGCGATGGCGGAGCGTCTGCCGCGGCTGGCTGCTGGTGCCGGCTGTTCCCACCGCGAGCTCGCCGATCAGTTGCAGCTTCTGGGTGTTGAACACCACGCCCTGCGTCCCCGCGCCCGTCGTCGCGCCGTTCAGTGCGCCCCGGGCGTAGACGCCGGGCCCGTAGATCGCGTTGAGCATCACCACGACGTCCTGCGTGGTCGTCGTCTGCGAACCGACCTCCTGAATCGCGACCAGGTCGACCGGAAGTGATCGCCCGGCGACCGACTCGTTCCCGATCGCCTGCAGGATCGTGTCCAACCCGGCACGCGGCGAGCCGCCCGCGCCGGTGATGTTGTAACTCACGCAGCGCAGGACGACATCTGCGCCGCACCACGACACACACGCGAACACCATCGCCGCAGCCAAGGCGGCCCCGATCCGAGTCTTCATGAACATCCCTCAATCGCGGGCACAGGTTCGACCCCAAACACTACCCCGCGTTCCGCGATCGGCCACCTCCGAACTTTGTCCGGACTCCCAGGCGAGCGACGCTCCGGAAGGTCCGCCCTCCTCTCTCCCTCAGCGGGTCGCCATCCGAAGCCGGACCAGCGCGTGCCGGCTGCCCGGGAGTTCGGGTTCCGGTCGATCAGGGGCATCCGGCAAAGTACGCCCCCAGGAAGTCAAACAAGTCCTGGATGCTCACGATGCCGCTCATGTTGAAGTCCGCGGCGCACACCTGCACCGTCAGATTCATCGCGACGCTCTCGACCGTCCCGCACACGTTGCTCACGACGCATGTGTACGCGCCCGCGTCGGTCCAGCCGGGGCCGCTGCCGGGGTCGTAGATGTTGTTGACCATCATGGTCGGCGTGGTCACGCCGGAGAAGTGCCCGTTGTTCGTCAGCGCCACGTTGTTCCGCTTCCACTGATAGCTCGGAGCGCCGGTCGCGCTCGCGATCACGCTGAACGTCGCGGTCTGGCCCACGTACTTCGTCTCGTCCGGCGACCAGGAGGTGATCACCGGCACCGTGCAGGCGCAGGTCGAGGTCTCGGTCCAGTCGCCCGAGAGAGGCGTCGCGTACTGCAGGAACCCGAGCCCGACCTGGTCGAACCCGTCCTTGATGCCCGCGTCGATCGCGCTCGTGCTGGTCGTGCCCCACCAGTTGTTTGGCGCGCTGATCGTCGAGCCCGTGTTCATCTCCACGTTCCAGGCGTCGTTGAGCTGGAAGTTGTTGCACTGAAAGAACGCCATGTACGGCGTCGAGATCCTGACACCCACCTCGTTGAACTCGATCAGGCAACGCTCGATGTGCGTCACCCGCTCCATCGCGAGCTGGTTGCCATGGAAGTGGCACCGCCGCGCGATCATCGAGTTGCCCGTCGGAGAGCTGACGCCGGTGGTGTTCCCCGCGATCTCGCAGTCCTCCAGCGTCACGCTCTCGGCGAAGTTGAACGCCGCGGTGTTGGCCTGGAAGGTGCAGAACGTGTAGATCTGGTAGGCTTGCCCGGCCGCGACCGCGTTGTTCGAGAAATACGAGTTGCTGATCGTGCTCACGGGGGTCGTGTACCCAGAGATCCCCGCCTGATTTCCCGTGAAGTTGCAGTGGTCCACGTTGAGGGGCGGGTTGAACGGGTTGCCGCAGCACACCAGCGAGATGCCGCTCTGCAACGACGTGAAGTTTGCCCGCCGCGCGTCGATCTGCCCGCCCTGCACCCGCAGGCCCGCGCCCGGGAGTGTGGCGTTGGTTGATGCGAAGTTGATCTGATTCGCCGCTGTTCCGATCGCGTTGATCACCCCGCCCTCGGCGATCAGCGCCATGTTCTGCGGAAACTGCACCGTCACGCCCGGGTCGATCGTCAGCGTCGCCCCCGCCAGCACCCGCACATCGCACGTCAGGACGTAAGGGCTGTTCGCCACCGTCCAGGTGGTGTTCACCGTGATCGGCCCGCAGACGTTTACCGCCGATGCCGACCCGCACACCAGACCGAGACCAGCCAGTGACGCGAGAACAACCATCCCACGCTTCAGGACCGCACGCATACCCAACCTCCGTTCATTGGTGAACCATCACGGGACCAGACCCGCGGCATCCGACGTTTCCGCTAGACTAACTCCGAACCATGCCTTGACCAGCGGTTCGCACAAGGTTCGCCAACCGAACCGTACCGACCGCCCAAGACCATGCGTCAGAGTTTGCCCAGTCTTGCAGACGCCGCTCCACTTTGCCGGCGTCGGCCGCCCCGGGCGTGACCGAAGTGCGCCCCGACCTCACCCGGTGATCGCGGGAGCCCCCCATCAACCCTCCCCCTCCCCAACCGCCGCCCGCTGCGATTCTCGGACCATCCGTCGCCATCTCAGACGGTCCGCCAAGTCACCGTCGTGGCTTGCCACAAACATCCAGACGCCCGGCGGTCAGCCTCTCTCCGACCACCTGTCCACCCCATCCCGCCGCGAGGGTGGAGGGCCGCCCTCACCCCGTCGCCGCTCACCGGTATTCTCCCGATGGTCACGCAGCGTGGCAGTAAAGGCCCGCGAGCGCATCCCCGTGATCCCGTTACGCTCGCCTGACCTCCGTCCCCCGCCCCCCAACCGGCCCGACCTCCAACCCGATCTTGACGCTCAAGCCCTGCAATCCCCGCCGCATCTTCATCGCCCTCACGCTCGGTGCGTTGCTGTCGCTCGCCTCCGCGTGGGTCCCCGCACGCTACCACGACGCCTCTTCCGGCTTGTCGCTTCCGACCCCGTTGTGGGACGAACCCTCGCGGACGCTCGCCGAGTACTTCCGCACCCGCTTCGCGGCCGAGGTCGCCATCCACTGGGACTATCGCGCGATTCTCCGTGATCCCCACAATGCCGATCGCTGGCGCGACGTTTTCGGGCCGCAGATTCGGGCCGCGCAGCCGTTCCCGTCGTGGTCGCTCCCCGACGACCTCGACCTCTCCGGCATCGACCCCGACGCCATCGTGGACATCCGCCGACAGGCTTTCGGCTTCCCGTGTCTGACGCTGTCGCGAACGATGATCACGCTCGAGAGCCACGACGAGATCGTCCGCTCCGCCTTCCTCTCCCGTCACGGTGATTACTACGCGTTCGACCACGCCCTGCCGACGCGGGTCCATTGGCCGGGCTTCCTGGGCAACACCCTTCTCTACAGCTCCATCATCGCCCTTCCGTGGTTTGCCCTGTCCCTCGTGCGCCAGCGCCGACGGCGCGCCCGCAACGCCTGCCCGGGTTGCGGCTACTCACGCACGGGCCTCCCCGCAGGCGCCCCGTGTCCCGAATGCGGCATGGGCCGGTGAAGGCCGTCCACCCCTCCCGTCTCACCGTTCCTCGCCTCCATTCAATGTGCGCCCCGCGCAACCTTTGCCGATCGTGCGGTTTCTTCCGTCAAACGCTCGATTCCCGGGCGCATCCGGCCGATCCTGCACTCCGGTCGTTCGCAATGTCCGGCCCCTCGCCGGGCCAACCGCGCTCATCCGTAATCCGTATAGCAGATTGGTCAACCATGCCCCGCATGCCCCACGAGCCCGAAGCCTTTGCCGAACAGGTCGCGGTCATCCTGCGCCGCCTGCACCCCGAGACCTCGGTGCAGCTCGTCGGCCCGCGTGAACTGGTCGTCAACGGACGGAGACTCGATCTGGAGAACCTCTTCCGTCTGGTCGGCCGCGACACCGATCGCGGCGTGGAGATCGTGGAGCACTTCCTCGACCAGCTCTTCGGCGAGGAGGGCATCACCCTCTCGTCCGCGAGCTTCGATTTCGCCCGCCCGCGCATCATGCCGCGCATCCAGCCCGAGACTATCTTCGATCACCTCGTCCGCGAGCAGGTGGCTTACGTCCCGTTCGTCAACGGCACGGTGATCGTCTTTGTGCTCGACCTGCCCAACATGACCGTCAGCGTCACCACCGAGCAGATGATCAAGTGGGGCGTGCAGGCCGACGACCTCGAGGAGATCGCCCGCAAGAACCTCGACAGTTATGCCCCCGAACTCAACGTCCAGATCGTCGAGAGCAAGGAGGGCGGCAAGGCCGCTCTGGTCAACGAGCAGGACGGCTACGACGCCGCGAGGCTGCTGCTCTCGCGCCTGCACACCAAACTGGCCCCCGAACTCGGCGGCGATTTCTACGTCGCCACACCCGCGCGCGACATGTTCATCGCCATGACGCCTCGGCCCGGCCAGTTCATCGACCGCCTCAAGAGCCGGGTGGCCGAGGACTTCCGGCGCCTCCCCTACCCGATCACGAAGAACCTGTTCTTCGTCACCCGCGACGGCGTCGCGGGCACCGAGGGCCCCGCGCAGGCCGAGGCGGCGTAAGTCCTGTCTACCCTGAGTCGATGATTCTGCTGATCGACAACTACGACTCGTTCACCTACAACCTGGTCCAGCGCTTTGGCGAGCTCTTCGTTTCCGACGGAGACCTCGACACGGAGTTGAGGGTCGTCCGCAACGACCAGATCACGCCCGATCAGGCCGAGGCCCTGCGCCCGTCGCACATCATCATCTCACCCGGTCCCTGCACGCCCAGGGAGTCCGGGGTCTCGCCCGCGATCATCGAGCGTTTCGCGGGCCGCGTCCCCATCCTCGGCGTCTGCCTCGGTCACCAGTGCATCGGCGACATGCACGGCATGACCGTCACCCGCCACACCGTGCCCATGCACGGCAAGACCAGCCCGATCCGCCACGATGGCAAGGGCCTGTTCAAGGGTCTCTCCAACCCGTTCACGGCGACCCGCTACCACTCGCTGGTCGTGCTCGAAAACACCGTCCCGCGCGAAGGCTGGACCGTCAGCGCGTGGACGGAAGAACCGATCGAAGACGCAGAGGGCAGGGTGCGCCGCGTGGTCATGGGTCTTCGACGCGACTGGGACCCCACCGCGCCGAACAAAGCCCCGCTCGAAGGTGTCCAGTTCCACCCCGAGAGTTTCCTCACCACCGAGGGTCCGACGCTCCTCCGCAACTTCCTCGACTTCCAACCTACGCTCTGAGCCATGATCCACCCCGCCCCGACCTCGCCGATCGCCCCCACGCTCGCCCGCGGCGTTCTTGCCGCCTCTGGGCCGCACGCGGTGATCGAGTTCCCCAACACGAACTACCAGGTCCATCTCGTGCCCACAGCGCCGATCACCTCGCCTGTCGGCAAGAGGATTGTCGGAACGATCACCGCACGGGCGCGGCGCGTGGATGTCGTGGACACCGGCGGCAGTTTCGTCGAGCCCGTGGCCGGACGGCCGCGGCGCGTGCAGGGGCGCGTGGTGGCGATCGACCCGCGGCGCAACACGATCGTTGTCAACGCCGGCGTGCCGATCCACCTGGTGCTGACGGATGAGCGACAGGAGGCGGGCCAGTTCGAGCCGGGCTCGCTCGTCTCGACCGATGTGCTCGACGGCGCGACGTTCACGGCGCAATGAGCCGCCGCGCAGTCTCAACGCGACCGCCCCGGCGTGGGCTTGAGGGCAGCATACCGGGATAGGCGGTGCCCGTAGACGGTCGTTCGGGCTTTGCAGCGGACGGGGAGCCGGCGACAGCCTCACTGGTTGGAGACGCTCTGCCAGTAGTCGGTGAAGGCATCGAGCCAGCCCTCCGCCTCGTACTCATCGCCCGACATCAACGTTGCCTCGATCATGTACGCGACGAACCGTCGGACGCAGAGCCTCTGCGGAACGGTCAGGATCTCGAACTTGCGCAGCATGATCTGTCCGCCGCGGTGCCTCCGCGCGCCGACGGCGAGATGGAACAGGATTCCACGATCACAGCCACCCCTGACGCACAGAACCATGGCCGCGGGGAGGTAGTAGCGGAAGCCGATGGGATCGAGAAAACTGAAGCCTCCGAGACCCGGCGCGGGCTCCCAGTCTCGGTGCTCCTCGAGCAACTCCGTCCAGTGATGGTCTGTGTCTTCGCGGCCCTCTCGGGCGACTTCATCAACGGAGCAGCAGCGGTCCGTCGCCTCGGCCTGACTCCATGACACGCCGCCGGCGCGCGAAACGTCTCGGAACACCGCGTCGATGTGTTCGAGCAGCCCCGCGCGTTCCTTTTCCAGCTCGGCGTGTGTCATGGCTCTGCGCTTCGCGGCCGCACGAGTAGCGGGAACCCCATCACCACGCGCGGGTGTGGCGCGGATGGTGGCGCCCGGCCGGATCACTCAATCCTCGGATCGACCCAGCGGTACATGACGTCAACGGCGAGGTTGAAGAGGATAAGCATCGTCGCGAAGATGAGGACGACGCCCATGATGAGGAACAGGTCCTTGTTGAGAACCGCGTTGACGAAGTGCTGGCCCATGCCGGGGACGAAGAAGACACGCTCGACGACGAAAGAGCCGGTCATGGCGAGCGCGGTGGCGGGCCCGAGGTAGCTCAGCACCGGGAGAAAGGCGTTCTTGAGCGCGTGCTTCAGGAGGATCTTTGATTCGGGCAGGCCCTTGGCGCGGGCCGTGCGGATGAAGTCGGCCTTGAGGTGCTCCACCATGCCCATGCGCGTGAGGCGGGCGATATAGGCGGCAAAGGGGAGGCTGAGGGTGAGTGCGGGAAGCACGAGGTTGCTCAGGCGTCCCCAGCCGCCGATGGTGCCCCAGCCGAGCCAGACCGGAAAGATGAGAACCAGGGTGGTTCCGATGACGAAGCTGGGGAGACTGATTCCAACGAGCGCGACGATGAGCGTGGCGAGGTCGGCGAGAGAGTTGGGCCGGATGGCCCCGACGACACCGGCGGCGAGGCCGAGCACGAGCGCCATCAGGATCGCGGCAAGCCCGAGTGTCATCGAGACCGGCAGAGAGTCGGCGATGATCTGGTTGACGCGCCAATCGGGGTTCTTCAGCGACGGGCCGAGGTCGAAGATGTAGCGCACGGGCGGGGCCTGTCCGGCGGCTTCCGCTCGCCGCTGATTCTCGGCCGCGCGCCCGGAGAAGCGATCGCCGAGCCACTTCATCCCCGTCGCGTTCCTGAGGTAACTGAGATAAAACGACGGGAAGGAATCGAGGTTGTACTGGCGCTTCATGGCCTCGATGACGGCCGGCGGCGGCTTGCGGCCCTCGGGGTTCTCGAGTGGATTGCCCGGCACCGCCCACGCGAGCGCGAGCGTGAGTGTGTAGATCACCGCGAGGATGATGGGGATCTGGGCCAGGCGGCGGAGGATGAGGGAGAGCATGGTGGGCAGCAAGCCGGAAGCAGAGCAGGAATCAGGAAGCGGGGGAGTCAGTGGGTTCGAGATTCGATCGACCGGATGAGGCCTCGGAAGGCGCGAGCGCACTCGTTCAGGAGGCCGAAGTCAGGAGCATCCGGCGCAAGCAGTTCGAGTGTACAGGCATGAGCAACCGTGTTTCGAGTTCGGATTGCGAGCCGCGAGCCATGCGATGGAACCGAAGAACATCCGGCGGAGACTCTCGACCATAGCCCTCGGCGATGTTGGATGGCACGCCCACCGCAGATCGCCGGATCTGGACGGTCACACCGAGACGCTCGTCGGTTGGAAAAGCACGGGCAAGAGGGTGCGCACCGCGGGCCGGTTCCATCGCTTCCTGCGATGCGATTAAGTCGGCACAGCCGTTGTGGTCTTGCATTGGCCTGTCCTGCCTGCCGGCTACCGCTCACCGCTCACTGCTTTCGGCGCGTCGCTCCCCTTCCCGTCCCCGAAGATGTCCACCTCGTACATGTTCTGCTCCTGGCGCGGGTGGCTCGATATGCCGGTCAGCCTGTGCGGGTCGAACATGTACATCTGCACGTAGTGGTAGATCGGGATCAGCGGCAGGTCCTGATCGACGATGAGCGATTCGGCCCGCGACAGAATCTCGTACCGCTTCGCGGGGTCGGCCTCGCGGTCGGCGCGGTTCATCAAGCCCTCAAACTCGGGGCTGTCGTACTTGCGGTCGTTGTTGCCGTCGTCGCGCCGGCTCAGGTCCAGGAAGGTCGCGGGGTCGCCGTAATCGCCGAACCAGCCGGCGCGCCCGATCATGTAGTTCTGATTCTTGAGGTCGTCCTTGAACACGGCGATCTCGCGAGTGACCAGTTCGACGTTGACCCCGAGGTGGGTCTCCCAGTCGCGGGCCACGGCCTGGGCCACGATGTCGTGACCACCGTCCTTGTTGAAGAGGAGCTCGACGGTGATGAAGCCCTTGCCGCCCGGAAAGCCGGCCTCTTCGAGGAGCCTTCTCGCCGCGGGCGGATCAAACGGCAGGCCGTCGGGCGAGCGATAGCCCGCGAGCGAGCCGGGTGGGATCAGCGTCGTCGCAACCTTCTCGCCGACCCGCCGCACTTCGTCGACGATGCGCCGCTTGTCGATGGCCATCGTGAAGGCGCGCCGAACCCGCGGATCGGCGAACGGGTTGTCGCGGCCATCCCGAAGCCTGGGCTGGCAGTTGAAGTTGTAGAAGTACGTTCCAAACGCGGGGAACGTGTGGATGCTGGCACGCGGGTCGGGCGGGAGGCGCCGGTCGATCTCGACGGGATCGAGGCCCTGCGCTCGGAGCGACCGGTACTCGTCATTGTGCTCGGTGTAGTAGCGGAGCTTGTCGGCGAGAATCTCCGCGCGGTACGTGGCGGAGGTGTCGCTCAGCCAGTCGATCCCGCCGGATCGGAACGCGAGCACGGCGGCATTCGGATCCTCGATCGAGGGAATCGCGATCGAGCCGATGGCGATGCGGCCGGAGTCCCAGTAGTGCGGGTTGCGCTCGAGCCGCATGTCGCGCCGGAATCGCCACGTCACGAGTTGGAACGGACCGTTCGAGACCATCAGCGGCGGCTTGGTCCATCCGAACTGGATGTCGAGCTTGCCCGTCGCGCGGTCGGGCAGTTCGTACTGGCTGACCAGCGGCGGATATACGGGGTAGAACACCGCGAAGGCACAGAGTTCGAGGAACGGCGGGAACGGCAGCGCGAGCGTGAAGGTGAGCGTGCGGTCGTCGATGGCGCGCAGGGCCACGGTTTCGGTGAACCTCTGCTCGGTCTGCTTCCACATTCTCCACGCGGCGGTCTCGTGCAGCGGGCACGAGTCGTCGCCCGGGTCGGGCTTGAACGTTTCGAGCCGGGCCTGGCGCCAATCGAAGAACTCCTCGGCCCCGGCGATCTTCTGAAACAAGGCGGTGTAGTCGCTCGCGGTATCCGGGAGCAGGGCGCGGCGCCACGAGTAGACAAACTGCTGAGCCGTCACCGGCTCGCCGTTGGACCACCTGGCGTCCGAACGCAGGTGAAACGTGTAGGTCAGCCCGTCGGGCGAGACTTCCCATCGCTCGGCAACACCGGGCAGCAGGCTGTAGCCCGCCGAAAAAACGTCGTGGCGGACCAGGCCCTCGAAGAGGCACCTCGCCACGCGGAGGTCCTGCATCCACGACATCTTCTGGAGGTCGAGCGTGGTGACATCGCCGCGGTTGATGAACGTGAAATCCGCGGGCGGCTGGGGCCGGTCGGTGACGACCGTCGCGCCGATGGCGATGGCCAGGAGCAGGAAAGGGAGGAGCAGGCGGCGCACGGGATGGTACCCGGAGAGGTCGATGGAACAGGAGCCCGGATCGCGTCCGTCACCGGCGACAGGACGGCGGTGCCGCTCATGGTATCGGTGCGCAGCAGAGACTCGCCGCGAAGTTCGCGGATGGTTGGCCGGAATCGTTGCGTTGGGTGCCCGCCCCCTTCGATACGGATTTCGCCCAGCCCCGAGAAACGATCGCCTACTTGTAACGATCGATCGGGAAGGCGAACGGGGGCTTGATCAGCAGGCCGTCCGGTCCGATCAGCCGGTCGGCATCCCGCTTGAACTTCTCGAAATCGGCGGGAACGGCCGGCTTATCGCCGCCGGGCGAAGGCTGGCCATTGAGCGACTGGTCGAGATTCAAGGACGAGAGCGGTGTCGCACCCGCCTTGCGGGCGGCGTAGGACGCCAGCGTCTCGGCGGCTCGAACGATCTGGCCGAGGGAATCGGGCGCGGCCCATCCATCGGTCGAAGCGTTGGCGTCGATCTGACGGCGCACGAAGGCGACAAGGTCGCCCGCCACGCCGCCCGCCTGGATGATGGTCGCTGACGAGAACCCGGAGTTGACGTTTTCGTCGATCACGCCCTCGAAAAGGGCCTTGGCGGCGCGGGCGTAGGCGCTGTGGAAGCCCGCGGCGTTCGGGTCCTTGATCCGAGCCTGAATGGCGGCGCACAAGCCCTGGGCGGCATCATTGCGGATGCCGGGGATCTTGCCCTCGGGCACCTTCGCCGCGGAGTTGAAGGCCGCGACGAGGGCATCGGCGACATCGGCGTTGGGCTCGGTGCGGAGCGCGGACTGGAGATCGGTCAGCGCACGCGATGCGTCGTTCTTGGAAAGGGCGGGCTGGCCGGGTCCGCGGACCGCATCGAAGGTGCGGGCGACACCGAGCGCGGCCACGAGCCGAACCGCCGGGCGGTTGGGCTCTCGCTCCTTGATCGCCGGCAGAAGGGCATCGAGCGACGGCCTCGCACCGATCTCGCCGAGCACGCTGGCGGCGTTGATCGCCGTCTGCTCGTTGGGGCTCTTGAGAAGATCCTTCAACTTGGCGCCGGAGGCGTTCACGACGGCGGCATCGGCGTACTCGACGCGGAAGGCGGTACCGATCTTGTCCGACCGGAACGGCCGGATGAGGGCCTTACGCGAGACCGAGATCTGTTCGGGCGTACCGCCGAGGCCGGGAGCGTGCCGCTTCACGTACTCGAGGATCTGCGCCTTGTCCTCGCCGGAGAGCGAGTCGGATTGAACGATGGTCTCGGGAAGGCTCCCGGCAAGCTGAGCTTGAACCGGTGCGACGAGGATTACCAACCCGAGAACCCCGGCGAACACCGCCGCGGCACGCCGACCGGGGCCCGAGCACGGCCGCGCGGCGGAGGTCGAGGGGAACAGGCGGGGTGTTGGGGTCGTCATGCGCTTGGGGAGGGGTAGATCGGACCGAAAGGCGATCAAAACGGGCGGGAAAGCTAGTCGGCGAGGAGAGGTGAATCAACCGCCCCCGCCGCCACCACCTCCGCCACCCCCATCCCCCCCGCCGCCATTGCCTCCCCCGGCGGGCTTGCGGCCCCCGCCGCCGGCCCGCATCATGGCCATCATCATTTCCTTCGTGATTTCCTGCTCAAACGCCGCGGCATCGGCGATCTTGCCCGCGTTCAAGCCGTCGGCGAGGCGCTTGAAGCCGTCGGTCACGCCCTTCACCAGGGGTTTCATGGCCTTGGCCTGCTGAAGATTGGCCTTCTCCTCCGGTGTGGCGCCCAGTTCGGACATCCACTTGCCCTCGACCTTGTTCACGACCGTAGTCTTCTCGGGCTTCTCCGGGTCGTCGAACACGCGGGCCTGGGTCGGCGAGACGACCTCAATCCTGGCGGTCTTGCAATCGAGTTTGTTGGCCTTCTCGATCTCCTTGCTGCCGACGAAGCTGTCGAGCATCTTGCCGAGCGGCTTGATCTGCGGGTTCTCGCTCTCGTCGAGGAGGGTGAGGAGGTCCTTGCCGAGCTTGTCCTTGCACGCGGTCGAGAGGGCCTGGCCCGAGGAGAGCGCGCTGGTCATCAGTTCGACGATCTCCTTGTCGTCCGCGGAGCGCGCATCCACAAACTCCGCCGCGCCCGCGAAATCGCGGTTGCGCACCTTCTCGTTGACCATGCACAGCGTGTCACGCACCTCTTTCTCGACCGCAGCCTTGTCAAAGTCGGCGGGAGCGGCCGCGGGCTTGTCGGACTCGGCCGAAAGAGCCTTGAGACGGTCGGCCAGCTTGTCGAGCCGGTCGTTGAGTTCTTTCGACGCTGCGCCGCCCGACTTGCCCCGCTCGAACAGCTCGAACGCGGCCTTGTAGGCGTCCTGAGCGGCGGTCTTGGCGGCGCCCGCGGCGTCTTGCGCCGCCTTCGCCGAGTCGGCGGTGACGCCGCCCTTGCCGGCGCGAGCCAAGTTTCCCGCGAGCACGGCGTAGGCCTTGAGGCTGCGGTAGCGTGAAACCAGGAGATCGCCCAGAGCCTGCTGGGCACTGCCCTCGATAATTGACGCGCTGGACCGGAGGTCCTTGCCGGAGTTGCCCGCCTTCTTGGCCGCGCCGATGGCCTGCTGGTAGGCCTTGGCCGCCGAATCGCTGATCTCCTCGACCGCGGCTCGACCGGACGTCAGCGCGGCGAACGACTGGTTGACCTTCTCGAAAGTCTCGTTGGCTTCGGTCGCGGCAATGCCGGCCTGAGCGCGGGAGGCCTCGGCCCGCTGGACGTGCGACTGACGGGCCTCGCGGAGCAGATCGACCTGGCTCTTGAGTTTGTCGGCCACGAGTTGCAGGCTGTCAACCTCCGGAGCCTGCTTGGCGGCGTCGGCGTCGAAGTCGGCGGCCTGCTTCTCGAATGCGTCGCCGCGGCGCTTGACCTCCGTGGCCTCTTCGATGATCTGGGCCTTGGCGGTCTGGGAGACGCCCTGCGCGCGGGCGCGGATCTCGGCCTCCTTGCGTCGCTCGGCCTGCGCCTGCGCGCGGGCTTGGTCGGCCTTGGCGCGGATGCCGTTCACGAGCTCGAGCTGCTTCTGCTTCTCGGCGAGGGCTCGGCCGGCCTCGGCCTCGCGCTGCCTGACCTGGTCGTCGATCTCGGCCAGTTGCGGTGTCGGGTCGAACGAGGCGAGCGCGTCGGCGGTGGCACGCTGCGACAGCGCGCGGTCGAACAGCGAGGCCACCTGCGCGGCCTCGGCGACCCATCGTCCTTCGGCCCCGGCGGCCTCCTGTGCGCTCATCTCGCCCAGGCCGGAGTGGCCGCGGGAGACAAGGATGCTCGCCGCGGCGGCACTCCCGGAGCTTTCGCCCCCGGCGATGGGCGTCAGGGCGGCGATGACCCCCTGGTACTTGCTCTTGCGGTCGGGGGTGTTGCCGATCGGCATGCTGCCGCTGGCCCCCAGGCCGTTGAGCGTGACGGTGGCCTTCTCGATGGCGACCTGCGCGGAGTCGGAATCGTCGCACGCGCCGATGGACAGGGCCATGCCCGCGGAAGCGACGAGGGCAGCAAGTCGGATGAACGATCGGGGGTGTCGCATGGTGATGGTCTGAAGGAAGCTGGAACGAGCCGAGGCCAGAACGGCCGGGAACGGGGGACAGGGGGTCGGTCGGAACTCTATCAGATTCGTGCTGGATGCGTTGCCCCAAAAAAGCCAGGAGGCCGACCGCAACCGGCCAGGTCAGCGGACGATCGGGGCCTGGTTCTTGTCCGGCTTCTCCGGCTCGAAGGGCCGCAACGGGGTGTAATCGATCGGGTAATGGGGCCGCGGCCGGTACAGGGATTCGAGCCACTCGACGGCCCGCTTAAACTGTTTGTCGTCGGTGTCCTGGAATGTGGGCTTCCAGGCGTCGTGCCCGGACGCGCCCCGCGGCACGGCCGGGTGAGGAAAGAGGGAGTCCTCGCGGGGCAGCCCAGCCTGTAGCAGGGGCGACCGCTCGGGGTTGTCCCAGTTGATGAGGGACGAGCCGCGGTCGGTAACGTAGCGGTTGAGGATGTAGAAGTTGGTATAGACCGACTGCTCGGAGTTGGGGGCGCGATTGTGAAGGATGAGCCGGCCCGCGTCGTTGCCGCCGTGGCAGGCATTGGTGGCGCACGACATGAGCCACGTCCGCTGGATGTCGTCCCGGAACAGCTTGATGACGCGGGGCTGGTCGATGACGTCTACCTGCCCGTAATAGTCGCGGGCCTGGAGGCGGAACATGAGGTCGAGGACCTCGACCGCGGGCTTTCGCAGAATGGCCTCGCGGCCTTCGCGCGTGACGGGAACGAGCGGGTGCCCGGAAAAGGCGGCGAGCATCTTGCTGATCGTCTCTCGCGGGATGGTGAGGCGGGGCTTGTCCTTGAGATCGACCTCGTAAACCTTGATCAGGCGGATCTGCTCGGGAGAAAGAAGCGGAAACTCGCCCGGGCGCGGGGGCTGGGGGTTGGCGGACTCCGGGCCGGGGCCGGGCTGGACCGCTTCCGCGGGATGGCCCTTGAGCCTCAGAACGATCTGCTGCTCCAGCACGGACTTGAGACGGCGCGCGCCGCCGTGGTCGGGGTTGATGGCCAGCGCCCTCTGCGCCTCGGTAAGCGCGAGCGCGTAACGCTCACGGGCCTGGAGCCACTCGGCAAGGTGCACGATCTGATCGGGATCATCGCCGATCGACTCCCGCATCTGCGTGTATCGCTGCATGACCGGCGGCAGCATGTCGTACTTTTCCACCTCGTCCATCGACAGACGGGTGTTGATGCCCGAGATGCGGAGCGTGACCTGCTCACGGGTGGCGTCGATCAGCAGCCCCGAGAGGCGCTGGCCGTTCTTCAGATAGACGGTCACTTCGGGAAGTTCGGGGGCGGAATCGACCGGCGCGACACTCGTTGGCGCGGCCGGAGTTGCCGCGGCCGGCGGTGCAGCGGCGGGTGCGGGCGTTTCGGACGTTTGTCCGCGGGCCCACGCCCCGGTGCCGACGACGGCCAGACCGCACACAACCACGCGACAACGTGCTCGGGTGACGGACCATGACCATTGCGTGCGAGGGCGATGCATGGTGGGTTGGGCGAGGACGCCGCGATCGACCCTCCCACTCCGCCACCCCTCCCAACCCCGGCCCCCCCGCTCCGACTTTCTGTCGTGGCTCCCAGCCGACGCCTTATGCGCTGACGGGTCTGCGGCGGTTCCGACCAAGATCGTGCCGACCCCGGCCGAACCTCGTGCGGAAAACCCCTGCCACAATGCCCAGGAGAGGATTTGAACCTCCATGCCCTTGCGGGCGCTACCACCTCAAGGTAGTGCGTCTGCCAATTTCGCCACCTGGGCTGATCCCGCGCCGGCTGTCCGGGGTCCGGAACGGGAGTTGAGGTTAGGGTGGGTGAGGGTCGGTGTCGAGTCGGGATTGGACCTCCCCGGAGCGAGCCGGAAGATTCGGGCAATACCGGAAAACCGTTCGCGTTTGACTTGGTATCGCGTAGACTCGGATTGACCCCTGAGCCGACCAATACTCAAGAGCAGGAGGCGCGGCCATGACCACGGCTTGTCGAGCGGCGTTCTTGATGGGGACGATGATGGCCGGTGCTGCGGCGTTGGCCGGACCGCCGGCGTGGGTGATCCAGACCGCGCTGCGCCAGTCGTTCGAGTCAAACCCGGCGAACATGGGCATCGAGCTGTTGCGCACGCGCGAGGCGGGCGGTCTCGGGCTGCCGCGGGTCATTCACTTCAGGGTAGGGCACGCGGCCGGATTTGATCGGGTCGTGCCGGTGGTGATCGACGATCCGCGGGTGGCCCGCGTGGTGGATGATGCACGGGTCTTGGCGCAGCAGACAGTCGGGTACGCGGTCGTGGAGATGGTCGGGACGGGCTCGACCCGGGCACGGATCGGCGATCACGAAACCGAACTCGTGTGCGTCGCGCCGACGGATGACGCGGGCTCGCGGCTGCGGATCACATCGCCCGCCGAGGGCGCGGCCGTGTGGGGAACGATCGGCGTGGGCGCGACTTGGTGGCGACCGGCCGCATCGGAAGGCGCAAGGCCCGTGCTGCGCGTCGGGGTGGGCGAGCACGAGCGCACGATCGAGGCCAAGTGGTCCAACACCATCGAGAACGGCCCGATGGGCCTGGCGTACTTCGAGATGGACGCGGACGGACTCGCCGAAGGCGATGCTCGCGTTCGGATCTGCTTGCAAGGCCTTTCCGGGCGCGAGGTCGTCGAGACGATCGGCGTGCGCGTCGTGAAGGCGAGCCCGGACGCGGCGCTCGCCGGTGAGTGCGAGGCCGAGTACGACCTTCCGCCGCTGCCGGAAGATCGGCGCGAGCGCAAGCCGACGATCGGGGAGGACAAGAACGCCTCGGGCGGAAAGTTCTGGAGCAACGCCGGATCCAATCCGCGCTTTCGGTTCCCGGTCGATGTCCCCGACGGGCGGCCGGGGTGGTACCAGGTGGTCCTCGCCGCCGCGGGCGATCCGGCGTGCTCGGCGCTACCGAGCGTCGGGATCACGATCGACGAGGGAAACCGGCCGCGGAATGCCTCGGCGATCGCCGGGCCCTCGTGGCACCGCGCGCCGATCGGAACGCCCGTCCTCATCGAGCCCGGCAGGCACATCCTGCGGATGGACTTTCTGAACGACTTCGGAACACGCGGGTCGGACCGGAATCTCCGGCTCGACAGGATCGAAGTGCTGCGCGTGGCGGATGGCGGCGGCGCGGCGGGGCAGGCATCCAACGCGCCCGTCGCGGGCGCCGGCGAGATGATGGCGGGTGCAGAGATGATGATGGCCGGGGGGAGCAGCCCCGGCGAGGCCCGTGCGGCCTGGCCCGCGAGCGTGGCGTCGAGGATGACAACGGGCCTGAGGGTCGCGTTCGAGCAGCGGATGGACGGACGCGAAGTCGCGGGCGACCTTGACGTGCGTGCGGCGGCCTGGTGGCCGGGATCGCGAGAGGTGAAACAGGCGGGAAACGTGCCGCGGATCACGCTGCTGCTCAACGGCGAAGCCGTGGCCTCGCAGATGAGCGTCGCGACAAGGTTCGTCATCCCGTGGGGTTCCCTCCGGGCGGGCGAGAACACGCTCCAGATGATCGGACGGATGGCCGGCGGCGACGAAGTGCGGACGCCCGTGCAGCGGGTGTTGCGCCCCGGGGTCGCGGGCGGCGACGGTAGTTCGGCGGCGTCGAGTGCAGCGCCTCAACGGTTTACGGTACACGAGCCGGGCTGGAGCCGGGCATCGAGCAATCGCGTCACGGACAAGCAGCGCGCCCCCGAGCGCGTGTGCATGGCCATGTGTTCCGAGGAGAACCAGGCGCTGGAACTGACACTGCCCGAGAACCTCGAAGGCGAGTTCCGGCTGGAGGTCGAATCTCGCGGCCAGAACTTCAAGGGCGCGCCCGTGATCGAGGCCTCGCTCAACACCGAAGGCCGGACGACCAGCGTTGGCGAGGTCGCGCCGCCGGCAGCGTGGGATTCTCCCGCACTCCGAGTCAAACGCGACAGCAAGGACGCTGCGCTCGTGACGCTGCCGCGCGGCCCCAAGTCGCTGCGGCTCTCGCTCGCCAACCCGCTCCGCGAACCGGCGGGTGAGAATGGCAAGGGCGGGGGCGAGCGCGCGGCCTATGTCCAGGCCGTGACATTCAAGCGAACCCGGCTCGCGGCAGATACCGCGCCGGTGGTCTCGGTGCTGTACCCGGCCACGGGCGCACAGGTGCGGGCGGGCGGGGTGGACGCGGTGGTGGTGCGTGTGTCGGGCCCGAACACCCCCGCGAGCGCGGAAGTGCTGATCGACGGCGCGGAAAGCGGTCTGAGGTTTGATCTGCGCGGGCAGATGGGGCCGTACCTCGTGCCGGTCTCGCTGCGGGGCGTCAGCGCGGGCGAGCGACGCATCGAAGTGCGCGTCACCGATGCGGCGAACCGTGCGACGTCAAGCGAGGCCCGCGTCGTGCGGGCGGTCAACACGGGCATCGCGGACGCGACGGGCATGACCGAGTACGAGCGAGCCATCGTGCTGCTCGACCGCTTCGCGTTCGGTCCCGACCATCGCGAACTGGCATCGGTCCTGACAATGGGTCGCGAGGAATACCTGCGTGATCGCCTGTCGGCTCCGGCGAGCGACGCGGGCGTCGTCACCGCGATGGAACTGGCGGAGATCCGGTACCCGGACTCGCGGTCGGGCGGCGATGTGCCGCGCCGTGCGATCATGGAGGCGATGGCGACGCCGAACCCGGTGCGGGCGCGATTCGTGCTCTGGGCGGAGAACCACTTCTCGACATGGATGCGCAAGACCGAACCACGCCGCAAGGCCGACGAGCACGCCCGCTTCTCGCGGCTCGGCGTCGCGCCGTTCGGCGAGTTGCTCATGGCCAGCGCGACCAGCCCCGCCATGCTGGTCTACCTCGACCAGGCCCAGAGCTTCGCCCGGCGATTGAACGAGAACTACGCTCGCGAGATCATGGAACTGCACACGCTCGGGGTGCACGGCGGCTACACGCAGGAAGACGTCACGACGCTGGCGAGGCTCCTGACCGGGTGGACGCTGGCCCGCGAAGCCGTCGGCGCCGAGTCGGACGAGGCGGGCTTCGATACGTCGCCCGATGACTACGGCACGGCCGACTCGTACCGGTTCGACCCGGTGCTCGGCGATGACGCCTCGCGCCGCTTCTTCGGGCGTGAGTTCGGAGCCTGCGGGCCGGAGAAGCGGTACCAGCGCACGCTGACGGCCATCGAGATGCTCGCTGGCCATCCGAACACCGCGGCGTTCATCGCCCGCAAGATCGCCGAGCACTACGCCGGCTTCCCGGCCCCGGACGCCCTGGCGGCCGACCTGGCCTCGACGTTCTCTCGCACCGACGGCGACATGCGCCAGGTGCTGCTCGCCGCGGCCCGGCACCCGCAGTTCTGGAGCACCCCCGCGGGCACGCGCACCTCCCACCCGCCCGAGTTCGCCCTGCGCCTCTCGCGGTGCGCACGCAGCGCGGACGCAAACCTCGTCCACGAGTACCTGAACCTTTCCGGGCACGGCATGTTCGACCGCTCCACGCCCGACGGGTACCAGGAGAACGACGACGAGGTGATGGACAGCAACGCGATGCTCCAGCGCTGGAAACTGGCCAAGCGTCTGGAACGCCCGCTGAGCGAGCTGCTGCCCGCCGAGTTCCGCAGCGGCGACAAGCCGCTGACCGATGTTGAGCAGCAACAGATGGTCGATGTGCTGGCGATGCGGCTGACGGGAAGGCTGTTGGGCGAGAAGAGCAACGCCGCGGCGATGGAACTGCTGGGAAAGATGACGGGGAAGCGGGAAGAGCGGGCGCGGATGCTCGCGGTCTTTGTGGCGAGTTGCCCGGAGGTGCAGGTCAAATGATGAACCCGATCAATCGTCGATACTTCCTGAAGACCTCGGGCGTGGCCCTGGCGTACGCGGGTGTGATTCCCGCGCTGCCGATGTCCGTACTCGGAGGCATCAAGCCTGCGCGCGTCGCCAAGAGCAAGACGCTGGTCGTGATCTTCCTCCGCGGCGGGGCCGACGGCCTGAACCTGGTGGTACCGTTCGGCGACAAGCCCTACTACGACCTGCGGAAGGGCATCGCGGTCGCAACTCCCGACGCGAAGGAGAACGCCGCGATCGACCTCGACGGCTTCTTCGGGCTCAACCCGCGTATGGCCGCGCTCAAGCCGCTGTTTGATGATGGGCTGGCGATCGCGGCCCACGCCGTGGGCTATGACCGCAACACACGGTCGCACTTTGAAGAGCAGGACACCTGGGAGACGGGCGTCGTGGGGAACACGATCAACTCCGACGGGTGGTTGAACCGGCACCTGCTGACCTCCCAGGGCGCGCCGGGCGCGGCCCTCCGCGCCGTGGCGATCGGAGACTCCCTGCCGCGGATCATGCACGGCAAGGCGAGCGCGTTCGCGATCCGGGGACTGGAGGACCTGTCGATGCCCGCGCCCGCAGGCGCAGCCCCCGACGCTGTCACCGCCGCGCTCGAACACGCCTACGGCTGCAAGGGCGACCACGCCCAGCACGGCCCGCCCCACGATGAGGAACTCGCCGGCGCGATCGAACTGGTGAGCCGGACCACCGGCACGACGCTCGACGGCATCACCCAACTCCGCGGCGTCACCAGCGGCGAATACAAGCCGGGTGTGGAGTATCCCAAGAGCGATCTCGCGAAGAAACTCATGCAGGTCGCGCGGCTCATCAAGGCCGATGTCGGCCTCGAAGTCGCCGAGGTCGATCTCGGCGGCTGGGACACGCACCAGAACCAGGGCAACCCCGCTCAGGGCGGCGGAGCCTTCGGCAACCTCGCCCAGACCCTCGCCGATTCCCTCGCCGCCTTCACCCGCGATCTCGAATCCGCCGGCAAGGCCGACGACACGCTCGTCGTCACGATGACCGACTTCGGCCGCACCGCCGCGGAGAACGGCACCGGCGGCACGGATCACGGCTGGGCCAACTGCATGTTCCTCGCCGGCGGCCCCGTCAAGCGTGCGGCGGCCCTCCGCGAAGAAAAAAAGGTCGTCACCCGCTGGCCCGGCCTCGCCCCCGAACAGCTCCACCAGAAGCGCGACCTCCTCCACACCACCGACTTCCGCGATGTCATCGGCGAGGTGGTGAGCACGCACCTGGGCAACGCGAACATTAAGGCGGTTTTGCCGGGGCATGAGTTCAAGGGGGTGGGGTTGATTGCGTAGGTGAGACCGAAATGAGTCGCCTGCGACATGTCCGCTCCCGCTCTCGTTCTCTCGCAAAGTGCGTGATGCTGAGCCTCGTGGCCGGAGCAGTCATCTCAGTGCTTGCGGCGTGGGTTCCATGCCTTCTTCGCTTTGGGGACCCCAAGAGCGTCGTGGTCGAAAAGTACTACAACGCGTCACCTGGAAAATTCGGGATCGGCGAGCGGCGGTTCTGGTATGACTGGTGTCAACTGGTTCCGAGTGTTCCGGGCCTCGCTGGCAGGACGGGTGCAGTATCCGCGCCGGGTTGGGCCTTGCCCGCGAGCGAGGGCGCCGCGCAAACGAGCACGATTACGCACGCATACGGGCTCCCGTATCGCTGCATGCGCTTCCAGAGCTTCAGGAACCTGAGTTCCGTACCATCCCCGCCTCCGCGCCATTTCTTCGAGTTCAAGCAGCACCGCGTCGTGCCAACGTTGCCCTACTGGCCCGGCCTCCTCGCCAACACCGCCTTCTGGGGCCTCCCCCTCCCTCTCCTCGTGCTCGCCACCACCGCCCTCCGCCGCGCCCGCCGCCAGCGCCGCGGTCTGTGCACGACCTGCGCCTATGACCTCTCCGCCGCGGCTTCGCCCGTCTGCCCGGAGTGCGGTCTGCCGCGCCCGCCAACCTCAGCGGCTTCGAGCAAAACCTCGCCCGCGGCGGGCTAGGCCCACCCTCGGCTCCTATCCTTGCCTCCCCATGCCCCAGAGCCCGACCATGACCCAACCAAAGGTCTCGAACGCACCCACCTCCGCCGCGATGCCCGCCGTGTGGAGCCTGCTGGAGGCGGTGTGTGCCCGCGCCGAGAAGGCGGGGGTGTTCGGCAAGGTCACCCTCGATTCCGGCCGTCTCGCCTGCCGCGCGGCCAACTCCGCCGAGCCGGCGGAGTACCGGATCGACGTGCAGGACGGCAAGCTCTGGGTCTCGCTCGTCACCAACAACCGCTGGCTGAGCCAGTCGATCGAGCAGGACCTGGTCCACACCGGCGACAAGATCCCCGAGCTGGTCGATGAGGAACTGGCGGATGTCGGGTTCGATGTGAAGGCCGCGGCGGCCCGCGGGTGGAAGACCACCTTCGAGCACTTCCGTTCGGAAGACAAGCTCTTCACCTTCCGCACGCCCCTGCCGATCGCGCTCGCGGATGCGGGCAATCCCGCGAGTATCGAGGCCGCGGCTCAGCACCTGCTGGCGTACGAGGCGTGCTTCCGGCGGCTGGGGGATATGGATGCGGGCGACGAGGACGGGGGGGCCGAGTAGCGATGCGCATCCTCATGCTCGGATGGGAGTTTCCTCCCTTCATCGCCGGCGGTCTCGGCACGGCGTGCTATGGCCTGACCAAGGCCCTCGACCGGCTCGGGCACGAAGTCATCTTCGTGCTGCCCAAGCCGGTTGACCGCTCGCAGGCCTCTCACATCCGCCTGCTCTCGCCGGAAGCAATCCGCGGCCTGAACCTGCCGGACCTGAGCGGGGGGGGCGGGGGCGGTGGTCCGGGACAACCGGGAGTGACACCCATCGCCGGCAACGGCGGCGCGGCTGTGGGTGCCGGCTCATATCGAATCGACGGCTTTGAGCACGCGACGTTCCGGGCGATCCCCTCGGCCGAGGGCCTCGGCGGCGCGGGGGGCGTGTCGCCGTACAAACCGTTCGATCAGGCCCTGCCCGCGGGTGGCGCGGCGGGAAGCATCGGCAGCGGGACGATCATCATCGACGGCAAGGTGTACGCCGATCACGGGCAGGCTTCGCACGCGCACGATCCGGTGGTGACCGCGATGGGCGGGATGACCTCACCCGAGGGGCGCTCGGTGGGCGGTGCGGGCGCGGGCTATGAAGGCGACATGCTCGCCAACGCCGAGCGCTACGCGCGGCTGTGCGTGGCGATCACGCGCGGCGAGCGGTTCGACGTGATCCACGCGCACGACTGGATGACCTACCCCGCCGGGCTCGCGCTCGCGCAGGTCTCGGGCAAGCCGCTGGTGGTGCATGTTCACTCGACGGAGTTCGACCGCTCCGGCGACAACATCGACCAGCGGCTCTACGACATCGAACGCCGCGGCATGCACGGCGCGATCCGCTGCATCGCCGTCAGCGAATACACCAAGGGCATCTGCATCCGGCGGTACGGGATCGACGGCGGCAAGATCGATGTCGTCTACAACGGCGTCGAGCACGACTCACAGCAGCCCCGCGAGGGCGAGCGGATCGAGAAGAGCGACCGCATCGTGCTCTTCCTCGGACGCATCACCATGCAGAAGGGCCCCGAGTACTTCATCCGCGCCGCCAAGCGCGTGCTGGAGAAGGTACCCAACGTCAAGTTCGTCGTCGCCGGATCGGGAGACATGACCACGCGGATCATCGAGGAGGCCGCCTTCCACGGCATCGGCCACCGCGTGCTCTTCACCGGCTTCCTCCGCGGCGGGATGGTGGACAAGGTCTTCCGCATGGCCGACTGCTACGTCATGCCCAGCGTGAGCGAGCCTTTCGGGATCGCCCCCCTCGAGGCCATGCGGAACGATGTACCGGTCATCATCAGCAAGCAGTCGGGCGTGAGCGAGGTCCTCACGCACGCGCTCAAGGTCGATTTCTGGGACATCGACGAGATGGCCAACAAGATCATCGCCGTGCTGCGGCACCCCCCGCTCAGCCAGACCCTCCGCGAGCACGGCAGCTTCGAGCTCCGCAAACTCACCTGGGACGGCGCGGCGACCAAGTGCGTGCAGGCGTACGGGCGGGCGGTCGGCAACATGGCCCACTTATAGGGTTTAGTTCGGGCGATCGGACCCGCCATTGCGCGGAACTCCCGCGAGATTCCGCGCGCGATTTCCTTGCGTACCGGTCAATGCTGGATATTCTTATCCGTATATTGACGACCCCCGGTGGCCTCGCTTCCCGGAGCAATCTATGTCTCGTCCAATGAACCGCAGGCTGCGCAACGTGGCGATCGTTCTCGGCGTTGTCGGCGCCGCCACGGTTGTCGCAGGGACCATCATCGACCTCACGATGGCGGACCTGCACCTGCGCGGCACGCAGGCGGGCTCGGTCCCCACGGGGATGGTCCTGACCTCGCAGAACTGCAACGTGTGCCACAGCGGTTTCAGCGTCGAGAACGACCCCATGTCCACCTGGTCGGGCAGCCTCATGGCCCAGGCCGGACGCGATCCCCTGTTCTTCGCGCAGATGTCGCTGGCAAACCAGGACGCCGGCAACGCGGGCTACTTCTGCATGCGGTGCCACGTCCCCATGTCCTTCGTCTCCGGCAACGCGATGCCCGCGGACGGCTCGGCGCTGACCGCCGCGGACAAGGACGGCGTGACGTGCCACTTCTGCCACTCGATGGTCGATCCGATCTACCGCCCGGGCGAGAGCCCGACCGCGGACCTGGCGATCCTCAACGCGCTCCCGGGCGGCCCGCCCGAGTACTACGGCAACGCCCAGTTCGTGCTCGATCCCACCGGAACGCGCCGAGGCCCGCTGACCGACGCGATGGCCCCGCACGACACCCACGCTTCGGGCTTCTTCCGCAGTTCCAATATGTGCGGCACGTGCCACGAGGTGGGCAATATCGCCGTCAGCAAGCAGCCCGACGGCACCTACCGCTACAACGCGATGAACCAGGCGACGCCCGACGAGAACCCCGCCATGCAGTTCCCGCTGGAACGCACGTTCTCGGAGTGGCGGCTCAGCGCGTTCGCCGCGGGCGGTGTCGATATGCAGGGCCGGTTCGGCGGCAACGGCCCCACGGTCGTGAGCACCTGCCAGGACTGCCACATGCCCAAGGCGACCACCAACGTGTGCGTCTACACGCCGGAACGCCCCGGCATGGGTCGGCATGAGTTTGCCGGCGCGGGGGCGCAGGTGATCGACCTGATCAGCGCGTTCACGGCCGGAGACCCGGCGGTCGACCAGGCGGCCCTCGCCCGCGGGCGTGCGGCCTCGGTCTCGATGCTCGAACGCGCCGCGTCGGTCGAGACCACGCAGACGGGCGGGCAACTGAACGTGCGGGTTATCAACGAGACCGGGCACAAGCTGCCCACCGGGCACATCGAGGGCCGGCGGGTCTGGATCAACGTGCGGTACCTGAACGCCCAGGGCACGCTGATGGCTGAACGCGGGCACTACGACCTCCTCCAGGCCGAACTGCACCACGACGACACGACCGTCTTCGAGATGCACGTCGGCATCAGCGACTTCGCGTCCGGAGTGACGGGGCTCGCGGCCGGTCGGACCGGGCACATGGTCATGGCCGACACGATCGTGAAGGACAACCGCATCCCGCCGCGTGGCTTCAACAACGAGGCGTTCGCCGCCGCGGGCGCGCCGGTGGTCGCGGCGGAATACGCCGACGGCCAGCACTGGGCCGACCGCGCGTACTCGATCCCGGCCGGCGCGGCATCCGCGGAAGTGCGGGTGTACTACCAGAACACGCCGAAGGAGTACATCCTCGAACTGCGCGACAACAACCACACCGACAACTGGGGACAGACGCTCTACAACCTCTGGAACCAGACCGGCCGCGGCGCGCCGATCGAGATGGCGTCGAAGTCGATCAACCTGACCACGTTCTGCGCTTCGGACTTCAACCGCTCGGGCTCGACCACCATCCAGGACCTGTTCGACTTCCTCGGCGCGTTCTTCGGACAGGACCCGCTGGCCGACATCAACAGCAACGGCCTGATCAGCGTCCAGGATGTCTTCGACTACCTCGCGGCGTACTTCTCCGGGTGCGTGTGATCGCGCACTCGGCCTCTCGCCGAGAGCGGTAGACTGTGGCGGTGACGACGCCGACACGCATCCGCATCGATCAGCCGCTCGACTGCCCGGACTGCGGGTATGACCTGCGCGGACTCACGCTCGACGCCAACTGCCCCGAGTGCGGAGCGCTCGCCGAACGGTCGCTCGACCAACTCTCCCTTTCCGATCGCCGTTACCTGAGGCGTCTGCGCGCCGGGGCGTTGCTGGCGGGGCTCGCGGCGGTCAACGTGCCGGTCGCCTACATCGCGATGGTGACGACGTACTTCTTCTTCTCCGCCTCCCCGACCGGCGCTGGCGCATGGACGATGAGGCCGGAGTACCTGGTCTTCGCGGCCGCGCTCGCCGCGGGGCCCGTGCTCGGCGCGCTCGGATGGTCGCGTCTCCGCGCCGCGCAACCGCCGGTGCTCCTCCCGGATGGGCGGGTGCACCGACCCGCGTACCGACCGGCCAGCGCGCTGGTCCTGCCGCTGTCCCTGCTCTACGCGGCGATGACCGCGGGCGCGATCACCGCCTACTCGATGTACTCCGTGCGGCCGCCTCGTGCGTGGCCATCTTTGGGTCGAAGCGCGCTGCCTGTCGTGGCCGGGTCGGCCGGATGCCTGTGGGGCCTGCGCATGCTTGTTGGGTTGCGACACGTCTCGGACCTGCTTCGGCGGCTGGGCCGCGGGCGTGCCGCGGCGTCGGCGGCGTTCTGGGCGAGCACTTCTCTCGGCGCGGTCGGGGCGTGCGTGCTGGGCGGCATCCTGGCCCTGATCCTGCCGAACATCCCGCTCTACATCCGTAGTCTGGAGTCGTACGACCTCGGACTGGTCTGCATCATGATCGCACTGGCGACCGCCGCGGCAATCACGCTCGGCAACGCGATACTGCAGGTGATGCTGATCGGGGCGCTCACGCGGGCGATGGCGATCGCGCGGAGCCGAACCCGCGCGACGTTCGTTCTGATGGACAGCAACGACGCCGCAAAGCCCGCCGCGGAAACGGAGAACGCATGACCGTCTCGCATTGGCGTCGCTCCCCCACTCCTTCCCGCGTGATGTGCGACGCGGTCGTGGTCGGCGCGGGGATCGCGGGAATCTCGGCCGCGCTGGCGTTCCAGCGGCGCGGGCTGAGCGTGCGAGTGATCGAGCGCCACACGCTCGGCTCGGGCGCGAGCTGCCGCAACGCCGGCTTCCTGATGCGCGGGAGCGCGGACCATTACGCCGCGGCCGCGGAACTGTACGGGCGGGACCGGGCCAGGCGGCTCTGGCGATTCAACGAGGAGAACCTCGCGGCACTCCGGGCCGAGGGCGCCGAGAGCCTTGCGAGTTTCCGCAACGTGCCGTCGAAACTGCTCGCGCTCGATCCGGCCCAGGAGGCGGCGTTGAAGTGGTCGGCCGAGATGCTCAGGACCGACGGATTCAACGCCGCCTGGGAGACCGAGGGTGATGACGCCGTGTGGAGGTCCGGCCGGGTGATCGGCGCGCTGGTCAATCCCGATGATGCGTCGGTCAACTCTTGGGAGTTGATGCGGCTGCTGGCCTCGAGGCTCGCCAAGCCCGTGGATGAGAACCACGAAGTGTTCGCGGTCGAGCCCGACGCTTCGGTGGTGCGCGTGCGGACCGCCGACCACGACTTTCTCGCACCTCGGGTGCTGGTGTGCACGAACGCGTATGGGCCGCTGCTGTTCCCCTCGCTCGAGGGCGCCGTCACGCCGCGCCGCGGCCAGATGATCGCGGTGCGCTTCCCGCCGGGCCGCGGCGTGCGGCTGGGCGCGAGTTACTACTTCAACCACGGATCGGAGTACACGCGCCAGACGCCCGACGGCACGATCGTGTTCGGCGGGTGCCGGACCTACCACGCCGAGCGCGAGGTCGGGTACGAGGACCGGACCACGCCGTGGGTGCAGGGCGCGATCGAGCAGTGGGTGCGCGACCTGCTCGGCGATGGGTTCGAGGTGACGGCGCGGTGGGCGGGCACGATGGGCTTCACGTCCGACGGCCTTCCGATCGTCGGACCGGTCCCGGGGGTCGATCCCGAGCGAAAGCGGGTGTGGTTCTGCGGCGGTTTCACCGGCCACGGCATGAGCGTCGGCTGGCTGACCGCGCGGGGGGCGGCCGAGGCGATGATGGACGGGCGAGAAGGCGGGTTTGGCCCTTGAACATCCGCCGCGAGCACATCCGCGATCAGGGGGTCGCGGGCGCGGGCGTCGGTGAGGATGGCGGGGCAGTCTCCGCCATCCCCGGCAGTACCTTGAACGTGCCGTCGGGATTCACGCGCAGGGTCGCTGTGGCCGAGAGGTAGTCGAGCACGCTGTTGCGGAGGTCGGTGCGGGCCTGGTCCCGGGCCCGCTCGGAATCGCGTAGGGAGTTGGCGGTATCGACCTGGGACTGGGCATCGACCTGGTCGGCCTTGAGCCGCTGCTCCTCGCCGCGGCGCTCGTTGATGCCCACGCGTTTCTGGGCGAGTTGGAAGTTGAGTTCCGCGCGTTCGATGTCACGGACGCGCTGGCGGACCTCGATCACCAGTTCATCGCGGAAGCGGTCGTAGTCCCGCTTGGCCTGCTGCAGGGCGATGATGCTCTGTCGCAGTTGCAGGCGCTCGGTCTCGCGATCGAGGGGCCACTCCATGGTCATGGCGACCGAGTAGCGTGTGTCGTCGAGTTCGTACACCGCGCCGCCCTCGCGGGCATCGGCATCGGTCGGGAAGGTCAGGCTGCCGGTCAGGTTCAGGTCCGGGAGCAGGTCGTTCATCGCGTTGCGCACGGCGCGCTCGGAATCGACGAGGCGGTCGGTGCGGTTCTGGAGATCGAGCCGGTACTCCAGGGCCATCGTCGAGGCCTGGTCGAGCGTCACATCGGGCGCGGGCACGACCAGCTCGAACGGGAGCAACTCGACGCGCGTGTCCTCGGGCAATCCGAGGCGGACGCGCAGGCGATCGACGGCGAGCACCAGCAGCTCGCGCGCGTTGGCCAGGCTCGATTCGGCGCTGAGCACATCGTTCTCGGCGAGGTTGACCTGAAACTCGGCCACGCGCCCGGCGTCGTACAGCGCCTTCTGCCGGTCTCGGATCGACTTCAGCCCGTCGAGCTGGCGCTCGGTGCTCTCAACACCCGCCTGCTGCTGGAGGATCTGGAAATAGTCCCTCGCCAGCGCGACCAGGTGCTGGCGTCGGAAGTCCTCGAAGTCTCGCGCGGCGTACACGAGGTCTCGCTCGGCCTGGATGCGGCTCTCCTGCGCGACCAGCCCCGCGCCGCGGAGCAGGGGGATCGAGGCGTCGAGCACGAGCGAGGAACTCTGCCGGTACTGCTCGGTCGCCGACGAGCGCAGGTTCTCGGTGGCCTGCCAGACCCAGCGGGCCTCGACCTCGCCGCCGTAGGGAAGCCGCTGGCGCACGCCCGCGCGGTTCATGATGTTCAGCACGCTCGCGACGTTGCCGTCGGTCTGGGTCTGGTCGAACCCGACGCTGGAGTCGGCGAACAGCCGCGGCGACCACTGGTGCCGCTCGATGAGCAGCCGGATCGAGGCGACGATGTAGTCCTCCTCGGCGTTGAGGTACTCGCGCCCGGTTTTCTGGGCCTGCTGCCAGACGCCGCGAAGGTCGAGCCCGACCACGACGGGCGCGGTCGGTTGCTGGAGGTCTCGCAGCCGGGCGGCCACATCACGGTCCGCGGCGGCCCGCTTGAACGACAGATCCTCCGCCGCGGGGTTGGCGGTCGTGGGCTCCCAACCCGAGAGAGCCTTGCGCGGCGGCAGGTCGGGCGGATCCCAGGTTCGCGCCGGGTGAACAGCCTCGCCGACCGTTCCTCCGTTGCCGAGGTGGCCGGACCGCTGGCCGAGCAACCGATCGACCTTCTGGTCGATGTCGCGCAGGTCGCCAGCACACGCGCAGAGCAGCAGCGTGCCGGTCCCCAACGCACCGAGTGCAACCGAACGGATACCTCGATTGGAAAAAGTTTGGATCGTCGGCACCCCGTTCTCCTGCAAGAACGCGGCCAGTTTACCGCAGATCGCCTCACGATGTTGCGATCCGATGGGGTCGTCCATATGGTTGGCACACTTCGGCGGAAGTCGAAGTCCCCGATTCGGGGGAGACACACGATCCGGGGTGGGTCCGGGGTGGGATTGCTCGCGAGGGGAGGGAGGTTTCGACGTCGCTTGGCCCGCCCGGCGGATCGCAGAACGCGGCCGCGGCGCGGGTCTGATCCTCAGGAGACCCATCGGCCATGGCATCCATCACGTACGACGGCCATTCGTTCATGCTCGATGGGCGGCGGATCTGGCTGGTGAGCGGCTCGATCAACTACGTGCGTGTTCCTCGTGCCCAGTGGGCGGAGCGGATCGCCGCGGCGAAGCACGCGGGACTGAACACGATCGAGTTGCCGCTGATCTGGGCCCGGCACGAGCCGCGGCAGGGTCACTTCGACTTCCAGAACGACAACGACATTCGGTACCTGGTGCAACTCATCCACAAGGCGGGCATGCACGTGTTCCTGCGCGCCGGGCCGTATGTGGATGCCAAATGGGACATGGGCGGGCTTCCGCCGTGGCTGCTGGGGCTGAACGCGGCGCAGGGCGGCATCCGACTGCGCACCAACCAGAACGTGTTCCTCGATGCGTGCTCGCGGTACATCACCGCGCTGGCGGGTCAACTCCGCGACCTGCAGGTGACCAGCCCGACCAAGGGCGGGGCCAGCGGCGGGCCGATCCTGCTGATGCAGACCGAGACGGGCTGGACGTGCGGCGACGATGCGCTGGCGAGCAGCTACCTGCTGGAGATCGATCGCTACTTCCGCGAGGCCGGGTTCAGCGTGCCGCTGGTGAACTCCAACGACCTGTGGCAGAGCGTCGAGGGCGAGATCGACGGGTGGACGGGCTTCGACGGGCTGCTCGGACACCTGCGGCAACTGGCTTCGATCCGGCCGACATCGCCGCGACTGGTGACGCAGTTCCGGATCGGGCGCACGCGGATCTGGGGCTCGGCGGCCGAGCCGGCGCACACGCCGGGCGTGGTGCAGGCGCGGCTGACGGAGGTGCTGGCGGCTGGGGGGCAGTTCAACATCGACCCGTTCTTCGGCGGGACGAACCTGGGCTTCTCGGGCGGGCGCGACGAGCGGTCGGCCGAGTCGTTCGTGTGCGCGAGTTTCGACAACGGCGCGCCGCTGTGCGAGACGGGCCGGCCGGGCGAGTGCTACCACGCCGTGCGGCGGGTGAGCACGTTCGCGAACCGGTTCTCGCGTCTGCTGGCGCACCTGGATCAGTCGCGGCACACGGTGGCGGTGGCGCCGGGTTCGGCGGTGTCGTCGAGGCCGTCGGTCGTGCACTGCACCGGCTCGCAGGGAAGCGTCGCGTTTGTGTTCGGCGGGGCGGATCAGGCCGAGGGCGCGAAGTCCGAGCCCCTGTCGCTGCTGCTGCCCGACGGATCGGCGTTGCCCGTGGACCTGGCGGGCCAGTCGTCGGCGTGGTGCCTGCTGGATACCCGGCTGACGGCGCGGGCGCAACTGGACTACTGCAACCTGTCGGCGTTCGCGCTGGTGGGCAAGGTGTTCGTGTGCTTCGGGGCCGAGGGCGTGCGCGGCCACATGTCGATCAACGGCTCTCCGCTGGAGGTCACCGTCCCGGGCGGCAAGGAGCCGCTGGTACACGAGCACGAGGGGATCGTGGTCGTCATCGCCAGCGCGAGGCAACTCGAGACGATCGCGGTCGATGACCACGCGGTCTATATCGGCGTCGAGACCATCGACGCCAGCGGCCACCCGCACGCGCCGGCCGATGCCAAGCACTTCACGCGGATCGACACCGACGGCCAGTCCAAGCAGCACAAGGTCGCGGTCGGCGCGTCGCACGGCGCGGCCCACGGGGGCGCGCACAAGGGCTCGCCGCGCAAGCCCGCGCTCGACGAGTGGACCTGCGCGAACGTCGCCGGGTACACGAGCGGCTCGAGCGCCCGCTACGCCTCGATCAAGGCGCCCGCCGACCTGGTGTCGCTCGGCGCGCCGTACGGGTACGGCTGGTACCGCGCGAAGTTCTCGTCGAGTTCGCCGCGCCGGGTGAAGGTGATGTTCCCGCAGTCGGCGCACCGGCTGCACGTCTCGCTGGACGGCGAGCCGGCGGGCGTGGTGGGGGTGGGCGCGGGCGCGACGCCGCAGGCCGCGCTCTCGCTCAAGAAGGGCTCGCACACGCTGGTGCTGCTGGCCGAGAACCTCGGACGCGTGAGCGCCGGGGCGGACCTGGGCGAGCAGACCGGGCTGTGGGGGCACGCCTGGTGCGTGGAGCACCTGTCGATCGGCAAGCCCAAACTGGTGGCGAGCGAGCCGGTGGACATCCTGAACTTCCGCGCGCCGCTCTGGCGCGTGCACCGCGACGACATGACCGATCCGATGCGGCTGACGTGGGCGATCCAGCACCGGCGCAAGACGCCGGTGATCATGTCGATCGCGCCCTTCGAGAGTTCGGGGGGGACGGCCAACGGCGGCATCGTGCTGCTGGACGGGCGGCCGATCTCGTACTTCCCGACGGGCGCGGCGCGGACGATCGTGTTCGACGCCGAGCAACTGGGGCGCGGCAAGAACGAGATCCAGATCTCGATGATCGGATCGACGGAGAACGAGGCCGCCGCGCTCGCGAAGGCGGTCAGTTTCGACGAGGGTGTGGACTGCCTGACGGGCAAGGCCGAGTGGTCGTTCGCCAAGTGGGACCAGCCCGGAGCCGAGGCCTACCACAAGGCCCAGCGAGCCGAGGGGCACCACGGCCCGTTGTGGTGGAAGTCGCACTTCCACACGGGCGAATCGGATGCGCCGCTGTTCTTCGAGGCCGCGGGGCTCTCGAAGGGCCAGATCTATCTGAACGGCACGCACGTCGGACGCTTCTGGGTCTCGACCGCCGCGGGCAAGAAGGTGCCGCCGCAGTCGCGGTACCTGCTGCCGCGGCCGATGCTGCGCCACGGCGATGAGCCGAACGACCTGGTCGTGTTCGACGAGCATGGCTTCGCGCCGACGCGCTGCAGGCTGGTCGCGGACTCGGGCGTTCGGGCTCTCGACTGATCGCTCGCTGCGTTTGGCGTCTCATCGCAGCCCCGACCGGCGCGCCCGATAACCCGCGGGCGCCGGCCCCGGTTGGGCGCGTTTGCGATGTCCGTCGGGGCGGGTCGTGCCGTCGCGCTCATCCTCATGACCGATCGGACCGATTCGTCCGCTCAGCGCGGCGTGTGCGCCGGGTCCGTTGCCGCGTGCGCCCGATGTCCGCTCGCGAGGACCGGGCGGCCCGGGTGTCGGAGCCACGTGCACGAAAGGAACGCCATGGTCGCGTCACAGTTGCGGGTCTTTGCCGTCATCACCGGGGTTGCGATCGCCTGCGCCCTGCCCGGCCTCTCGGGTTCGCTCGAGACCTGGGCCTCGCCACCGAGCGCCGGCTCTGCCGCGCCCTTCAACCCGAACAAGCCCAACCTGAGCGAGCAGGCCCTGCGGCTGCTGCAGGAGGGCAACGAGCGATTCCTTGCCGGCAAGCCGCTGCACCCGAACACCGACGTGTTCCGCATCGGCGAGACGGGCGAGCACGGCCAGCACCCGTTCGCAACGATCGTCGCGTGCGCCGATTCGCGCGTCGCGGTCGAGCGTCTGTTCGACCGGGGCGTGGGCGACCTGTTCGTGGTGCGCGTCGCGGGCGCGATCGGCGGGCCGAACCAGTCGGGGAGCGTCGAGTACGCCTGCGAGCACCTGGGCACGCAGTTGGTCGTGATCATGGGCCACACCAAGTGCGGCGCGGTGAAGGCGGCGATCGCCGGGGGCGACGCCGGACGCAACATCGGCTCGTTGCTGGAGTGTATCGCGCCCGCGGTGCAGACCACCCGCGACAAGCACCCCGACCTGAACGGCGAGGAACTGAACGACGCGGTCGTGCGCGAGAACGTTTGGACCACGATCGAGGACATGCTCAGGGGCAGCGCGATGATGCGCGAGTTCGTGAGCGACGGGCGGGTTCGCATCGTCGGCGCGGTCTACAACATCGAGACCGGGCGTGTCGAGTGGATGGGCACGCACCCCGCCCTGGCGGGGCTGCTCAAGAGCGCGGACGCGCCGGAAGCCGCGAAGGCCGAAGCGGAGAGCAAGCCCGAGGCGAAGGCGACGGAGAAGCCCGCCGCGGCGAAGCCGACGAGCGAGAAGCCCGCGCCGACGGCGGCCAAGCCGTCGAGCGGCAAGCCGACACCGAGCGCGCAGAAGCCCGCGGAGAGCAAGCCCGCCGACCACGAACCGTCGCACGCGCCCTCGCACGCATCGACGCCGCACTGAGATCGCGCTGACGTGCACACGGCGTGATGGCGAGAGCCGACCCTCGCATCCGACGCGAGCCGACTCGCCGCTCGTTCGGCACCGGCCCGAATCACGAGGTTGCTCGAACGACGCTGTGCTTGACGTCGCAAGAGGTAGCGCGCAGGTTCCGAGACGGGCGAGTGCAGGTTCGCAAACTTTGCCACCCTCGCCAACGTACTGCATCCAAGTGTGTGTGGCCTGTTCGTCACGACCGCACCCACGCCGCACCCGAACGGGCCGCCAGACCCTGCGTGTAAGCGGTTGGCAGCACAGAGTTTGCGATCGTCCGTCAGAAATCGTGCGATGGAACGCAACCCAAGAGGGACAACTGCGAACAACTTGGTGATGGACCCGACCGTGCGGGACATCCAAGAAACCTGAAGGGGGTTCACGATGAGAAACGACAAGGTTCAACGAGAAGAGATCGAGCCCGAGCGCCTGTGCGATGCCGCGGAAGCGGCTCTCAAGGCGGTGGTGGATGCGGCCCAGCGCAACGGCGGGCGGTGGATCTACCCGACCGATCTGCTGGCATTTCCGGGACATCCGATCTGTCTGAACGGCTTCACGCGCGACGAGATCGAGCAGGCCAGTGCGTTCTTGGTGCGCATGGGCATCATCGAACCGCGGCGGAACAAGGCCGCGTAGCGGGTGAGGATGCGCTCGCGTCCGCGCGGTCGAAGCGGGCGCGAGCGCGACTCCGCTGATTGATTCTGGATGATGGATTCAGCAAGGCGGCCGGGCGCGGCGGGTAAGTTCCGGGGTGACCGGGGTGGTCGGGGCGGCGGGGTCGGACGGGGTGGTGGCGGAGCCGCGCCCGGCCCGCCCTTACCGAGTTCTCTCTCGCAAGAGACCCCAGAGACGCGAAGCGATGTGTTCGTGTTCGCTCGGCGCCGTCGCCTCCTATCAGGCGCGGAGCGGGCGCAGCTTCGTGTCTCCGGGGCTTCTCTGTACGAGGCGCTTGGAACTCTCGCTCGGGAGCGCGGTCGCGCTCACAGGATCCGCCGGCTCTTGGGAAAACTCCCCAGCACGTGCAGTTCGCGGCACAGCCCCCGTGCCTGGGCCACGGCCGACGCGAACCACGGATCGTCGATGTGCCCCTCCGCGTCGATGAAGAACGAGTACTGCCAGTTGCTGCGGCCGCTGGGCCGCTTGTCGATGTGCGTCAGGTTGATCCCGGCCCGCTGGAACACGGCGAGCACGCTGACCAGCGCGCCCGGCTCGTTGTTGGTGGTGAACATGAGCGATGTCTTGTCGCCGGTGCTCCGCCCGCTCGCGTCTTTCGGGCCGGGCAGCGCTTTCTGGCGGCTGATGACGAAGAACCGCGTGATGTTGTTGGCGTGGTCCTCGATGTTCTCGAACAGCACGCTGACGCCGTAGATCTCGGCCGCGAGCACCGACCCGATCGCGGCGACGCCCGCGTCGGGCCCGCCCCCCGCCTCCGCGGCCTTCATCACGGCGCGGCTGCTGCTGGCCTCGGGAACGAGTTCGGCCTGCGGGTACTGCGTCGCGAGCCAGGTGCGGCATTGCGTGAAGACCTCGGGCTTGGAGTAGATCTGGCGAACCTTGCTCGGCGGGCAGTTGGCCAGCAGCGCGTGGTGCACCTCGATCTGCACCTCGGCGTACACATGGACCTGCGAGTGGTATTCCTGGAACGCCTGCAGGGTCTCGACGATCCCGCCGCCGATCGAGTTCTCGATCGGCACCAGGCCGTAGTCCACATGGCCGCGCGCGACCTCGGTGAACACCCCCTCGATGGCTCGCAGGTCCTCGAAATCGACGCTGTTGCCGAAGTGCTTGACCGCCGCGAGGTGTGAATAACTCCCGGCCGGGCCGAGGAAGCCGATGCGCAGCGGCAGTTCGAGCCGGAACGAGCCCGACATCAGTTCGCGGTAGACGCTCTCGATCGTCCGCGCCGGCAGCGGGCCGGCGTTGAGCGCCTGCACCTTGTTGAGCACCTCGGCCTCGCGGTGCGGCGCGTAGATCGGGATGCCCAGCTCGCGCTTGATCTTGCCGACCTCCACGACCTGCTCCGCCCGCTGGTTGAGCAGATCGACCAGGGACGCGTCCAGGCTGTCGATCCTCGACCGAAGATTGTCGAGCGACGCGGCCAGTTCGGCCGCGCGCTTTCCGGTGACGGCCGGGCGCTTCAACAGGGCCGCGCCGTTCGGGTGCCGGCCGCTCGCGGGCGTGGCCGGCTTTGCGGGCTGTGCGGCCTGACCGGGCGCGGGGCGGCCCTTGGCGGGTGGTTTTTTCGACGGTTTGTTGCCCACTCGGGATCTGCTTATGAAGTTAGATGGAGACGATGAGGCACGGTCGGCGGTCCAGGGTCAAGGATACGTGCCGATCCTCAATCGTCGGCCATGCCGCAAGGTCCGCGGAGCGATTCCGAAGGAGCATGTGCGGGGGCAAGGACGGGCCGCCGGAACCGGGGGAATGAGGACGGCTCCCCGCACGGTCGGGCCGCAACGCCGGGGCACCCGCCCCGACTGGAGCGGACCCGCCGGACGGTCCGAAAACTTAGGCACGGGAAGGGATGGGTTGTGTGATCGAGGCACTGCTGAACCTGATGAGCCGGGCGCTTGAAGGCATCCAGAGCCTGCCCTTCGGGGTCCACCTCCTGGTCGGTCTGACCATGGCGGCGGGCCTGGTGCTATGGCTTGCGGGCCAGCGCATGCTCAAGCCGCTTGTCGTCACCGTCGTCACGCTGATGCTCGGCGCGATCGGGGGGCTGGTGGTGCCCTCAACGACCTGGGGCCAGTCGCTCACACCCTGGCACGGCCTGGGCATGGGAGCGGTGGTCGGGCTCTTGATCGGACTGCTGCTGTACCGCTCGGCGATGGCGGTCGGGTTCGGGGTCGTTCTGGGGCTGCTGCTGCCGATGCTGGCCGCGACGATCCTGCATTACTACCCCCTCGCCGGCTCCGATGGGGAGAAGGCGGCCCTGACGCTCATCGACGATGCGAGGGTCCGGGAGTTGGCGAACCGTCGCGAGTTTGTCATTGTCCGCGCGGCGTACCAGGACAAGGCCGCGGGACTCGAAAACGCGACGATTGTCGAGAAGCTCCCTGAAAACCTGAAGCCCGCGGCGGAGAGCATCGGGACCTTTTGGACCAACCTCACCAAGTCGGTGCGGGAGTCGTGGGCCGAACTGCCGGGCTCGCATCAGGCGATTGTCGCGCTGAGCGCGGTCATCGGCCTGGCGACGGGCGTCGTGACGGGGCTGATGATGCCCGCGTGGGCTTCGGCGTCGGCGACGTCGATGTTCGGCGCGGCGATCTGGATGTCGTGCTTCGTCTGGCTGAGCAACGCGTTCGGCGCGCCCTGGAAGTCCGCGCTGGACCGCGGCCCGCACCAGTGGCTGATCGCCTGGGCGGTCGCGGCACTGGTCGGGCTGATCGTCCAGTGGAGGTTCGGACGCCGCGTCAAGGCGGGCGGCGGCCAGCCCAAGCCCGCCGCGGCGTGAACTCGGCGATCAGTTCCGCAGCGCGGCCGAGTCCATCATCTTCTTGACCCAGTCGTAGAACCCCTTCACGAAGGCGTCACCGTCGTCGATCGACTTGGGCGGGTCGATCGCCGTGACGGTGTTGCTGACGACGGTGACCTTGCAGAACTTCTCCTTGTTGGGAATGGTCTGTGACGGTCCACCGGAGGCCGTGCTCGAGACGAGCACATCTTCCGAGCCGGTCTGGTTGCGGAAGATCACGTAGGTCGTGTAGTTGCCGGAGCCGGAGCCGGGCGAGACCACGACGGCGAACTGGGTGCCGGTGGACTTGTTGCGGTTGCCCGGGGCGCGGACGACGGGGCACGCGCCGCCGACGGCCGCGTAGCCGCTGATGATCTCGATCTCGGGCACGTTGTCGGATCCCGAGTTGACGATCTTGATCTCACCGATGTTCGGGGCATTGGGCGGATAGGGCCCGAAGACAAGGTCGTAGTCGGCGTTGTAGACCACGCCGCCGACGAGGTACTTGCCGGTGATGGTCACGACCTGGTTGTGGATCGTCACCGACAACTCCGTCGGCTCGTCTTCGCCCACGCGAGGGATGTTGGTCACGAGTTTGCCGAAGGTGACGGTGCCGCCGCTGAACTCGCCCATGGTGGTCAACCCCTTTCCGCTCTCGCACCCCATCAGCAGAAACACGCCGCAGATGATGAGTGCCAGTGATGTGATCGATCGTGGAACCCGCACGTTAGTCTCACTTGGAAGGCTGTTCAGGTGAGCCGAGCCCGGTGCGCGGCGGCGACCCAGACGCACGCCAGCGCCGACAGGATGAAGACCATGATGAAGGGGAAGGGCGAGGCAACGATCCAGAGCAGGGTGAAGGACGCGGCACACAGCGCCATGATGGCCAGAACCACCGCCGTGCCGCAGATGATGCGACGGCCGCCACCGCTGATCCGCCACGCGACGAACGCTCCGAGACATCCGGCGACCACCATGGCGATCCAGAACGGGTGATCGCCCATGACGTGGATGCCGATCCCGCCGGCGAGCACTTCCGCCCCGGCGAGGATCGTCCAACTCCCCGACAGGATGCGCGAATCGGGATACCGCCGCCAGTCGGCCGAGTTCGCCCGGTGGTTGGCGACGACCACCGCGCGGCCGCCGATCCACCGGCTGACCTGGGGGGGGGTCATGGAGATCAGCGTGGAAAGCGGGAGGCAGGAACGCCGGAGGCACGCGTCGTCCGGGATCTGCACGACCCGTGCGCAGATCATGTCGCGCTTCACCAATCCGATCGGCGCACCTTCGGTGGGGTTGTCCAAACGCGGCTCGAAACTGATCTGGTCATCGCTGCCGACGAAGAGCGGTCCTTTGCCGCGGTCGGCCGCCGCGCCCGGAGCGGCGAAGTTGATCTCCACCGCCGCCTTGCTGTTGTTCCAGCGATACTCGGGCACAAAGCCCGGGTGTTTCGCGCTCATGGCCAGAGCAAGGGAGAGCGACGGTCGCGGGTCCATCCCCTCGGGCTTCTGGAAGATGTGGAACCACCACATGCCGAACGGGACATTCACGGCGTTGGTCAGGCCGTGCCCCACGCCCGCGTCCCGGAGTTCGGGCGTCAGGATCGGTTCGCGGGCGAAGTCGGGAAACTCCTCGTAAGTCACGAGCACAGGGATCGGCGCTCGTTGCGGGCCGCGCGCGTGCGCCTTGCGGATCGCGTCGGCGAACACCTGGTCGACGCGATTGTCATACGGCACGTAGTCGCCCGTGCGGTGTTCAGGAGCGGGCGCGGGCGGGAAGTCGATGTCGAACGCCACCGCGGGCGCGCCGGACTCCGCGAGGTAGTCGGTGAGCAGCCAGCCGTAGACCGCCCGCATGTGGCGGATGTCGGTGGGATCGAGCCCGTCCAGCCCGACCTCGCCGAGCACGCACGCGGCCATGCGGTCGTCGAAGCCGTCGTCGAGGCTGATCATGCACACCTTCGTGAACTGCTCGGGGCGCATCGGGATGTTGCACATCGCGTACTGCCAGGTGCGGTCGAGCGCCGTCGCCGGCAACCGCACCCAGAGCCACGACACGAGCAGCGCGAGCAGCACGCCCATCGCGACGGCCGCCATCGCGTGACGCCCGGCCCACGAACGTGCCTCACTGTGGACCATCGCCAGCGGCCTGAGCCGGCGGGCCTTCACGCGCCGCCCGGTGAGCGCACGCTCGAGGTCGTCGCGCATCTCACCCGCGGTCTGGTATCGCTCCTGACGGTCCCTTCGGAGAGCCTTGAGGATGATGTTCTCGACATCGCCCCTGAGCGACGGATCGAACCGGCTGGGCACGATCGGGCGGGTTTCACGCACGCGGCGGACCGCTTCACGCTGGTCGACGCCGGAGGTCAGGTAGGGAAGCCGACCGGTGAGCAGTTCGTACAGGGTCACGCCCAGCGCGTAGATGTCGGACCGGCGGTCGATTCTGGCCGGATCGCCGAGGGTCTGCTCGGGCGACATGTAGGCCAGCGTGCCGATCGGATGGCCGGCCGTGGTCTGGATCGGCTGTTCCGCGGTGGGCTTCTGGCCGTCGGTCACACTCCGATCCGCGGGGTCGGTCAGGCGGGCGATGCCGAAGTCGATGATCTTGGGCACGCCGAGCGTGCGCCCGAGCCCGTCGGACGCCGCGGCGTGCACGCGCGTGTCGGACAGCGCGACGGTCTCGTCCACGAGGATGTTGTCGGGCTTGAGGTCACGGTGGATCACGCCCTTCTCGTGCGCGTGATCAACCGCGTCGCAGATGTGGACCATCAGTTCCAGCCGCTGCGCGACCGTGAGTTTGCGCGACTGCGCGTGGGCCGTGAGGCTGGGCGCGCCGGCGCGAACGCCCAGCGCCGCGGTCTCGGACCCGGCCATGGCCGCGACCGTCAGCGCGGCGTGGCCCCCGCCCACCAGTTCCATCACGAAGTACGGCACCGGGCCGAGCGGCGACTCGTGCGTGCCGGCCTCGTAGATCTGGGCGATGCAGCGGTGGTTCAGACGCGCGAGCACCTCCGTCTCGACCTGGAACCGCCGCAGCGACTTCTCGTTGGCGATCCCCGCCTTGAGCAGTTTGAGCGCCACGGCGCGGCGGGGGTTCTCCTGCACCGCCTCGAACACCGCCCCCATGCCGCCGGCGCCGATGAGCCTCGCGATGGTGTACTTGCCCACCCGGTCCGGGAGTACCGTGCCGAAAACGCCGCTCCACGTGCCCGCGCCCGGCGTTTGAGCCGGCGGCACATCGGCGGTCACGGCGGTCGGAGGGCGAGCAGACGGACCACGCAACGTCCCGTCGGCGCCGGACGGCGAGGGCGGATCGCGACCGGCATCAAGGGTTGGGTCCGCCGGCCGGTGCTCGGGCTGAGCGCCGGCCGGCGGGTCCGGCGGGGGCATGGTGTTCGGGCTCCTGACCGCAGGAAGCGGCCGCGGCGTGCTGGGAGGGGCGTGACGGGTTGTCTCGCGCATCAGCATACCGAACCTCGTCCTCACTACCAAGCCACCCATTTGGGGGATTGCCGCCACGGGCGCGTGAGAAGCCCGTGCATCCACCACTTCAAGCGGGATGGACGCGTGGCTGTGACAAGTATCCTGGATGAATTGTGGTCTGAATGGACCCCGGCACGGCACCTTCGTGTGACGGACGGGCGGCTCGGGTTCGTGAGTCTGGGCGGCCGAGGGGGGGGGACGCCCGTCCTCCGGGTGCGCTAACAGCCTGTGAAATAGGCGGTCAGGAAGTCGAAGAGGTCTTGCAGGGACGGACCGTCGAGGCGGTTGAAGTCGGCGCGGGGGTCGCGGACGAGCCAGGAATCGATGAACGCCGGCACATCCTCGGGACGGACCTGGCCGGAGATGTCCCAATCGGCGCGGCAGGATGTGCCGCGGAACTCGAACGCGCCGAGGTCCATGAGGCTGACGGCGCTGGACTGGAAACGGTCCGGTGTGCCGGGGTCATCCGCAAGGCGAGGGTTCCCGGCCGCGTCGAGACCGAAGGTCTCGTAGGGCGAGTTGGCGCTATCGATCGCGGGCGAGCCGGGCCGGAGCGCGTAGTTGTTGTCGAGAACCGTGGCGGGGTCGTTGTCCGTACCGTCGAGATCGACGAACAGCGGGTCGGTGTCGAGGATGTCGGCAGCGGTGACGATCCTGCCGACGATGGCGAGCGCGCGGGCGGGATCGGCGAGGAGGCAGGTGGAGAGATCGATGGTGGAGGCCGAAGAGACCTGGCCGAAGAGTCGCTCGGGAGCGGCCTGGTCGGACTGGTTGTTCGAGAAGATCGTGCCGACGACGGTCAACCGGGAAGTTCCGATGAGCTCGAACGCCCCGAAGCGGCCACGGTTGTGGGCGATGGTGTTGCTGAGCAGGACCGCGGAGGCATTGCCGGCGGCAAGAACGGATGCGCTGTTCGTCGAATGGTTTCCGGCGATGAGACTGTTCGCAACCAGCGCGTCTTGGCGGATGTCCACGAGCGGGCCGGGCGAGCGGTTATCCTCGAGCGTGCACGCGAGCAGGGCAACATCCCAGTTCGAGATGACCGCACCCCGCGCACCAGGATCCGTATCAACAACATGGTTACCGATGATCCGGCTGTACACAAACGTCGCACCGCTGAACAGTCCCCATGCAACCGCGCCACTCGAAGCGGCGAAGTTGTCGGTGATGGTGCAGTTGCGGAAGGCCGTGCCGGTCCCGGCGAGCAGGCACGCGGCTCCACAATCGGCGCTGAGTGCGGCCGGGCCCGCCGCGTGGCCGCCACGGATAGTGAATCCATCAATCGAGCAGATATCCTCGGTCGTGATCACATGCCAGCAGTTGTCGGCGCGGTTGCCGAAGTTGGGCGTGTCGTCGCGCGAAACGTCGCCGCTCAGGACCGACACGAAACGTGCAGGGTCGCGCTCGCCGGGATCCATGGCGTTTCGACCCGCGAAACCTCCGATCAGCGTGATGCCGCTGGTCACGAGGAACGAGCTTTGCTGACCCACAGGGGTGTAGACCCCTTGCGCAATCTTGATGACCGTGTCGGGCTGTCTCCACGCCGCGGCAAGCGCCAGCGCGATATCGAGCCGCGCGATGGCGGAGTCCCAACTCATTCCCGTTCCGGCCGGAGGCGCATCGTCATCGACGTAGAGCGTCACGCCCTGTCCGTGCACCGAAGCCGCCGTCGCGAGCGCGGCCGCCAATCCGCCGAAAACCTTTGGGTTGCACATCGAGTCGTTCCTGGTGTCGCGCGGAGCACCCGACACTTCCGACGCGCACCATGAGCGCTTGGCCGGCAGGTCTCGGGCGGCACGATGCACTGCATCGGCCCGCGCGGGCTCATCGCCCCACAGAATGAACAACCCCGCCTGTTCGGGCGGGGCTTGACGAAGGCTCAACGATCGTGCATCCAACAAACCTGCTCGGTCGTCACACGCACCCGCCGAAGTACGCCGCGAGGAAGTCGAAGATGTCCTGCACGCTGACATCCGACGATCCGTTGGTGTCGGCGCAGGCATCGGAGGCGAAGTAGCCGGCAAGGAAGTCGAAGATGTCCTGCACGGTGGGCGGCGTGCCGGACTTGTTGTAGTCGCCGCGACAGCAGGGCGCGGACGGGCTGTAGGGCGTGCACGCCGAGCCCAGACCCGCGAAGGCGCGGTTCGATCCGCCGCACGCGGCCTGGGTGGTGATCGAGCAGCTCGATCCGCAGCAGCACGCGCCGGTCGGCTGCGGGCAGGGGTTGGGCGAGCAGGCCGAGGCGGGCCCCTGCGGCGTGCCCGCGCACACCGCGGCGAGCGCGAGCGTGCAGGAACCATCGGCCGCGCAGCAGGCCTCGGGCTGCGGGCAGGTGTTCGGCGCGCACGATGAACCATCGCCGAGGTAACTCGCGCCGACGGCGCAATCACCGGGCGCGATCACGGTCGAGATCGAGCACGAGCCATCGGCCGCGCAGCACGCGCCGGGCTGGGCGCAGGTGTTCGGAGCGCAAGCGGTCCCGTTGCCGAGGTAGGTCGCCCCGCCCGAGCAGTCGCCCGGAGCGACGATCGAGGCGAGCGTGCACGTCCCGTTGGCCGCGCAGCACGCGCCGGGCTGGGCGCACGGGTTGGGCGTGCACGAGCCGCCCGGGGTGAAGGTGTCGGCGCACGCGCTCGCCTCGACGAACGAGCACGCGCCCTGCGCGGTGCAGCAGACGCCGGTGTTGGGAAGGACGGTGAAACTGATCGCCGCGAGCCCGCCGGGCGCGCCGTCGCCGCTGGGGAGGCTCGCGGGCTGGGTCGAGACCGCGACCTCGCCGTCGAGAGCCAGGGGCACGGCCGCGGCCGACTGGAGCGCGTCGGAAACGATCAGCGAGTAGGCGCCGGGAAGCAGCGCGGAGCCGAAGTCCAGGCTGGCCTCTCGCAGGCCGGAGTTGTAGTTGAACACGAACGACACGGGGTTGCCGTCGCGCGTGACGGAGAAGTTCGCCGCCGCGGCGGACACATCGTCGCTGAACCGCACGGTGAGGACCGAGGGGGCCGCCGGCGCGGGCAGCGCCTGCCCGGGCGCGGGCGAGGTCTCGACGATCTTGGGCGGACCGGCCTGGTAGGCCACGAGCGTCTTTCCATATTCGAGCACCCAGTTCCGCGGGTCGAGGGCGACGGAGGAAACCGTGCCCGGATCGATCGGGAAAAGGAAGTGGCTGACCGAGCCGAAACTGCGGACCACATGCGTGGTGGTCCCGCCATCGACGGTGACATCCACATCGATCGGCATCGTGAAGTACGGGTAGGGCGCGGGCTGGACCTGCCGGATCATGACCCGCAGGTAGTCCTGACCGTTGATCGCGACGGGCATCCATCCGTACTCGTACGTCGGCGCGCCGACATCGAACAGCCAGGGGTTGAAGTACCACGACAGGTCCTGACCCGCGACCGAGTTGAAGACCGCGATGAGATCGGCCGTCGTCGGCGCGCCGCCCTCGTAGGTCATGCGGTAGGTCTGAACGGCGTTGAAGAACGTCGTGTCGCCGAGGATGCGGCGGAGTTGGTGCAGCACCCACGCGCCCTTGTTGTACGTGATCCCCGCGTTGAAGATCCGGTTCGGATTGTCCACATCCTCGGCCGGGACGTAGACCGTGCCGTCGGGGTTCGCCGGCCGGCGGCTGTTCATCCACGCCCGCAGCGCGGGCTGGCCTGAGGAGCCGGGCTTGAGCTCGGCCCACAGCGCCTCGCCGTAGGTCGCGAACGCCTCGTTGAGCCAGATGTCGGACCAGGTCTTGCACGTGAGCGAATCGCCGAACCACTGGTGCGCCAGTTCGTGGGCGCTCAGCCAATCGAGGAACGCCCCGCTGCGGCCCTGCCCGGTGAACGTTTGGTGCTCCATCCCGCCGCTGAACTCGAACTGGTAGATGCCGTATTTCTCGTTGACGAAGGGATACAGGCCGAACTTCGGGCGGAAGACCTGGAGCATCGTCGCCACCTGCAGCCACAGGTCGCGGTTGCCTGCCGTGTCCGAGATCGGATAGATGTAGAACTCCAGCGGCATCGTGCCCTCGCCGTAGTCGTACACATCCGTGAAGACGTTGTACTCGCTGGTGGAGAACGCGACCAGGTAGGTGCTGAGCGGGTAGGTCGTCGCCCAGCGATACCGGAGTTTGCCGCCCGGCACCACATCCACGCCCTGCAGAACGCCGTTCGACACGCTCTTGAAGTTGTCCGGCGCGGTGATGCTCATGTTGAGCGTCGCCTTGTCCGAGTTGTCGCCGGGGAGGAACACGTCGCCGTCCTTGCACGGCCACCACGTCGCCGCGTAGTACGGCTCGCTCAGCGAGCACACCGCGCCGGGGTTGCCGCTGACGTTGTTCTGCGGCCCGAAGACGACCGACCCAAGCCCGATCCCCTCGACCAGCGTCCCGCTGTAATCGACCCGGACGGTGAACACCTCGTTCTGATTGATCGGCCGCAGCAGCGTGAACGTGCGCCCGTAGGAGGGCGGAGTGGAGCCGGAGAACGGCACGGTGGGCGAGACGGTGTACGAGCCGACCGAGTCGGTCACGGTGCACGCGCTGACCGTGAAGTTCCAACGGAGCCGGAACGTGAACGTCGTGAGGTTGTTCACGTTGCTGCGGATGGTCATGATGTTCGAGCCCGACAGGCTGGCGTCCGGCGGCGCCACCTCGATGTCGAGCGTGTTGTTGAGCACATCCGTCGGGTCGGTCGAGCCCGGACCGCGATCACCGAGCCCAGGCCGGGGTCCCCCGTCGGGCGCGAGCCCGCCCGCCCAGCGATCCATATACACCCGCTGCTTGGCGCATCCGATCGGCTCCTCCATGATCATCGGGAGCATGTCCATTTCCGCGGCCTGCTTCCAGCCGCGCATCTCGGCGAGCAGGGCGCGACGCTCCGGTTGACGGCCGACCTCGGACTGTCCGACCGCGGACGGACCCCAGGAAACTCCAGCCAGAACGACGGCCAGCGCCGCCGGAAAGTTCTTGATCATCGATCACCTCCTTGATCGTGGCGCCTCGATGCGGCGCGGCCCGCGCCCCCGAAGCCCTGCGGCGAGGCGTGGCGAAACGGACATGCCGCCGGATAACCGGCGGGGAATACGAGACCGACGGCCAGACGGATCGACCAAACCTCGGCGGACCATCCAGAGCGGAGGCCCGCGAACCAAACCACGACCTCACATCCGCAGCCTGGCGGTCAATGGTTCCCCAAGTATGCCTCGGACTTCGCCCTGCCGCAAGGTTTTCGATAGGGTCCGGCCGTGGGATCGGCGATGCGTGCGATCAGGCTTGCCGTCCCATGGCGCGGAGGATCGAGGGCAGATCGTCGGCCACTCGGATCGGCCGGTTGGCGAGCGAGGGGCTCGCGCCCCGCGCGCCGGCGGCCTTGCCCATGTGGTACCCCACCGTCGCATCGGGGTCCTTGAGTTGGTGGCCGGTCAGAACGCAGACAACCCGCTCGTTCGGACCGATCACGCCCTCCCGCAGAAGCCCGTGCGCGCCCGCGAGCGAGGCGGCCGACGCGGGTTCGCACCCGAAGCCGTGGCGGCCGATCATCGCCTTGTACTCAAGGATCGTCGCGTCATCGACGCTCCGCACCACGCCGTTCATCGCGTGCAGAGCGCGCAGCGCCTTGGGCAGGTTGACCGGGCGGTTGATCTCGATCGCGCTGGCGATGGTGTGCGCGCGGCCGGCGGGCCCCGCCTCATCCATCCGCTTCCATTCCGCGGCGACGATCGACTCGTCGAACGTCCCGCCGAGTTCGTCGGGATGCGATGACGGGCTCCACCGCAGTCCGAGCTCGTTGACAAGCCGGTCGAGCGTGCGCGCGCCGCGGGCGTTGATCACCGCCAGGCGCGGGATGCGGTCGATCAGGCCGAGCTGGCGCAGTTCGACGAACGCCTTGGCGAACGCCGAGCAGTTGCCGAGGTTGCCGCCGGGCACAACGATCCAGTCGGGAACCGCGCCCCCGAGGTCGCGGAGCACGCGGCACATGATCGTCTTCTGCCCCTCCAGCCGGAACGGGTTGACGGAGTTGAGCAGGTAGACGCCCGAGGCGGGATCGTCGGCGATCGCCCGAACCCGGGCGAGGCACGCGTCAAAGTCCCCGGCGATCTGGAGCGTCGTCGCCCCGTAATCAAGGGCCTGCGACAACTTGCCCAGCGCGATCTTGCCGTCGCCGATGAACACGTACGCCCGAACCCCCGCACGCGCGGCGTACATCGCCAGCGACGCGCTGGTGTTGCCCGTCGAGGCGCACACCACCGCCCGCGCGCCCGCCATCCGGGCGTGGGTGAAGCCCGCGGTCATGCCGTTGTCCTTGAACGAGCCGCTCGGGTTCATCCCCTCGTACTGCAGGAACAGGTCGTGGCCGAAACCCAGGGCCGCGCCGAGATCATCGGCCTTCTGGAGGATCGTCCGACCCTCGCCCACGGAAACGATGTCGTCCGGCGATCGGTAGAACGGCAGCAACTCCCCGAACCGCCAGACCCCCGAGAACCCCGAAGCGGTCCGCGAACCGGCGAACGCGCCGAACTCCCGCGGGGCACGCGCCGACGGGTGGCTCCGGTCGTACACCACATCGAGCAGCGACTCGCGCCCGCCGGCGGCGCACGTCGGGCAGGCGGTCAGCACGAGATCGATGGCGAACTCGGCACGGCACGGCCCGTGCACGCAACGCTGGAACGCGTGTGGATTCGCCGCGGCGGTTGACGGGGAGGCCGGCATGAGGGGATGCTATCGTGCGCGGGGCCGCGCCGCGAGATCATGAGCACCGCCGACACGCACTCCACGCCGCAGAGCCGACGCGACCAGCGGATCGTCGATTGGTTCTCCAAGTCCAGACTCCTCGCAACCTTCTGGCTCGCGCAGGCGCTTGTGCTCTACACCGGCGGCGCGGCCTGGCAGGTCCTGGCCGAGACCGCCGATCCGCGCGGCCACGAGTTCGGAACCCTGAGCCCGGTGCGGATGGGCCGGATGCTGACCCGGCCCGAGTACGTCCTCGGATGCACGCTCGCGATCGGCATTCTCATGTTGATGCAGTGGCTGCTCCTCGCGCCTGTGCGCAAGCCCCGGGCGAGGCACGAGCACGGACGCCCGCTCTGGCTGAGCATGACCGCCGCGGGCGCGGGGGTCGCCGCTCTGGCCGCCGCGCTGTTGTACGCCGCCATCGAGGGAGCCAAGCGGGCGGGCCTGGGCCCGCCGGAACTCCCACCCGAGATCGGCGCTTCGTGGGTTCCGCTCGCGGCGTGGTGCCTGGTGTGCTGGGCCATCGCGACCCCGCTGCTGGTCGCGTTCTGCCGCAAGCGCCTTCGTCAGGGCTCGCGCTGGGAGGAAGTGCTCGGCGTCGTCTCGGCGCGCCTGTTCATGGGCACCATCATCGAGGTCGCGGCGATCATGCCGCTGGATGTTCTGGTGCGCCGCCGCGAGAACTGCTACTGCTGGGCGGGCACGTTCATCGCGCTCACGGCCTGCGGAGCGCTCGGGCTCGCGCTGGTCGGGCCGGTGATCCTGCTGCCCGCCCTGGCGCGCCGCCGCAAACGCTGGTACGGCGGCCACTGCGACTGCTGCGGCTACGACATGACCGGGCTGTTGTCGCGGAGCGGGATCGATCGGTGCCCGGAGTGCGGGGCGGGTTGGAAGTCTGAGCGAACCGAGCCCGCGGCGACGGAGGGCGCGGCGGGCCTGTAGGCGAACCCACGGTCGCCGGCTTCATGGAGGCTCGTGGAGCATCATGGACACCCCGCGAAGTACGCCGCGAGGAAGTCGAAGATGTCCTGCACGCTGACAACCCCCGAGTTGTTGAAGTCTGCCGGGCAGACCTCACCGACGAGCACGACCGCGAAGCCGTCGACGAACTGGGCCGTCGAATCGGTCGCGCGGATGCCGAAACTGGTGTAGCCCGTAAAGCCCGCCGCGGGTGTGAAGACAAACGCCTCGCCGAGCATCGCGGCCGTGCCGTGCGCGGGCGGCGGCGGAGTGGTGATCGAGAACGTGAAGGTCTCGCCGGGGTCGGCATCCGAGGCGATGGCCATGGTCGGGAACGACTTGCTCGAGCCCGGGCAGACCAGGCGTGCATGAACCGCGACCGGCCCGTTCCCGCTCGCGAACGGCCCCAGCGTGACGCCGATGCCCGCGCCGATGGCGCTGAAGCCGTTGGTCCCGGGGTTGCCCAGGCTCGGTCCACCGGGCCCACCCGGTCCGGCGATGCGCGACCCGCCGGTGATGGTTCCGAAGGTCACCACCTGCGCGTACGAGGCGCCCCCCCCACCGCCGCCTCCATGACCGCCGCGCCCGCCCGCAGCGCCCGCGCCTCCGACACCCCCATGCCCGGAATCGTCCATGCCCGACCCACGGGGGCCGCCGGCCGCACCGGGGCCGCCCATGCCGCCATCGCCGCCGCGCCCGCCCGCGCCGCCCGCGGCGGACTGGCACAGAGTGTCGACGCCCGTGATGTTCACCGTGCTGTCCTCGGCGTAGACCGCGATGGAGTTGCCGCCGCCGGCGCCGCCGCTTCCCGGCGAACCCCCACCCCCACCGCCCCCGCCCCCGCCCCCCCCACCGCCGCGATCCGGGTTGCACGGGAAGGACCCGCTTCCGCCCCCACCACCGCCGCCGCCGCCACCGCCGCCGCCGGACGTTCCCGGCAGACCGGGACCGCCATCGGCGCCGAAGCCCAAGCCGCCGAGCCCGTTGCCGCCCGCAGCGCCCGGCCCGCCCGACCCACCCGTGCCGCCGGCGTTGCTCTGCGTCAAACAGTTCCCGGAGGATGTGCCCGGGCTGCCGGGGCCGCCCGGTGTCCCGCCCGGGCCGGACGGAGCCGCGCTGCCCGAGAAACCGTTGCCGTTGTCAAACCCGCCGGGGCCGCCGCTGCCGCCTGGTCGTCCGCCGGACGAGGAACCGGGAGCGCCGCCGCCGCCGCCGCTGGAGCCGTTGGAGGTGCCGTTCTGGCCGGGGCCGCCGATACCACCGGGAGGGCCGGCCGCGCCGTTGGAGCCGTCGGCGCCGGACGCGCCTGTGGACGCGATCAGGCGCGATCGGTTGATCGTGATGGGATGGGCGCTGTCGTGGAAATAGAGCGCAAGGGAATCCTTGGAAGCTGCGGTTCCCGCCGCGGCGCGGATCTCCAGCGTGTCGATAGTCACAGGCGCGGTGAGGCCGAAGCCTACCGCGGCGACCTGTGGGCCGAGGACGACCGGGTGCGTGCCCGGTCTCGTCCAGCCCGCGCCGGCGTTGTAGCCGCCGTAAATGTCGATCCCGCCGGCGAGGATGATCTGCTCGTTGTAGTTGCCCGTGGCGACGTAGACATCGCGCGGGGGCGAGTAGAGCTGGGCCGCGAGGATCGCCGCGCCGATCGTGCGCATCGGGAGCGCGATCGTGCCGGGGTTGGAGTCGAGCCCCGTGGTGGCCACGAAGATCGGCCCGCACCGCATCCCGTCGATCCCGTCGCCGTTGGTGTCGGTAGCGGCGTTGTCCGGCACATCGACCGCGGCGGGCGGCCGGTTGAGGTCACAGGGCTGCGCGATCGCCACCCCCCCCAAACCTCCAACCCCCGCACCGAACGCCAGGCCACACACGAGAATCAGCCGCGCCGTGTTGGTCCTACGCATGGGATTCGCTCCCTTTTCGAGACCGAGGCCCCCCGCCAACCTCTCCAACCCCGGCCTTCCGTTCGGCTCTTCATTCTTCATACCACGAGTCTCGTTCACGGGCAACCGGCGAAATACGCCCCGAGGAAGTCGAAGATGTCCTGGACGCTCACCATGCCCGAGTAGTTGAAGTCGGCCGGGCAGACCTGACCGTTGATGACCAGCGCCCAGCCGCCGCCGAGCGAGCCGACGTCGCCGGGCGAGGCGTCTTCAACGTAGAGCCGCCAGACGCCGTTGGGCGCGGCGCCGTTGAAGACCGAGAGCGTCGCGCCGTAAGGCGCGGCCGGGGCGGGCGCGTTGAAGTTGAGGGTCGCCGTTCCCAGGCACGCCGTGGGCCGGAACGAGCCCGACACCAGTGTGCCCACGGGCAGCGGGTTCGCGGCGTTGTCATCGATGACCAGATTCACGCCCGCGACCCCCCTGCTGCTCCCGCACCGGCTGGCAAGCAGGCAGCTCTGCCCCTGCGGACCGACCAGCAGGAAGCGGGCGTCGGACGGGAACGTGTGGGTCAGGTTCATGAGCATCACCGATACGGACTGCACCGTGCCCTCGAGGCCGTCCACGATCGCGGTGGATGGGTAGGGGTTGCCCGGGCCGTCGACGCCCACGGCGGGGATGGCGATCGGGGCCGTGTTCGCCACCGACGATGCCTCGGTGATCAGCAGGCTCCAGCCGTCGATCTCACCGAACTCTTCGTCGTCGCTGTCCAGAATGTACAGCGACCACGTGCCGTTGGCATCCTTGCCGCTGAACCCGCCCAGCGAGGTCCCGTAGGGGGGGGCGGGGGCCGGGGTGGGGAAGCCGGTCCCCATCGGCAACTGCGACGGGCGGTACCGCCCGCTGCCGACGATCGAACTGGAGGGGATCAACGCGCCGTCATCCGCGAAGAGGTAATCGACGTTGGACACGCCCGGACCGCCGCCGCCGACGCGGTTGAGCAGCAGGCAGGTCTGCCCGCCGGGCCCGACCAGCAGCACGTCGAGATCGACCACAAACGTGTGCGAGAAGCCGTTGAGACGCACCTTGACCTCACCGATCGGCGCGGTGAGGCCGCTCACGGTGACCGTCGAGGGGTAGGGCGCCGAGGGGCCGGCGGTCGACGTGGGAGCGCCCGCGGGGATCAGGATCGCGCCCCCATCGTACTGGTGGGTCTTCTGCGCGAGCGCCGCGGGGGACAACGCCAGGACGGCCAGCGACAGCGACTCGCAGATGATCGCCGAAGCACGGTTGTGAACGATGATCATGAATCAGCCTCCGCACGAACGTTTGACCAACCCCTCCGGCGCGGCCACGAAATGCCGGCGGTGCCGCCGCGCGTGGTCAGTCGCGACTCCGAAACAACGCCAGATATCGGGGGACGGGGGGAGGAGGGGAGGAGCGGACAAGCATGGCGAGCATCTCCTCGCGGCGCAACCGGGCGGACTAAACGCGCCGGTCCCGGGCCGATTCCGGACCCCCGTATCGTCAACCTACCAAAAATTCCGAGGGTTGGCAAGCCCAATTTTCGAGCGGCCCTCCGCGCCCCGTTCCCACATCCCGACTCTCACCCCGCCCCTCCCCCCCCCCCCCCCCTTGCCCCTCGGCCCTTCCTCTCACGAACACCCCGCGAAGTACGCGGAAAGGAAGTCGAACAGGTCCTGCACGCTCACCGTCGGCGAGGACAGGTTGGCCGTGGCCTGGCCTTGAAAATACGCCCGTAGGTAGTCGAAGATGTCCTGCACCGAGATCCCGCCCGCGCCGTTGAAGTCGCCGCGGCAGCACGGGCCGGCGTTGTCGGGCATCGCGTTGCACACCGCGCCAACACCGGCGAAGTGCGTGTACGGCCCGCCGCAGCCCGCCGCGGTCGTCGTCTCGCACGCCGCCCCGCGGCAGCACGCGCCCGTCTGCGGCGCGAGCCCCGGGATCGTCAGGTCGATCGAGATCACGCCGCCCGGCTCGGTGTCGTACGAGCCGATACACAAGTAGTAGTTTGCGCCGGGAATGACCGCGACGTTGCTGAACACGGCCGGTTGAGCGTCGATGCACGCACGCTCGATCAACCCCGCGCACGTGCCGATGTAGAGCGTCACGATCATGTCGTGGTCGAACGCGTCGATCCCGCCGCCGAGCGTCCCGCCATCGCCGGGGACGAACTTGTACCACAGCGACCTGGCCACGGAGGTCGCCCCGAGGCTGTTGCAACTCCCCTGATCGGCCATCGGCTCGGTCAGCGCGAACGACGAATCGATCTGCAGCGCGTGATGCCCGGCCGGCAGGTGCTGGGCGGCCGCGCAGGTCTCGTTGTCGTGCGTGACGCCCGGCTGCACGCTCAGCGTGAAGTCGCCGAACGAGTGGTTCCACCCGCTGACACGGATGTAGTACTCGATCGTGGACACGAGCGTGGTGTTGATCGCCGAGAGACGGCCCCCGCCCTGCTCGAAGTTGCCGAAGTCGTCGTTGCAGAACAGCTCGACCCCGCCCGCCAGAGGGCACGCCGACCACAGGCTGAGCGTCGTGTCGGAGAACGGCCCGGTGGTCGAGAGCGTGTCGACCCGGTACACACCCGTCGCCGGCGGGCGAAACCTGAACCACACATCCAGGTTGTCGGTGGGCGAGAACGCGCACGAACTGTTGCCGATGTCGCTGGTCGTGCCGCGGCTCTTGTACGTCCCCGACGATGGAACCAGCAACGGGATCGCGCCGGCCCACGAATCGTTCGACGGCGGGACAACCGGCTCGATCGACAGGTTCGCCCGCGCCGGCGGCGCGGGCGTGCCCAGACCGCCCAGCCCGACGAGCACGAAGTACCGCGTGCCCGCGACCAGCGGCACGACGACCGCCCCCGAAACGCTGCAACCCAGTTCCGTGAACGGCCCGGCGCACGTCGCCGCCGCGAGCACCGAGATGAACGCGCCGTGCGGACTGCCCTCCCGGAACCAGTACGGGCCCGAGGCCGCGGGCGTCAGCGCGTACCAAACCGCGTGCCTCGCGGCGAGAGATTCGCCGTTGTCGCAGCCCGCCAGGTCGGCATCGTCGGTCGCCCACGCGAGGTCGGTGGTCGAATCGAAGAACGGCATCTGGGTGATGACCGTCGCGCCCGCGCAGTTGTCGTTGGCGATGATCGGCGGCGGCACGGGTGCGCCGATACGCAGCGTGAACGAGCCGGTCGCGCCCGCGAACCCGGACACGCGGACCAGGCACGCCTGCCCCGCGAAGAGCAGCAGGTTCAGGCTCGACCGGAACTCGCCGACGGCCGCATCATCGTTGCAGCCCAGCTCGCTCGCCGGGTCGCACGCGCTGTACGCCGCCAGCGTGGTGTCCGCCAGCGTTCCCGGCGAGATCGTCTCGATCAGGTACGTCCCGGTGATCGGCGCGACAAGCCGGTACCACACGTCGGTCGTATCGCCCGCGCCGCACGACGACACGGGCGAGCCCGTCGCGCCGGTGTTGTTGCCGGAGACCGTCGAGCCCGCGTTGACCGTGGTCGCCGCATCGCACAAGTCGTTGGCCGGGGTCGAGTTGCCGCCGGAGACCCGCAGCGTGAACGCGCCGGTCGCGTGGTTCCACCCCGCGATGCGCACGCGCACGCTCTGCCCCGAGTCGAGCCCCACCGCCAGCCGCGAGCGCTGGTTGGTCCCGCCGTCGTCGTCGCAGGCCAGTTCCGTTCCGCCCGCCGATGGGCACGCGCTCCAGATCGAGAGGGTCGTGTCCGCCAGCCCCGCGCCGTCGTTGGTGTCGAACACGAACGTGCCCGTCGAGGGCGCGGTGAACCGGTACCACACATCCAGATCGTCGGTCGGGCTGAACGCGCACGAACTCGACGCGACGTCCGATGTCGCCCCCACCGTCGTCCCGCCCGTCAGGCTTGGAAAACCGATCAACACCGCCCCCCCGCACGAGTCGTTGACCGGCTGCGCGGCGCCCATCGACGCACCCATCAGCACCCCGAGCGCGCACACACACCCGCGGGTGCCAGCGGCCTTCGCGCCGGTTGTCCAGGAACGCATCGACAGCATCAGATTCGGGGTCTCCCGGCTTCGCACGGATCGCGGACATCCGTCGCCCACTCGTATCGGCTCAACCGCCCCCCGACCAACGCAGCCAAACTTGCCACACCGTTACGTCAAAGCACGAAATCCGCCCGTCCAACTTGGGTTGAACTCCCCCCACTCCCGGCGTCTCTCGACGGCGTGCCTCAGCCGGGCCTGATACTCCCGGTCGGCAATCTCGACCACCCCAAATCGGGCAGTATGGCGGTTGGCGATCTGGGCGTCCAGCAACCCAAAGCCCTGCTGCTGCAGATGCCGCACCAGGAACGCCAGGCAGACCTTGCTTGCATCCGTCCCGCCGAGTTCGGGGCGGCAGAACATCGACTCGGCGCAGAACGCCGACCCAAGCACCAGCCCGTAAACCCCGCCGACCAGCGTGCCCCCCGGCAGCCAAGCCTCTATAGAGTGCACGTGCCCGGCCCGGTGCAGCAGCGTGTACGCGCCGATCAGCCGCTCGTCGAGCCATGTGTCCTCGCGCCCGGGCGCGGCCTCAGCGCACGCGCGGATCACCGGCTCGAACGCCGCATCGGTCGTCATCGTGAACGGGTTGTTGCGTAGCCGACGCGCCAGCGACCGCGAAATGTGGAATCCGCCGGGCGCGTCGATCGGCACATCGATCGGGATGATCGCGCGGGGGTCGGGTATGTACCAATCGATGCGCCTCTGACGCCGCGGCCGGCCCCGCAGGCAGACCGAGGGCTCGGCCATCGGGAACGCCCCGTGGCGGTAGGCCTCGAGAAAGTCCTCGATGACGCCGCGCTCCTCCGCGGTGAGCGCGTGAGCGGCGGCGGGCGGGGCGGTTGGACAGGGCGAAGCGGTCACGGGCTGTGCCGGTAGGATATGAGCATGACCGAGGCGCACGCTCACCCGACCGTGGCGGATTGGTCCGGCGGGTTCGGGCGCGCCGAGGTGCTCGGGCGGTGGTCGATTCCCTCGGGCTCGACGGCCGTTCGTTCCGTCGGGATACGCCGCGCTTCGACTTCCGCTCGGTCCGGGCCGCGGCGATGGACCCCCGTACGGCCGGAGCCTGAGCCTCCCCCATCCTCTCGCCCCGCCTTCCGCCGCGAAACCGGGGTGGCATAATTCCGACAGACTCTCCGTGGGAGGCCCGATTGGACACGTTGCCGATCAATCTGCTGGGACAGGTCGGAGCACCGACATGGATGCACGACAGCGGCGTGGTCGTGCCCGTGCTCCTCGCCGGCGGAGTCGTCCTCGTTTTCCTGATCAAGACGATCGGGGGCGTGCTGCGGACCAACGCCCGGGAGCGCACCCGCCGCGAGATCGCGGCCTACATCGCCGAAGGTTCGATGACGCCCGAGCAGGGCGAGCGGCTCATGAAAGCCGGGAAGGATGAGGCGTAGCAATGTCCGGGGGCGGGCCCGGAGGGTCGGATCATGTGGATCCTTGCCGAAGATCCTGGCGACGTCTGGAAACTCGCGGTCATCGGCGGCTTCATCGTCGGTGGCATCCTCCTCTACAAACTCATCGATTCGATGGGCATGGCCTCTCGCACGCGCCAGCAGGAACAGACGCGCCGCGAGATCGCGGCCTACGTGGCCGAGGGCAGCATGACCCCCGAGACCGCCGAGAAACTCCTGCGCACGGGCGCGCCGGAGAACTGGTCCGAACGCGTCGCGGAACTCGTCGCCACCGGCCTCATCGACACCAACGAGGCCGAGAAACTGCTGAAGGCCGGACCGGTCTCCGGGCCGGCCTCCACCACCGTGGCCGCCGCGACCTGATCCTCACCCCGCCTCGATCATCCGCCACACCCGCAGCGTCTCGGCCACCGACCACGCCTGCGCGACGCACCCCTGCGGCCGCTGCGGCGCATCCCCGTCATAGATCTCCGCGATCTGGCCGACACACCCGCCTCGCTCCACCGCGCCGGGTGTCAGGGTCTCAACGATCGGCATCAGGACTTGCCTCGCCTCGGCCCGCGAGGCCGCGCTGAACCCCTCCGCACGCATGACCGCCTCCGCCAGCGGACCCAGCAGCCACGGCCAGGCCGTGCCGTTGTGGTACGCGCCATCGCGCTGGAACAGGTCGCCCTCGTAGCGCCCCCTGTACCGCGGGTCGACCGGATCCAGCGTCCGCACGCCACGCGCCGTCCACAGCCGCTCCTTCACCACGCGCACGACCGCGCGCTGCGCCTCGCTCGCCAGCGGCGAGTGCGGCAGGCTCACCGCGAAAATCTGGTTGGGGCGGATCGATCCGTCCGGAGTCCACGCCACCTGCCCCGCGCTCGATTCCGACGGTGTCAAACAGTCGTACAGGCAGCCGCCCGCGCCGTGCTCGTTCCAGAACGACTTGCGGAACGAGCGCGCCGCGGTCTCGCCCAGGTCGTTCAGGTTGGCCGCCGCCTGCGAGTCGTCACGGCCGATCGCGCCCGACAGCCGCCGGAGCCCGCTGATCCACAGGGCGTTGATCTCGACGGCCTTGCCGAACCGCGGCGTGAACACCACCCCGTCACGCCGCGCATCCATCCATGTGAGCTGCGTCGCGCTCGTGCCCGCGGTCACCAGTTTGTCGAACGGGTCCATCGCGATGTTGGCCTCGCCGCCGATGCCGCGCCGGAAGGTCGCGACAATGTCGAGGCACGCGGGCGCGAGGTCGGATTTCCAGAACGCGCGGTCCCCGCCCGCCTCCACGTACGCGCACGCGCTGTGGATGAACCACAGCGGCGCATCCACCGTGTTGTACTCCGCCTCGCCGGTGTGCTCGTTGAAGAGGTTCGGGATCAGCCCGTTGCGGCGGTGCGCCGCGAACACGCGCAGCGTCTCGCGCGCCTCGTCCAGCCGTCCGGTCGCCAGCAGCAGGCCCGGCAGGCTCACGAACGTGTCCCGCCCCCAGTCGCCGAACCACGGGTACCCGGCGATGATCGACACGCCGGCGCGACCCGCCTCCCCCGGGTTCCCCGCCTCTCCCAGGCGGACGCCCTTCCCCTTCTCCCCCACGCGCGCCACCACAAACCCATCGGCCGCGATTGTCAGAGCCCCCAGGACGCAGGCGTGCGCCCGCGCCGCGTTCGTCGCGGCGATCAACCCCTCGATGTGCCGCCGCCGCGCCTTGTGATCGCGAGCAAGTTCGTCGTCGATCGATCCACCCTGATCCTCTAACCCCGCCCGGACCAGCAGCCGCGAGCACGCCTCTCCGGGCGCGAGGTCGATCGAAAACTCGCCGGGCGAGTACAGGTCTTCCACGCAGTCCTGCCGCCGATCCGCATCGATCGCGTAGAAAAAATCGTGCCACCACTGCGGGTCGGCGCGGAACTTCCCCGGTTCACTGCGCAGCACGGCGCTGATCCCGTCTCGCTCGACACGCAGCCCCCGCGCCCCGACATCCCGGAGCGAAAACCGGTCGGCCCACGTGCGCCGGATCAGCCCGTGGAAATCGCGCAGCGACACTAGCGGGCGCGCTGTCAACCGGAGCGGCACGCCCGTGCCGGTCCCCACGCGCTCGACGGTGTACTCGATCGTGACCGTGTTCTCGCCCCGCATGAGTTGGACCGACCGCGTGATGCGTGCCGCCGGTGTCGTGTAGACCCACGCCGCCGCCCGGCCGCGCGAAAAACTCTCCAGGCGCGACGGCCCGTCGGGGTGAACCCGGTCGCCCAGACCCGCGAAGCGGAACCCCGACAACTCCACCGCCTTGACCCCGGCCGCGTCGGGATCGATCACCAGCCGATCGACCATCGCGTTCAGCACCGCCACGCGCCCGACCGGCGGCCGCGTCGCCGCGATCAGCAGCGCGTGGTAGCGGCGCAACGGCACACCCGCCGCCGAGCCCATCGCGAAGCCCCCGAGCCCGTTGGTCAGCAGCCACTCGGTCTCCGCCAGACCCGACGAGAGCACGCCCGCCTTCATCCGATACGACAGCGCCAGTTCGGAACCAAGCCCCACTCGATCCACCTCCCCACCGGCATCGGCGCGGTGCGCCTGCACGTTCGCGGCGGGCACGGTCGGCGAGGAAGCGGGTTTCACCGGAGTTCGTCGGCTCATCGTCGGGTTCGCCATCGAGGGGCCTTTCAGGATAGCGACGCCGGTCGCCCCGCCTTCGATGCCCTCCACGGTTCTCGGTTTCACGCCGCGAGGGACACCCGACACTCAACGCTCCCGAGCCCGCCCCCTCAACATTGACTCTCTCCGCCGCCGCTCCAAAGATGCACATGGCCACCAACGGCTCCCACAAATCCAAGCCCGCCGCCGCCCCGTCTCGCCGCGATCCCGCCCCGACGGGCGCACCGTCCGCCTCCGGCGCGGATGTCGCCTCGCACAAAATCCTCTACGACGGCCTCACGTTCGACGACGTGCTGCTGCTCCCGCGCGCCAGCAACGTCATGCCCGCCGATGCCGACACCTCCACGCGCCTGACGCCCACGATCCGGCTCAAAATCCCGCTCGTCTCCGCGCCCATGGACACCGTCACCGAGTCCGCACTCGCCATCGCGCTGGCGCAGGAAGGCGGCATCGGCATCATCCACCGCAACCTCCCCATCGAGGCCCAGGCGCGCGAGGTCAGCAAGGTCAAGCGCTCCGCCAACGGCGTCATCGTCGATCCCATCACCCTCGGGCCCACGGACACCGTCGGCCGCGCTCGCCAGTTGATGCGCGAGCACCACCTCTCCGGCTTCCCCGTCACGCACGATGGCGGCGGCGACAACCTCCGCACCCGCGGCAAGGTCGTCGGTATCCTCACCCGCCGCGACCTCAAGTTCGTCGAGAACGAGAACACCCCCGTGCAGGAGGTCATGACCCGCGAGGGCCTCGTCACCGCACCGCCCGGCACCACCCTCGAAGAGGCCGAGCGCATCATCAACAAGAACAAGGTCGAGAAACTGCTCCTGGTCAACCGCGACGGCACCCTCGCCGGTCTCATCACCCAGCGCGACATCGACCGCCTCGGACAGTTCCCCAAGGCCAACACCGACGCCCGCGGCCGGCTCCGCTGCGGCGCGGCCTGCGGCGTCGATCAGTACGAGCGCGTCGAGGCCGTCCTCGCCGCCGAGGCCGACGTCATCATCATCGACACCAGCCACGGCCACTCCGAGAACGTCCTCCGCACCATCCGCACCATCAAGCAGAAGTGGGGCAAGCACGGTGTGGAAGTGATCGCCGGAAACATCGCCACCCCCGAGGCCGCCCGCGCGCTCGTCGAGGCCGGCGCCGACGCGGTCAAGGCCGGCATCGGCCCGGGCAGCATCTGCACCACCCGCATCGTCACCGGCGTCGGCGTCCCCCAGCTCACCGCCATCTTCAACGCCGTCGCCGGTGTCCGCGCTTCCGGCCGCGACATCCCCGTCATCGCCGACGGCGGCATGCGCACCAGCGGCGACATCGCCAAGGCCCTCGCCGCCGGCGCGAGCGCGTGCATGTTGGGCTCGCTCTTCGCCGGCCTCGACGAGTCGCCCGGCGAACTGGTCATCAGCCAGGGCCGCCGCTACAAGAGTTACCGCGGCATGGGCAGCGCGGGCGCGATGGAGGCCGGCAGCGCCGACCGCTACGGCCAGCACAAGGGCGCCCCCGGAGCCTCCGCCGACGACGATGCCCGCAAACGCAAGTTCGTCCCCGAGGGCGTCGAGGGCCTCGTCCCCTACCGCGGCCCGCTCGCCGAGTTCGTCTACCAGATGGTCGGCGGCCTCCGCGCCAGCATGGGCTACTGCGGCTGCGCCAACATCGACGACTTCCGCGACCTCACACGCTTCGTCCGCATCACCGCCGCCACCGTCGTCGAGAACCACCCCCACGACATCCGCATCACCAAAGAGTCGCCGAACTACACCTTCGACGTGGCATCGGCTTCCAGCCGATGATCCCGCGGCATCGCCCCCCCCCTGCCGGTGACGGCTTCTCGTCCCGGCCCGGCACACTTCTCGCCCGGCCATCTCCGTCCCGCCCGCTCCCCGCCGCCCCCTACAATTCACGGCATCGCCGCGCTGTGGCCGATCCGCAAGCCGCGTCGGTCTCTCCGTTTCTGAGCCTTCATCCCGCCGCGCCCCCGCGCCCGGCCTCTTTGGAGCACCGCATGTCCGTCATCAGAACCAACAACCCCCTGCTCACCGCCACCGCCTTCGAGGGCCAGGGCAAGTTCGGCAACTTCGCCGTCGGCGCAAAGGCCGGCCACATGACCATCCAGGGCGCGGTCAACGCCTCCATGGTGCTCATGGGCATCTGCATCGCCTCCGCGATCGCGGTCTGGACCTTCCTCCAGCCCGCCGCCGGCAGGAGCGCGCTGCTCTTCCCCGTCTTCATCGGCGGATCGATCGCCGGGCTGGTGCTCACCATGATCTGCTGCTTCAAGCCCAAGACCGCGCCCTACCTCGGCTGGCTCATCGCCATCGCCGAGGGCTGCATCGCCGGCGGGGCCTCGGTCCTCTGGACCATGTACGTCGAGCGCAGCGCCGCCCGCGCCGGCGCATCCACCGGCGTCGTCGGCTCCCTCGGCACCGGCCTGGTCCTCCAGGCCACGCTCCTCACCGCCGGCATCGCCGTTTCCCTCCTCATCGCCTACAAGACCCGCCTCATCAAGGCCACCGAGAACTTCAAGCTCGCCGTCGCCGCCGCGACCGGCGGCTTCGCGCTGCTCTGCATCGCCTCGATGCTCCTGAGTTTCTTCGGCATCCGCATCCCCTACATCTGGGACAGCGGACCCATCGGCATCGCCGTCGCCGGCTTTGTCGTCGTGCTCGCCTCCCTCAACCTCGTGCTCGACTTCGACTTCATCGAGCAGGGCGCCGAGAACCAGCTCCCCAAGCACATGGAGTGGTACGCCGCCGTCGGCCTGCTCGTCACCCTCGTCTGGCTCTACGTCTCCATCCTCCGCCTCCTGGCCATGCTCCAGGACCGCAGGTAGCCCATCCGCCCCTCCCCTTCGGGCATTTCAACCCGAATCAGATCACCCGCGTGCGCGGATCACTCCACGATCCGCCGCACGTTTTTGTTCTCAACGCATTCCAGCCCGCGCGGATACCGTTCGTCCCCCATGGGAGCACGGCCATGCGCAAGCCCTTCGTCGGCGGCAACTGGAAGATGAACACCAACTTCGAGACCGCACGCCAACTGGCGATATCCGGCGCGAAGTCCTTGCACGACCACGCCCTCGACGCCTCCGTCGATGTCGCCGTCTTCCCCCCGTTCGTCTACCTCCTCCCCGTCCGCGACGTCATCGCCGCCTCCGGCGCATCCATCAAGCTCGGCGCGCAGGATGCCCACTTCGAGCCACAGGGCGCGCTCACCGGCGAGATCTCCATCCCCATGCTCCGCGACTGCGGCGTCCAGGTTGTCCTCACCGGCCACTCCGAGCGACGCCACATCCTCGGCGAGACCGACGAGATGGTCAACGCCAAGACCCGCGCCGTGCTCGCCTCCGGGCTCGAGTGCATCCTCTGCATCGGCGAGACACTCGCCCAGCGCCAGGCCGGTCAGACCGACGCCGTCAACGAGCGTCAGGTCCGCGCCGGCCTCGCCAACGTCGAGAAGGACCACCTCACCGCCGCGCGCCTCACCATCGCCTACGAGCCCGTCTGGGCCATCGGCACCGGCAACACCGCCTCGCCCGCCGACGCCCAGAGCGCCCACGCCCGCATCCGCGCCCTCATCGATTCCATGTACGGACCCCAGGCCGCTCGCGCCGTGCGCATCCAGTACGGCGGCTCCTGCAACGCCGCCAACGCCGCCCAACTCATGTCACAGCCCGATGTCGATGGCGCGCTCGTCGGCGGAGCGTCCCTCAAGGCCGGCGAGTTCGTCGAGATCGTCCGCGCCGCCGCCAACCCGCGCGCCTGAGAGCCTCAGCACCCAGCACCCAGCCGCCCTACCTCCACCCCCACCCCGTCCAATACCGCGGCGAGTACGCCCGGTCCGGCACGAAGTACGTGTACCGCCCGTCGCGATCGCGAATGTACAGATACCGCGGGTTCTCCAGGCTCGCCCGCTCCGGCTCCGGCCACTGCGATGTCGCCAGCAGCGGCCCATCCTCGCGCACGCTCAACTGCGCATCCCGCCGCCCATACTCCGGCGCGCCCCAGTCCCCGACCTCCACCGGCGCGAACACCACCTCCGCCGACGCCCCTTGATCGCCGCCGAACCGCGACGCCGAACCCGCTTCTCGCCGCGGCACGCTCGACGCCGCGCACCCCCCTAGCCAGCACGCGATCGCCACCCCCCCGCAGAGAGCGATAACCATCCCCGGCTTCTGGCCCTTGGCGCGCGGTCGGTTCATGACCCGCTCCCATTCAACCCCCGTGCCGTTCCCCCCGCCGCGGCACAGAACCCCACTATCCCAGCCTACCCCGCATCCGTGTTGCCGGCCACGAACATCCGCCCGCACCCGCGCTGTCGCCACGCCACACGCCCCGAACCGCGCCCGATCGCGAGCCTGTTTCGATACCCCGATGCAAGGCCCTCGCACGAGCCGGACATTCGCCGACACCCCCCGCGGGCCCCCCACCCCCACCCCCCCCCCCCCCCGCAAAATAATAATTTTAAAGCTTGTTTTTAAATTCAATTTTTTTACCTCACCCCTACC
>JADLCX010000077.1 GCA_020846975.1 Phycisphaerales bacterium
ACGTTCTCACTACGCGGCTCCTTTCAAAGGGGGTGTCCGGTCGTTCCCGCGACCGGGCACCCTTGGAGCCGCCATCTTTCGCCCCTCAGCGGGCGGGTCAGGTTTCAACTACCGACGGGACAACTTCCGTCGCTCGCGTTCTTCAACATTGCGCGCGATGCGCTCAACTGTCCCTGCGCACAACCGTCATCGGGTTACGCCGCCGCGCCCGCCCCCGCCGTCCTCAGATTCAAACTCGCCCCCCGCGCCCGCCGCGGCGTCGTGTCCGCCGTCTGGTCCATCAGCGCCTTCTGCGTCTCGCCGAACGCCTCGCCGAACCGGAATAGCCGGAAGCTGTTCCCGATCACGAAAACGTCGCCGATCACGTGGTACACCGCCGCGCCCAGGATCGGCAGCCACCCCGTCGCCGCCACCACCAGCCCCAGCACCGCGATGACGATGCTCGCGCCGATGTTCTGCGCCACGATCGCCCGCGTCTTGCGGCTCAGTTCGATCAGGAACGGCACCCGCGACAGGTCGTCGTTCATGAGCGCGACGCCCGCGCTGTTCGCCGCGATGTCGCTCCCGCCAAGCCCCATCGCCACGCCGATATCCGCCGCGGCGAGCGAAGGCCCGTCATTGATCCCGTCGCCCACCATCAGCACCCGCCGCCCGCTCTTCACCAGGTCCTGGATCTGGTTGTGCTTCTCTTCCGGGTGGCACTCGGCCTCGACCTGATCAACGCCCACCGTGCGCCCCACGCGCTCCGCAACGCTCAGCCGGTCGCCCGTGAGAATGTCCACCTGCCGCACGCCCAGCTCGCGCAGCCGCGCGATCACACCCTTGGCGTTCGGGCGAACCTTGTCCTCGAGCCCCACCACGCCCAGATACTTCCCGTCCTTCGCCACGTGCACGCCCGACATCCCCTCGATCCGACCCTCGACCGCGGCCACCTGCTCGCGGATCGCCGGGAACGTGTCCACCAGCCAACTCGCGCGCCCGACGCACACCTCGCCCATGCTCGTGCGCGCCTTGATCCCGCGCCCGTGAATCTCCTCGTAATCCGATGATCCGTCCGGCTGCACCCGCGCCGCCGCCGCCGTCTGCAGGATCGACTTTGCCAGCGGGTGGTTGCTGTGCTGCTCGCCGTTCACCGCCGCCTGGAGCAGTTCGACGCCCTCGACACCCTCGGCCGGAACCAGGCGCGACACGACAAACTTGCCCGTCGTGATCGTCCCGGTCTTGTCGAGCACCACCGTGTCGATGCTCGCGGCCTCTTCGAGGTGCCCGGTCCGCTTGATCAGGATGCCCAGCCGCGCCGCGGCGGCGAACGACGCCACCATCGCCAGCGGGCTCGCCAGCAGGAGCGCGCTCGGGCACGCCACCACCAGCACCGTGATCGCCCGGTCCATCGCGTCCGCCTTCCCGGAGTTCATGAACCACACGATGAACGCCACGCTGAGCGTCACCGGCACGAAGAACTGCGCCACCTGCTCCACCATCAACTGCCGCGGCGTGCGGCTCTGCTCCGCCTCGCGGATGAGTTGCGACACCTTGCCGATCGTCGTGTCCTGCCCCACGTTCGTCGCGCGGATGTCGATCAGGCTCGAAACGTTCGTCGTGCCCGCGTACACCGGCTCGCCCGGCTGCACCTCGTGCGGGATCGCCTCGCCCGTCAGCGCGGCCTGGTCGATCGCCGACTTGCCGCTCACCACCACGCCGTCCACGGGCAGGTTCTCGCCCGGACGAACGCGGATCACATCGCCCATCTTCACCGTCGCCAGCTGGACCTCCGCCTCCATCCCGTCCCGCACCACCCGCGCCGTGTCCGGCGTTCGCTCGACAAGGTCCTGGATCGCCCGCTCCGCGCCCCACGCACGCTGACGCACGAACGAGTCGGCCACCAGCAGGATGAACGCCAGGAACCCCGCGGTCAGGTAGTAGTTGTCGCCCTTGCCCGAACTCCCCATCGCCAGGCACGCCATGATCGCCAGCGCGCACAGCGACGAGGTGCTCGGCTTCCCGTTCCAGATCTCCTTGCCCGCCGAGACGAACAGCGGCATCCCCAGGAGCACCGCCCCGATGATCGCCGGCAGGTCCGCGATCGCCGGCGAGATCGACCCCGAAAGTACGTACTTCGCCACCACGCTCGTCAGCAGCAGCACCCCGCCGATCAGGTAGATCAGCATGTACCGCTCGAGCTTGATGTTGTGGTGCGAGCAGCAGGTCATCCCCTCACCGTGCTCGTGACCGTGCCCGTGGTCGTCACCTTGCTTGGACACGCCCGACGCAGACGCCGTCGCTGTTGCGCTCATCGTGTTGCTGACTCCGAGAGTGGCCGATCGAGAGTGTGGAAGCGGAAGCCCGAACGGGGAGGTCCATTATCGCCCCGACACCCCGGCAAACCACCTTCTACGCACCACCCGCGCTGTGATGTTCGCCGCCAACACGATTCGCTTCAAAGGCCCCCGATTTCAGGTACCCTTACGCATCCCGCCCCCTCGCCGCCCTCGCCCAATCTGCCCAAATCCGGGGATTGACGTAAGAAATACTTATCAGAATCCAATCATGTACTTGACGATACCCGAAAATTGTGGCATACTTCGGTATCAACGCTCGACGGTTCCTGCAATCCGCACTCTCGCTCCACGTACCACTCGCAACCACGTGTCGTACCCAGGTAGCCGGTTCACATCCGCCGAACTCGGGAGACCTCCAATGCCCACCACAGCCCCCATCACCAGTTCGCGGCCGTTGATGTTGGCGTGCCTCGCAGGCCTGAGCCTCGCCCAGCACGCCGCGGCCCTCCCACCGCCCACCGTCTTCTTCCGCCAGGGCCAGACGTTCTTCGATGGCGTCAGCACGCTGACCTATGAGTACCACGACAACTACACCATCGACGACTCCGATCGCGTGTTCATCTCCGCCCGAGCTATCCCGCAGGGGAGTGGCTCATCCTCAGACCGCGTCTTTGCCGTCTACGACCACGGCGTCACCACGTTCCTCGGCAGCGAGGTCACGCTCGGCGCCGCGCTCGATCCGCCCCAGGCCCGTGTCGACACTTTTTCCGATATCTCATTCGCCCGTAACGGCAGCTTCTTGGCCACAGCGAGCGCAAACAACGGGTACTCGACTCTTCTGAAGACGCCCACAGGCCCGTTCTCTCTGGTGACCGAGGCCGGCACTCTAACCCCGGGTGCCCTGTTGGTGCTGAGCCCGGGTTACATCTCGTGCGCGGGTCCGTGGGCGACCGTGTCGCAGACCAGCGTCGCACCCTACAACATGTGGATCTTCGACCACACGGCGACGCCCCGTGTGTTCACCTCCGTCTACGCCGCCGGCACGCAGGTGCCCGACCTCCCCGCCGGCATCACCATGACCGGTCAAGCCAACATGCAGCGCGTCAATCGCATGGGCCGCTTCGTGTACTCCGCGCGCGGTGCGGGGCCTGGTGTCACGGCCAACGTCAACGACCAGGTCATCGTGACCGGCGACTCGACAACCAGCGTGCTGGTCGCGCGACGCGGCTCGCCCGCGCCCGGGATCGCCGGCGCCACCTACGGCGCGCTGCCCACGGGATTGCAGTACGAGTACCTCTTCCTCGCCGATTCCGGCGAACTCGCGTTCAGCGCTCAAACGACCGCCGGACGCGCGATCTTCGCTGGCGCTCCCGGTTCGATCGCCCCCGTCGTCACCGCCGGGCTCGACACCCTCGCCGGTGTGCCCGGCCGCGTGCTCGACCTGATCTTCGATCAGAGCCCGAGCGGCCAGCGCGTCATCTGGGCCGGCATGAACTCTGCCGGCGCCACTTCCGGAACCAACAAAACGGTCCTGTTCCGGGGCACAGGGGCGTCCCCCCAGGTCATCGCCCAGTCCGGCCAAACCGCGCCCGGGCTTCCCCTCGGCACGACCTTCGTCCACATCGAGCGGGACTTCGTGGTCAACGATGCCGGCTGGGTGGTCTTTCGCGCAGGCTTCACCGCGTCGACCCAGTACCCGAGCGGAGGCTTCGCCCTCTTCGGCTGGACCGGCTCGGGCGGACCCGCGCTCATCATGGTTCCCGGCGAAACCGTGCAACTCGACGGCGGCCAGACCACCACGATCCAGACCATCCACGCGCTCCGCACCGGCAACCGGGCCTCGTCACTGACCCCGGACGGCATGTTGGTCGTGGATGTATTTCTCGCGGATGAGACCGTCGCTCTGGTCGGACGCAACATCCAGATTCCTCCCCCGCCCGTGCCCTTCTCGCTGCAGAACCCGATCGCCAACGCGATCTCCGTTTCGCAGCAGCCGACGCTCGCGTGGACCTCCGCATCCACAGCCGATTCCTACACCGTCTCCATCACCCCCGACGGCGGCACGACTTCCACTTTCGAGACCACCTCGACGAGTTTTTCTGTCCCGTCGGGTCTCCTGCAACCCTGCCAGGGTGTGACATGGAGCGTGGTCGCATCAAATCAGGGCGGCTTGACCGCCTCCACCCCCGTCTCCCAGCGGTTCACCACCTTTAGCCTCAACTGTGTGCGCCCGCCGGTCTACACCATCGAGCGCATCGGCCTGCAAGGCGGCATCTACCGCTCGACCCTGGCCACGCTCGTCACACCCGAGGGCCGTGTCGCGGGGTACAGCGACAGATATGCCGCAAACACGCAAGTCGGCAAGGATGCCTGGATCTGGGATGGGCAGACCAGCGCGCCCCTGAGCCTGACCGGTCCGGTGTACGAAACCGGCGGGCTCTCAGTGCTCAAGCGCGACAGCACCATCCTCGCCCTCAACACCAACGGCAAGGCGATCGGCTCCAACATCCGATACGCCTCCGGCGGCACGGTCCTGGTGGGTAGCGACGCGTGGCTCTACGACGGCCAGACCGTCCAGTTGATCGGCCTCACCGGCGCCGGCTACGACCAGACCCCCGGCTCGGCCACCACCCGCCGCAATAACTTCGTTGTCGCGATCAACCCCGCGGACACGGTCATCGGCTACACCGTGCGTTACAGCCCCACCGGGACCAACCTGGGCTTTGATGTCTGGTCACATCGGAACGGTGTTTCCACCGTGCTCCCGTCGCTGTCCGGAGCAGACTACCAGTACACCACCGCCGCCGGTGTTTACTACTACAACACGTCCGTCGCCATTAACGCATCCTCTCACATCATCGGATACACCGATCGGGTCACGTCGACCGGCAGCTCCCTCGGCGCAGACTCTTGGCTGTACCAGGGCTCGACGCTCACGACGATCGCCGTGACCGGACCGGAGTTCGAGTTCCCCGTCGGCAGCCAGATATGGCGCACCACCCGCGTCGTAGGCATGAATGACCAAGGCGCGGTCGTCGGGACCGCCAACCGTCGGAGCTCGACCGGCGCAACCCTCGGTGCGTCGGCGTTCATCTGGAACAGCGGGGCCTTCACCTTCATCGATCCAGTCGACACGGTTCATTCATTCTCATCCGCGGCCGGCATCACCCGCACGCCTCTGGTGCGCAAGATCAGCCCACAGGGCTTCGTCGCCGGGCAGAGCGCGCGATATTCCGCAACCGGCGCATCCCTCGGCACCGACATCTGGTGCTTCGACGGCGTGCAGACCCATGTCATCGGCCTGGTCGGTCCTGAGTACCAGACCCCCGCCGCCGCGCCCAACACCGAAGCCCGCCGCGAAAACGTCTTTGTGGGCATGAACGCCAACGGATTGGTCTTCGGACGAACCCAGTCCTTCCCATCCAACCAGTGGTTCGGCTGGGTCTTCGATCCAACAACGGGGACAACCACCCCGCTGACCGTTGCCGGCGTCCCGACCGCCATCGACATCGACCAATACGCGCTCACCGATTCCGGTGCGGTGCTGTCGAGGGCCATGCTGCCGACCGGTGTGGGCAGCGCAACCAGCCACCAATCCTCGATCTGGTCTCCGCAGACCGGCATCCAGTCACTCGAGTCCCGCGTGCTCGGAGGTCTGCCTCCTGAAGGATGGCAGGTTTTAGTGGCCGCGATCGGCGGCGCGGGTGAAGCACCCTATGCATGGCCGCGCATCATCGCGGGCTACGGCATCTTCCCCACGGCTGTCGGGCAGTCCGCCTTTGTGCTTCAGGCCGTCGATCCTCCCGGCGGGTTCAACCTCCTCGACCCGCCAGAGGGCGGGAGTCTCAGCCCGCTCGACGCTTCCGCCGAGTGGTCCGCGGCCGATTCCGCCATCTCATACACGATCGCGCTCACGCCCGAGGGCGCAACGCCGGTCTCGTTTGATGTCGTCGGAACCAGCCTGACGATCCCGCCCGGGCTGGCCGAGAACTGCCGACGCTTCACATGGTCGGTGTTCGCCAACAGCGCCAGTGGCTCCACGATCTCGACTCCGCCCACGCGAACCTTCTCGATCCTCGCCAGCGACTTCAACCGAAACGGCTCGACCACGGTCCAGGACGTCTTCGACTTCCTCTCTGCCTACTTCACGTCCGACCCCCGTGCCGACTTCAACGCCTCCGGCGGGATCACCGTTCAGGACGTTTTCGACTTTCTGACCGCTTACTTCACCCCCTGCTGACCCCGCGCCCGCTCAGCCCGAGCGGGCGGGCTTGCCCCGACCCCGAGCGCACTCTCCCCACATGGCTCGAACCCGCCGTGTGCCTGTACACTCCCCACATGCCCCCTCCCGCGAACCCATCCCCCAATCCCTCCTCACCGCGCCAGCCGCGAAAGCCCTCCGCGGCCACCAACGGCGCGGAATCGGGCGATGTCTTCGCACCCGGGTTCCGCGTAACCATCCTCGGCATCGGCCAGATGGGCCTGCTCTGCGCCGGCATTCTCACGCGCGCCGCCGGCGGCGTCGATCCTCGCGCCGGTCGCGCGCGCAAGAGCGCGCCCGTTCCCGCGCCCTCGCCCGCACCCGCGGCCGCCGATGTCACCCTCTGGGGCCACAGCGCCGACGAGGCCGGCAGCCTGACCCAGACTCGCAAGTCCGTACGGCTCAAGGGCTTCATCCTTCCCGACGCCGTTCACGTCACCCACGATCTTGTTCGCGCCGTCAAGGATGCCGACCTGGTCGTCTCCGCCGTCCCGGTCCAGTTCACACGCGAGGTCTGGAAGCGCCTCGCGCCTCCATCCCGCGGCGGCTCTCCCCGACTCCGGCCGCCCGGTCAGACCTCCGTCGTCTCCGTCGCCAAGGGCATCGAGATCGCCTCGCTCATGCGCCCCACGCAGATCATCGCCGACGCGATCAAGGATGATCCCGACGGCCGGCCGCGGGCTATCGGCGTGCTCAGCGGTCCGACCATCGCCCCCGAACTCGCTCGCGGCCTGCCCGCCACCATGATCGCCGCCGCCGAGACCCCCGCGTTCGCCACGCAGATCCAGCGGCTGTTCAGCACCCAGTACCTGCGCATCTACACCCACGACGATGTCCTCGGCGTCGAACTCGCGGGCGCGATGAAGAACGTCATCGCCATCGCCGCCGGTGTCCTCGACGGGCTCCAGGCCGGATACAACGCCAAGTCCGCGCTGCTCGCCCGCGGACTCGCCGAGATCACCCGCCTCGGTGTCGCCATGGGCGCTTCATCCGACACGTTCTTCGGCCTCTCCGGTGTCGGCGATCTCGCCACCACCTGCTTCAGCCCCGAGGGCCGCAACCGATCCTGCGGCGAAGCCCTCGGTCGCGGCAAGAAACTCAACGACTACCTCCGCTCGATCCCTTACGTCGTCGAAGGCGTCGCCACGACCAAGGCGGTCATGGAACTCGCGAAGAAGTACAAGGTCGAGATGCCCATCACCGAGGCCGTCTACGGCGGCCTCTACGAGGGCCTCGACCCGATCGAGGCGATCGGGCGGCTGATGAACCGGGAGATGAAAGCCGAGCGGGTGGGGTGATACGTGCGAGATGCGGCCAGGGCCGATCGCCCGTGATCGCCGTTCATCCGACCGTGGGTCTCTACACTTGGCTTTCGACCTCTGGAGCACGCACATGCACTTCCGATCGGCCGTCCGCACACTCGCCGCCTGCGCCTGCGGGTTCGCGTGCGCATCACCCTCGCTCGCCTGGGACTGCCAGGGCCACCGCGCGATCGCGCTGCTGGGCCTCGACGCTTTCCAGCAGAGCACGCCCGACTTCCCCGACTGGCTCAAGCCCGAATCGGCCCGCATCGCCGCCGCGAGCAACGCGTGCGAGGCCGATCGCTTCCGCGCCCTGCGCGCGCCGCTCTACCTCACCCACGAGAACGACCCCGACCACTACCTCGATATCGAGAAGCTCGAGCAGTTCGGGCTCACGCTCTCGACCGTCCCGCCCCTGCGCTACGAGTACGTCCGAGCGATGGTCGTCGCCAAGCACGAGCACCCGGACAACACCGATCCGTACAACCCGATGATGGACCCGGCCCGCCGGCAGGAGTTCCCCGGCTACGGCGCGCACGCGGTCATGGAGTGGCACGGCAAGGTGGCGAGTTCGTTCAAGGTTGTGCGCACGCTGGAGAAGCTCAACGACCCCGGGCGCCAGGTCGAGCTCGACGCCGCGCGGACCAACGCCCTGTACTCGATGGGAATGCTCGCCCACTTCACCGGCGACCTTGCTCAGCCGCTGCACACCACCAAGCACCACCACGGCTGGCTCGGCGACAACCCCGAGGGCTTCACCACCGACCGCAAGATCCACGCGTTCATCGACGGCGAGGTCCTCGTCATCCACCAGCTCGACTACGACACGCTCAAGCCGACCTTCAAGCCCGAGCGAACCGCCCAGGCCGATCCGTGGCGGGATGTGCTCGACCACATCCAGCGCTCCCACGACCGAGTCCGCGACATCTACACGCAGGTGAAGTCGGGCGACCTGGAGAAGGCTCCGGGCAAGGCGCTCATCACCGAGCGCCTGCAGGACGGCGGGGCGATGCTCGGCGCCCTGTACGCCAGCGCGTGGAAACTCAGCGAGCCCGACGCGAAGGATGTGGAAGCCTTCATCCGCTACGACCGGTGGGGAGGGATCAAGGATGTCAAGCCCAACCCCGAGGCGCGGCCGAAGCCGTGAGCGCCGGCGTTCACGGCGCCAGCGCTCTGTCGGGATTCGCGTACACCGTCGGCTCGCCGTGCGCGTTCTCGTCGCGGATCACATCCGGCGTCGCCTTGCCGCCCGGGGTGCGCGGGAACTTGTTCCCATCGATCGGGATAACGTGGCCGTCCGCGAACACGGCGTTGGCCGAGCCCTTGCTCGATCCGCCGCCGGGGTGCCGGTAGCCGATGCGGCAGTGCTGCGTGCCGATCCGGTTGCTGCGCTGCCGACCCGCGTACACGCCGTCCGAGGCCGCGATCAGCGTGTGGGGGCGCACAAATGCGGATACACGATTGTAAGTGAGCATTGAGCCGTCCGGCCCTGGCCCATACCCGACCGATGACGTGTAGTACAAGTCGTTGACCACGTTCGTGCCGTTGCCGATCGGGTTGTTGCCGTTGATCCAGTAGGCCACCCGCACGTGCTTGTTCAGGTCGCGTTCCGGGATCAGCACCGGGTCGAACCCGGAGCCTGATCGCACGCACGGCCAGTCCATCCAGCCCTGCGGGTTGTCCGGGTCGTTGCCCGTCTGGCCCGCCAGCAGGCCCGGCACATCCTTCGCGTCGGGGCACACGAACGGCGAGCCGCGGAGTTGCTGAACGCCCGCGCCGTCCATGTAGCCGTCGCGATCGAGGATCGGCCCCCAGCCATCCAGCGGCACGCCGACACCCGTCACGCCGGTCATGGTGTACGACGGGCAGACCAGTTCCCGGTTGTCGCCGCTGTACATCGTCAGGGCCTGTCCCGCGCCGCGCAGGTTCGAGGCGCACGCGGCCGTCCGCGCGTTGCGCCGCGCCGAAGCGATCGCGGGAAGCAGGATGGATACCAGCAGCGCGATGATCGCGATGACCACCAGCAGTTCGATCAGCGTGAAGGCCTGTTTGCGTGCGCGGTCCATGACTCGGGCTCCCATGACGATCTCGGTGAGTCGAGTATACAACGACTTCCCGGCAAAGGGGCGGTCTCAGGACTTGCGGCAAGGAACGGTTGCGGAGGTGGTGGGGGGCGTAGGCCTGCCACGGATCAACCGATGAACTCGCCGTGCAGCACCCGCACCGCGTCCGCGGCCTGGTCGGCCCGCACAACCAGCGAGATCGAGAGTTCGCTGGAGCCCTGCGCGATGGCGATGATGTTGATGCTCTTCTTCGCGATCGCGCCGAACACACGGGCCGCGACGCCCGGATGCCCGGCCATGCCGCTGCCGACGGCCGCGATGGCGCAGACATCATCGACGAGCGTGACGGCGCGGGCCACGCCGGGGCGCATGAGCGTGCGCTCCAGCACCGCCTTGGCCCGCTCGGCCTGGTCCTTGTTGATGACCAGGCTGATGCCCGCCTCGCTCACGCTCTGGCTGATCATCATGATGTTGATCTTCGCCTCGGCCAGCGACTCGAACACCCGCGCGGCGGTGCCCGGCCGTCCGATCATGGCCGCGCCGCTCACGGTGATGACCGCCGCGCTCTTCAAGAGCGGGATCGACTTGACGATCTCCGGCTCGGGGTGTTCCGTCGGCTCGGAGAGCCAACATACCGCGATGCGTGTGCCCGGGCTCGATGGGTTGAAGGTGTTGCGGAACCGCACGGGGATCCCGTGCTCGGCGGCGGGCTCGAGCGCGAGCGGGTGCATGCTCTTGGCCCCGAACTGGCCCATCTCGATCGCCTCGGCGAAGGTGATCTCGGTCAGCAGTTTCGCGCCGGGAACGATCCGGGGGTCCGCGCTCATGAGGCCATCGACATCCGACCAGATCCACACCTCGTCGGCCCGGAGCGCGGCCCCGATGATGCACGCGGTGTAGTCGCTACCGCCGCGGCCGAGGGTGGTCGTGACGCCGTGCTGGGTCTGGGCGATGAAGCCGCTGACGACGGTGCGTGAGTCTTTGTCGAGCACCGGCTGCAGGGTCTGCTTGAGTTGGAAGAGCGAGAGGTCCATCAGCGGCGCGGCCTTGCCCCAGGCCTCGTCGGTGACGATCCCCGCCTGCCCGCCCGTGAAACTCCGGCAGTTCATGGCCGCGGCCATGAGCTGGGTGCTCAGCATCTCGCCGACGGCGACGACGGCGTCCTTGCTGCGGGGCGTGAGTTCGCCGACGGCGGAGATGCCCGCGACGAGCCTGTCGAGCCTGTCGAGCATCGCGCCGACGGATTCGGGCGCGCCGTGACCGATGGCCTTGGCGGCGGTCTCGTGCCGGGCGCGGACCTGGGCCATGAGGTTGTAGACGGTGGCCCGGTTGTCCTGGGACGCGGCCTCGCCGAGGTCGAGCAGGTGCTCGGTGACCTGGTCCATCGCGCTGACGACGGCGACGACGGGCCGGCCTTCGGCGCTGGTCGTCGCGAGCAGCGCCGACTTGCGGATCGTTTCCGCGTCCCGCATCGAGGTGCCGCCGAACTTCATGACGATGGTGCTGGTGCGTGTCGTGGTCATCGGTCGTGCGCCCCTCCCGCCGGTGCGTTCCAGATGTCAACCAGGTCGCGGATGATCGCCGTCGCGGTCTCGGGTCCGCCCGCGCCGCGCCCGATCAGCGACACCTCGCCAGCGGACTCGAGCGTGAACTGCACGGCGTTGATGTTGCGTGGCACATCGAGCGCGCCGCCGGCGCCCGCGGCCGGGACCTCCTGCGGCGAAACCCGCAGCGTCCGGGCCGCGGCGTCGATCTCGCCGATGAGTTTGACGACGCAGCCCCCGGCCGCGGCGGAGTCGATGCGGTCCTTGCCGATGCCACGGATGCCGGAGATCGACACCTCGCTGATCGTGGGTCGGAACGCGGCGGGCCCATTCCCGAGGATCGCGTTGGCGAGGATGACGACCTTGGTCGCGGTGTCGATCCCGTCCACATCGTTGGCGGGGTCGGACTCGGCGTAGCCGAGTTTCTGCGCCTCGGCGAGGGCGGCGGCGTAGTCGATGCCGACCTCCTTCATCCGCCACAGGATGTAGTTGGTCGTGCCGTTGAGGATCGCGCGCACGCGCGTGATGCGATCGCCCTGGGCCAGCTTGCGGGCCGTATCGAGCACCGGCGTCCCGGCGCCGACCGTGCCCGAGTAGCGGAACTCGACGCGGTTGAATCGGGCCAGTTCCGTGAGTGCGGGCATCGCCAGCGCCAAAGGAGCCTTGTTTACGCTGATCGCGTGCTTGCCGCTGCTGAACGCGGCCTTGAGGTTCGCCAGCGCGGGGCCGGGGTTCTTCAGGTCGCTCGGCGAGGCCTCGATGACCACATCGGCCGCGAGGTCGCGGATCAGCGCAGCGGCCTCGTCGGAACCGACATCGCCCAGCCCGCCCGACGGCAGGCCGCCCACACTCCCGGAACCCTGCTTGGCGGCAAGAAGCGCGGCGGGGTCCAGGCCTCCGCCGGATGAACTCGCGGCCGCGCCCCGGGAATCGATCACCGCCACCAGGCGTGGGGAGAGCCCGAACGCGGAATACAACGAATCACAGCGATTCGCCAGCATCGAGGCGAACGCACGCCCGACCGATCCGAAGCCCACGAGCACGATCCGCATCCGAAAGGACTCTCCTCATGAGCACCCGGCTTGCGCCGACCGCGGTGCGTCTTCCAAAAAAACAAACCCTCCCGCCCCATGCGCGACAGGGCGGGAGGGATAGGGGAGAGAGTGTAAGTCTCTCCAGGAGAGAATGTCGGAATCGCCCCGTGGCCGGGGCGAGGCATACCCAGAATCCAACCGGGCCGCCGAACCTTTCGGCGCGACCGGATCGGTGTACACGAACGGTGCAGCCGCGGAGGATCTACTCGATCGATCCACGGATGCGCGAACCGTCATGGTTCGGATGAATGTTCCAACTGACCGACCGCTCTGGCTCGCCGCGAGAACCGCGGCGGAACAACTCGAAAGCAGCCCTGACCTCGTACCTCGTCAATGAAGTATTGCGTGAAAGCGCTGACTTGTGTTCCCCAAATTCACATGCAAGGCAGATTTTTTGATGGTGGATGTCCCGCGTTCGCGCACTTCTTGCCGATCGCGGAAGGATCCGAGATTGGCTGTATCCCGAGACTTCGGGAATTCTCCCCCAAGCAGGGCAGATCGGCTCGATGCGGACGGTCAGCGTTCGCTCATGCGCGGCGACTCGGGCCAGCGAATCGCGCGGCGGAGGTACGACAGGTCGGACTCGTCGGCAACGGCGTCGCGCGTGAGGTCGAGGGGTGCATCGCACCAGCGATACAAGTCTTCGGGGGTGGCCTCTCCATCGGCATCGATGTCGAACGACCGGCGAGGCAGCGCGATCGGTGGGGCCAGCGCATCGAGCGCGGCGCAGGTCACAAACGTCTGCCCGGGTTCGCCGCCGGCCTGGCCGCGGATGCGGACGGCGGTCGCGATGACCGGCAGCGGGAGCGCGAAATCGACCGCCTGGAATGGGATGTTGGGATCGAGCGGAGTTCCCGGTGTGGCGGCGGTGGTGATCCATGCGCCGTCAACGAACACATCGATCAACGGGCTCTCGAACCATCCTCCCGTGACTGCCGCATCGGGCGCGTGGAAGTGGCTGCCCTCGACGAATCGCACCGCCTGGACTTCAACCGGTCGTGAGTATGTCACCGTGAAGGCGTGCTCCGGAGGGGTCGGTGTGGTTCGCCGCGTCGAGGTGTCCACCTTCCAACCGGGGTCGATCTCCAAGCCGCGGAAGTTGTAGATAAGCCCCGTGCAGATGACGGGCAGGTACCAGGAGCCAAAGCCCTGGGGCGGCGAGCCGGGGATGTTGGTCGAAGCGGTCGCGGCGCCGCCGGCGAGCGGGAGTTGGATGTTCGCGCTGCGGGCGGTCTCGCGCCAGGTCGGCGAGCCCGCGAGCGCCTCGGCGGAGGAGAGCCCATCGCCCGCGCCGCCGGGCGGGAGCAGCCACGAATCCGTGCCGACGAATCCGCCGCTCTCCGCGATGACACGATCAACGATCAAGGCGCATCGCGCGGCCATCATTGCAAACGTGTCGTCCGCGTCCGCGTCTTCGGGCAGGTGGTCGGGCAGGCCGTCGCGCGTGCGAGCGACCCAGAAACGGTCGCTCGGCGGTGGGTTGGGCGTTTGCCACTCGGGGAAGGAGGCCCGCACCCCGTTCATGCCCAGCACCAGGCCGAGCAGACCCCCCATCGTTGCGGTGCCGTTGTCCGAATCCCAACCGCTGAGCGTGCCGATGCGCACCGTGCGAGGCAGGTCCATTCCGCCGTACAGCAGAGCGATCAGCCCTGTCGCGAAGTTGACGCTCGACTCGTACCACGCACGGTACGTGAAGCCGTTCGCGGCCGCGTTGAGCTGGTAGCGCTCGTAGACGCGGTCGCGAGTGCGCTCCCAGTCGTTCCTGTCGGGGTTGCTCAGGTAATCGGCCAGCACGAAGTCGGCGATGTTCGCGGCCTTGCTGGTGTCGGGGATGAACTTGCGGGCTTGCCGCACGAGCCAGACGGCCTGCTCGTGGGGCGGGAGCGAGCGATCGACCTGCGTCGCCAGAGAGTACAGGACGACGTAGAACTGGGCCGCGTGAGCGGCGTGACCGGTCGCGGTCGTGCGGATGGGCAGGTCGGCCATCTCGAGGGCGGCCTCGGGCATCCCGGGCGCGAGCGCGCCGAAGAACTCGGTGGTGAGCTGGGCATCGATCATCACCGATGAGTCGCCGTACCACGGGCCGATCATCGGTTGCGCGAAGGCCGTCGCGGGTGGTCGCGCTCCGAGGTCCATCGCGTGCCGCGCGTACGCGTTGGAGACCCAGATGCTCCGGTTGATGTGCGTGATCCAGCCGTCTCGGACCTGTTCGGCGGTGAGCCGCGTCGTGTTGTGCTGAGTGAGCAGATGCAGGTACACATACTCGATATCGGTGTCGTCATCGGCCCACCACGGATCGGCCGCGAGCACGAACTCGAGCCGGATCCCCGGCGCATCGGGATAGGGGTTGGTGTTCCAGTCGGCGTCGGTGTGGAACGGCGCCGCCGCTCGCCGCCCCTCGCTGCGGATGCCGGTCCAGTTCGCCATCGCCTCGGCCAGCCACATCGCGCGGAGGCGGTCGGCGTAGTCGGCCCGGTCGAGCTCGCGCGGGGGAGCGGGCGCCACGCCGCCCGCCGCGACGCGGACAAAGATCCCGATCCCGGCGGCACTGAACAAGGCTCTCCTCACGTTGGCAAGTATGACACGGCGCGGGCGATGAGCGAGCGCAACGCCCCGGCGCGCCGATAATCCACCGATGGGTCCGAACTCCAACCTCACCGCCCGGCGGCCCGGCCCCCTTTCCCGCGTTCCGTGGGCGGTGGTCGTCTACCTGGCCGTCGCGCTGCCGCTGATCCTGTCGGGCTTCGATCGCGGCCGCGGCCAGTTCGACCAGCAGTTCTTCCACGAACCCGCGATCCACGGGTTTGCGGCCCAATGGCCCCACGTTGATCTGAGCAACTACCTCTCCGCCACGACGCCCGGCTACCACCTCGTGCTCGCCGCGGTGTGCCGGTACATGGCCACGCCGGTGCCGCTGGAGGTCATCGCCGATCCCAGCCGCGGCGCGCCTGCCCAGATTGCGGCGCTCGAACAGGGCCGGCTCCTGCTCAAACTGGTCGGAGCGGGCTTCACGGTCGCGTGGCTGTGGGTGCTCAGCGCGGCGGTGCGCGCACGGCTGGTCGGCGGCGAGAGCGGCGGCGGTGGGGGAGGGGGCGGGAAGACGCTGACGCTCTTGCTTCCTCTGGTGTGCTCGATGTACGCGCTGTTTGCGGGCATCTGGCTCCTGCCCGACAACGCGGGCTGGCTGGGTGTGACCGTCATGCTCGTGCTCATGCTCCGTCGTCGGTGGGATTGGCACAGCCTCATCGTCGGTGGGGTTGTGATGGTGCTGCTTGTGTGGATGCGGCAGAGCCACATCTGGGCGGCCGGATTGATGTGGGTCGCGGCGTGGATCGGCGGCACGGGAGAACGATTCAGCGGGCGCGTCGATGAGGAGTCGGGTGTCGAGGCCCAGAGCCACCGCGGGATCGAGTGGGTGCTGCAACCCACCCTCCCGCGAATCCGGCGCGGGACCATCGCGCTCTTGGCCACCCTGCCCGCGGTGCTGATGCTGTACTGGTTCTACCGGCTCTGGGGCGGCTCGCTCATCAACCACAATGCCGAACTGCGTTCGCGGCACGGCACCGCCCCCAACTTCGCGACGCCCGCGTTTGCGATGTCGCTGTGGGCGATCTTCTCCGGCTTCTTCGGCGCGTGGGTCTGGCCCGGCGTTGTCTCGCTCTGGAAGTCGCGCGATGGCGTGCTCATGCTCGGGCTCGCGGTCGTGATCGGTGTGCTCGCGGCGACAATCCCCGAGACCACGTTCCTCTACGACGATCCCCAGACGCACCTCTCGCGGGCCACCGGTCTCTGGAACGCCGTGCTCCGCTTCGACCAGCACGGTCTCACGCTCGCCGGACGCACCTCGCCGCTCATCCTCGTCCTCGCGCCGATGGGCATGGTCGCGCTGGCGGGCTGGCTCGCCCGGATGCCCGGCCGGTGCCCGTGGGTCTACGGCCTCAGCCTTGCCGGGTTCGCGCTGGCTCAATCGGCCAACTCCGCGGCGTGGCAGCGGTACATCGAGCCCATGCTTCTCATGGTGATGGCGTTGATGGCGGCCGAGATCGCCGGCTCTCCAGACCCGGATCGCAAGCCCCGGATGCGCGTGCTGATGTGGACCGGGCCGTTGGTGCTCGGCGTGCTTCACGCGGCGATCACCGTCTACACCCTTCTGAAGGCGAGTCCGGTCGTAAAGACTTGGTAGATAGAGAGTTGCGCAGCGGTTCGGCCGATTTCCGCGCGCGGCGGGCACGCGGGTTTCAACTCGCCCAGGCCGGCCGATCGACCGATAAACACCGATCGAACTTCCACGCAGGCGGGGTCGTACCCCGCCTGTCGAGCCGTCGCCTTGGGTCCTCTGTCCGATGCCGAACCCCGTGCCCAGCCCAGCCCGCCCCCGCCGCGCCCTGATCACCGGCATCACCGGGCAGGATGGTTCGTACCTGGCCGAACTGCTGATCGGCAAGGGCTACGACGTGCACGGCATCGTCAGGCGGGCGTCCAACTTCAACACGCACCGCATCGACCATCTGTACCACGACCCCCACGAGCCGCTCGCCGGCGGGCGAGGACGGATGACCCTGCACCACGGCGATGTGACGGATGCGAACATCCTGGAGCGGCTGGTGCGTGCGATAGACCCGGACGAGGTGTACAACCTGGCCGCGCAGAGCCACGTGCGCGTCTCGTTCGAGATGCCGATCCATACGTACGAGAGTGTGGCCATCGGAACGTGCAAGCTGCTCGAGGCGATCCGGGATCATCAGCAGGTCGGCGGCCGCCAGGTCCGGTTCTACCAGGCTTCGAGTTCGGAGATGTACGGCGCGAGCCCCGCGCCGCAGAACGAGGCGACGCCCTTCCGACCGCGATCGCCCTACGCCATCGGCAAGCTCGCGGCGCACTGGGCCACGGTGAACGTCCGCGAGGCCTACGGGCTGCACGCCTCCTGCGGCATCCTTTTCAACCACGAGTCCCCGCGCCGCGGCGAGACGTTCGTCACCCGCAAGATCACCCGCGCTGTCGGACGCATCAGGCTGGGCATGCAGGACTGCGTCTACCTCGGCAACCTGGATGCCAGGCGGGACTGGGGCTTTGCGGGCGACTACGTCGAGGCCATGTGGCTGATGCTCCAGCAGGAGCGAGCGGACGACTACGTGATCGCGACCGGCCGCCAGCTCAGTGTGCGCGAGTTCGCCGAGTTGGCCTTCTCGCTCGCGGGGTTGAACGCCGCGGACCACATCCGCCACGATGCTCGATACCTGCGACCCGCCGAGGTCCACGACCTCTTGGGCGACGCCTCGAAAGCCCGGAGCGTGCTCGGCTGGAACCCGCCCACCACGGTGGAGCAGCTCGCGAGGATGATGGTCGATCACGATATCGAGATGGCGCAGCGCGAGAGGACGCTGCGCGATGCCGGCCACAAGCTCATCGAGCGCCGCTCGGGCGCGTCCGGAGGGGCCTGACGTTGAGCAAGGCCGAACCGCTGGCCGTCCAGGCCGAAGCCCTGCGCGGCGTCGAGGCTCTCGCGGGCGATGAGGCCGCGACCGCGCCCGATAGGCCCTCCGCGCCGCGCACCGAGGCTCTGGGCGGTCACGTCGCCAAGGGCTTCGCCTTCATCTTCGCGCAGGCGGTCGTGACGCGCCTCGCGGCCTTCGCGTGCCAGATCATCCTCGCCCGCCTCCTGCTGCGCGAGCACTACGGCCTGGTCTCGCTCGCCGACTCCATCGCCGTCTTCGCCAACCTCCTTCAACTCATCGGCGTCAAGGAGATCCTCGTCGCCCGGCAGAAGCGGTTTCACCTCTGGGCCGGGGCGGCGTTCTGGATCACCGCGACCACGGGGCTGGCGACCGCGGCGATCGTCGCCGCGGCCGGGCCGCTCGCCGCGATCGTTTTCAACGAGCCGGAACTCCCGGGCCTGATGGTCGTGCTCGCGCTCGGTCTTCCCCTGTGGTCGATGAGCCTCGTCGCCGAGGCCCGTGTTCAGGCCCAGCTCAGGTTCCGGTTCATCGCCGGCGTGCTGGCCATGCAGGCCACGCTCTCGCCGGGCCTCACGGTGCTCTTCGCCGCGCTGGGCTTCGGGCCGTACTCGTTCTTCCTCCCCCGCATCATCGTCGGCTTCATCCGCCTGATCGTGCTGTTCCGCGGCGCGGGGTATGTTCCGCCGCGAAGGCTCTACCTGCGTCGCTGGAAGTACATCATCTCCAGTTCCTCGATCATCTTCGCGACCAGCCTGCTGCTGCTGGTCGTGCAGGTCGGCGAGCGTCCGCTGCTGGGCGTGTTTGTCGATTCCGAGATGGTCGGACTGTACTTCTTCGCGTACACGATCTCGCTCCAGACCGTGGTGATGATCAGCATCAACCTCGAACAGATCCTCTTCACGACCCTGGCCCGCATGACGGACGACCGCGAGCGGCTCCTCCGTGCGTTTGTCCGCGCCTCGCGCATCCTCGCTTCGATCGTTGTGCCTCTGTGCGCGATCCAGTCGGCGGTCAGCGATGCCGCCGTCCGCACGATCTTCGGCCCCAAGTGGATCGACGCCGTCCCCGCCATGCAGCTTCTGGGCGTCGGGATGCTCTTTCTCGGCTCGTACTGCCCCGCCACCGCGATGCTCCAGGCTCAGCAGCGGTTCAAGACGCGCTTCAAGCTCGCGCTTGTCCACTCGATTGTCTACGTGATCGCGGTCGCCGCGGGCATCCTCGTCGGCCGCAAGGTCGCCGGCAACGATCTCGGCGCCGTCACGGGTGTCGCCGCGGCCGTCGCCATCACCTACGCGCTGATCAGCCCCGTCTGGACATACGTCACCACCCGTCCCTTCGGCGGCACCTGGCGGGCTACCTATGGGATCATCCTCCGACCGGTTCTTGCTTCGGTCGTCGCCGTCGGCCTCGGGCTGATCATGGGCGAACTCGCGGGCCGCGCCGCCGTCAACGCCCGGTTCCGCGGCCTTCCGCTCGAACACTGGGTCCGCCTGTTGGTCATCGGCGGCGTGAGTTCGCTGGCCTATGTCGCCCTGATGCGGGCCATCATGCCCGAACAGTTCCGCGACGTCGCCTCGCGCGTCATCGCCGGCATCCGCAGGGTGTCGCCCGCCTGGGCGGCCCGCATCGGCCGGGTGGCCGGGGTATCGTGAGCCGCCGATTTCCCATGCCCGATCGCGCCGCTCCATCATCGCCGTTCAAGTCGCTCATCCGCCGCGCCATCGGGCGAACCGGGTACATGCTGGTCAAGTACCGCACACCCCAGGGCGGGTTCGGCGGCGGGGAGGCCGCCGCCACCGCCGCGGCCTACGCGCCCGACATGGAGCCCGAGTTCCGCGAACTGCACGCGCTGTGTGCGCCGTTCACCATGACGCCCGTCGAGCGGATGTACAACCTGTACATCGCCATGCGGCGGGTGCTCGAATCGGGCATCCCCGGCGATATCGTCGAGTGCGGCGTGTGGCGCGGCGGCAGCGCGATGCTGTGCGCCCTCATGCTCGCCCGCGCCGGAGAGAGCGCCCGCCGGGTCTGGCTCTACGACACCTTCACCGGGATGGCCGAGCCCACCGACAAGGACGTTTCTTCGACGGGGGCCACCACGCGCGAGATCTGGGAAGCCTCGCGGCGGACCGACCACAACGAGTGGTGCTACGCCTCGATCGAGGATGTCCGGCGCAGCATGGCCTCGACGGGCCTCGATCCCGCTCGCGTCGAGTTCGTGCAGGGCAAGGTTGAACAGACGCTTCCGGCCCGCGCGCCGGCCGCCATCTCGCTGCTCCGGCTCGATACCGACTGGTACGAATCCACCCGCGCGGAACTTGCCCACCTCTACCCGCGCCTCAGCCGCGGCGGCGTGCTGCTCGTGGATGACTACGGCCAATGGATGGGCCAGAGGCAAGCCGTCGATGAGTTTCTCGCCGCGCTGCCGCCGCGCGAGCGTCCGTTGCTGGCGCGCATCGACCAGAGCAGCCGCATGGGGATCAAGCCATGACCGCGTACGATGCCCAGTTCTTTGCCGGCCAGCAGGGCGGCGCCGAGAGTTCCGCGGCGGCCGTCATCCCCGTGCTGCGCGAGATGATCCGGTTCTCCAGCGTCGTCGATGTCGGCTGCGGCACGGGCGCGTGGCTCAAGGCCTTCGCGGATTCCGGCGCCGCCGACTACCACGGTCTCGACGGGCGCTGGGCCATCGATGCCGGTCTGCTCATCCCTCCGGACCGGTTCACCGCGACCGATCTCGCGAGCCCTCCCGCGACCGTACCGCGGCGCTTCGACCTGGCCCTCTCCCTCGAAGTCGCGGAGCATCTTCCAGAGTCGGCCGCCGACCGCTTTGTCGGGTTCCTCACCCGGCTCGCGCCCGTCGTGGTCTTCTCCGCCGCCATTCCTCACCAGGGCGGCACCGATCACATCAACGAGCAGTGGCCGGACTATTGGGCCGCGAGGTTCCGCGAGTTCGGGTACGTGTGCATCGACGCGCTGCGGGCGCGGTTGTGGACCGATCCCCGCGTCCGCTGGTGGTACGCCCAGAACATGCTCGTGTTCGCCGCGTGCGAGCATCTCTCCGCTCAGCCGGCTCTCGGCGCGCTCGAGCGAGACGAGGCCTCCGTCCCGCTCCGGATCGTGCACCCCGACTGCTTCGGACGCCACACCCGCCCGCTCACCGTGAAGGAGATCGTTCGTGGCGCGCCCGGCGCACTCGGCCGCGCGATCACCCGCCGTTTCCGCGATCCGCGTTGACGCCCATGCCGCCTCCGGTTTCCATCCTCATCCCCACGCACAACCGCTGCGAGATCCTCGGGCGCACGCTCGAGTCGATCCAGCACCTGGAGATCGCCTCTGCGCTCGCGGGTCGCGTCGAGGTCATCGTCATCAACAACGTGTGCACCGACCAGACCGACGAGGTTGTCAACGGCTGGATCGCGAGGTCGAAGCTCCCGACACGGCTCATCCACGAGCCCGCCATCGGCCTCAATAACGCCCGCAACCGCGCCGTGCGGGAATCCCGCTTTGCCGAGCCCGACGCGATCATGGCCTTTCTCGACGACGATGTGCTCGTCGATCCGCGCTGGCTTGTCGCGCTCGTCGAGGCGTTCGAGTCCACGGGCGCATCCATGATCGGCGGGCGCGTCGAGCTCTGGTGGGAGGCGGTGCGGCGTCCAGCGTGGATGATCCCCGAGCTCGAGGACCACCTCAGCCGCCTCGACTACGGGGAGAACATCAGGCAACTCCACGAACCCCGGATCGTCGGCGCCAACTTCGCCTTCCTTCGCCGCGTGTTCGAGGATGCGGGGCCGGCTGGGGGGTTCAGGCCCGACCTTGATCGCAAGGGCAAGAGCCTGCTCTCCGGCGGCGAGACCGATTTCATCATCAAGGCCTTCACCCGCGGCCACACGCTCTTCTATTCGCCCGCGGCGCGGCTGCATCACTGGGTCCCGCCCCACCGCGCCGAACTGGGCCATCTGCTGAAGATCATCGAGGGCAAGGCCGTCGCGCAGATCCTCATGCGCGAGCGCTACGGGGTCATCGACCAGGCCCGGAGCCTCGCCGGCGGCCTTGCCAAACTCGTCATCCACGGCCCATGCTCGCTTCTCGGGCTCCGTCGAGTAGCCATCCGCGCCAGGATGCGCTGCGCCACGGGCCGTGGCCAGATCATCGGGGCGTTCAAGGGGCGGCACTCCATCAAGCCCTCTCGGGCGACCTGATACCTTCGCTCGCGCCAAGCGCCAACCTGCGCCCGCCCTCGCCCCGTGACCCGCTCCGATTCACACCGGCCGCGCCGGTACACTCCAACCCGAATGTCGGAACCGTCCACCAACCCCCGCTCGCCCATCACCGGCGTGTCCATTCTCGTCGCCGCGCACAATCGCTGCGAACTTCTCGCCCAGACACTCGATTCGCTCGCGGCGCTGCAACTCCCGCCGCTGGCCGTTGAGTGCATCGTCATCGCCAACGCCTGCGCCGACGACACCGAAGGGGTTGTCAATCGGGCGGCCGCGAGCTTCCCTTTCTCTCTCCGCGTCGTCTCCGAACCCCGCCGCGGCGTGAGCTTTGCCCGGAATCGCGCGGTCGCCGAGGCCCGTCACGACCTACTTGTGTTCATCGATTCCGACTGCCGCGCGGATCCCGGCTGGCTCCTCGAACATCTCCGCATGTACAGCGAGCGCGGGGCGGACCTGGTCACCGGACGCATCGAACTCTGGTGGGAGGATCAGTCCCCGCCGGACTGGCTCAGCCCGTCCATGCTCGAAGCGCTCGGCCAGCACCGATTCAGCGAAGCGCCCGAGCGGCTCCGCGAGTCCCGCGCCTATGCGGCCAACTTCTCGTTCCGCCGCGAAGTCGCCGCGCGGGTTGCGAACGGCGGAGACCCCTTCCGCACCGACATCGGCCGCTCGGGCTCGCAGGGCCGCCTCGCGCACGAGGAGACCGTGTTTGCGCGCCGCGCCATGGAACTGGGGTTCGCCTTCTGGTGGACCCCCGCCGCGGTCGTGCAGCACTGGGTTCCGCGCGCCAGCATCTCCGACGCGTTCTTTGCCCGGAGCGCGTACTGGGGGAGCGTCTCGTTCATGCTCACCGCCGAGCCGATGACCACGCCGCGCACCCTCGGCGTCGCGATCAAGTCATGGGTCCGCGCGCATATCTGCCTCGCCCGGCTCTTCGCGGCCAACCTGCGCGCCAGCCCTCGCGCCGCCTCGATCGCACGCATGGACCTCAACGGCGCGCTCGGACGGCTTCACGGCGCCTGGTCGCGGCTGACCGGACGGAGCGTGCCCAAGCCGTAGGTCCACCGGCTCGGAATTACAAACCGCCTCCGGAGGCATTGGAGGCGGTTTGCAAAGGGGAGATATGAAGAAGTTGGAAGGAGTCGCTGTGAGACTTCTACGCAGCGAAGGGGGCGCGAGTTCGTCGCAATCCGACACGATTGGCACGCTAACAAATGCCGCCCGTCGGCGAGGCCACCCGCCGCAGCCTGCTGGCTCGCGTGTGTCGGGTGGTCACTTTGCCCAGTTTTCGCTACACCGGCACCCGCTCCTGCTGCATCGGGCCGTACATGTACTCCTCACGGATGATCTTTCCGTCCTTGACGGTGTACACCCCGACCTCCTCCATCCGGGTCTTCATCCCCGAGGACTTCTCGACGACCTCGATGCGGAACTTCACGCTGAAGCCGCTCGCGCCCACGTACGGCCCCTCCGCGCTCCCGCCGAGCACGGTGTTCTGGCTGTACCACCACTCACCCTTGCCCTTGACCGCCTCGCGTCCGCGCCAGCCCATCCCCGAGCCTTCGATGGACTCGATGTCTTCCGCGAACCACTTCCGTTCGGGCTCCTCCCAACGGCCTTCGTTGTAGAGCGAGACCAGCGAGGCGCCGATCTCCGCCGCGGTCGCGCCCTTGCCGGTCGAGACGCTGAAGGTCGTCGCCGCGCTCTTGGTCGCCGGCCTCGCCTTGCCCGCGCGCTTCGCGGTCGTCTTCTTCACCGTGGTCTTTCCGCGAGTGGTCTTCTTCTTCGCGGGTGCGGTCTTGGTCTTCTTCCTGGCCATGGTCGGTGCTTCCCGGTTGGTGGTGCGGCCGCGTCGGCGATTGTCGCGAGGATGATTCCGATCGTTCGCATTGAAAAAGCCTCCTGGCGGACGGTGAAGAACGCGAGGAGGCTTCTGGTATCTCGTGGAAGCCGTGGGATCAGCGCTTGCTGAACTGGAAGCGGCGGCGGGCGCCGGCCTGGCCGTACTTCTTGCGCTCGACCTCGCGGGCATCGCGGGTGAGGAATCCGGCCTCGCGGAGGGCGTCCTCGAGGGTCGGGTCGTAGTCGCGCAGGGCGCGGGCGACGCCGAGGCGGACGGCCTGGGCCTGGCCCATGAAGCCGCCACCGTCGAGACGGGCGATGACGTCCATCTTGCCGAAGGTGTTGGTGACCTTGAGGGGGGCGACGCAGTCGTTGCGGTCGCGCTCTTCGGCGAAGTACTGCTCGATGGTCTTGAACTTATCGCCGGAGACCTGGATCTTGATCGTGGGCTCGCCGCCGGCGGGCTTGATGCGGACGCGGGCGCAGGCTCGCTTGCGGCGGCCGGTGCCCCACCACCAGCCCTTCTTGGGTTCGACCGGCGGGCGGACCTTGCGGGTCATCTGCGCGGGCCTTGCCTCGGCCGCGGGGTTTACGGTCGAGAGACCGGTGATGCTCGGTGCGGGGGCGGCGGGAGAGAGCGGGGAGTTCGGGATGTTCAACTGGCTCATGGTGGCTTTCGGTTCTGCGGTGTGGAGCGTGCTTGTGGCGAGCTCCTGGATTTCTGTGTTGTCCTGAAACCTGACCCTCACCCCTCCCTGATCCCTTGCCGATCACACTTCCATCTTGACGGGCTGCTGGCTGGCGTGCGGGTGCTCGGAGCCCGGGTAGACCTTGAGCTTGGTGAGCATGTGGCGGCTGAGGCGGTTCTTGGGCATCATGCGGCGGACGGCATCTTCGATGAGCTTCTCGGGCTTGCGCTCGCGGAGCGAGCCGTAGCTCTCTTCCTTCAGGCCGCCGGGGTGGCTGGTGTAGCGCTGCTTCATGCTCTGCTCGGCCTTGCGGCCCGTGAGGCCGACCTTGTTGCCGTTGATGACGACGACATAGTCGCCGCAATCGACGTGTGGGGTGTACTCGGGGCGGTGCTTGCCCATGAGCACGTTGGCCACATCGACCGCGAGGCGGCCGAGCGAGACATCGGTCGCATCGACCAGCCGCCAGGTCTTGGCGGGGACGGTCTGCGGGGTGGCGAGGTAGGTGTCGCGACGCATGGTCATGGCTGAGAACTCCGACTCCGCCCTCGGGGGCGAAAGGGTTTCAAGGGGTACGCCGCCTACCGGGCGGGGCGGGCCGCGGCCGAGCGTGGGCTGGCCGGGCAGGCTTGTGAATCGGGGACAGGTCGAAAGGTTAGCGGTTTGGGACGGCCGGTCAAGTCTGATGGATGGTTGGGTATTGTGCGGACTTGCTCCGGGTCGTGGCGCGTGTACATTTGTGGCGCGAGAGAGCTAACCCGAAAGGTTGGCTCGCTATGAACGTTCTCTCGAAGGCTCATCTCTCCATCCGTCGTCCCGCCCGCATCCGCATTTTCGACCTGGTGCTGTGGGTCTGCGTGGGCATCGTCACCGTTCCGTCGGCGCGCGCGGATGTGGCGACGCCGGATGCGCCTGTGGCCGTGACAGCCGCAGGCAAGTGAGCTCGGCTCGGGTTCACTAGGCGTCCATCGAATGATCGGCGAGGGGACCTTCAGGGAAGGTCGCCGGCGCCGAACCCGTCGTCGGTCGGCAGCACGGGTTCGCCCTTCATGTTCTTGAGCACGACCTTGAACTGGTCGTCAAGAAACAGCGGTTTGACCGCTTCGCTGGCGAGTGTGTCGAGGCGCCTCTGGAGCCCCGCGACCTTGTCGGGGTTCGCGGACGCGAGGTTGTTCGACTCGGAAGGGTCCGCGGCGAGGTTGTAAAGATCGACGCTCGAGGGCAGCATGGTGCGCCAGACGAGCTTCCAGTCGCCGTGGCGGATCGCGGCACGGAAGGGCTCGATGTTGTAGATGATCTCGTTGCGGGGCGAGGGGGAGTTGTTCGAGATGGTGTCCCAGAGGTTGACGCCATCGAGCGGCTTGCAGTTCGCGGTGGATGCGCCAGCGAGCGCGGCGAGTGTGGGGTAGATATCAACGGCGTGAACAAGCCCTTCAACGCGCTGCGGCTTGATGTGGCCGGGCCAGTTGGCGAACGCGCACACGCGAGTGCCACCCTCGAAGAGCATGCCCTTGCCCTCCCGGAAGGGGCCGTTGTCGCAGGGAATGTTGATCTTGGAAACATCGGCCATGACGCCGCTGAACATGGCGTTGCGCGTGCCGCCGTTGTCGCTGTGGAAGAGGATGAGCGTTCCGGCCCGCATGTTCTTCTTCTCGAGCGCCCCGAGCACGCGGCCGATCTCGTCGTCGAGGCAGGAAACCATGGCCGCGTAGGTGCGGCGGGTTGGGTCCTGGATGCCGGAGTAGCGATCGATGTATTCCTGCGGGGCCTGGTAGGGCGTGTGGGGGGCGTTGAAGGCGAGGTAGAGGTAGAGGGGCGTGGCGGGGTTGTGCTGTTCGATGAGCCGGGCGGCATCCTTGCCGAGGAGCGTGGTGGTGTAGCCCTCTTCGCGGACGGGCTCGTTGTCGCGGAACCAGTCGAGCACACCGTGCTCATCATGGGTGAAGTAGTCGAGTTCGCCGATCATTGCGCCGTACTGGTAATCGAAGCCGCGTTGACGCGGCCACCACTTCTTGTCGGCGTGTCCGAGGTGCCACTTGCCGATGATGGCGGTCTTGTAGCCGGCCTCCTTGAGGCACTGGGGCATGAGGTGTTCGGAGGTGTCGAGACCGTAGGCGGAGACGGAGGGGATGACGGCGGTCTGGAGGCCGTAGCGGTAGGGGTAGCGGCCGGTCATGATCGCGGCGCGGGTGGGTGTGCACATCGGCTGGACGTAGAACTGGGTGAGGCGTGCGCCCTCGGCGGCGAGGCGGTCGAGGTTGGGCGTCTTGATGTCGGTGCAGCCGTTGAAGCCGACATCCTTCCAGCCGAGGTCATCTGCGACGATGTGGACGATGTGGGGGCGCGGGGCGGGGGCGGTCTGGGCGGGGCGATCGGACTGCGCGAGCGTGCGTGGCGGCGCAGCGAGCAGGGCGAACGCGCCGAGGAGGATGAGCCCGAAGGTCAGGAGCACGCGCGGGTCTCGGGTGACGCCAGAACGGAATAAGGAGTGGGTGTGCATGAAGGGTGCCTGCGGGGTGCGCATCAATGTACGCGGAGATGGAGAACGAGGAGGGTCCGATCGTCGGTCACGGGGCTGTTGTGGATGAAGGCCATCACCTCGCCGCGGCCGTGAGCGGTGGTGGTGTGCGGCGATGCGCCCGAGTGAGCGAGGACGCGGCTTTCGCGGCGCTCGACGCCGAAGAGCTCGCGAGAGTGCGGGCCGGGCGCGACCGGTCGCGGCGGGCGGTGCTACCGGCAAGCCGGTCTGGGGTGAGGTTGTAGGATGAAGTAGAGCGCGTTGTCAAAGGATCCGGTGGTAGTCTATGAGCGAGTGGCATCGGCGTTGGGGCGGGCCAAGACATCGCGCGGGGGGCCACCGTGAGTCGGAGTCGCGGAGACGTTGATGTTCTGGTACGCTGGGGGGCCGGAGTGGGTGCGGGGTGCTGTTTGCATGGTGCTGTGAGCCGGCAGGAGCGAATCCATGAGCGGTGTACGCGTGCTTGTCGGAACCAAGAAGGGCGCGTTCATCCTGACCTCGGACGGCACGCGTCGGAAATGGAGCGTGGCGGGGCCGCACTTTGCCGGGTGGGAGGTGTACCACATGAAGGCCTCGCCCGTCGATCCCAACCGGATCTACGCCTCGCAGAGCAGCGGGTGGTTCGGTCAGGTGATGCAGCGATCGGACGACGGGGGCAAGACGTGGCATCAGCCGGGAACTCCGGCGGGCGAGCCGATGACGACGCCGGACGGGATGCCCAAGGGCGAGAGCAACAAGTTCCTGTACGACGTGGCGCCGCCGGGCGGACGGCCGCTGACGACGCACCAGTGGTACGACGGCACGCAGCATCCGTGGGAGTTCAAGCGGGTGTGGCACGTTGAGCCTTCGCTGGGTGATCCGGACACGGCGTACGCGGGTGTCGAGGATGCGGCGATCTTCAAGACGACCGATGGTGGAAAGACGTGGAGCGAACTCTCGGGCTTGCGCGGGCATCCGAGCGGCAGCCAGTGGATGCCGGGCGCGGGAGGGATGGGGGCGCACACGATCATCCTCGATCGGAAGAACAAGGGGCGGATGTACGTGGCGATCTCGGCCGCGGGCACGTTCCGGAGCGACGATGAGGGGAAGTCGTGGCGGCCGATCAACAAGGGCCTGGTGTCGAACTTCATGCCCGATCCGACCGCGGAGGTCGGGCACTGCGTGCACCGGATCGCCCTGCACCCCTCGAAGCCCGACACGCTGTTCATGCAGAAGCACTGGGATGTGATGCGGAGCGATGACGGCGGAGCGAACTGGCGCGAGGTGAGCGGGGACCTGCCGACGGACTTCGGTTTTCCGATCGATGTGCACGCGCACGAGCCGGAGACGATCTACGTCGTGCCGATCACGAGCGACTCGCTGCACTATCCGCCGGAGGGAAAACTGCGGGTGTATCGGAGCAGGACCGGCGGGAACCAGTGGGAGCCGCTGACCAGGGGGCTGCCGCAGCAGGACTGCTACGTCAACATCCTGCGGGATGCGATGTGCGTGGACTCGCTGCAACCCTGCGGCGTCTATTTCGGCACGACGGGCGGGCAGGTGTACGGCTCGGCGGATGGGGGGGAGACGTGGGAGGCGATCGTGCGGGACTTGCCGGGGGTGTTGAGCGTGGAGGTGTCGGTGGTGTGACCAAGTGCCGGAAACTCAGTATTGGTGGCCGTAGACCGAGTGCGATGGGGCGAGCGTTGACGTTCGATCCGAGCGATGCTCACGAGGCGATCCACCCATCATCGAGCGGCGAGGCAAGAGAGGGTCGATTGCGCGGGGCGAGCGGCGAGCAGCCCGGGTTCGCACGCTCTCGCATCGGCCGATCGGAATCGAGGTTCAAGGATGTTTACCTCGTCTCCGCCGCTCCAGTCTGCACACGCTCGAACCGCGAACCGGAACAGGCAAACGCCTGCTGGTCATTTCGAGACCGGGGTCGCACGACCCCCTCGCATCCGCGGGAGCGGGAGCGGCGCCGGCCTCTGACTCGGAATGAGCCATGATCCGCGTGACGCTCCCATTTCATCTTCGGACTCTTTCCGGTGTCGACGCCGAAGCCGTCGTCGATGTTGCCGGCATGGTGACGATCACCTCCGTGCTCGATGCGCTCGAGAACAAGTACCCGATGCTCAAGGGGACCATCCGCGATCACGGTACGCTCAAACGCCGGGCTTTCCTGCGATACTTCGCCTGCGGCAAGGATTGGTCGCACGAGGCCGCGGATATGCCGTTGCCGGAGGTCGTGACGCGCGGGGACGAGCCGTTTCACGTGGTGGGGGCGATCGCGGGCGGGTGATGGGTGGCAAGGAGCAGTCTCAATGGCCAAATACGTCGATGGGTTCGTCATCCCGATGCCGAAGAAGAACCTGGCCGCCTACAAGCGGGTCGCGAAGATCGCCTGCAAGGTCTGGATGGAACTGGGCGCGCTGGAGTACCGCGAGTGCATTGGCGAGGAGATGGCCGCGCCGTGCGGCGTGCCGTTCCCGAAACTGGCCAGGTCCAAGGCCGGCGAGACGGTGGTGTTCGCCTGGATCGTCTACAAGAACAAGGCGCACCGCAACAGGATCAACGCGAGAATCATGACGGACCCGCGCATCGCCAAGTTGATGGACCCGAAGAACATGCCGTTCGACATGAAGCGGATGACGATGGGCGGATTCGAGGTGCTGGTCGAGGCGTGAGCGAGGCTACCGCGCGTGCGTCTCGGGGCTGAACCAGCCCTCGCGGAACTCGGGCGGATCGACGCGATCGAGCCGGAGAACTCGGTGGGGCGGTCCCATGGGCCGTGGGCCGATCGGCCCTAGAGGGAAGCCGCCCGGACCAGGCCGCGGGTGTCCGGAGGGACCATCGCCACGGGGGCCGCGCGGGCGGGGGCGATCGTCACGGTCTTCGGGGCCCGCGCGATCGATGCCGGGATTTGCGCCATCGGGGCGAGGTTCTTCATGCTCGCCGCGCGGCGGACGCTGGCGATGCCCCGGTCCATCGGCGAAGGGTCGGCGCTCGCCTGTGGAGGGAGGTCCGTCCGAATCGGGCGGGAACGGGCGGCCCTCGTTGCCCGCGCGGCGGGGCCGATCATCCTGGGGCCCGGGTCCGGGGCCGCGTGGTTCCGGCGGCACGCCGAGATCCATCGGGGGCTGGGGTTGCGGGTCCCACGTGAACTGGACGCGCTCCGCGATTCGGGTATCCGGGTTGATCCAGATGTCCATGACATCCGGCCCGAGCCGGGCATCGCGGCGCCGCAGGCCGCGGATGCGCTCCAGCGCTCGCTCTCCGTGTCCTTCGAGAACTTCGTCGGGCTTGCGCATGAGGTCGTAGTAACGCGCGGCCTGAGCCAGGATGCGGTCAACCGAGTCGGCGAACAGGGACTCATCGCCGATCGTGGCGAACCGCGGCCACGCTGGTTCGACGCGCCGGCGCTCGATGCCGCCATCGTGGCGGATGGCCCAGCGGCCCTGGGCGTCGGCGCCCACGATCACGGTGTGGTCATCCATCGCCGGGACTCTGAGGAGCACGAGGCCCGGCGCGCGGGTGTCCACCGTGCCGCGGACTTCGGTGGAGAGTTCCGTCTCGTCCCAACCCTGCGTGCGGATCTCGAAGCGGCGATCGCCCGGGTTCGTGCGCATCGCGGCGATGGACCTCTGCACGGTGGCGAGGCCCGACGATTCGCCCGGAACGCCGAAAACCGCCAGCGCGGCGATAATGGCGATGCACGCGGCCAGCGCACTGCCGGTACGCCAGTTGAACAGCGTGCGGAGCACGGACGGAGCCGCCGAACCCGATTCGATGGCGTCGAGAACGCGCGCGATGCGCTGTTCCTGAGAATCGCGGTGGTCGCGATGAACAAACGCCAGCAGGCCATGAGAAAGCAGCTCGTCGGCGGCCTTCGCGGCGGGCGCTCCGGCCTCCGGCTCGATGGGCATGGCGGGCGCGTCCGCGTCGGACGGCTTGCCCCTGTTCGCATGGTCGGGCGCGGGCGTGTTCATGCGTGCTCTCCGCCGCGGAGGCACTCGGCGAGCAGCTGCCGCCCGCGCTGCACGCGCTTCTTCACGGCCTCCTCCGAGGCGTCGAGGGCCTCGGCCGCCGCGGTGATCAGCAGCCCACGGGCGTAGACCATCTCGATCGCGTGACGCATGGTGTCGGGGAGCCTTGCGAGGCAGGTGAGCAGACGCTCGGCGCGGTCGCGGAAGCAGTCGCCCCGGCCGGTCGCGACGCGCTCGAATCGGAGGTCGAGTTCGGCGAGTACCCCGGGGTCGGTGGTGGCGGGGCGGGCGCGGCCGCGCCGGTGGTGTTCGAGGACCAGTCGCTGCGCGATGCCGCGGAGCCACGGACCGAACGGGCGCGAGCGGTCGTACGCGTCGAGCCTCCGCCACGCGACGAGCATGGACTGCTGGAAGATGTCGTCCACCGAAGAGTCGGCCCCCAGCAGGCTGCGGAGATAGGCCGTGAGCATGTCGGCGTGCTCGCGAACAAGAATCTCGAAAACCGCCTTTCCTGAATGGGATGTGGACATGGGAGTGTTGAAGATTGTTCGCGCCGCGAGCGCGGGGGACATTCTTTCGAGTGAATTGGCGTTTTGTTGGCGGGTCTGTCCCGTGGGACCGCGGCCGGACAAACTGTGGAAACCCGCGTGGACTCGGGAGGGGGACAAAGGTACCGAGGTTCAGCCATGAACAGAACGATCGCCGCCGCCCTTCCCTTGCTGATGACGGTTGCCGGCTGGGCGCAGCCGCTCCCGCCTCCCCTGCCGGCACCCCCGGTTCCGCCCGAGAACCCGATCACCGAGCCCAAGCGGGTGCTGGGCAAGGTCCTGTTCTTCGATGAACAACTCTCGGCCGACAGCACCGTGAGCTGCGCCACATGCCACACGATGGAGCGGGGTGGCAGCGATACGCGCCGGGCTCGCAACCCGGGACCCGACAGCTTGGTCAACACCCCCGATGACGTCTTCGGTTCACCGGGCGTCGTCAGGTCGGATGCCCTCGAGAACTACCTGCGCGACGCGGTGTTCGGCGTCAACCGGCAGATCACCGGGCGCGCCGCCAACTCGCCGATCAACGCGGCCTTCGCGCCGGACCTGTTCTGGGATGGCCGGGCACGATCGACCTTCCGCGATCCGGTCACCAACGCGGTTGTGATCGCCAGCGGAGGAGGGCTCGAAAGCCAGACGGTCGCGCCGCCCGTGAACTCCGTTGAGATGGGGCACGACGGGATTCCGTGGTCCGAGATCGCCGCGAAGTTGAACAAGGCCCAGCCGCTCGCCCTGGCGACCGACCTGCCCCCGGACCTCGCGGCCGCTCTGGTCGGCGATCCGACCTACCCGGACCTGTTCGCGGCGGCCTTCGGCGACGGGGCGATCACCGCCGCGCGGATCGCGATGGCTGTGGCCACCTACGAGCGCACGCTGGTCTCGAACCAGTCGCCCTGGGATCGCTTCCGCAACGGTGAGACGGCCGCCATGACGCCGAATCAGGTCAACGGCTGGAACTTCTTCCGCAACAACGCCTGCAACGTCTGCCATGTGCCGCCGCTGTTCTCGGGGACCGGGTTCCGGAACATCGGCGTGCGCCCGCCGGGTGAGGATCTCGGCCGCCAGATCGTCACCGGCAACCCCGCCGATCGCGGCCGCTTCAAGGTGCCCAGCCTGCGCAACGCGGGCCTCAAGAACAACTTCATGCACAACGGCGGGCTGACGACGCTCACGCAAGTCATCCAGTTCTACACCCGCGCGCCCGGCTCGGCGCCGATGTTCCCGGACAACCTCGACCCGTTGATGCCTGTTCCCGTGCCCGCGCCGGTCGCGCCCGCCCTCCAGGACTTCCTGGCCAACGCCCTGACCGACCCTCGCGTCGCCGCGGGAACCTTCCCGTTCGATTCTCCGACGATGTACGGTCAGCGCCCCGCCGACCAGCCGCAGGTCATCGCGGGCGGCAACGCGGGCGGCGCCGGCATTGTGCCGACAGTCATCGCGCTCTCGCCGCCGATGATCGGCAGCACGGACTTCAAGATCGGCCTCGATCGGGCCCTGGGCGCCACGACCGCGCGGCTGGCGGTCTCGAATACGCCTCCGGTGGCTGGACAGATCGCCCCCGCGTGGATCTTCTCGACGCACCTCACCGGCGGAGCCGGCAGCGGCACGGGTGTGACGACCCATCACTGGCCGCTGACCGGCGGCGGCATCGCGCCCGGCCAGACCCTGTGGGCGCAGTGGATAGTCGATGACCCCGCCGCGGCGGGCGGCAAGTCGCGATCGAACATCGCGAGCATCCGGTTCTTCTGCGGCCGCGCTGGCTGCGACATCTGCGTCGCCGACCTCTCCGGCGACGGAACGACCACCGTGGAGGACATCTTTCAGTTCCTCGCGGCGTACTTCGCGGGAGAGATCCGAGCCGACATCAACGCGTCGGGCGCCCTCTCGGTCCAGGACATCTTCGACTTCCTGTCCGCGTACTTCGCCGGCTGCGCTTGAGGCGCACGCGATTCGCAGGCGGCCCGCGATCACGCAACGAACAAGCGGCGCCCCTCGGCGCCGCTTGTTCGTTGGACAGAGAACGAGGACGTCAGTGAGCGCCGCGCCCGGTGCCGTTGCCGGAGGGCTCGGCCGGCAGGAGTTTGTGACGCAGGATCGCGATCGCGGGGATTGGCGGATACTTGATTCGGAATCGGTAGCCACGGAACTCGTTCACCTCGTAGCCGGTGGCGCGGCAGGCGGCATCGACGATCTCGCCGAAACGGTGCAGTTCGGGCGTCGTCGTGTCGGGCGGGCCCTCGCCGAGGTCCACGACATCGGTGGCGACAGGCAACTCGCTGGCGTCGCGGCCGTGCTCGGGATACCTGGGTCCGCCGGGGAGCTGGCTGTAGACGTACCCCTTGGGATTGAACGCGAACCCGAGCGACCGATGGATGTAGAGATCCTGGATGACTGTTTCGACCGGGGTGGAGAGCACAACGCCGTGCTCACCCTCTTCGCCGGGGTAGGACTCATGCTTCGAGGCAATGGCGCTGTAATACCACCCGAAGATCGCCGTCGCCGCGGCGGTGTTGCCGACAGGCCCCTCCGCCAGCATGTACCGCGTGAGCGTGGGGCTTTCCTTCATCTCGCGCATCAGCGGGAGAGGCGAGGAGCAGAACGGCGTCAGCAGCGGCGGCTCTTCCTCGGCGATGCTCGAGTCGATAGCTCGCAGCTGACTTGAGGTGTCCTGGCTGAGCTTGTCCCAGTGAGAAAGCGCGGCGATCGCCCACGGAACATCCGCCCGGAGCCGGCGGAAGTCGACCAGACCGCACGCGGTGGACATCGCCAGAGCATGACCGTTGGCCTTGCTGGGGGCCATGACCTGCACGCCGACCTGGAGCCGCGCGCGCACGCCCCAGATGGCCGAGTTGGCCTGGAAGCCCGACTTGCGGAACGCCTCCATGCGCTTGGCCGTCGCGCCGCGGGGTTGCACACCCAGCATCATCTCCAGCGTCTCTCGATCGCCGGAGTGGATCTCCACGCAGCGTTCAAACTGATTGAGCGCCTCGATCACCGACGTCACACGGTCCGCGGGCGCGCCGTGGCGCGTCATGGCGCGGGTGAAGATGCCGATGCTGGGACGACGAGGGATGTGGGGGACGGCCTCCCAGGGGTCCTCAGCGCGGATCACTCGCGCAATCCGCCAGGTCAGGGTCTTGTCAAGCCCGAATCGACGGGAGATCTCCTGCGGCTGATCTGGGTCGGCATCCACTGAACTGAGGATGTCCGCCAACGCTCGCCGCAGGCCGAAGACCGCCGATCGGGCGTCATCAGCAAAGGGTTTTGTTTGGGTCTTGGTGCCGTTCATGTCGCGTGGGCCGATTGACGATGGGCTTACCCAGTCCGCCGCGGCCACGAGTACCAGCATAGCACAAAGTGGGGGAGCGTGCGAGCACCCTTCCAGATTTCTTCAAAGAAATCAACAAAGACTCTTGCAAAGTACGGTTGAGAGGGTAACGTGATGTTACGGGTCGTGGCCTGCGTACGGCTTTACAGGCCCAAAAGTGACGGATCAGAAATCGCCGCCGCGACGCGGACGGCCTTCCGAAGACTGCTTTTCGAGGAGTTCGCAAAGATGAGGAAGACAACGTGTTTGATCGGCCTGTTGGCTGCGGCAGGGGTGGCGACTGCGCAGCCGACCATCACATCGCTGGGCAGCGGTTCGCCGCTGAGCGTGACCAACAGCCTGAGCGGCACCTACTACATCGGCGGAACCGGTGTGGTCTCCGGGGGCGCTGGGCGCTGGGCGTTCACCAGTTCGGGCATCACCACTGCCGATGCCGTGGGCAGCGGCGGCGGCGGGCAGATCTCCAAGGATGACGGAGATTTTCTGACGTCCCTGCTCGTGAACGGTCCGACCCGCTGGGCGATCGGCAACGCCACGACCGCGCCGGTTTCTCCGCCCTACCAGGCCAACCCGGCCTCGCTGGCTCCGTCCGCCACATCGCCCGCCGCCACCGAGTTCGGTGGAGCGCGCTGGAGCTTCCTGAGCTCGTCGCACACCACCATGGGCGTGGTTCCGACCATCCCCTTCACGGCGAATCCGAACCCCGCGGCGGTGGCGGTCTCCACGATCACATGCCTCTCGGGCGTGGCGACGGCGACAACCTCGGCCCCGCACGGGCTGGCCGTGAATGATGTGGCCATCATCGGTGGCAACTCGACGTCGGCGTACAACGGCGTCGTCACGGTCACCGCGGTTCCCTCCGCGACGACCTTCGAGTACGCCGTGACCTGTGGCGCCAACGGCACGGGCGGCACGATGACCAAGCGCGTCATCGACATCGGCAACTCGGGCGTTTACGGCACCAGTTCCGGCGGCAGCTCGACCTCGAACTTCCTCGCGCCTCACGGCATCTCGGCCAATGGACGCTTCATCGTGGGCCAGAACTACGTGTGCGCGTACAACACCGCGGGCACGTCCATCAGCGCGAACTCGTTCTATTGGCGCCCGGTCCTCTGGGATTCCCAGGGTAACGCGGGCGCGGGCAGCCTGGTCGTTCTCCCCACCCCGTTCCGAACAACCAACTCCTCCGAAGCCTCGCGGACGCGTCGCCGCACCGGCAACGCCTACGCCGTGAGCAATGACGGCCTCGTGGTCGCCGGCGCCACCGAGCACAACACCGTCACGTCCGGCAACGCGGACCCCGACGGCAGCCGCCTCGTCGTCTGGCGTTGGAACGCCGGCACCAGTTCGTTCGACATGACCTACCTTGACACCGGTGTCGATTCCAGCGGCTTCCCGCTCAGCATCTCCTCGACGCCGAGCGCCGTGGCCATGAACTCCACGGGCACGATCATCGCAGCCCGAGGGCCCAGCGGCATCACCAAGTGGGTCTGGAACGGCTCCACGTGGGGTGCGCCGATCGTGATCGGATCGAACCTCGGCGTCACCACGCCGATCACGAGCGTCTCGTGCTCGGGCGGCATCGTGACCGTGACCACCTCCGTGGCCCACGGCCTGGCCGTCAACGCCAACATCAACATCTCGGGCAACGCCCCCTCCGGAGCGCTCCCCTTCGGCAGCATCGGCTTCAACGGCTATTGCACCGTGACCGCGGTGCCCACCGCGACCACGTTCGAGTACATGCTGACCAGCTGCCCGCTCGACACCAGCAACAACCAGATCACCGGCACCGGCGGCAACGTGAACGCCGCCGCGTCGTGGGTTCCCTTCGCGGTCCGCAGCTGCGGCATGCCCCCCAGCCTCGGCAACATCCTCTGCATGTCCGAGGACGGCAACACCATCGGCGGCTCGGCGACCTACAGCACCTGCGGCAGCTTCATGCAGGGCGGGTTCATCTGGCACGCCTCCGACGGCCTCATCCAGGACTGGTACGACTACAACGTGTCCCAGGGCACGCCCGGGTTCTCGACCGGCGGCGTCTACGGCCCGATCGGTGATACCGTGAACAGCGTTCTGGACCCGTCGCGCGGCCTCCCGGTCGCCGGCAATCCCTTCGGCATGTCGCCGGATGCCAGCGCGATCGTCGGCCGTCAGGGCGGTAACCAGATCATCATCGGCGCCCCGCCGTGGATTTGGCAGGCCAGCGGCGGTCCGACGTGCATCGCGCCCGCGATCTCCGCGCACCCCGCCGCGACCACCAACTTCACCAAGTGCTCCACGATCATTCTGAACGCGGCCGCGAGCGGCACCGCACCCTTCACCTACCAGTGGTACCGCGGCGCGACCGCGCTGGTGGATGGCACGACCGTGGACGGCTCGGTGGTCACAGGCGCCACCTCGTTCCAGCTCCGCATCAATACCCCGCACCCCGCCGATGCCGGCAACTACACCTGCCAGATCAGCGGCCCATGCGGCTCACCCGCGACGACCAACATCGGTGTCGTCCAGATTGACCCCGCGCTCACGGCCCCGACGAACGATGTCTGCACGAACGCAGCGAGTGTCGGCGAGGGCACGTTCGCCTTCAACCCCTGCGGCGCCTGGGAGAACCAGGGCAGCGCCTCGTGCGCCGGCAGCGCCGACTCGGCCGACGTCTGGTACCGCTACACCCCGACTTTCACCGGCAACGCCCGGTTCCAGACGTGCGGTTCCAACTTCGACACCACGCTCGCCCTCTTCGACGCCGACATGACCAACTGCTTCGGCGCGGAGCTGGCGAACGGCTGCAACGAGGATGTCGGCGCTCGCGGCCTGGCCGGCGCCGGCAGTTCGTGCTCGTCCACCCGCTCGGTGATCACGTCCTTCCCCGTGACGACCGGCGTGCCGCTCTACGTCCGCGTCGGCGGTCGCGGCCTGGCCTCGTTCACCACCACCGGCCAGCTCGTCATCGGCGTGGCTCCGGCCGCCCCCGCCAATGACCTGTGCGCCAACGCGACGCCCGTCACCGGCAACAGCACCACCCCCTTCAACCTCAACGACGCCACCGACGACTACGACATCGGCGTTGGCGCGTTCTGCTCGCTGTGCCCCAACGACACCCAGGCCGCTTCCAACCGCGACGTCTGGTTCCGTCTGGACTCGCCCTGCGGCGGCACCTACACGATCACCACGTGCGGATCGACGATTTCCAACCCGATGATCCATGTCATGTCGGACGACTGCTTCAACCCGTCGTACCTGCGTTGCAGCGACAACGTCGGCAGCGGCGTGAGCGGGTGCTCTTCCAACCAGGCCGGCATCGGCGTCGGGACGTGCGGGACCAACGCGACGCCCCTGGTCATCACCGGTCCGGTGCTCATCCGTGTCTCGCAGTCCGGCACCGGTTCCCCCGGCAACAGCGCGACCAGCGGCACGGGCCAGCTCGTGATCGCCGGCACCGACAACCCCTGCACCGCGTGCTGCGCGGCCGACGGGTCGTGCACGGTGACCACGCCCGGCAGTTGCATCGGCACCGAGCTCGGCGCCGGCACGACGTGCAGCCCCAACATGTGCCCGGGCGCGTGCTGCTGCGGATCGAGCTGCTCGATCACGGCGTCCAGCGCGTGCGCGGGCCTCAACCAGGCCTTCGTGCCGGGCGGCGTGTGCACCCCCTACAGCACCACCGTTCCGTGCTGCCGCGGCAACTACAACAAGTCGCCGGACGGCCCCGGCGCTCCGGGCGGCGTCTCGGTCCAGGACATCTTCGACTTCCTGGCCGGCTACTTCGCCAACGACCCGTGCGCCAACGCCAACGACAGCGCACCCGGCCCGATGGCGCCCAACGGCATCTCGGTCCAGGACATCTTCGACTTCCTCGCCGCGTACTTCGGCGGGTGCTGAGTCGGGATTGACAGACTCTGGGGAACCGGCCGCGCGGCGTCGCCCGCGCGGCCGGACTCCGATCGGCGAGCACGGGTCGAAGGACCCGGACTCGCTTTTTCAGGGCGGGGCTGGGGTCGTGAACGCAGGGTGCGCTCCGTGTCGAGGGTGGAGCCTCGGCATCGGGTACGGACCGACTACCGGGAGAGAGACCATGAGATTGAAGAGACTGGGTGTTGTCGCCGGTGCCGCGACGCTGGCGGGGGCGTGCGGTCAGGCGGCCGCGATTGATTGCTCGGTCAGGCCGATCGCGTTGACCGGGACCGACGGCCCGCTCGGCCCGGGCATGGGCAGCGGCGTGTTCTTCACCGACCTGTCCGGGCCGGTACCCGCCCTGAACTCGTCGGGCCAGGTGCACTTCCGGTCGGGCATGACCGGCGGCGTCGGCGGGCTGTGGCTGCACAACGGACTGTCAAACGTCAGCACCGTCACCTCGGGCAGCCCGCAGCCGGGCGGGGGCAACTACCCCGTCGGCGCGCCGTTCGAGAGTTCGTTCAACTCACCGCTCCTGAACAACGCCGGCCACCGCGGGTGGCGCAACAGTAACAACTCGGGTCTGTTCGCCGACTTCGGCGGTGGGCAGGGCGTGACGATGCTGAATGGCGCGGCCGCGCCGGGCACGGGCGGCGCGAACTTCAGCACGTTCAGCACCTCGCCAGCGCAGTTGATGACGGGTGATGGACGGCATGTCTTCCGCGCCGGGCTGGCGGTCAACGCTGCCAGCACGCCGCCGACCACGATCACACCCGCGGCGACGGCGAACGCGTCGGGCATCTGGGCCAACGCGGGCGGCACGACCGGCCTGCTGGTGCGGCAGAACGACACCATCCCGTCGCTGGCGGGCTCGGATGTCCGTCTCGGCGCGCCCGATAGCGGCACGATGGTGATGAACGGCAGCGGCACGCTGCTGTTCACCTCCGCGCTCCAGGGCACCGTCACGACCTCGGGCACGGCCAGCAACAACCTGGCGCTGATGCGCAAGCGTGACGGCAACCCGCTCGAAGTCATCGCGCGGCGCGGCGACGCGTTCCCCTCGGGCGCGACGGGCGAGAACTACAACAGCCCATCGGCGCCGGCGATCAACAACGCGGGCACGATCGCGTACGCCTCATCGCTCCGCGGCGGCACCATCACGGGCACGGTGGCCGGACTGTTCTCGGACACGACCGGCTCGCTGGCGCTGCACGCCCGCACGGGCACCGCGATGCCCAACATCACGCCCTCGACGGGCGGCACGTTCAACGGCCTCAACTGGGGCAGCACGTTCTCCAACGTGTCCATCAACAGCGCGGGCGGCATCTCGTTCTCGAACACGGGGATCAGCGGACCGGGCGTGAGCAACGATGCGGGCATCTTCCGCATGGACGCCGCCGGTGCGTTCTCGGCCATCATGCACCAGGGCGATGTCGCGCCGGGCGCGCAGTCGTTTATGCCCGGCGACACCGTCAAGTTCGGATCGCTGCAGGGCGGCATCGCCCACAACGCGCGTGGCCAGGTCGCGTTCACCACGACGCTCTCGGGCTCGATCGCCGGCGGCGTGTTCGGCGGGCCCGGCGGCAACAACTCGGCGATCTGGGCCTCGGACCTTGACGGTGCGCTCTGCCTCATCGCCCAGAAGGGCATGGACTTCGAGGTCGCTCCGGGCGACACCCGCACGGTTTCGGATGCCAACCTGTTCCAGGCCTCGACTTCCGGCAACCAGGACGGCCGGTCGAGCGTCTTCAACGACACCGGCGACCTGGTGGTTTCGCTGGCCTTTGCCGATGGGACCTCGGGCATCTTCCTGATCAACATCCCCTCCCCGGGCGCGGGTGCGCTCCTGGGGATGGGCGGTCTGCTGGCGGCGAGGCGTCGCCGGCGGTCGTGAGCCAGAACCTCCTCCTTTCCGCGGCCGAATCGTCTGGTAGGCCGCGGCGGGACCCATTCCGGCCATGAATGCCGGACCGGCGGCCCGATCTGTGCAGAGTCCGGACACTCAGGCGTGCAGGGGCGGCGGCCCCTGCACGCAGTTTTCCAGGTCAGGACACATTCCTCTCTCACAACTCTGCCGCGGATTTCCGCGGCGGGCAGGAGTTCATCCCATGCGAGTCCCAGGTCTTTGGGCGGTGGCCGCGGCGGCGGCGGCGGCGTGCGCGTGCGCGGCGTTTGGCGGAACCACGATCGAGATCACCGGCCGCGCGACGGGTGGCGGCTTCTCGACGGGACCGTGGGTCGGCGTTCGCGCCGGCGAGTTCGTGCACATGAGTTTCAACCTCGTGGACAACAGCGGTTTCGTGCTGACCACCTACCCGACGGGCGATATCCGCGGGTTTGAGCTGGACGGACCGAGCTTCCGGCAGACCGTGCGCGGGCAGGTGCTGGGCATCAAGAAGCCCAGCCAGTTCAACCCTGTCATCAACGTCTCCAACAACGCGCCGGTGGCGGACGGATTCTACATCTTCGGCGCCGGCGGCGGTGCGTTCCAACTGATCCCTGTCGGCGCGCCCTCGAGCACGCCCGCGACGTACATCCAGGTTCTCGAGCTGCACGAGGAAACGGGGACGATGTTCTCGACCTCCGACCTGCCGCTGATCCCGGGTGTGTACCAGGGTTCACAGTTCAGCTATCCGGAGTGGTCGATCGCGGGCTCGGTCGGCGTGGCGATCAGCAACTTCATCATCCGAGACTCGGCCGAGGCGACGGGCGCCTGCTGCGCGGGCGACGGATTCTGCGCGGTGACCAGCCAGGGCGCTTGCCCCGGCGCGTGGACGATGGGCGGGGCGTGCTCGTCGGCGACGGGCGGGTGCGCGCCGGTCGGCGCGTGCTGCACGGCGACAGGCGGGTGCTCGCTGCTGGAGAGCGCGGTCTGCAACGCGATCACCAACGCGGTCTTCCTCGGCGATAACTCGGCGTGCACGGCGGGCGCCTGCCCGCCGGTCGGCGCGTGCTGCAACAGCGGCTCGTGCAGCATGGTGACCCAGGCGGCGTGCGATTCGTTCGAGGGATCGTGGCTGGGCCAGTACGTGACGTGCGCGATCCTGCCCGAGTTTGCGACCTACTACCAGCACACCCCGCCGCAGCCGGGTGATGCGCTGCTGCCCATCAACGATGCCCAGTTCATCTCGGGCAACCCCGGCACGCACATCCCGCGCACGACGACCTCGACGGTCACGATCACCGACACCCGGACGATCCAGACTCTGGAAGTGTGGGTGGGCATGTACCACCAGCGCGTGGCGGATGTGAAGCTCGAACTGACCGGCCCGAACGGGACGACGGTCGAGCTGCTCAACCGCTTCGGAACCATCAACAACTGCGCGACCATGCCCGTCGGCCCGCAGCGGAGCATGGACGGCAACTTCATCTTCCAGGACTCCGCGGCGTTGAGCATCAACGAGTACATGAGCTCGCTGGCCGTGAGCGAGCAGGCGCGGGGCGGTCGCTACCGGCCCAGTTCCTGCGGCGGCGGCACCGTCTCCCTGGATGCACCGAGCCCCGCTGGCTTCGGCGGGATTCCTGTCGCGGGCACGTGGACGCTGACCATCACCGACTCGTTGAGCGGAGCGGGCGGCAACCTCGGCGTCTTCGGCATCTCGATCAACGGCGGCAACCCCGAGCCGTGCACGCTCGGCGCGTGCTGCACCGCGCAGGGGTGCGCGATCCGCGGGTTCTCCGAGTGCCCGGCGGGCGAGTGGCTCGCGGGCGGATCGTGCAATCCCGACCCGTGCCTCCCGGCGACCGGCGCGTGCTGCTGCGGTTCGAGCTGCACGGTGACGACCGCGGCGCAGTGCTCGGGCGCGAACAGCGCGTTCGGCGGGGCGGGCACGGCCTGCACGCCGTTCAGCCTGACCAGCCCGTGCTGC
>JADLCX010000078.1 GCA_020846975.1 Phycisphaerales bacterium
GATATTAAGACGGTCATGATCATCAGCTCGGGGCCGATCGTCATCGGCCAGGGCTGCGAGTTCGACTACTCGGGAACGCAGGCGTGCAAGGCCCTTCGCGAGGAGGGGATTCGGATCGTGCTGCTGAACAGCAACCCCGCCACGATCATGACCGACCCGGAACTGGCGGATCGGACGTACATCGAGCCGATCACGCCGGAGACGATCGAAAAGGTGCTGGCCCGCGAGGCCGAACTGGGTACGCCGGTGGATTCGCTGCTGCCGACGCTGGGTGGGCAGACCGGGCTGAACTGCGCGGTGAAGGCGGCCGACCTGGGCATCCTCGAGCGACACAAGGTCCGGCTCATCGGGGCGAATCGCGACGCGATTCACAAGGCGGAGGATCGGACCGAGTTCAAGAACGCGATGATCCGCATCGGGCTGGATGTGCCGAACTCGGGCATCGCGCACACGTGGGAGGAATCGCAGGAGGTCATCAAGAAGGTGGGGCTGCCGGTCGCGATTCGCCCCGCTTATACGCTGGGCGGCACCGGCGGCGGCTTTGCGTTCAACATGAAGGAGTTCGAGACCATCTGCAAGCGGGGTCTCGAGTATTCGCTCAATAGCGAGATCCTCATCGAGGAAAGCTGCCTCGGCTGGAAGGAATACGAGCTGGAGGTCATGCGCGACCGGGCGGACAACGTGGTGATCATCTGCTCGATCGAGAACTTCGATCCGATGGGGGTGCACACGGGAGATTCGATCACGGTCGCCCCGGCCCAGACGCTGACCGACAAGGAATACCAACTGATGCGCGACGCCGCCATCAAGATCATCCGCGAGATCGGCGTCGACACGGGCGGGTCGAACATCCAGTTCGCGGTGCACCCGGAGACGGGGCGCATGATCGTGATCGAGATGAACCCGCGAGTCAGCCGCAGTTCGGCCCTGGCGAGCAAGGCGACGGGCTATCCGATCGCCCGCATCGCCGCCAAGCTGGCGATCGGGTACACGCTGGACGAGATTCCGAACGACATCACCAAGAAGACGCCGGCCAGCTTCGAGCCGACCATCGACTACTGCGTGGTGAAGATTCCGCGGTGGACGTTCGAGAAGTTCCCCGAGGCCGACGAGACGCTGACGACGCAGATGAAGAGCGTCGGCGAGGCCATGGCGATCGGGCGCACGTTCGTCGAGTCGCTCCAGAAGGCCATCCGGTCGATGGAGGTCAAGCGGTTCGGGCTGGGGCTTGATAAGCAGGATGCGTGGTTGCAGGCGAGGCAAAGCAGCAAACCGGAAAAGCAGCAAAGCAGCAAATCGGAGGGTGCGGAGTGGCCGGTGCCGGAAGAGAAGCTGATTCGCAAACTCGCGGTGCCGAGCCAGGGGCGGCTGTACTTCATCCGCTACGCGATGAAGATGGGGTGGAGCGATGCGCGGATCTTCGAGTTGTCGAAGATCGACCCGTTCTTCCTGGATCAGATCCGGCGGCTGGTGGAGTTCGAGGATGTGCTGTGCTCTTACGCGCGGCTCCAGGATGTGCCCCAAGACGTGATGTTCCGCGCCAAGCAGATGGGCTACAGCGACGCCCAGCTCGCGTGCCTGTACCTCGGTGCGATCAACCCCGACACGATCCTCAGGGTCCGCGCATTCCGCAAGAGCCTGGGTGTCGAGCCGGTGTACAAACTGGTGGATACGTGCGCGGCCGAGTTTGAGGCAGTAACGCCGTATTACTACTCGACGTACGAAACGCCTGTGGGCACGGCGGCTCTCCGAGCCGCTTCCGGCGGTTCACAAGCGGCCGGCCCGGATGGCCGGCATGCCCATGCCGAGGACGAGATACGCGTCAGCGACAAGAAAAAGGTCATCATCCTCGGCGGCGGGCCGAACCGGATCGGGCAGGGGATCGAGTTCGACTACTGCTGCGTGCACGCCTCGTTCGCCGCCCGCGAACTGGGCTTCGAGTCGGTGATGATCAACTCGAACCCCGAAACGGTCTCTACCGACTACGACACCAGCGACCTGCTGTTCTTCGAGCCGCTGACGCTCGAGGATGTGCTGAATGTGGTCGAGCGTTTGGGCACCCCGCCTCGGAGAGGCGCGGCGCCCGGTGTCCTCGGCCTCATTGTCCAGTTCGGCGGCCAAACCCCCCTCAACCTCGCCAAGGGTCTCGTGGCCGCGGGCGCGCCGATCATCGGCACCAGCGTCGATTCGATCGACCTCGCCGAGGACCGCGATCGATTCGACGCCCTGCTGAACCGGCTCGGTCTGCACAAGCCCCCATCCGGCATCGCGCGCTCGCTCGATGAAGCCGTCGCCATCGCCAACCGTATCGGCTACCCCGTGCTGGTGCGCCCCAGCTACGTGCTCGGCGGGCGGGGCATGGAGATCTGCTCGGACGAGAAGTCGCTGAAGCACTACATGACCAACGCGGTCAACATCTCCGAGCTCGACGGCGCGCCGGTGCTGATCGACCGGTTCCTGGATGATGCGACGGAAGTGGATGTCGACGTGATCGCGGACTACGAGACCGACGGCGACAAGGCACACGGGCCGGAGGCCCGTGCCACGGTCTGCGGCGTGATGGAGCACATCGAGCAGGCCGGCATCCACTCCGGCGACTCGGCGTGCTCGCTCCCGCCGTGGAGCCTGCCGCGGAGTGTGGTCGATCGCATCAAGGAGATCGGCCGCACGCTGGCCCGCGAACTCCGCGTCCGCGGCCTGATGAACCTGCAACTGGCGATCAAGGGCGACGACATCTACATCCTCGAGGTCAACCCCCGCGCCAGCCGGACGGTGCCGTTCGTCGGCAAGGCGACGCACACCCCCTGGGCCCGGCTCGCCGCGAAGGTGATGATGGGCAGGTCGCTCTCCGAACTGGGCGTCCGGGAGGCGGCGATCGTCACCGAGGGCTGCGCCGAGCATCGCGCTTCGGCCTACGCCGTCAAGGAGTCGGTCTTCCCGTTCAGCAAGTTCCCGGGTGTCGATGTCGTGCTCGGGCCGGAGATGCGATCCACCGGCGAGGTCATGGGCATCGACACCTCGCTGCCGGTCGCCTTCGCCAAGAGCCAGATGGCCGCGGGCACGCACCTTCCCACCGGCGGCGCGGCCTTCGTTTCCGTCAAGGCGGTCGATCGCCCGAAGATCGTCGAGGCGGTCCGCACGCTCGCGAACAACGGCTTTGAGATCTGCGCGACCGACGGCACGGCCGCCCACCTGGAGAAGGCCGGGATCAGGGCCGCGGTGCTGAAGAAGATCGATTCCGGCACGCGCCCGAACATCCTCGACCTGATGACCGACGGCAAGATCGACCTGGTGATCAACACGCCGACCCGGACCGGCCACCTGACCGACGAGGGCAAGATCCGGGCCGCGACCGTGCGGCTGGGCGTCGCGATGATCACCACGGCCACCGGCGCGAACGTCGCCTCGCAGGCGATCGCCGAACTCGGTCGGCGCGACTGGGGCGTCAAGGCGATGCAGGACTACCGGACCGACCATCTGGCACGCTCGAACGGATCGCTCGAGCCGAGCACGCGGATCGGCGCTCCGGCCGTCGGCGCCGCCCGCTGATCCGTGCGCCGCTACTTCGCCGGTTCCGGCGGCGTCACGATCGGCACGCACGCCCTGGCCATCAGTTTCGTGCCCTCGGGCGTGTAGTGGTCGGTGTGGTCGATCAGTTTGCACCCCGCGGGGTCCGGCGTCGCGCCCGCGTCGGCGAACACCCGGTCCGGGTACGACCACGCGATGCCCGCGGCGGTCAGGTAATCGCCGATCTCCTTGTACATCGAGGTGATCGCGTCATCATCGCGGTTGAACGACCCGCGGACGGGCAGCAGGACGACGTGGAACCCGGCTCCGGCCTGGTCGCAGATCGCCTTGAGTTCCTTGAACTTCGGCAGGTTCTCGGCCTTGGTCCCCTGGTAGGTCCAGCGATACCAGCCCAGCGAGGGCGAGATGCCGCCCTTCTTCATGCGGTAGATCGCCTTGTGCACCACCACCGGGGTCTTGAGCAGGGGCCGCTCGAACATCCGGTACATGCCCCCGTCCGCGCCCTCGTACATCGTGTCGCGCAGCACGAAGTCGTTGGGGTTCATCAGGAAGACAACCTGGTTGGGCTTGTACACGCTGAACACGTGGCGCAGGTAGGCCGGGAACTCGCTCATGCCCAGCCCGAGCAGGCCGCAGTTGAGGACCTTGACCCTCTCGACCGCCGGATCGACCAGCCGCTGGAGCTCGACGGGGATGGTCTGGTCCTGCGTGGCGCCGATGCCCAGCGCGACCGAGTCGCCGAAGATCGCCACGCGGCGCTTGTCGGCGAACAGGTCGTCGGTCTCCTCGCGGAAGCCGAGGGCGTTGATCTTCACGCGCCGTCCGTCCGTGGTCTTGTCGTAGTTGTGCAGGAGTTCGTAGGTCACGCCCGGGACGGTCGAGGCCTGCACGAAGTTGTCGGGGTGGACCCTCCACCTGTCGAGCTCGCGGAACTGGATGTAGGCCACGATCTGGCACGCAACCTCGATCGCCAGGAGGCCCATGACCACCAGCATGCCCAGCAGCGTGACCGCGCGCCGGCGCTTGGTTCCGAGCAGGATCGATCGCAACGTGCTCACCAGGACACCTCCGCGCAAGCGATGACGGGCATGACGGTTCCTCCCGAACGCATGGTATCGGCAAATACAACCGGGCCCGAGAGACTCGGGCCCGGCTGGGCAGGCTCGGGTTGTCGGGCAGGATCAGAACAGCGTGTAGATGAACGGCGCGGCCGCCGTGCCGCCCAGCAGCACCACGACACCGACGATCAGCAGCGCGCCCACGATCGGGGCCAGCCACCACTTCTTGTTCGTCAACAGCAGATCAACGAGTTCGCGGCCCAGACCGACGGACTTTTCGTCGGCCTGCTCACGGAACGAGCGCACGGAAAGCTCGCTCTGGCGATTGGTCACCTGGCTCATCTGGTCTCTCTCCGCTCGGCGATGCGGGTTTCTCACGCCCGCATCAGGTCTCTCTCTCGAACTCCGCCGGCGCGCCCTCGCGAGGCACACCGGCCAACCGGGTCAACGACGATTCAGAACTGACGGAAGTAGCGTGATGGGTCCGCGGCCTGCTCGTGGGGCTTCCAGTAGCTGGCCGCGGACCGGTCGAACGCCCGCTCCATCGGGTCCTTCCCGGTCACTCGCAGTATACAGCCGATCGGGGCCATCACAAGGAAAAAAACCACGCCGAGGACCAGGTGCGAGAATGTCCATCCCAGCGGGAGCGCCGCGTACATCCACTTGGTATATAAGGACTTACCGAGCGAGGCCGAGGCGAAGACCGCGAGCGAACCGATCACGCCGATACCGATCAAAACCCATGCAATCGGCCACGGGTGGATACCCAGGTACTCCAGCCCGCCGATCGTGAGCAGCACCAGCGGGATCGACAGCCCGATGAGTTGCATCCGCTTGGGAAAGTCCGTGTTGAAGGCGATGGAGATCAGGAACGCCGTGCCGGTCACCGCGGCGGCGACGAGCAGCGCTTCGGGTTTCCAGAACACGATCCGGGCCAGCAGGCCGAAGAAGATCAGCCAAAGGATCGCGAAGACCCAGAGGTCCTTCTTCGTCGGGTTCACTTTGATGTCGATGACGGCCATGGGGGGAAGGGGATCCGGGGTCAGGAAAAAAGAAGATCAATCCAGGGCGAACTGCCGCAGGTACTCCTCGTTTCTCAACTCGCCGCCGCCGGGCTGCTCGTCTTTCAGCAGCACGAAGCGTTCGAGCACCAGGCAGTCCATGTTGGTGCCCATGAAGCAGCGGTAGGCGTCCTCGGGGGTGTTGACGATCGGCTCGCCGCGGACGTTGAACGAGGTGTTGATCACGATCGGGCAGCCGGTCTTCTGCTCGAAAGCCTTGAGCAGTTTGTAGTACCGCCCGTGCCGCTCGGGGTCCACCGTCTGCACGCGTGCCGAGTAGTCCACGTGCGTGATGGCCGGGATGTGCGAGCGCTTCACCTTCAGTTTTTCGATGCCGAAGAGCTTGTCGGCCTCGCCGTTGAGGTGAACCCGCTGCGACTCCCGCACCGGCGCGACCAGCAGCATGTACGGGCTCTGCTCACGCGGGCGCATCTCGAAAAACTCGTCCACCCGCTCCTCGAGCACGCTCGGCGCGAACGGCCGGAACGACTCGCGGAACTTGATGCGGACGTTCATGTTCGTCTGCATGTTGGTCGAGCGCGGGTCGCCGACGATGCTCCGGCAGCCGAGCGCACGCGGCCCGAACTCCATCCTCCCCTGCACCCAGCCGGCCACCTTGTCGCCGGCGATGATCTCCGCCACCGCCGCGCACAGGGCCTCATCCGTCTCGTAGTGGTGGTACTTGACGCCCCGCTTGTCGAGGAACTCGCGGATGCGGGCCTCGTCGTACCGCGGCCCCAGCAGCGACCCGCCCTGCTGATCGCGCGCCTGCACGGTGCGCGGGTTCTCCAGCAACTGGTGCCAGATGAACAGCGCGGTGCCCAGCGCCCCGCCGGCGTCGCCCGCCGCGGGCTGGATCCAGATGTCCTCGAACGGCCCCTCGCGCAGGAGCCGGCCGTTGGCGACGCAGTTGAGCGCGACACCCCCGGCCATGCACAGCCGCTTCATCCCCGTCACCTTGTGCACATGCCGCCCGGTGCGGAGCATGATCTCCTCGGTCACCTTCTGCACGCTCGCCGCCAGGTCCATCTCGCGCTGCGTCACCTGGCTCTCGCCCTGCCGTGCCGGGCCGCCGAACAGGCGGGCGAACTTGTCGTTCGTCATCGTCAGGCCCTGGCAGTAGTTGAAGTAACTCATGTCCATCCGGAACGACCCATCCTCCTTGAGGTCGATCAGGTTGTTCATGATCAGATCAACGAACTTCGGCTCCCCGTACGGCGCCAGGCCCATCAGCTTGTACTCGCCCGAGTTCACCTTGAACCCCGTGAAGTACGTGAACGCCGAGTAGAGCAGGCCCAGCGAGTGCGGGAAGTGCATCACGTGCGACAGGTCGATCTTGCTCCCGCGCCCGACGCCGAACGATCCCGTGTGCCACTCGCCCACGCCGTCGAGTGTCAGGATGGCGCACTCCTCGAACGGGCACGGGAAGAAAGCGCTGGCCGCGTGCGACTCGTGGTGCTCCACGAACACAAAGCGCTTCTTGTACTGCCCGTCCAGCCCCTTGCGGATGGCCCGGGGCAGGTACAACTTGTCCTTCAGCCACCCCGGCATGGCCATGCAGAACGACTTGAAGCCGCTCGGCGCGTAGGCCACGTAGGTCGAGAGCAGCCGCTCGAACTTCTGCAGGGGCTTCTCATAAAACCCCACGTAGTCCAGATTCTCAGCCTTCAGCCCGGCCTCGGCAAGGCAATACTCGACGGCCAGCTTCGGGAACCGTTCGTCATGCTTCTTGCGCGTGAACCGCTCCTCCTGCGCCGCGGCCACGATCTTGCCGTCAACGACAAGGGCCGCCGCGGAATCGTGGTAGAACGCCGATATGCCCAGAACTGCGGTCACCGCCGTGGCCTCCAAAGAACCGATTATACGGACGCCCCGCGAGCGATCCGTCGATCCCGCGCCGAGAATCGGCCAACCGCGTCCATAACTTCAACCCGTTGGGCGATCGTTCAGGTCGCCCGACACGCGGAGGCGCTGCCCCGGCTGGGTCGTGTCGAAGCGATGCAAGGGCTTTCCTCGCCCTCCCCAAACGGGTGAGGCGTGAGAGCCACCCACGCCCGCCACTGGCCCGACTACCGGCAACTTGGGGCTTGACGCTGACGCGGCGTAAGCCCATACTGGCACAGAGTGTGGTTCCGCGACGCGTGGGCGGAACCGCAAGAGGACCGCCCGTGAACGATGTCTGGTGCACACCGACGCGTCGGCGGATCGGTGGAGGGCTCGGCGCGCTGGTCGTCGCTGTCGGCGCGACCGTGTGTGTGGGTTGGTACGCGCACTCGACCACGCTGGTGCAGCTCGAACCTTCGCTGCCCCCGATGAAGTTCAACACCGCGCTCAACATCGCCCTGCTCGGGGCGGCGCTGGTGCTCTGGGCGTTGAAGAAGCCGGCATGGTCGCGGTTCGCCGCCGCGCTCTCGCTGACCCTGATCTCGCTGACGCTCTTCCAGGCGATCAGCGGCGTCTCGCTCGGAGTTGACACCCTGTTCGTGGAGCCGTTCACGACCCGGCTCACGCGCACGCCGGGCCGCATGACCTACTACGCCGCGCTCTCGTTTCTCAGCCTGTCGCTGGCGCTGGTGTCGCAGCGGCTCATCGCCCGCCACCACGCCCTGCTGGTCGCGGCCTCGCTCTTGTGCGCCGCGGTGCTGCTCCTGAGCTGCACCGCGCTGGTCGGCTACGCCACAGGCTACCGGCTCCCGCTCTCCGGCGGGACCAACATGGCGTTCCACACCGCGCTGTGCTTCATGGCCCTGGGATGGGGAACCTTCGCGGTCGTCTGTCCGCGGACCAACGGCCGCAACACGGTGCTGGTCAACGCCCTGCTGTCGATCCCGATCGCGGCGACGACGCTCGGTGTCGTGATCGCGCTCACGGTGCTCCCAAACCTCTCCGAAGCGATGCGCGACGACACCAACGCCAAGCCCTTCGGCCCGCTGTTCGCCGGGTTCGCGGTCATGGCCTGCCTAATCACCGCATCCCTGCTCGCGGCCCGCACCGGGCTGCACCGGGCCACGGTCGTTCAGCAGGCCAACGCCCAGTTGAAGGCCGAGATCGCGCACCGAGAGCAGGTCGAATCCGCCCAGCGACTCCTGGTCAGCGAGCTCGACCACCGAGTCCGCAACACGCTCTCGCAGGTGCTCGCGCTCGCCGAGAGCACCTCCATGAACTCGGGCAGCGTGGAGCAGTACCACACGCGCCTGAGCGACCGCATCCGCGCTCTCTCCCGCGCCCACAGCGTGCTCGCCCGCTCCCGGCACAACGACGCCGACCTTCAGACCTTCCTCCGCGCCGTGCTCGAGCCCTTCGCCGTCAACGGCGACGCCCGGGTCCTCCTCGACGGCCCGCCCGTCACCATCCCGGCGCGGGCCACCACCGCGCTGTGCGTGGTGTTCTACGAGCTGGCCGCCAACGCGTCCAAGCACGGGGCCCTGCGGTCGCCCAACGGGCGCGTGCACATCAACTGGCGCGTCCACGACGGCGACTCGCCCATGCTCGAACTCGATTGGCGAGAGACCGGCGGCCCACCCGTCACCGCCACGCCCGCCGTCGGATTCGGCACCGATCTCATCCGGAACATGGTGCCGCACGAGCTCGGAGGCATGACCGACCTCACGTTCGCCCGCGAGGGCGTGCGCTGCCGGGTGCGTCTGGGCCTCGCGCCAGAGGATGTCCGGGGCGCGGGAATCCCCTCCACGGTCCGGACCTGAGTGCGCACGCACGCACACGGCCTCAGTCCAGTTTCGACGCCGTGAACGTCTTGCCCGTGGTCTCGCGCTCCCACGTCCACGAGGCCCCCCGCTTCGACTCGTAATACTCCCACAACTCGAACCAGTACGACCGGAAACGGTGCTCGCCGAACGGCTCGTAGTGCCGACGCACCTTCTTCATCACCTGCGCCGCGCTGCCCTTGTAGCCCAGGACCGTGCGCCCGTGCCGGATCGACTCGGTATCCAGCGGCAGCCTCGAATACCGCCCGAGCAACTGCAGGATGTTGGCCGCGGCGTAGGGTCCGATGCCCGGCAGTTCGATCAACGCATCGAACAGGGCATCGTCCGTGAGCGTTCCGTCCTCCGCCGCGGCCGGATCGAAACCGGCTCGCCGCCCCTTCGCGGCGGCGTTGAAGATCCTCGCCAACTCGACGATCCGCGCATCGCGATAGCCGACCGAGCAGCGGGCCCGCAGCGTCGCCGGTCTCGCCGCGGCCAGCCTGGCGGCCGTGGGAAACGCGCGCCCCCCGCTCGCGGATCGGCGCCCGAAGACCGCGCACAGTTTGCGGTTCATCCCTACCGTGCTCGGCCAGGTCACGTTGCAGCTCGTCACCGTCTTGAGCACATCCTCGAACAGCGAAGCCGATCGCATGAGCCTCCCGCGCCCGGAGGCCGCGAAGCGCGGGTCGGCCCGGTGAAACGCTTCGATCGTCCTGACCGATTCGTCCAGCCTCAGGATCCGCGAGAGCTGGGCCCGCACCAGCCGGCGCTGCGCCGCATCGAGCGGCCGATCGGCCTTCACCGTCAGCGCGCCCCCCGCGGCGTGCTCCCGATCACCCTCCCGCGCGGCCCGCGTCGATCCCCGCGCCCCTTGCGTCACCCGCAACGTGACCGCTACGCCGCCCAGGTCGAGCGTCGTGGTGTACACACACGATGCCGGGTCCCAGAGGTTCGGCTCGAGCAGGAAGTACCCGTACGAGCACAGGTCTCTGGCAAGCACGTAGTCGGCGGGAACGGGAAGCATCATGCGCGGCAGGCTCACGGATAGCGATCCACCCAGTCTACCAGGCCGAGGGCGGCCGGCCTCCCGCCTCCGTTGTTTCCCTAGTGCGGCCGCGGGACCTCGTAATCCGACACCGGGTAGCGCGGCGTCTCCCGGCCCTTGGGCGCCACCTCCGAAGGATGGCCGTTCTCATCCGTGAAGATCACGAAATCTCCCTGCTCCGTGCTGAACTTGTGCGTGGCGCCGCGCCGGTCGGAAAGGATCGTGGAGCTCAGCACCGTGATCGCGATGGTGAAGTAGATGATGATGCCCGTCACATCCACCAGCGTCGCGACGAACGGCGTTGAACTCGCCGCCGGGTCCAGGCGGCACCGTTTCAGGATGAACGGCAGCATCGCCCCCATGATGCTCCCCCACAGCACCACGCCGACCAGCGTGGTGGAGATCGCGACCGCGAGCACCAGGTAGTGGTTCGCCTCGGGCGAATCGGCGGAGAACAGCCCGAGCCGGCCCCAGATGTTGATGCGGATGAACCCGATCAGCCCGACCATGCCGCCGAGAATGAGGCCGCACTGCAGTTCCCGCAGCAGCACCCGGGCCCAGTCGATCAGCCGGATCTCCTGCAGGGCCAGGGCTCGCACGACCAGCGTGCTCGCCTGCGAGCCGGAGTTTCCGCCCGACGAAATGATCGCGGGGATGAACGTCGCGAGCACGGCGGCCTTGGCGATCTCGCCCTCGAAGTAGCCCAGCGCGGTCGTCGTCAGCAGTTCGCTCATGAACAGCAGCGCCAGCCACGGGGCCCGCTTCTTCACCAGCCCGAGCACCGGCATCGTGATGTACGGCTCTTCCAGGGCCTGCACGCCGCCGATCTTCTGGATGTCCTCGGTTGCCTCTTCTTCGGCGACGTCCTGCACGTCGTCGACCGTCACGATCCCCAGCAAGACGCCCCGGCTGTCCACCACCGGCAGCACCACGCGGTCGTAGCGGGACATCGCCCGCACCGCCTCTTCCTGCGGCTGGTCGGCCCGCAGCACAACGTAGTTGCGCGTCATCAGGCTCTCGACCACGCTCGCCGGATCGGCCATCAGCAGCGACCGCAGCCGCACGTCGTCGATCAGCACGCCCTTGTCGTCCACGACGTAGACGACGTTGATCGTTTCGGCGTCCTTCCCGTACCGCCGGATGTGCTCGAGCGCGTACTGCACCGTCCAGTCGGGCTTCACGCGCACGTAGTCGGGCGTCATCAGACGCCCGACGCTCCCCGGCGGATATCCCAGGATCGCCTGCGTCTGCCGGCGCTCCTCCGTCGGCAGGCTGGTGATGAGCCGCTGCGCCACCTCGGCCGGCAACTCGTCGAGCAGGCGCACGCGGTCGTCGGCGCTCATGCCCTCGATCACCCGCAGCGCGCTGTCGCCGAGCTTCAGGACCAGTTGCTCCTGAAGTTCGTGCTCGAGGTACGCGAACACCTCGCCCGCATCATCACGCGGCAGGAAGCGGAACGCCACCGCCGCCTGATCCGGCTCCAGGCTCGCCAGGATGTCCGCGACATCCGCCGATGGAACCCCCTTGAGCGCGGCGCGCAACTCGCTGTACGCGCCGTCGTGCACAAGCTCCTGAACCTCGGGCTGGATGAGTTCGGCGGTCGGGGTCACGCGACCCTAGCGTAGCTATTCTCCGCCATGCCCAACATCCTCGTCATCGGCCCCCACCCCGACGACCAAGAGCTGGGCATGGGCGGGACCATCGCCAGGCTCGCTTCGCAGGGCCACGCCGTCACGCTGCTCGACATGACCGATGGCGAGCCCACTCCCTTCGGCGACCCCGCCACCCGCGCCCGCGAGTCGGCCGCCGCGGCGAAGATCCTCGGTGTTCGACGCATCCAGCTCGGCCTGAGGAACCGCTTCGTCGAACACTCCATCGAGAACCGGCACAAGGTCGCCGGCGTCATCCGCGCCACGCAGGCCCAGATCATGTTCGTGCCGTACTTTGAGGATGCTCACCCCGACCACCTCGCCGTCACCCGCGTCGCCGAGGATGCCCGTTTCGACGCCAAGCTCACGGGGCTCGACATGCCCGGCGATGACGGCAGCCCGCCGATCTACCCCAGGTGGCTGTTCCACTACTACGCCACGCACCTGCGGATCACGCCGCGGCCGTCGTTCCTGATCGACATCACGGGATTCGAGACCGCCAAGCGCGAGGCCTGCCTCGCCTACCACTCGCAGTTCGTGGCCAACCGGAAGAACGCGCCGGTCATCGACTGGCTCGACGCGGCGGGCCGGTACTTCGGCTCACGCATCGGAACCGCGGCGGCCGAGCCGTTCTTCGCCCGCGAGCCGATCGGGCTGCAATCGCTCGACGGCCTCGGCCTCTGATCGACGGCACGAACCCGGCGACCGATGCCCGCGCCTCAATCCTCCCCCCGCGCCACCACCACCAGGCCGTACACCTTCTCACCCGCCTCCAGCTGCGCCTGCACCAGCCGCTCGGGCTTGCGCGTCGCGAAGAATCCGCCCGCCTCGAACGCCTCGCCGTGCTCGTCACGGAAGTCCCAGAGGCTCAACTCCAGCGTCTGGCCGACATCGAACATCGGGATCGGCAGGCTGTACCAGCGGTTGACCCACAGCCTGGCGTCCTTGTAGGGGCGCACGGTCGTGTTGGTCAGGCGGATGACGGTCTCCTCGCGCACGACCTGAACATCGAGCATCTCTCCCTGAACGACCGCGGGGTACCCCGGCCCGGCAAGGTCGGGGTTCGGCCCGGTGGAGCACCCGCCGACGCACACGACCGGAACACACAGAGCGCAGAGAAAGCGCAGAGTGCACCGAGAGAAAGGCCTGATTGAAACGGCAAAGCCCGACGCCTTCGCCTCTGCTGTGCCCTCTCCGCCTTCTCCGTGCCCTCTGTGTTCCTGCATGTTCACGCTCCTGTACCACTATCATCGCACGAATGAGCGTCGAGGGCAACAACGCCACCGCACCCAGCCCCGCCGTCGCACCCGGCGGCGAGGCGATCGAGCCCGTCGCCGCGGCCCGCGATCTGGCGCGCCGGTGGCCCGGCGGGATCGATCCCCGGGTCCCGGCCATCGTTCCCGCGTTCGATGCCCCGTTCTTCCAGGCCGGGCTGGCCGGCTACTCCGATGCCGCGATGCGCATCGTCGCTCGCCGGCATGGCTGCCCCTTCTGCGTCACCGAGGCCCTGCTCGACCGCACGCTCCTCGCCGGCGGCCGGGGCTTCAACAAGGCCGACCTCGGCGCGCTTCACGACAACATCCCCGGCGGCGCGGAGGACCACCCCCTGGCCTGCCAGATCATGGGCTCCGACCCCGCCGAGATGGCCGCGGCGTGCCTGAAGGTCGCCGAGCAGGGCCTGCGCCACGACAAGGTCTACCGCCAACTCGCCTACGACCACCTCAGCCCCGACGAACGTTCCGAGGTCTTCGACACGCACCTCCGCGCGCCCGGCGGCGTGCAGGTCGGGCGCATCGCCGCCGATCCGCGGGAGGAGACGTGCGAGACCTTGATCGACGAGGTCAACGCCGTCGATCCGGCGCTTCACCCCGACACCCGCTCACCCCGACACCCCGCCAGTCCCCGCGCGCTTTCCTTCGAGACCATCGACATCAACCTCGCCTGCCCGGTCAAGAAGATCAAGTCCAAGGCCCGCGGCGGGCACTGGCTCGCCGAACCCGACGGCGCGATCGCGATCCTCAGGGCGGTGCGCGAGGCCGTGCCGGCCGGCGTCGTTTGCACGGTCAAGCTCCGCCGCGGATTCGACGACACGGCCGAGATGGCCGCGAACTTCGATCGGATCCTCGACGCCGCGTTCGCGCTCGGCTATTCGTGGGCCACGGTCCACGCGCGAACAGTCGAACAGAAGTACATCGGCCCGAGCCGCTGGGACATCCTGCGCCAGATCGTCCGCCGAAACCCCGACAAACTGATCTTCGGCTCGGGCGATGTGTGGGAGGTCGGCGAGATCTTCCGCATGCTCTCGTACACGGGCGTTGCCGCGGTCGCGGTCGCGCGGGGGTGCATCGGCAACCCGTGGATCTTCCGTCAGGCGCGGCAGATGCTCCGTGGCGAGCCCCCCGCCGCGCCCACGCTTGCCGAGCAGCGCGCCGTGCTCGAGGAGCACTTCCGCCTCAGCGTCGCGCTCAACGGCGAGCACCACGCCGGGCGCCTCATGCGCAAGTTCGGGATCAGGTTCGCCGCCCACCATCCCGCCGCCGAGGACGTGCGACGACGGTTCATCTCGGTGGGCTCGCTGGCGCAGTGGCGCGAGGTTCTGGAGCGGCACTACCCGACGCCCGGCTGATCACCTGGCCGCGCCGGAGCGGGGCTTGGCCTCCGACGCCGTGAGCACCGCCGTCTTCGGGCCGTTGGCCGGCGCCGGCATCGGGGGGCGCTCCGCGCCGGTGTCGGGCGTCTCGGCGTTGCCGGGATACTGGATGCGCCCGTGGTAGATGCTCGCCAGCGTCTTGCTCACGGTCTCGACGATCGTGTTCAACTCGCGGAGGGTCAGGTCGCACTCGTCGAACTGCCCGTCCATGAGGCGCTTGTTGGCGATGCCGCGCACGGCGGCGTCGATGCGCGCCGGCGTCGGGTCGGCCATCGCGCGGGCCGCGCTCTCGACCGCGTCGCAGATCATCAGGATCGCCGCCTCGCGCGTGCGAGGGCGAGGACCGGGGTAGCGGTACTCGATTTCGCTGGGCAGTTCGGCATCCTCGTCGTCGCGACGGATCCCCATCTCCGCCTGGCGCCGGGCGCGGTGGTAGAAGTACTCGACCAGCGTCGTGCCGTGGTGGCTCTCGATGAAGTGGTGGAGCGGGCGCGGCAGGTCGAACTCCCGCGCCAGTTCGAGCCCGTCCTTGACGTGACCGACGATGACCAGCAGGCTCATCGCGGGCGAGAGCCGGTCGTGGCGGTTGAAACCCGGCGACTGGTTCTCGACGAAGTAATCGGGCTTGTTCATCTTCCCGATGTCGTGATAGAGCGCGCCGACATAGGTCAGCAGCCCGTCGGCGCCGATCGCGTCCGCCGCGCTCTCGCCGAGGCTCGCGACGTTGAGCGAGTGGTTGTACGTGCCGGGGGCTCGCTGCTGGAGCTGGCGGAGCAGCGGCACCTTCGGGTCGCGCAGCTCGATCAGCGTCATCCCCGTCACCAGGCCGAACGTCCGCTCGAGCGTGGGCAGGATGTAGAGCACAAACCCGCTGGTCACGAACCCGCCGAGCCCGGCCCAGAGCCCGTCGAGCGCGGCCTGGTACACCGCGGCCGATGTCGTCGGAAGTTCGAGAAGGCTCGCGACGAACATGCCGATCGAGAGCGCGAACACCTCGGCGATTCCGAGCCGGATGAGCGCGTCTCGATCGCGGACCTCCCGCAGCAGCCAGACCGCCACGCCCACGCCCGCCACCAGCACCGCGAAGATGCCGACCGGCTGATCCAGCGCGACGACCATGAGCAGCCCGTGCAGGCACCCGTAGGCCAGGGCGACACGCTGCTCGTACGCGATCGCCAGGATCGCCGCCACGAACACCGTGGGCGCGATCCCGGCCAGCGCGAGCAGCGCGGGCTTGGTCGCCGCGGCCCAGCATCCGATGATCGTCGCGCCCGCGAGCAGCCCCGCGATCGCCAACATGCGGATCGGGTTGCGGCGGATCTTCGGAACAAACAGCACCGTATACCCCGCCAGCGCGAGCGCGACGCCCGTCACTATGCCGATCGCCGCCAGCCGCCCGCCCCACCGACCCCAACGGTCGAGGGCCAGCCGCTCGGCACGCATCGCCTGGCGCACCTTGTCGAGCTGCTTCCCGGTCAGGACCTCGCCGCGCCGATAGATCACCTCGCCGACGGGGTACTCGATCATCACCGGCTTCTCGGCCGCGGCGGCGTTCTTCTGGTTGGCCTCGGTCAGCGCCGGCTCGTGGATGTAGGTCGCCTTCACCTGCCAGAGCAGGCGGTTGAGGACGACCTCCTGGAGCGCCCCGGCGAACCCCGCTGCGGCGACCAATGGGCGCAGGTTGTCGCGGAGTTTCGGGCTGTCGGCGTTGAGCGCGGCCGTCGTGTTGATGACGACCTTGCGAAACTCACCCTCTTCGTGCTGGTCGGGGATGCGCAGTTCGATCTCCCGGTTCTGCAGCGTGGACTCGACCTGGAACGTCTCGCGCTCGAGGATCGGCGCGAGCCTGAGCGCATCGATCAACCGAAGCGTCCGCGAAGTCCAGACCGATGACGCGTGACCGTCCTCGGCCTCCTTCTGAAGGTCGGCCAGGGCCTCGGGCGTGATGCCGAACTGCTGGCGCAGCCCGGCCTCGATCCGCTCGGGGTCCAGTTCGCCGAACGCGATCCCCGGAAGGCTCTCGATCGACGCGCTCAACTCGCCGAGCACGCCCGGCGCCGGCGAGTAGACCCGCGCCGCCCGCGCCGCGGCGTTCTGGCGGGCAAGTTCCGTCGCCACCGTGTCGGTGAACTTGAACTCGGTGCGGGCGATCCGCGTGCGGGCCATGACGCGGCCCTCGGCGACGTTCGGTTGCTCGCGCGACCAGACGACCGCGAGCGAGACCACCGCCACGAAACCGCCCCAGATGAGCAAGCCCCAGAACAGGCGACGCGACGCGAACAGCCGCTCCAGCATCCCTCGCCTCCCGATGGCCGCGCCGATCTCGCGACGGAGTTCGTCCGTTCGTGATCGGCTCTGGCCGGACTTGTTGGGCGTGAGTCGGGACATGGGTGCGAGCCCCAACGATCTCCTGGGCGGCGTCAGGCTCGGGCGGTCGGTGTGCTCAGTCCATTGGTGATCGGGGCGCCGTCAGATTCATCGGTCGCGGACGATGCGGTTGGCGCGGGTCTCTCCCCAAAGTCGGGTGGCCGAACGGCGAGCAACTCGGCGACTTCTCGCGTCTGTGCCGCCTCTTCCGCCTTTGGGGTCTTGTCGCCGTAGGCCTCGACAATGCGCTGGACCAGGCGGTGGCGGACGATGTCCTGCCTGTCCATCGTGCAGAACCCGACCCCGGGGACGCGCCGAAGGCGTCGGACGGCGTCGATCAGTCCGCTCTCCGACGCGTCGGGCAGGTCGATCTGGGTGGTGTCGCCCGTCACGATCATCTTGGAGCCGTGGCCCATGCGCGTGAGGAACATCTGCATCTGGCCGCGGGTGGTGTTCTGAGCCTCGTCGAGCAGGATGACGGCCCGGTTGAGCGTGCGCCCGCGCATGTACGCCAGCGGGACGACCTCCACGACATCGCTCAACAGAAACCGCTTGAGCGTGCCGTAATCCATCATGTCTTCGAGCGCGTCAAACAACGGGCGAAGGTAGGGGTTGACCTTCTGCTGCATGTCGCCCGGCAGGAACCCGAGCCGCTCGCCCGCCTCCACCGCGGGGCGAACGAGGATCACCTTCTTGGCCCGCTCGTGCTTGAGCATGTGCACCGCGGCGGCGACGGCGAGGTAGGTCTTGCCGGTCCCGGCGGGGCCGATGCCAAAGACCAGGTCGTGGTCGCGCACCGAGTCGAGATAGGCCTGTTGATTGGCGGTCTTGGCACGAACCGCCTGCCCGCCCACGTACACATCCAGGTGCTGATCCCACGCCGGGCCGGAATCGATGGGGTCGCCGAACGTCTCCTCCTCGGTGTGCGTGTGGCGCGAAGTCGGCGTCCACCGCTCTCCGCGCTGGCGATCCCGCTCCGAACGCCCGGTGTTGGCCGCGCTCACCAGGTCCAGCACCTGCTGCCGCGTCATGTGCTCCTGCCGCTCGGCGGCCAACGCGAGCCGCTCGAGCACGTCGCGGGCGGCGGCCACGGCCGAGCGATCGCCCGATACCTGCACCCGCCCTTCGCGCGCCAACACTTGCACGCCGAGAGCCTCGCGGATGATCTTGAGGTTGCGATCCCCCAACCCGAGCATGGTGACCCGCTCGGCGCCCTGCGGAACTTTGATGATGAACTCCACGCCGGCCATACTCCGAGCCCCCCTCTGCTCCGCTTGGTCGACCAAGACGGCGGTGACTCACCGCGTCCGATCGGTGGCGGACGATCCAGAACCCCCAATCCGATTCGCACACGCCCAAGCCGATGCCCCGGGAATGCGCGTAGAGACTCAAAACTCTACCCGAGCCCTCGGCCGACCCCCAGTGACGAATCGTCGCCGAGGTTCAAGAAGTGTATTTTGTTTGTATTTTGGGTGGATAATCTCTGGTTTGTTAGGGTTTCAAACCGCCCTGTGTTGGGGGTGTGCCTCGAAGTCCAGGCCGCACGACAGCCTCGTGACCCGCCCACCAAACTCGGAAGGTTCGGAGACACGGGTGAACGCGGACTGGGACGACTTGGATGCATCGGTCATCATCGGGAGCCGAGCGATCCGGGCGGTCGTGGTGCAAAGCGAGACCATCGACCCCACGATCAGGCGTTACCAACTCCGTCTTTTCGATGGACAAGACGGGACGCTGACCGCAACGCGGGAGTCGGCCGCACCGGAGGGTGATGAGCAGTCCGAGCCCCCCACCGACTTCACCCTGCACGCGGTGATCGGTCGCTTCTCAGATTCACGGGTCGAGACCGACCTGCTTCGAGCCACCACGCACAGGCTGCGGCAACTGCGGGGCGTGGAGTTCGCGCCCCTGGACTGAGAACAGAGGCGCCCGACCAACTCTTGATCCGACCGCCCCGTTCAGGTCATTGCCGCGATGCACATCGCGCGATAGTCTGTAGTTGGCGGACTCGCGGCGGGGGCTCAACATCAGGAGAAAGTCGATGCTCGGACGACTGGCGATGATCGGCGCATCCGTCGCGGCGCTGCTGATGGTGAACACCACATCGGTTCGCGCGCAAGGTTCTTCCGGCAAGTCGGTCGATGTCGCGCCGACCGGCGGCTCGCTCTCGCCCACGACACTCGACGCGTCGTCGCTGACGCGCGCTCGCACGCGGGTGTACCGGCTCGAGGCGGACTCGACGTACCGGAACGCGTGCTTCGATCCGTGCGACTGCTTCCTCGATCTGCGCAGTTCGCTCTCGGGCACGATGATCCTGACGCGCGGCCCTTCGACTTCGAGCGGCGAGCGTCGCTACCAGGTCAGCGATGTCAACTGGCGGATCAACGTCGGCGGGGGCGATGTGCTGGTCCGCGGCTCTGGCACGTACTCGTGGTACCCCTCGCTCGGCCCGCTCACGGTGCTGGCGCACCGGCTCGAGCTCGACCTGCGGATCGGCGAAGGCGCGACGCCGATGCACTTCGACAGCGAACTCATCGCCGGCGCGTCCGACGGCGCTTGGCCGACGATCAGCATCGTCATCGACATGAACAACCAGGTCTGCACCGACCAGGTGTTCACGCTCAACGCCACCCCGGTCGAGGAAGCCTCGATCCTGCGCTACCGGCTCGACGGTGAGGCGTTCTACCAGGAGGGGTGCTGGGACCCGTGCCTGTGCCCGATCACCATCGAGCAGCCGCAGGCGGGTGGCTTCTCGCTGGTCCCGCTGCCGCCGACACCCGAGGCTCCGACCACGCACCAGTGGGGCGTGATCCGCATCGGGTGGTTCCCCTCGACCTCGATCACGCCCGCCAACGCGGTGACGACCGGGTCGGGCTTCTATTCCGTCGGCCCGAGGGACACGCGCCCGCCGCTGAACCAGCGCATGCTCGTCGCGCTCACGCGCCCGGCATCGGCCGAAGAAGAGTACGACAGCGGATGGGTCGGCTTCGGGCCGGTCATCGGGGTCGCCCTGCCGCCCTCTCGCATCAACATCAACATCGCGGACAACGCGTTCTTCTGCTACAACCAGGTTTACGGGGTGAGCGCTCGAAGGTAGGCCTGCCAGGAACCCCGCCTCGGAGAGGCGGGGTTCCCGGACAGACCCGCTCCAGCCCAGGTGGGCCGCCGATCGACGTTTCGTTTGCAACACAACCCCCACCCTTCGATCGAGTCGGCCCACCTTCTTTGATTTTTCCGCGCGGCGGTCGGTTCTGGTCGATAGTCCGATGGCCATGCCGACCGTCCACGCGCCCCACATCGCGGCCTCTTCGCGCCCGCGCCCCCGCCCCCTGTTCCGCCTCGACGCGGGGTGGCTGTTCCTGATCGCCGGCCTGGCGGTCGTGTCGGCGACGATCCTGATCCCGGCCTCGCTGGACCTGTCCGAATCGCGCTGGCAGAAGGACAAGGCCCTGGCGATCGAGCGTCACAGGCAGACCCGGCTCGAGCGGTACGGCCAGTACCTGGCCGCGGTCCAGCGCGGGGATGACGATCTGATGCTCTCGCTGATGGCGACGCAGTTGAACATGTCGCCGGCCGCGAGGGTTCCGCTGATGCCCCCCGAAGACCCGCGCGCGGTGAGCGCTTCGCCGTTCCCCGGGTTGGAACCCGAGCCGATCGACCTGCCCGAACGGCCCGCGTGGGAATCCAACCCCAGCCTGCTCGTCCGGCTGACGACCAACGACCGACACCGGCTCTGGATGCTGGCGAGCGGGGCGGTGTGCATCCTGATCGGCGTGCTGCCGGCGATCGGGGCGGCGGGGCGGCGGTGACGCGGCAAACTCATCCGAACCGGACAACGCAGAGCGCGCGGAGGGGGACGCACAGGGCGTGGAGGAACGACAGGGTTGAAGAAGCATCGGTGTTTGCTCCGAGCTCTCCGCGTTCCCGCAGCGCCCCGTGCGTTGTCTGGGATTGAACCCTCATGATCTCGGCGTTCCTGCGACTGGCCCGACCGAAGCAGTGGAGCAAGGGGGCGTTCTGCTTCCTCGGGGCGGTGTACTCGCAGAAGCTGCTCGGACCGGCCGCGCTGGGCGAGGCGGTCATCCCCGCCCTGTGCGCGTTCGCGGCGTTCGGGTTCGCCTCGTCGGGGTGCTACGTCTTCAACGACCTCCGCGATGTGGAGGCGGATCGGGCCCATCCGCGGAAGCGGCGCCGACCGCTCGCCTCGGGCGAGGTGTCGCCCGCCGCGGCGGCCTGGTTCGGCATGGCGATGTTCGTGCTCGCGGCGGCGGCGGTCCTGCTCGCGCCGCGGGTCGGGCCGGCGGCGTTCCCTCTCTCCTCGCGCGAACTGCTGGGCGGGTGCGTCGTGCTCTACGTGCTCAACACGCTTCTCTACACCGCGTGGTGGAAGCACGCCGCGGTGATGGACGTGATGTCGCTGGCGGCGGGGTTCGTGCTGCGCGTGCTGGGCGGGTGCGCGGCGGTGGGGGTCGAGCCATCGAGCTGGCTGCTCAACTGCACGTTCTTCCTCTCGATGTTCCTCGCCCTGGGCAAGAGGCTCGGCGAGCGCCGCGCGCTGGGCGAACTCGACGCCGCCGCGGCCCGATCGGTGCAGGAGCAGTACACGACCGACCTGCTGCGGATGGCGACGGTGGTGACCGCGGTGGCGACCCTGCTCAGCTACTCCGCCTACGTCACCGACCAGGCGGCGCGGTACACGCACGGGTTCAACCTGCTGTGGCTGACGATGCTGCCCGCGACCTTCGGCCTGCTCAGGGGCATGGTGATGGTCGAACGCGGGCTCTACGACGACCCGACGGAACTGGCGACGCGGGATCGGCCGTTCCAGGCTTCGGCCGCGCTGTTCGGGTTGATCACGCTGGCGCTGATGGCGTTCGGCCGGCATCCCGCCCCGTAAGACGCCGTTCGACGGGCGGGACGCCCGCCCACAACCGCCGTCCCGCGAGCGGCGCGATCACTTCGTCGGTTCGGCCAGCCACACACCCCGGAGCAGCGCATCGAGGGTCTTGTCGGCGGTGTTGTCGGGCTCGATATTCCTCGCGAAGACGTCCAGGCCCTCGCGGCACATGGCCTGATCGCCGCTGATCCGGCCGGTGTAGGCCAGCAGCAGGCCGGCATCGGAGACCATCGCGAGGCCCCCGCCCTTCTCGATCGTGCCCCGGAGCATCTCGGCGATCTCGCGCGTGCGGTCGGACGAGGGCCGCAGTTTGGCGTCGAAGCGGGCGCCGACCATCTCGGGGTGCGACTGGATGAGGGCGCGAAGGTTGGCGGATGCGGAGAGGAACAGCGACGCACCCAGCTGCGCGTGGATGCGCCCGGCCTTGGCCATCGGGTCGTTGGGCATCGCGGCGATCGCGCGGGTGAAGCGGTCCTCCGCGTCGAAGTAGCGCTGGTCCTCCAGCGCCTTCTGCCCGCTCTGCATCTGCAGGCGGTACCACTCCGGGTCGGTCGAACCCGCGGCCGGGGCGAGCGACTCGATGTTCTTGACTCCCGCGGCGCGGAGGGCCGAGATGATCTCGGGCGGGAGCGGCTTCTTCCGATCCGCGTCCCGATCGTCGGGCCTCTCGGGCTTGGGCTGCTCGGCGGCCGGCTTGGGGGTGGGGCCGGTCGGCGTGAAGGGGTTGGCGCCGCCCGGCGAAAGGTCCTCCCTGGGCTTGGGCTCAATCGCCGGAAGACCGCGGAGCACGCGCGAGATCCGGTCGAGCTCGATCTCCATCGCGCTGCGCGGTTTGTCGGACGAGGCGACCTGGTCGGGAGGGGTGGGCTCGGTCGCGGGCTTCTCGGCCTGGCCGGGCTTGTAGGCCCCGCGGACCGAAGCGATGAAGCGGTCATGCTCGACGACGCGCGTCGCGGAACGCTCGGCCTGGTTCTCGGTGACGGCGAGGTTGCCGGGCGCGGCGGGCTTGGAGGCGGCATCACCGGCCTGCTGCATGCGCAGGCGCATGAGCGGCGAGTAGTTCTCCAGGCCGGTCGGCGTCATCGTGTAGCGGGCCAGCCGCTCGAGCTCCTTCTTCTTCTGCTCCTCCACGCTGGGAACGGCGAACTCGCTCCGCGGCTGCTCCGGCTCTTCCGACTTGGAGCCCGCCGCGGTCGGGTCCTTCTCGACGCGCAGCCAGTTGAGACCGGTGAGCGGAGAGGCGGTGGCGTTCCACTCGCGCCCCTCCTTGTCGGTGCGCGTGCTCACGACCGATGGCCGCAGGGCGCGGGCGGAAACATAGTCCGAGGTGCTGCGCAGCGCGGCGCTGGATCCCAGCGCGATGCCCGAACTGGCGGCGTTGGCGTCCCGCGCCGTGACGATCGAGGCCGACATGTACCCGGGCACGGTCTGCCCGGTCGTGATCGAAAGTTGGTAGCGCAGCGCATCGGACGCCCGCACCCCCGAGGCCACGCGCGCCGACGAGGCCGAATCGCGCCGGAAATCGTAGTTGGCGTTCGAGCCGGCTATGCCGCGGAACTCGTCCGCCGCCGTGTAACCGACATAGCCGCGGAACGACCGCCCCGCGGGCGCGCCCGAGGTGATGATCTGGTTGTTCATCCAGATGCGATCGCGGATATCGACACCCGGGGCGTTGATGCCCCCGCTCCCGACGCGCTGGTTGCGGTCCAGCCGCGTGCCCGCCTCGCCCCGGTAGTTCTGGCCGAAGGCCGCGCCGGCCGACACGAGCAGGGTCGCCGCGGCGCAATACCCCAGCGCGATCGGACCAAACGGCCCAAGATGACCACGCACAACCGACGAACTGGCCGCTCGCATATCAGACCTCCGATGATCCGATCAAGATCGGACTTTGAGGGTATACGCATGAGTGGCGGCTCTTGATCGGCGTGCGCTCGGACTGTCCGATGTCCCGCCCCGCGTGGGAACCCACGCTCGCGCCACTATCATGTCCCGCCATGACCCACACACACACCTACTACATCACGACCCCGATCTACTACGTCAACGACAAGCCGCACATCGGCCACTGCTACACAACGACCGTCGCCGACGCGATCGCCCGCTTCCAGCGGCTGGCCGGACGGGATGTGTACTTTCTGACCGGAACCGATGAGCACGGGCAGAAGGTGGAGAAGTCCGCCGCGGCCGCCGGCGTGACCCCGCAGCAACTCGCCGACGAAAACGCGGCGGTGTTCCAGCAGGCGATGACGCTGATCGGGGCGTCGAACGACGATTTCATCCGCACCACGCAGCCCCGACACGAGAAGCAGGTGCAGGCGGCCGTGGCGCGCCTGATCGCCTCGGGCGACATCTACCTCGGCACGTTCGAGGGTTGGTACGACGAGGGGCAGGAGGAGTACGTCACCGAGAACGCGGCCCGCGAAAAGAACTACACCGCGTTCAACGGCAAACCGCTGGTTCGGGCCAAGGAAGACAACTACTACTTCAGGCTCAGCAAGTGGCAGCCGGAACTCGAGAAGTTTCTCGCCGCGAACCCGCACTTCGTGAAGCCCGCGGCCAGGATGAACGAGGTGCTGGGGCGACTTCGCGAGGGCCTGCAGGATGTGCCGATCAGCCGCACGAACTTCTCGTGGGGAATCCCGATCCTCGACGGTCCCGGGGGCACTCCGGGGAAGCATGTCATCTACGTGTGGATCGACGCGCTGCTGAACTACACCACGGCGATCGGGGTGATCGACGGGTTGGCCGGGACAGCGCCATCCGGCTCGCAGGGCCGGAATGCCAGGTACTGGCCGGCCGATGTCCACCTGATCGGCAAGGAGATCCTGTGGTTCCACGCGGTGATCTGGCCCGCGCTGCTCATGGCGCTGGGGCTGGAAACTCCGCGCTGCGTCTACGCGCACAGCTTCTGGATCAGCGAGGGCCAGAAGATGAGCAAGACGCTCGGCAACTTCATCGACCTCGCGACGCTCCGGGCGTACATCGATCGTTTCGGGCTCGACGCGCTGCGCTGGTACCTGCTGACCCAGGGCCCGCTGCGCGAGACCGACGCCGACTTCAGTTACGCCAAGTTCGTGGAGGTGTACAACGCGGACCTGGCCAACGGCATCGGCAACTGCGCCAGCCGCGTGGGCAACATGATCGAGAAGTACTTCGACGGGAAGGTGCCCCCCGCGCCGGCCGACCCGGTGTTCCACTTCGGGCCGAGTTCGCCGCCGCAGACCGCGATCCAGACCCAGCCGCAGGACGTGGCGTCCGCGCTGGAGTCGGTGTTCGACTGGCCCCGCGATACCCACGAGTTCGTGCACAAGTCCGAGAAGCAGCTGCGATCGATCGACCTCACCGGCGCGTTGCTCGAGGGAATCGCCCTCGTCGGCCGCGTCGATGCGTTCATCAACCTCACCGCGCCGTTCAAACTGGCCAAGACCATCGACGCCAACCCCGCGGCCAGGGACCAGCTCGCCGCGATCCTCTACTCCTGCGCCGAAGCGGTGCGGATCGCCAGCCTCCTGCTCTCACCCGCCATGCCGACGAAGATGGCCCAACTGTGGAAGACCTGGAACTGCCAGCCCACCCCGGGCGTGCCCCTGCACGAACTCGCCCGGTTCGGCGGCAAGCACGCCCTCCAGCCGGGTTCGCCGATCGCCAAGGGCGAGCCGCTGTTCATGCGCGCGGACGCCAAAGAGCCGGCGCCGAAACCCGCATAACCCCGGCGACGCGCGAGAATCGATCAGACCACGCCCGCCGCCTTCAGCGCCTGCCTCAACGCCTGCACCGGGTCGTGGTCGCGCCGCCACCTCGCGATCACCCCGCGCGACGCGGCCTGCATCGCGCCCAGCCGCGAGGTGTCGGTCACCTCGCGCAGCGCGTCGGTCAGTCCGACCACATCGCCGGCCCTGACCATGCGCCCGTTCTCGCTGTTCACCAGTTCGTACGCCGCGCCCACCCGATCGCTGACCACCACCGCCATGCCCGCGCTGCACGCCTCGTTGACCACCAGCCCCCACGGCTCGTAGTCGCTCGCCAGCGCGAGCACGTGCGACGATCGGTACACGGCCGCCACCCGCTCGCCATCGAGAAACCCGGCAAACCGCACACGCCCATCGCTCACAAGCCCGCCGCAGCGGGCCTCCAACTCCGCCTGCAACTCCCCCTTGCCGACGATCACCAGGTCCCACTCCGGACGTGCCGCCGCGATCGCCTTGAACGCGTCGATCACCAGATCGACACGCTTCACCGCGATCAGGCGGCAGCACACGACGATGCGCCGCCGTGACCCGCCGGCCCCCCCGTCCAGGCCCAGAGACTCCGCGACCTCTCGGACCCGTTGCCCGGACAGCGTCTCGATCAGTCGATAGTCGATCTCCAGCGGCATGACGCGGATCTTGCCCTCGGGCACGCCGTACCGCTCGAAGAACGCCCTGCCCGCCGACCCGCACACGAGGACTTCGTTGCACATCCGCCCGATGCGGGCCACGTACGCCCTCTTCGCCGCTCGCTTGAGCCCCCCGGCAAAGTCCCCGTGCACGTTGCTGTCGCCGGACATGAACACCGCCGCGCCGCGCCGGCGCGCCCACCTCATCGCGCTGAGCACGGGCAGTTCGTCATACCCCCCGCACAGCACCGCACCGGGACTGTGCGCCTCCATCCACGCCCACACGCGACGCGCCGTGCCGATCTCGTGCCGAACGTGCGCCGCTCGCGAGCGCCCCCCTCGGTCCAGCGTCATGTTCGCGACCTCTCGCGCGGGCGGAGGCTCCGGGTCGAGCATCACCGTCCCGATCTCCGGCACGCCCGGGTTCACCCACGGGCCCGTGCGATACTTGGTGACCAGCGACGCAAGACGCACCTCCGGCAACTCCGCCGCGATCCGCTTGTGGAGCGCGATCCGGTACGGCGTCAGGTGCCCGGAGACGATCGCCAGCAGCGGCCGACCATCGCCCCGCGCGGCCGCGCCCGACGATCCCGCGCCGTCCGCGCCGCCCGCCTCCACCGCGTTGGTCTTGCCCTCGTGCATCAGACCGATTATCCCCGCCCGTGCCCCGCCCGTCGCCGGCCCTCACTTCAGTTCCCACGCACCCCAAGTCTCGTTGCACTCGGGACAGCGCCGCTTGGGCAGGCCGCCGATCTCGTACCCGCACCCGGGACACTTGCCCGCCGCCAGAACCTTGCGCCGTCGCCGCCGCTCCCGCTCCTCCGGGTCCATCGACAGGCGGCTGAGCGGCTCCAGCGCGGCCGTCACGATCGGTTCGGCCCACGCCAGCGACCGCACCAGCAGCCCGCCGAACGTCACCGCCAGCGCCGAGAGCGCGATCCGCACTCCCACGAAACTGATGCTGTCGTCATCATCGACCAGCGTCAACCGCTCGGCCATGTTCCGCCAATACTTGTGCGGACTGGTGCCGAGCCAGTCGGCGAACGCCTTCCGCGCCGCGCCCTCCTCGCCGCGGTTCAGGTCGGCGTGCAACTGCACCGACCACACCTCCCGCTCCGGCCGCAGCCGGTACGCGAACGTCGCGGACCCGACCAGCCTGTCGCTCGGCGTTTCCTTCCCGGGCTCGATCGCGTAGATCGAACCGTCCCCGGCCCTCGCCAGGTACGACCACGGGTTGGGCGTGAACACCCCACCGCTCGATGTCCGGCCCGTCGGCGCGCCCGGCGGATCCGCCGAGGTTCCCGACGGGATCTCTCGTACACACAGCACGACGGCCGCGCCCAGCACCACGCTCGCCAACGGCCGTTTCATCCAGTACCGCCACAATCCCCTTCGCCCGCTGTCGGACTCGTCCCCTCTTCCGATCCCCGACCGCGAGCCCGGCGGGTGGCCGCCGCCGCCCGCCTGTTTCGCGGGAGATTCGTCCTTCAGTTCCACGCGCGGATGGGACATGGGCCTCGCAGAAAGGATACCAAGCCGGGAATCCCCGGTTGCCGCGCCAGCGCGATGCGTTCCTACGCTCCGTCGTGACCGACGCACACCCCACGACCATCGCCGACACCCGCTCCGCGCTGCTCGACCGCAAGGTGTCCGCCGTCGATATCACCCGTGCGAGCCTCGCCGCGATCGACCGCCTGAACCCGTCGCTCAACGCGGCGACACAGGTCTTCCACGACGCGGCCTTGCAGCGTGCCGCCCAACTCGACGCCCGCATCGCCGACCGCCGCGCCGCGCCCCTCCCCCTCCTGGGCGCGACCATCGCGCTCAAGGACAACATCTGCCTCGACTCGGCCTACGGCGACGCGCGAACCACCTGCGCCTCGCGCACGCTCGAACACTACCGCTCCCCGTTCACCGCATCCGCCGTGCAGCGCCTCATCGACGCCGGTGCGATCATCGTCGCCAAGACCAACCTCGACGAGTTCGCCATGGGGTCTTCGACCGAGCACTCGATCTTCGGCCCGACCCGCAACCCCTTCGATCGTACACGGGTCTGCGGCGGCTCCTCGGGCGGCTCCGCGTGCGCGGTCGCCGCCGGCATGGCCGCCGCCGCGCTCGGCTCCGACACCGGCGGCTCCATCCGCCAGCCCGCCGGTTGGTGCAACCTCTTCGCCCTCAAGCCCACCTACGGACGCGTGTCCCGCTACGGGCTGGTCGCCTACGCCTCCAGCCTCGACCAGATCGGGCCTTTCGCCCGCTGCGTCGCCGACACCGCCCTGCTCACCTCCGCCATCTGCGGCCATGATCCCGCCGATTCCACCAGCGCCGGCCTGCCCTCCCCCGACTTGACCTCCGACCTTGACCGGCCCATCGACAAACTCGTGCTCGGCGTCCCGCGCCAGGCCCGCTCCGCCGCCAACCACCCCGCGGTGACCGCCGCGCTCGACGCGGCCATCAAGACCTTCTCCCACCTGGGCGCGGTCGTGATCGATATCGACCTCCCCCACGCAGAACACGGCATCGCGGCCTACTACATCATCGCCACCGCCGAGGCCAGTTCCAACCTCGCCCGTTTCGACGGCATCCGCTACGGCCACCGTGCCGAACTCGCACCCAGCGACGACCTGTTCGATCTCTACGCTCGCTCGCGGGCCGAGGGCCTCGGCCCCGAAGTCCAGCGGCGCATCATGCTCGGCACGCACGTGCTCTCCAGCGGGTACTACGACGCCTACTACAACACCGCGCTCAAGGCGCGCCGGCTCATCAAGCGCGACTTCGACGACGCCTTCGCCGGAACCGCTCGCGCCGCATCCCGCCCCTCCCACGCCTGCCACGCCGTGCTCATGCCCACCTCCCCCGGCCCCGCATTCGCCCTCGGCGAACGATCCAGCGACCCGATGTCCATGTACCTCGAAGACATCTATACCGTCGGCGTCAACCTCGCAGGACTCCCCGCCATCACCATCCCCGCGGGTTTCCATCGCGACGGCGCATCCAACCTCCCCATCGGGCTTCAGTTGATCGGCCCCGCGCTGGCCGAGGGCGAACTGACACGCATCGCCCGCATGTTCGAGCTCGCCACCAGCCACTCGTCCATCCGCCCCGCGCTCGCCTGAACCTCGCCGCGACGAAACCCCGTTCCCTCTACCATCTCGTGTGCCCGACCCCTCCGGCCCATCGCCCCCCGACGGCGCGCCCCACCAGCCCGGCCCCCGCTTCACCTTCCGCCCCCGCCACCGCCTCACCCACGCGCGCCAGTTCAAGGCCGTCTACGACGCCAGGATGCGCAAGGCCCGCGGCGGCGTCGTCGTGTTCACGCGCCCCAACGACCTCGCACACCACCGCCTCGGCCTGGCCGTCAGCGCACGAACGATCCCCAAGGCCGCGGACCGCAACCGGATCAAGCGACTGATCCGCGAGTGGTTCAGGTTGAATCAACCGCTCCAGCCCGCCTCGGCCCGCGACCCCGACGCCCACCCCTGCTTCGACGTCGTCGTCTCCGTCCGCTCCGGCCGGCTCGATGCTTTCGCCACGCTCTCGAACACCCTGAACGAACTGCTCCACGACTCGGCCGCGCAGTGGCAACGCCGCCAGTCATGAGTCCGGTTACCTCCTCGTGACAATCCGCCCCCGACTTGAACGGTAGGTTCTTCTGTCCCACCAACAGGAGAACCCCGCATGAATCGCCTCACGCTCGCCGCATCGCTCTCGCTGCGCATCCGCCTGAAGCGTGACCTGCTTCCGCCCCTTCTCATCGCTCACCCCGACCAGTACCTGAGGAGGGTCGATGAACCCATTCTGCGCCGAGATGGCGATCAGCTTGCCCTTCTTCGGTCTGCCAACCCACACCACCCAGGTCTTGGCACGCTTTCCATCGTCCCAGCCCGTGGAGTCCGACCCCATCCACCGCGGCACACTTCCCGCCAGCGGCGGATTCTCGCAACCCACCCCAGACGGATCGTGATTCCCGATCGTCAACGCAAACCAGCACACACCCACGCCCGAGCCGTCACCCGCCCCGCACCCATCACCCGCCCCGAAGTACCCGTCCGCCAGGTCGCCGAACCCGTCGCCATCCGTGTCCGGCGACTGTGGGTCAAGCCCGCGCGCCTGCTCCTCCCGGTTCCGCAGCCCATCCGCATCCTCATCCCCCGCTGAGTCCAGCGGCCCACGATCGATCACGATCCGACCCGCCCAATCCGTGTACCGCCGCTCGCGGC
>JADLCX010000079.1 GCA_020846975.1 Phycisphaerales bacterium
AGCCTGAACGCGGCGTGAGCCGCCGCGGGCCGCCGCGGACCCCGCACGCGGATCACACCGGCGATCCACGCGATCGCACGTCCCGGATCAGGTTGGTCGGATGGGGGAGCCAATGATCAGATGTTCCGTACATTGGTTCGACGACCAAAATAATCCACATCAAGGCGTGCCCGCTGCACGTCCCCTCAACCCTTATGTTCAAGATGGCGGCGACTTGATTGAACACCGTGCACTCGCATTCAGGTGCCCAAGCGATCGCGGCGGGTTTGGCGCGCGAACACTCAACTGGGGTTTTACAAACGTGTTGAACGGCATGGCCGCTGATGCGGATCGTGGCACATGCTTCGCCGTCTTCGGTACCAGTTACGAACCTAACACCTGGATGTACTGCGAGCCCAACGACAACGGCTTCGGCTGGGCGGGTGCGAACGTGCCGTACCCCCGCTTCCGGTCGCGCAACAGCGAATCCTCAGTTGTCGTCACGCCCTCACGCTTCGTGTTGCTAGGTGATTCGCCAGCCTTGTACGGCGGCCGCTACCCGCGCGCCGAGCGCTACGCGCGCGACATCTGGTCCGGGTTTTGGCACGGCGAGGAGAAGGGGCAGCTCTCGTTTCTTGATGGCTCGGCTCGTCTTGAGAAGATGGGTGCCCCAACCAAACCCACGTATGCGTTCTACATGGACTCGCGGCGCCACTCGCCCGCGAGCTACAAATCGCCGTACGTGCCGTAACTGCGGTCGCATTCACTTCTGAAAGGCAGGCCGCGTCCGCGCAGTAGACTTCCCTCGGAAAGGCTGGTGCAACCATGCTTGACGCCCTCACCGCTTTCTCCTACGTCGCGGCCGCGTGCTGCCTCGGCCCGCCCCCGCCCTATCCCAACTACGGTGTGGGGCCGACGACGTACCACCTCCACCGCGGCAGCACGTACCAATCCGGCTGCTACGGCGACTGCGCTTGTGCGCTCAGCGCGGCCGAGTCGATGCGGGGCACGTTGGTGGTTCGCTTGCAGAACATCGGCAACGCCACCGACTTCTACGGGATCGAGAGCGTCAACTTCGTTGTGCCGCGGTTCGGCGGGCAGCCGTTCAACCGCACGATCACGGGCTCGGGCGACTTTCTGGCCGGGCAGTTCCCGTTCGCCGACCACCAGAACATGCAGCTTCAGTTGTCGATCGCGCCGGCGACGCCGCTCTGGAGCAACGCGCCGATGACGTTTGACTCGGAGTTCGGGTCGCGGACGATCGATCCGCCGGTGATCGACATCCTGCTGCAGAGCGATCCTGTCGGCTGCCCGGGCGTGCGGCTGCACCTTCGGGCCTCGTGGTTCCGTTCGGATTGGAACGGCGACGGCGCGGTCTCGATGCAGGACTTGTTCGATTTCCTGGCCGACTACTTCGCGGGTAACGGCGACTACGCGCTCAGCGGGACGACGAGCGTGCAGGATGTGTTCGCGTTCCTGGATGATTGGTTCGGGCAGGAGTGAGCGCGGCGCGGGGGAGGGGGGTCGGGGGAGTGGCGGCGCTGTAGACTCGGGTCGTGAAACCGGATGTTCGAGCAACCGAGACGCACGGCGCACCGCGAGCGGGACAAGGCTGGTTGACCGCTCACGCGAACGCTCTCGGCGCGGCGTCGATCGGTGTCTCGGCCTGCGCGCTGGCGATCGGCACGCTGTTGCGGGGCGGGGTGTTCCGTTACCTGCTGGTCGTCCCCGTGGGCGTGCTGTTCGGTGCGGCGATCGTTGCCGCGACGCGCCGAGCCGGACGGCGGCGGGAATCGGGGGAGGTGCGCCCGGGCGAGATCGTGCTGCATCAGGTGGTCGTGTGGATGGGCGTGGGCGCGCTGATGGGCGTGACGCTCGGCCTGGCTTCGGCGCTGCCGATGGTCACATGGATGCTCCCGGTGATGGTGGGCGTCAGCCTGATTGCCGCGGGTGTCGGCGCTCGCGTCGGGAAGGAGCAGGTTTGCGCCAAGTGCGATTACCCGTTCATCGAACCGACGGAATCCGATCCATCGCCCGAGGTCTGTCCGGAGTGCGGCGCGGCGTGGCTGCGACCGGACGGAACGCGTGCTGGGCGCGGCAAGCGGGTCCCCGTGCTCGCCTGGGCGGGCGCGGCGGTTCTCACCGTCGGTGTGCTCGCCTTTGCGTGGCGGCTCCAAGGCGTGTTCGGGCTTGCCCGTCACATGCCGACCGGCCTGCTGGTGATGCAGGCGGTGAACGGTCAGGGCGGCGGGTTCTACAACTGGAAGGAACTCGAAACGCGCAAGCTCGATGCCGCGCAGGTGCGCCGGCTCGCAACCGCGCTGCTCGACGACCGGCGCTCGGGTCTGTGCCGCCGTCGCAGCGAGGGCAACAGTTGGCTCGACGCGCAGATGCTCGCGGGCACGCTTCCGCCCGACCTTGTGCAGAGGTTTTACGAGGACACCTTCTCGCCGCGCCTGTTCGCGCCGGCAACGGCGCGTGTCGGTGTGCCGCTGACGGTGAGGCTCTCCGGAGCTCACGAGACCATCGTGCCCGCGCTGGGCCTTCCGCGTCTGTATCTTGAGGGCTTCTACGCGGGCGATGAGCCGGTCCCTCGCGAGGATGGAGGTCGAGTCGGCTCGATGTTCTTTCCGCACGAGATCACGTACATCCGTCATCCCGAAGAGTCGCCGGATGACGAGTACTTCTTGAAGTCGCCGAGCGTGACGTTCACACCCGACAAGCCGGGCCCGGTGGTCGTGCGTGCACGCGGGTACATCTGCTACGGCGCGTGGGGGTTCGACCGCTCGGTCAAGCCTTCGATTGCGCCGGATGGAACGATGACGCCGCCGCCCGGGTCGATCTTCGCGCGCGAACTGGATGTGGAAACGACGGTTCAGGTGGCGCCGTGAACGCGCGACGGCGGAGCCACGGTTGCAGAGCGAATCTGCGTATCAGGTTGAAGTCGCTGCGAGTGTGTATCATGTTTGGGTGCGGCGCGTAGGGTCCGACCCGCCGCGCGTTGATGGCTGGGCAGGATGAACAACCGACGAGGGAGTCGGCCGCGGGCGAGGGCTCGGAACGGCCGCGGGGGACGACGAGCGAGTTTCTCGAGAAACTCGTCGAGGAGGTCGAGCGCGACAGCGCGGTGAGCGAAGGGGACGTGATCGGGGAGTATCGGGTGCTGGAGAAGATCGGCTCCGGGGGAAACGGGGAAGTCTGGCGGGTGGTTCACCCGCGGACGGGCAAGGACCTGGCGCTGAAGCTGATCAAGGAAGCGGTGCCGACCGAGGCGGCGCGGCGCGAGTTCGAGTTGGAATGGCGGACGCTGAGCAAGCTGAATCATCCGAACATCGCGAAGCTGTACGACCGCGGGTGGCGGGAGCGGAACGGGCGGCAGGAGCCGTTCTACGTGATGGAAGTGCTGCGGCGCAAGAACGGGAAGCGTGCGCTGGGCCTGCGGGACTATTGCCGCGAGCACAAGCTGGGGATCGAGGCCAGGGTGGGGATGATGGTGCGCGTGTGCAGCGCGGTGCAGCACGCGCACGAGCAGGGGGCCTACCACCGGGACCTCAAGCCCGGGAACATCCCGGTGGACGAGATGGACGGGGCGGCGCGTCCGGGCCTGGGCGTGCCGAAGGTGATCGACTTCGGGCTGGCGAAGGTGCTGGGGGCGGGGATCATCGACGACCGGAGCGAGGTGAAGCCCGGGGACACGCGGCGGACGCTGCGGTACGCCGCGCCCGAGCAGGTCCGCGGGGATGCGGCGGATATTCAGCGGTGGACGGACGTGCACGCGCTGGGGTTGATCGCGTTCGAGTTGATCGCGGATCGGCTGCCGTACAACATCGACAACGTGCCGGACGGGGTGCTGAACGAGCGCGTGCAGCACGCGCGGCGGGCGCGGCTGACGGAGGTGGCGGCGGGCGTGGACGAGGAACTGGCGGAGGTCCTGGCCCGGGCGACCGCGGCGAGGATCAGCGAGCGCACGCAGAGCGCGCGGGAACTGGAGGAAGGGCTTGAGCGCTGGCTGGAGAAGCGTCGGGTGAAGTCGGTGGTGTGGGGTGGTGTGACCGCCGCGCTGGGTCGGAAGAAATGGATGTGCGTGGTGGGCGCGGCGGCGGTCGCGGCGGTGGCGGCCGAGGTGGGTGTGTCGCGGTTGGTGGCGTGGCGGAACTGGGATGCGCCGTTCGAGCGGTGGCTGAGCCGGATGAACCCATCTTGGGCGGATGTGCCGCTCGATGACGTGGTGGTGGTGACGGTGGACGAGGGGATGAACACGCAAACGGCGGTGGACGCGTTGTGCGCGGCGACGGGTTTGGAAGGGGTGAGCGTGGAGAAGATCGGATCGCTGCGGCCGCTGCTGATGCGCGTGACGGGTCGCATCGCGGAGGGTGGCCAGGACTGGCGGCCCAGGGCGGTGGGGCTGGACATCCTGCTCGAGAAAGCGACCTCGTTCGACTCGGCGGCGGCGCGGGAACTTCGGAAGATCGTGGAGTCCGAGGGTGGGGCTGGGGGTGCCGACGTGGTGCTGGCGATGCCGAAGACGCGGTACGTGATGGTGGATGGCAGGCGTGCGCCCGAGGGCATGTGCGCGGACCTGGCCCGGTGCGGGCCGCGGGGCGGCATAGTCACCGGGGTGTTCAGGTCGGAGGAGTTCTGGAGCATCGACCTCGTTGTGCAGAGGCTTGGTGAGGGCGCGGCGGCATCGCTTCCGGCCGAACTGATCGCGCGCGCGGAAGGCTTGTCACCCGGCGCGCAGTTCGTGCTCGGGGGCGCGGAGGATGGCTCGACCATCGTGGATGATCCGAGCGGCGCTCATCCGAACGGGCAGACGAGAACATTCGAGCGGATGACGCTGGAGACGGTGAGCAACGGGGACGTCAAGTCGGATCGGCGGTGGGGGTTCGCGGCGGGAGACCGGGTGCGGAAGATGCTGCTGGCGCTTCCCGGCGAGCGGGCCAGGGCCGCGAGCACGGTGAGTTTCGCGACGGTCGCGGGCTATGCGGACGGGAGCGAGCGCGGGGACAAGGAGTTGTCAAACCTGTTCAACGGCAAGATCGTGATTGTCGGGGATGTGCGTTGGAATCGGCCGGACCTCGCGACCCCGGAGGTTGAGGCGACCGAGCAAGTATTCGACCTGAGTGCTCACCCGCGCGATGGGCGTGTGGCGGGGGTGTACGCGTTGGCGACGGCAACCCAGTGGCTGCTGGATGGCCGGTACATCAAGCAGCCGGGCGGGTGGTGGCCGCAGGGCATGGTGGCGGCGATGACCGGAATAGGGGCGGGGCTTGCCTTGTGGGCGCGGACGCGGAAGAGACGCAAGGCGGTGTGGCTGGCGGCCGGTGTGTTGGTGGTGGGTGGGATGTGGATGGCCGGACTTTTGGGGGCGTATTCGGCGGGCGCGTGGTACATCGAGCCGTGGATTCCGCTCTCGGGTATGGTGATGGGCGCGGTTGGGGTGTGGTTGACGATGGGTCTGGGGAGAGGGCCGGGTCTATCGAGCGGTATGCGTGCGGGCGGGTGACGGGTCCATAGTGAGGAGGCAAACTCATGCGATGGCAACGGATGACGCGCGCGGCGTTGGTTATCTGCGTAGGCGCGGCGGTGAGCGCGTGCTGCGGAACGAGGGTTCCAGACAAGGGTAAAGATGGGCCGGCGCGTGTGTCCGGCGGTCAACCGCGGAAGATCACGCTGGACCTGGACCCCAATGCCAACCTTCTTGCGAAAGCGATGGCCTCCGCGTACAAGACCGGCGGCACGCCGTTCGAGGGAGCCCTGAAGTTGCGACCGACTGTGTGCGATCCGACGAACGGAGAAGTTGCGGACACCGCGCTGGACTTCAACCTGACCGTGCCGATCGGGGAGATGTGCGTGTTCCAGGCGCTGATGACCAAGGGTTCGGAGGGGAACATCGTGCCGGCGGACGGAATCCCTTACTGCACGGACAACGAACCGGTGTTCGAGTTGACCAAGGGTGCGGTGGTGGTCTCGGGGACGCGTCCGGTGGCCAAGGGCCGGCGTGGGCGTGCCGGCGCGCCCGGGACGTGGTGGGCGATCGAGATCGATCCTTCGACGCAGGTCGAATACTTCTACCTGTTGAGCCAGGAGAACACGCACGAGATCACGGTGAAGACGACCAAGACAAGCGGCGGGATCGAGGAGAAGCCGCTGAAGTATGCGACGAGCCCCAACGACTACCTGGAGGTGGCTGTTGATGGGACGATCACGCCGAAGGCCTTGGCCGGCGATCGGCTGGCGGCCCGGGACAAGTTCCGCGCCATGGCGGAGACGTGCAAGCCGCCCGAGAGCTTCATCGACAAGGCCGTGATTCAGAAGTACGTGGAGTTGTTGCTCGAACAGGCGAACCTCGAAAAGGTCAGATGAGCGTGGGCCTGCTCGGTCGAGGGCGTACGTGTCCGGCGTGGGCGGGAACCGCGCCGGGCAAGCCCGGCGTCGGAAGTTGTGGCATACTTGGGTCGGGCAATGGAGGTCCGGCTCATGGAATCCAGGCGAACACGGGTGTGCTGGGTTGGCGCGGGTGCCGCGCTGATCGCGGCGGTTGCATCGGGGCAGAACCTGGTGGGCCTGGGGAGTTATTGGAACGGGACGGTCTCGGACAACCTGGCATCGTCCAACCAGGGCTTCATCCTCTCGCCGCCGTCGGGGTATGGGCTGTACCGCTCGGAGGGTTCGGTGTACTACCCGAACGCCCCGACCGGCTTCGTCGGGATGAAGCAACTGCACAGGTGGTACAGCCCGTCGCGCGGGGACTACTTCACGACGGGGCAGGGCGCGTGGCAGGGGAGCGCGGGGCAGACGCGATCACCGGACTATTCGTGGAACGCGAACGAGGGATGGATCTTCACCGACCCGGTGGCGGGGTCGGGGGAGCTGCGGCAGTACTTCAGCGCATCGCGCGGCGACAACTTCATCACGAGCAACCCGCTGTACAACGCGTTCTTCGATGTGCCGCCGGACTACAACAGCGCGGGGCTTGAGGGGTACGTCGTGAAGAGCGAGGGCGGTGAGACGGGTTTGATCTCGAACTTTGACTTCGGGACGCTGCACTTCGGCGCGGGGGCGTACGGGACGCAGCGGCTGATGGTGGTGATGATCGGGTACAGCGACTTTCCGTTCCGGCACACGGCGTCGAACTATCAGAACCTGTTCTACGGGCCGGGCTTTCCGAACGTGAACGGGTTCATGGCGAGCGCGAGCTTCGGGAACTGGTCGTACACCAACTCGGGGATCATCGGGCCGTTCACGTTCGCGGACGACCCGGCCACGACGGGGGACGAGTCGAAATGGCGGGACGTGTGGGACTCGACGTATGCGCCGATCCTGTACTTTGCGTTGCAATCACCGGCGCTCGACGGGCGCTGGATCAGCGCGCTCAACGGGGGCGGCTCGACGGTGTTCATGTCGGGCGGGGTCGATGCGTGGGAGACGTTCTCGCTGATCGATACCAACGGGGGCAACCTGATCAGCGGCGACACGATCGCGATCAAGACGCTGATCGGCAGCAGGTTCCGCGTGAACGGGACATCGGTGCTGACCGACGCGTTCGGGGCCGTGACGGACATCTCGCGGTTTACGATCACGAAGGTGAGCGGGTCGGCGGGGACGCAGATCATGTCGTCGGACGTCGTGCGGCTGCGCTCGGTGGCGACGGGCATGTTTCTCCGGCGCGCGGGCGACACGGTGCTGGCGGATGTGAACCCGGCGACCGTCGATTGCAACTTCTCGCTGTTCAAGGGGGCGCAATCGACGGCGCTGCAGGTGCGAGAAGCGTTCCGGCAGGCGGTGACGGGGGGGGCGGGCGGGCTGAACCTCGCGACGTTTGACACCAACGGCGACGGGTTTGTACGGCAGAATGAGCTGCAGTTGTACCTGATCGGCTCGGGCCCGGCCGACCCGCCCGGCGCCGCGATCGGCACCGCCGGAGGCGGCACGCGCGGCGGCGGGTCCTGCCAACCCGCGGGCTCGACGGTCACGCTCGAGCCCGGCTCGGTGGCGGGCTCGGGCGAGGATGTCTCGTTCATGACGATCTGCCACGAACTGATCCATTGCCTGGGTGCGTCTTACGAGATGTACGGCGCGAGCGGGCGGAACCAGAACCTCACGACGATGTGCGCGACGATCTTCAACCAGATCGACAACCGGCAGACATGGCTGCCCGACCCGTGGACGCGGATGCGGCTCGGTTGGCGGAATCCGCGGGTGTTCTCACTGAACGATCCGGGGAACGTGGTGGAAATCGAGGTGAACGACGCCGCGGGTGATTCGTTTGAGAAGCGGCCTGTGCTGCTGTTCGATCCGCTGCGCTTCAACTCCGCGACGGGCGAGGGCGAGTTCTTCATGCTCGAATACCGCAACCAGAGCCTGTCGGCGACGAGCTACGACACGGATGCGGCCGGGCAAGGGCTGGTGCTTTGGCAGTGCAAGACGGGGCCGGACGGCGCGAACATCGCGATCCCCGGCGTGTTCGGTGCGTGCTGTTCGGCCACGACTTGTACGATGCTGACGGCCAGCGCGTGCAACCTGCCCGGCACGACGTTCAAGGGGAACGGCACGGCGTGCGACGCGGCGGGGATGTGCCCGGCGGGGTCGCCCGCGCCGGTGGTGCAGTTCGATGGGAGCGTCAACACGCTGAGCGCGCCGAACTACACGCGCGGCAACGCGATCCCGTGGACGAGCGTGAACCAGCCGGCGGGCGGGATCATTCCGAAATACCTGGATGGGAGCGATGCGCCGGTACAGATCAGGGTTGGACCGCAGACATCCTCGCAACGAGTGTTGGATGTGGAGTGGTCGTACTCGGGGCTGGTGCCGCGGATCGATTCGGTGTCGAAGGCGATCGTGCGGAAGGGCGCGACCCTTGATATCGCCGGTCTGCTGGGGGTGCGGACGCACAACCCCGAGGTACGAACAGCCGGCGGAACGCTGGTTGCGACGCTGACGACCGTGGCCTCGACCCCGTATTCGCTTACGGCGCGGGTGGCCCGCACGGGGGCGCCGGCTCCGGGGGCATACCACTTCAACACCAAGCCCGGGCCCTGGCTGAGCAACCGTGTGCAGTTGCAGGTGTCACCTTCGGCCGACTGGAACGAGAGCGGCGCCGTGTCGTTGCAGGACATCTTCGACTTCCTGGGCGATTACTTCTCGGGCGCGGCGGACTTCAATCTGGTCGGGGGGACGACCGTGCAGGATGTGTTTGACTTCCTGGAAGCGTACTTTGGGGGGACGTGAGGGGTTGCCGTGGATTGAAGCGGGGGATCAGGTACGAGGCGGGTACGTAGAGACTGAGTCTCAACTGCGCTACCGTTGTCGTGCCTATGGACTCGGCAACGCTTGAAGTTCGGTCGGTCTGCCTGACCTCTCTCCGGAGGGGAGATGTGGGCGTGGTTTGTGAATCGGCCGGGCTGGAGGCGGGGGAGGCGGCGATGCTCGGGGCGATGGGGCTGGGCGAGCGGGTGCGGGTGCGGATGTGCCGCGTGGGTGAGCCTGTGGTGGTGGCGCTCGGGACGACCGAGGGCCGGAACTGCGACTGTCATGGGCACTGCCGCATCGGGCTGGCGCGCGGGCTGGCGGAGCGGGTGCGGGTCGTGGTGGAAACGCGGAACGCGGATGCGCAAACCGGGAATCCGGAAGTTCCGGCATGAGCGGAGCCGGCTCAACGGGCGCGCCGGTGGAGGTTCACACGCCGCGATCGCCGGTGGCGGGAGAGGATGGGGCGCGGCGCATCGCGCTCATGGGGAACCCCAACACGGGGAAGACGACGCTGTTCAACCGGATCAGCGGGCTTCGCGCCAAGACGAGCAACTTTCCGGGGACGACGCTGGAGGCGCGGATCACGCGCGTTCCGGCGGGGGCCGAGGGCGGGCGCGATGGAGACCTGATCGACCTGCCGGGGATCTACTCGATCGAACTGGATCAACTGGAGGCGAGGGTGTGCCGCGAGGTGCTGGCGGGAACCAGCGCACCGCGCGGCGAGCCTCTGGGTGCGCCCGAGGTGGTGGTGGTGGTGGTGGACGCCGCGAACCTGGCGCGGAACCTGATGCTGGTGGGCGAGGTGATCCGGCGCAGGCTCCCGATGGTCGTCGTCGTGAACATGGTGGATGTGGCGGCCAAGCGCGGGATCGAGGTCGATGCGGCCGCGCTCGAGCGGCTTCTCGGCTGCGGGGTCGTGCTGACGAATGCACGCGCGGGCGAGGGGATCGACGGGGTGCGGCGGGGAATCAAGGACGCCCGGATCGCCGCCCCGCCGACGGCCGTTCCGGGGAGCGTGCAGGGCTTGCGCGGCTGGGCGGAAGAGGTGTTCGAGGGCGCGGTGCGGCCGCGCGGCGGGGTGAAGTGCTGGCGGTGCGGGTACGTGATCGACGAAGGCCGGAGGGGGCGCTCGCGCGCCGCGGCGAGGTGCCCCGAGTGTGCGGCGGAGCAGGAGATCCCCGAGACGCCGAGCGACCGGGTTGATCGCGTGCTGCTGCACCCCGTGGTCGGGCTGGCCGTTTTCGCGGGCGTGATGACGGGGTTGTTCTACACGCTGTTCGTGCTGGCGCAGTTCCCGATGGAGTGGATCGAGGGGATCTTCGGGTTCGCGGGCAAGCGGATCGAGGCGTGGCTGCCGGAAGGGGCGGTGCGAGACCTCCTGGCGAACGGGATCGTGGGGGGTGTGGGCGCGACGGTGGTTTTCCTGCCGCAGATCTGCCTGCTGTTCTTCCTGATCTCGCTGCTGGAGGACACGGGGTACCTGGCGCGTGGGGCGTTTTTGATGAACCGGCTGCTTCGGCCGTTCGGGCTGCCGGGTCAATCGTTCGTGCCCTTGCTGAGTTCCCACGCGTGCGCGTTGCCGGGGATCATGGCGTGCCGCGCGATCCCGGACCCGAAGGAGCGGCTGGCGACGATCCTGGTCGCGCCGTTCATGACCTGCTCGGCGCGGCTGCCGGTGTATGTGCTGCTGACGAGTCTGCTGTTCGCCGAGCAGCCGGCGATGGCGGCGTTGGCGTTCGTCGGGTGCTACGTGCTGGGGATTCTGGCGGCGGTGTTCAGCGCGCTGATCGCGAGGCGGACGATCCTGCGCGGCAAGAGCCGGCCGATGGCGATGGAACTGCCGTGCTACAAGCGGCCGAGCGTGCGGACCGCGCTGTTGACGACGGTCGATCGGGCGAAGGTGTTTCTGCGGAGCGCGGGGACGAACATCCTGATGATCTGTATCGTGCTGTGGTGGCTGGGTGCCTATCCGAAGGCCGAGGCGCCGGGCGCGGCGGTGGGGTTGCGGGCGATGGCCGCGAAGGCGGAAGACCGGGGTGATTCGTACATTGGGTCACAAGAAGTCATGGAGTTGTCGGCGCGACTTGCGATTCAAGGCGCGATGGTTGCCGGAAACGGAGCCTTGACCAGCCCGCTGAGGTTGGAGGAAGTGCGTGCAGAGGCCGACCGCCTTGAAGCCCGCAACCAGGCCACGCACTCATTCCTCGGTAGGATCGGCCGCGCTGTGCAGCCGGTGTTCGAGCCTCTGGGATACGACTGGCAGTTGTCGATCGGGGTTTTGGCGAGCTTCGCGGCGCGGGAGGTGTTTGTCTCGACGATGTCCATCGTCGTAAGCGGTCAGGAGGAAGAGGATGAGTCGCTGTTCGAGCACCTCGCAACCGCCACGCGCGACGATGGTGTAACGCCGATCTTCACGCGCGCGACGAGCTGGTCGCTGCTGGTGTATTACGTATTGGCGATGCAGTGCCTACCCACGCTGGCGGTGACGGCGCGCGAGGCGGGAGGGCGCAAGTGGGCGCTGCTCCAACTCGTGTGGATGTGCGGCGTCGCCTACGCGGCGGCGGCGCTTGTCTACGCGTTGGCGGCGTGAGTGGGGGGGATGGTCGTGCAACGCACACGGGCCGGAGGCCCGTGCCACGTTACTTCGCCAGCGCGGACGCGAGCTGCGCATCCATCTCGCCGGGGTGGCCGATCCAAGCGAGCTTGCCATCCTTGCCGACGATGAACGCCGTGGGGATGGTGTTGCGGCCGGCGGGGGCCATCCACTCGCGTGACATGGAGCGATCCTCGTCGTAGGCCATGCGGTAGCCGATCGCGTCACCGCGCTGGGCGATGAACGTGTTGAGTTTCTCAACGCGGGTATCGGGCTTGCCGTCGGTCGCCTTGCGCTCGCTGGCGGCGACGCCGATGATGACGACCTCGGGGTGCTCGGCTTGGAGCTTGGTCAGGTGCGGGATGTTGGCGACGCAGGGTGGGCACCATGTGGCCCAGAACTCGACTACATAGACCGTTCCGGTCTGGAAACCATTGACCGGCGTGCCCTTCAGCCACTGTTCGATGCTGAGCGCGGGGGCGGCATCGCCCGCCTTGAGCGTGATGGCTGCGGGCGTCTTGGGCTCCCCGGAGTCGGGCGCGGGCTGAATGCGGGCCATGGGCGCGGTCTCGGGTTTGTCGGCCTTGGGCGTTGCCGCGGCGTCGTTCTTGCTGCATGAGCACAGGAGGGCCGTGGTGGACAGTGCGATGGCCGCGAGCGTGGTTTGACGAATGAGCACAGGGAGCTCCGTTGAAGTGCGGGTGAGGTGCAGTATAGGAGGTGCCCAAACCGGACCGCACGCGCGGTTCTTCCTGAGTGCTGAACAGGCAAGAACACAAGATCCATGCATCAATGGAGGAAGAACAAGCGGCCGCGCTCACGGGTGTTCGTCGCGTGTTGGGATTGTTGCTCGGGCCTGACCGCTGTTCTAACATGAGCACGTGCGTGCGCGGCGTGTGCCGCGCGGGAAATGTTGCAGTCCATGACTGACCGCTCGGCCTCGGAGACGATTCAACTCCGCGACCTGGCGCGACGAAGGAGATCACCGTATGGCTAAGCGAGCGAGTCGAGGCGGCGGGGGGTTGTCGGGAGCATCGATCCACGAGCTCCGTCGCGAACTGGCGGAGCGGCAGCGGCGCGCGGGCACGCTGGCTCGGCGGCGGGCGAAACTTCTGGAGTCGCTCGCGAAGCTCGATGCGGAGATCGCGGGGACGGGCCTGGCGATGGCCAGCGGCGACGGGATCCGGCGTCGGCCCAAGAACGACGCGAACCTTGTCGAGTCGCTTCAGAAGTTGCTCAACGGCAAGACCATGAGCGTGACCGAGGCTTCGGAAGAGGTTCAGAAGGCCGGGTACCTTTCCACGAGCCCGAACTTCCGAACGATCGTGAACCAGGCGCTGATCAACAGCAAGAAGTTCAAGCGCGTGGATCGGGGCCAGTACACGAGCAAGTGAGGTCTTGGCGACCGCCGACGACCATCGTGCGGCATCGGATCGTGATGTCGTGCGGGTGGTAGGCCGCGACGCGTACAACCGGAGACCCGGGCCGATTGGCGGCCCGGGTCTGTCGTTTTCCTGCCCGTCGCGCGCGGAATCACGCCCGCGAGCCGGTTGCCGGGCGGCGCTCGTGGTCGAGCAACCATTGCTTGCGCCACAGGTGGCCGCCGTAGCCGGTCAGCGTGCCATCGGCGCCGATGACGCGGTGACACGGGACCAGGATCGCCAGGCGGTTGTCGCCGTTGGCCCGGGCCACGGCGCGCGTGGCCGTCGCGCGCCCCATCGCGCGGGCGATGTCGAGGTAACTGCGGGTCTGCCCTTGGGGGATGCGCCCGAGCTGGTCCCACACCTGCCGCTGGAAGGGTGTGCCGGGTGCGTGCATCGGCACGGTGAAGCGGGTCAGCGTGCCGGCGAAGTAGGCATCGAGCTGTCCGGTCAGGCGGTCAAGGTGCGAGGTTGGAATGCGGGCCGCAGTTGTGCCCGCACGGTCGGATGAAGACGGCGAGGGAGCAGCCGGATCGGGGATGATCGGCGCACCGTCAAAGCGTCGGCGGAGTGTCGTGATCTGCGTTTCGATGGCGCGGCGGTCGATCCACTCCAGAAAGCACACGCCTTCCGTGCCAGCCCCCGCGAGCATCGGTCCCAGCGGCGTCGGAAGCCATCGCATGTGGATCGGCGGGTGCGGCGCGTGGCTTGCGTCTGTTGCCGATCCGAAGAGTCTGGCGAATGCCTCGCGGTAGCCCGACTCGGACTGAAAACCCGCCGCGGCCGCGCCGCTCGCGGTTGGACGGATGGATGCCGCGGGGTCAGACACAAGCCTGAGCGCGCGTCCGACTCGCCGCGCGCGGTGGTAGGCCTGGAAGGTCAGGCCGTAGTGCTGCTTGAAGTAGCGGGTGATGCGCTCGGGGCTGAGGCCGCCGGCTCGAAGGTCGGCGGCCCGCAGTCGCCGGTCGGGCTTGGCCTCGATCATCGCGAGGGCGCGCCGGATGTGCTCGGGGGGCTGGCCTCCCAGTTCCAGGGGTCGGCAACGCAGACACGGGCGGTATCCGGCGTGCAGGGCGCGGGCGATCGTGGAGAAGAACTCGACGTTCTCGCGCCGGGGCTTGCGGGCACCGCAGCCGGGGCGGCAGAAGATCCCCGTCGTGCGGATTCCGGCAAAGAACGTGCCGTCGAGCGAGCGGTCGCGCTCGCAGAGGGCGCGGTACATTTCGTCCGGGTCGAGCCGCGGCGGGTCCTGGGGTTCAAAGAGCGTGGCGGGCATCCCGAGATTGTGGCCGATCGCCGTTGGCGGGCGACCGGAAGTTGGATGCCGAACTCAGATTGTGCGTCGGCCGTGTGGAACGGAGGGGACCGCGTTCCGCTGAGCGGGACGAGGTATGCTGATGGCCGACCGGTTGTGCGGGGGTCGTGCGGTGTGGCGGAAGCGCGAGGCGGCTGTGGATCAAAGGGCAAGCCAGGCCGAGGAGCGGACGCTGGAGCAGCGGCTGGCGTGGCTGTGGACATTCTGGAAGCAGTGCCTGGTCCGGGAGTTCTGCTGGCGGTCGTGGCCGCTGGCCGTGCTGTGGATCGTGCCGCTGGCGATGGTGCTGGGCGCGGGCCAGGGGTTCGGCATGCCCAAGCTGTTCTGGGGCGGCCGGGGATTGCGAGAGGCGTTCGTCAGCGGCGTCGCGCTGCTCGCGCTGTTCGTGTGGATGGCGTACTGCGGGTTCGTGCTCGATTGGACCTCCCGCGACTCGCCGATGCGCAGGCAGATCGCCGGCCCTCGTGGGATGTACCGGCGCAAGCTCGCGTTCGGGTTGTACCTCCTGGCGATGGGGTTCTGGTTCGCGGTGATGCTGCTGGTGGGGGCGGGGTTCCGCGAGGTGGGGCGGTTCCTCTCGTCGCACGCTTCAACGCTGCTCTATGTCGCCGGGCCGCTGGCGGTGGTGATGATCGGCGCGGGCGTCTGGCTGTGGCGCAAGTCGCGCGCGGCCCGCCGTCGCAGCGCGGCCGCGCGGGCGCGCGCCGAGGCGGTGCGAGAAGAGGCCCGCTTCCGCCCCGAGTTCGTGTGGATGCCCGCGGTTTTTCTCGGCGTGCTCTGGACGGTGCGGGCGCTGGGCGGCCTGCTTCTCGTGCGCGATCCGGACCTCTCCAGGATCGCAATGGTCGGGTGGGAGGTTCGCAACGCCGAGATGGTGAGCGTCCTTGCGTGGTCGATCGCGGCCCTGGTTGTCGCGGCGATCGCGTGGCGCCGGCTGCCTCCGGAGCGGTCCACGAAGTTCGAGATCGAGTGGGCCCGCGCCTACCGCGAGCATCAGGAGACCGGCCACGCGCCCGACACGCACCCCGAGCCCAACGACCGGGGCGCGCTGTGGTCGATGCGCTGGGCGCTGGCGGGCCTGGCGGTGCTGCTGATAGGCTACACGCTCCTGCCCATCCCGATGAACGCGGCCGTCTCGATCTGCATGTTCGTCATGGGCGCGGCGGCGGTGCTGGTCGTGGGCAAGGCCTATGTCGGGCTTTCGTGGATCGTGATGATCGCGATGGCCGTCGGGCTCCGTGCCTTCGGCGGCGCGGTTGCCGGCTCGGTCGCTCCGCCCAGCGGGTTGCCCTCGCTGGCCGAGTACTACCAGCGAGATCCGCGATCCGTCATGGACCCGACCGAGACCACCGCCAACGGCCGATCGCCCGCTCAGGCAGTGCCCGCCGCGTCGCAGAAGCGTCCCCTGATCGTCGTGTGCGCAAGCGGCGGCGGGATCTCGGCCGCGGCGTGGACGATGTCCGTGCTCACGCGGTTGGAAGAACTCAACGGCGAGTTCCCCTACAGCGTTCGGGTCATCACCGGTGCGAGCGGGGGCATGCTCGGCGCGGCCTACTACGTCGGCACGCTGCGCTCGCGCCCTGAGCCAGGGCAGGTGGGCGTGGGCGAGCCGCTGCACATGAACGCCGACCGCGCCGACCTGGGTCGGCGCGACCTGGTCAACGCCATCGCGGGCGACTCGCTCTCGCGGGTCGCGTTCACGATGCTGTTGAACGACATCCCCGACGGCGTGACGCCGTGGGGCAGCATGTACGACCGCGGGCGCGCGCTGGAGTCGGCGTGGCTGCGCAACACCGGCGGGGGCCTGTCGCGGACGTTCGAGGAGTTGCGAGCCGACGAGCTCGCCTGGCGCCGGCCGAGCCTGCTGTTCTCGCCCATGATGGTCGAGGACGGTCGCCGCCTGCTGATCTCGAATCTGTCGCTCGATGGGATGTCGGCCACGACCAACTCGCGCGACGGCGTGGACTTCTTCGGGCTCTATCCCGGCGCACGCGCGAAGATGAGCCTCGCGACGGCCGCGCGGCTGAGCGCGGGCTTTCCGTTCGTCTCGCCCGCGCCCGTGCTCCCGTTCAAGGAACGCCGCCGCGCCGTCGATGCCGGGTACTTCGACAACCACGGGACCGAGCTCGCCTGCCGATGGCTGCACGTGAACAGCGCGTGGGTCGATGAGCACGCCTCGGCCGTGATGATGCTGCACATCCGCACCTACCGGCGCGAGGAGGCCGCGGAAGAGAAGGGCGGCCTGGGCTCGGCGTTCAGTGAACTGAGCGCACCGCTCCGCGGCCTGATGAGCGGCCGATCCGCGATGATGGAGTTCCGCAACGATCGACAGGTCGAGCAGCTCCAGGAGGAGTACTTCGCCCTGGGCCTTCCGCCCGTCCGCGCCATCACCGTGCAGTGCCCGCTCGACGACCTGCCCCTGACATGGATGCTCTCGAAGGCCGAGATCGAGAGCATCCTCAAAGCGCCCGAGACCGATCCCGGCGTGAGCGTGCAGCTCCAGAGCGTGGCCGGCTGGCTCTCCGGCGGCGAGGCCCGCCCATGGAAGCAGGACCGCGCCATCGACCGATTCGTTCGAGGCGAGCCAGAGCGGCTCTCCGATGGCCGTCTGCGCACCGTGCACCGCCTGCGGTTCGCCATCTCCGAGGGCGAGATCAGCAGTTGGATGCTCTACAAGCCGGGTGTCGAGTTCGACGGCTTCGAGGTCGCGCTCATGCACGAAGTCACGCGTCGGATCGGCCAGAGGCTCGGCCTGGAACCGGGCGATGTCGAGCCCGAACGCATCGGCCCCGTCGCGTGGGAGCAGTTGTTGGAACTGCCGGGGCGCGATGTCGCGGACCTTGTCGTCTCCTCGATCAGCTTCGCCCCCGAGCGCGAGCACAACTACGGGCTGAGGTTCACCGTGCCCTACCACGACACCGCCCAGGTGGCCGTCTGGAAGAAGGGTCGGGCCGCGACAGGCGGGCCCGGCGCGGCCATGCCGCCCCTCCGCGGCCGCATCGCCGTGCAGGAAGACACCACCTCGGCCAAGCTCCTCGGCGCGATGTTCGAGTCCGGTCGATTGAAACCCGGCGAGGCCGTCAAGATCGAGGTCGAGAGCCTCGCCGAGATCGTCGGGCGGCTTGTCAGCGAGCGAGAAGACCGGCGCGTCGATTTCGTCCTGACCGACGAGCCGTACGCGTTGCTGCTCAACTCGATTCTCGATATCGACGAGAACGCCGACGACCGCATCCGCTGGGCCCCACTCCCGGCCGAACTGACCCAGGGCCTCCGCGACGCCGTCCACCAGCAGCGAGAGTACTACTGCATGGGGGTCGCAGAAGACTGCCCGCAGTTGCTCTGGCTGGTCAACACCGTCATGACCGACATGCGCCGTGATGGAACGATGGCCAGGCTCCAGGATGCCTACCAGAAGAACGCGGCGAAGTGGTTGCGCGAGGGCAAGTGGCGGGTCAAGGAAGCAATCGACGCAGCGCGCCGCGGCGAGACCGACGGCTGACGGCCTACTTCCTCCCCGCAACCGGCATCAGGACGACTCGGCTCCCCCAATCACCTTGGGCACTCTGATAAACGGCGGCTCCGCCGCGCCGTGCGGTGCCATCGCCATCAGTTGCTCATTGCTCAGAGTCGGACCGGGCACATCCTCCGCCAATCGGTTGACGCTCTGCACGGGGCTGGTCATTGGCTCTACACCCGCCAGGTCCAGTGCTTGGAGTTGCCGCACATGGTTCAGGATCGCGCCCAGGTGGTGACGGTGCTCCTCGAGCTGTGCATCGGTCAACGCCAGCCGCGAGAGCGTGGCGACCTTGCGGGTCTCGGCGAGGCTGAGCGGTTCGTTGGCCATCGCCCGGATGATATGTAACCGTGGTCCAGCGCGATAGTCGATGTTCCGGCATCGAAACGCAACGGCTAAAGAGATGGTGGATCATTCCCGCTACAGCGCTGATCCTGCTCTTCGGGGCTGCGACGATGGTCCCGCCTGTCCGCGCGAGGCTCTTCGCGCTTGTCCGCACGCGCGCCACCGTGGACGAACGTCTTGCACAGTTCGGCCCAACCGCCCGCGAGCGCACGCGCGCCGGGTTCACCGCAGCGAACGTGCACTACCCGCCGCGTCGCGTGACGCTGATCGGGCTCAAGCAGGAGAGACGCCTGGAAGTCTGGGCCGGGCCGGACGATGGCCCGGTGGCGTTGGTCCTCAGTTACCCGATCCTCGCCGCCAGCGGTGGTCCGGGGCCGAAGCTGCGTGAGGGCGATCGCCAGGTGCCCGAGGGCCTGTACCGGATCGAATCGCTCAACCCCAACAGCCTCTACCACGTCGCCCTGCGCGTGAGCTACCCCAGCGATGAGGACCGTCGTCAGGCCGCGGCGGAAGGAAGAACCAATCTCGGCGGCGACATCATGATCCACGGATCCGATGCCTCGATCGGTTGCCTGGCGATGGGCGATCCGGCCGCGGAGGAGCTCTTCACGCTCGCCGCCGATGTCGGTTTCGATCGCATCGAAGTCCTGCTCGCACCGTCTGATCTGCGGCACACCACGCCGACCGACGATCGCACTTGGGTCAACGACCGGTACGACGCGCTCCGCCGAAGGCTGGCCGAGTTGTCACGTTGAAGGTCTCTTGATGTCGCGTGTTCACGTGGTGCGCTGGCAGCGCTGCCGCCACAGCGTCACCGCCTCCGGCTCACGCGGATAGAGCGGCACCAGCGCGGCGGGGTCAATCCGCGGCAGTTCTTCCGCCGCCTCCAGCACCGCCGCGGCGTCGTAACACGGCGGAACGAGCTCGACGCCCAACCGCGCCGCCGCAGTGCGAAATCCCTCCGGCAGGAACCGGTCCGTGATGAGCATCCGCAGTTGGTCCCGTTCCGCGAGCAACGCAAACTCCGCCGCCGTCACCACCCCGCTCGGCGAGAACGGCGCATGTCCCGGGTCAAACACCTGCACCCACGCCGAATCCCCCTTCACCGCGAGACTCACGCCCACGCGCCCACCCGCAAGCGCCCCTACATCCACCCGCCTCACCAGCGCAGCCGCGGTCGGTACGGCGATACACGCCGCACCCGCCGCTTCGGCGATCATCTTCCCCGCTGCGCACGCGATGCGCAGACCCGTAAACCCGCCCGGACCGATACTCACCGCCACCGCGCCGCCGGCAAGATCACGCGGCCTCAACCCCACCCGTGCAAACACGCGATCGATCGCCGGGATCAGGTCATCGTCGTGACCTCCCCGAGTACCCGGCGCGGCCGGACGCAGTGGCTCAACGACGACCGCGCCTCCGCTCCGCAACGCGACCGATGGTCCCGGCCCCGGCCCACACGCCGATGGGTTCGAGGTCTCGATCGCCAGCACGGGCGCGCCGAGTATCCGCGGTGACGCGGGCGATGGCGTGGACTCACGCGGACGATCGTTCATCCTTCCTCCAGCGTACTCTTCCGCCTCAGCACATGGTGATAGTGCTGCGCGAACCGGTGTGCTTCATCGCGGATCGCCTGCACCAGCCTCAGCCCCAGGTTCTCGCGCCCCAGCCGGATCGGCTCGCTCCGCTGCTGAACGTAGATCAGTTCCTCCTTCTTAGCCAGGCTGATCACCATCGGCGGCCGCACGCCGCCCTCCAGTGTCTCAAACGCTTCCATCGCGGCGTGCAACTGCCCCAATCCGCCGTCGATCACGATCACATCCGGGTACAACTCATGCCCGTTCCCTGCCTCGCGATACCGACGGCTCACCACTTCCCGAATGCTCGAGTAGTCGTCGTTGATGCTCGGCCCCGCATCAGCCAGGCCTGCGCCCTTGATCCGATACCGCCGATACTCGTTCTTGAATGGCCGCCCGTCGATGAAGCACACCTTGCTCCCCACCGTCTCGCCCCCTTGCAGGTGCGCGATGTCGATCGCCTCGATGCACCGGATCGCCGAGTCCATGCCCAGCGTCTTCCGAAGGCTGCGCAGCGCTTTCTTCGGCTCCACGTACGTGATCTCGGTTTCCGGCTGCCACCCACTCCGCCGACCCTCGCCACGCCCTGAGCCCGCCATGCCGCGCCCGCCCTTGGCGCGCTCCTCCAGCCGTTCGATCGCCCGGATCTGGTCCCGCAGCGCGGCCGCCTTCTCAAACTCCAGCGCCGCGCTCGCTGCCTCCATATCGCCGCGCATCTCCCGCAGCATCGTTGATTGTTTGCCCTCCAGGAACTTCACGAACCGCTCGACATCCGCCCGGTACGCCCCCGTCCCGATCTTGTCCGCGCACGGCGCGGTGCACTGGTTGATGTTGTAGAGGATGCACGGCCGGAAGAGCCTGTTCCTCGGGTCATCCGCCCGGATGTCCAGCGAGCACGTTCGGAACCTGAACACGCGTTGCAGCAACTGCACCGCCTGCCGCAGCGATCCCGCCGCGACAAACGGCCCGAAGATCCTTGCCCCCTTCATCAGCACCGGGTCGCTCGGATTCCGTGTCACCATCACGCGCGGGAAATCCTCCCGCATCGTGATCGCCAGGTACGGAAACGTCTTGTCGTCCGTCAGACGGACGTTGAACTTCGGCCCGATGTCCTTGATCAGCCGGTTCTCCGTCAGCAGGGCCTCCCACTCGCCCTCGCACACCAGCGTGTCGAAGTCGTGAACGACCTCCAGCATCGGCTGCTTCTTCGGGCCCAGGTCCGCGCTGGGTGCGAAATAACTCGCGACCCGGTCGGGCAGCCGCGCCGCCTTGCCGACGTACACCACCACGCCCTTGTGGTCCTTCATCAGGTAAACACCCGGCGATGATTGCAGCGACCTCGCCTTGCGCAGCAGCCGCGCCAAGCGCTGCTGGCGCGTCTCGCTCCCCCACTCGGGAGGGGAGGGCGCATCCGAGGGCAGGAACCCCTCGGCATCGGTGAACGGTCGATCGGGATCGTCGGGCACGACCAATCAAAGCCGCCGTGCCGCGCCCCAGCAAATCGGGCTTACGGGCGCCCTTCCCGTTCGCTGCCGCGTCGCCGGATCACGGGCGAACGCTCCGGCGGGGATGCAACGCACGGTCTCTCAACCGTTCACGCCGCGGCGACGAATCCGTCTGGTGGCTCCAGCCGCATTCCGGGCAATGCCCGCTCTCCAGCCCGTTCGGTTCACAATCGCGGCGGTCGCGCCTCGCGCGGCGAGGCGCCTGAACCTCGTCGGTCCCCCAGCACGCGGCCTCAACCTCCGCCGTGTTCGGCACGCCCGTGCGTGCCCACGTCAACACGCCCTCGCCCCGCGGCCGACCAAGCACCGCCCAGCCCATCAGACCCAGGCCCGACACCGCGGCCGCCAGCGCCCCCAGCCACACCCCCGTCAGGATGATCCACGCCCAGCCGTTCATGTCGGGCCTCTCCGCCGTTGTTGGGACAATCCCCGCCGCGGTTTCACCGCCGGGCAAGCGTGCCGCGCAGGCTCGACCACGATGGCGCGCCGATACCGCTCGCCCGTCGGCGGTCTCGCCTCGTTCGTCTCGGGCTTTCGCCGCTCAGTCCCCCGGATCCACCCGCTTGCCCACCAGGATCGTCAGCCCGATCGCGATCGCCAGGGCGCTCAGCATCACCGTGCCCCCGATCGATTGCAGCACCGTGTCGCTCCGGTTGTTCCCGAGCGCGAACACCGCCAGCCCCACGGGAACGAGGATCACGCACAACGTCCAAAGCACCCGCCGTCCCCGCCGCGCCGCGTAAAACCGTGTCGCCTCTTCCTCGGGACCGATGTCGATCTCGTCCCAGTCGATCTCGCTGGTCTCTGCCCGGATCTCGTCGAGCACCTGCCGCGCCAGCGTCTGGACCTCCGCCGCGACCAGCACCTTGGCCTTGACGACCGATGTCCCGCCGAGCACCGCCGCGCTGGCCGTGTCGGCCGTGCGGGCCACGATCCCGCGCGCGTTCAGCGCGGCCGCGATCGTCTCGGCCTCGAAGCCGGTCCTCGTCTCGATCAGCACCACCGCGCCCGCGTGGGGCTGGGAGGGTTGAGCGGGGTTGGGGGGTTGGGTCATCGCCCCATTGTACGCGCGGCCCGCTCGCCACCTCTCAGTCCCAGATCCCCTTGAACGCCGCCGCCTTCTCTCCCGCTTGCACCCACATCCCCAGAAAGATGTTCGCGCCATCGCCCGAATCGTCCGGCTCGTCGTAGAACCAGCAGTCCAGCCTGCCCACCGACTTTCCGGGCGCCGTCGGGTCCTTCGCGGCGTACGTTGCCCACGAACTCGCGGGAACGCCCTCTTCAGCAGCCACCGGCTTCCGCGGCGCCAGGCTCGTCTCAAAGTTCACGTGCCCGTCGTTGAACGCGATGTTCCCTTCCCACGTCTTCGGATCGCCGTGGATGCGATAGGTGTTGCTCTTCTCGCCGGGAATCCGCACGGTGTAGTTCCCCTGGTCATCCGACGAAACCCCGTCGATGTGCGGCGCGCGGTTCCCCAGGATCGCCTCCGTCGCGCTGAACGTGTCCGCCCACATCTTCCGACGGTTCACGCTCGGCTGAAGGTGGGCGTACGACACGTTCCCGCCCGTCCGTTTGGTGAAGTCAGCACTGAAGCCCGGATCCCACAGAGCGTCCGCCGGCTTGGCCGCCTTCGCCGGATTGGTGAACTGATAATCTTCCATCTTCTTGATCCGCTTGTTCGACTCCGCGGGTGAGACGCACAACTCCGGGCTGATCATCCCGTTGAAGATGAGGATCGACAAGATGTTCGCGGTCGTGTCCTTGCTCGCCGCCGATGGCGCGGCCTTCTCCCCCGCGGGCTCGGGCAGCGAGATCGTCGCGTTCGCCGCATCCAGCGCGCTCGGCAGCGGGTAGCTCCCCTTGTTGTTCTGCGCGAAGATCACCAGCGATTGCATGATCCCCCGCGCCTGCGTCGAGTCCTTCAGTTGCCGCGCCGAGGCCCGCGCCCTGGCCAGCGCCGAGAGCAGGTTGACCGGCCCACCCGTCTTCGCATCGGCTCTATCGCCCGGTTCGGTATCCGCCGTCTTGGTCGGCGGTGCGGTCGGCCCCGCGCCCATCGCCACGAAGCACGCGGCCCCGCCCGCGCCCGCCACCGTCAACGCCGCCAGTTCAACAAGCGTGAACGCCCGAGTCCGTTGGTTGCGCATCGCCGGTCTCCTTGCCGCGTCAAGGCTCCTTACCCGACGCCCCCACGATCGACCGCTTCCTGCTACCGCCCCGCCACTGCGGTGGTTGCCCTCCGCTCCGTATCATTCGCCCCCCGCATCCTCGCCCCCCACACGCGATGTCCTCCACCGAACCAACCCAAGCGCCCCCCGACTCGTCCGGCCCGGCTCCCGCCCCCGGCGATTCTTCCGCGGCGGGCAGCCCGAATGACAACGGCACGGCACGCCGCTACATCCTCGACGAAGGCCCACCCGACCAGCCCAGCAACGGGCCCGGCGCGGGCCGCTGGGGCAAGGCCACCCGACACGTCGAAGAGGGCCAGTTCCTCGAAGGCCCGCGCAACCGCGGCGGCGAACTTCTCCGCGTCCTCCGCATCGGCGCCGAGTTCATCAAGGGCTTCCGCAAACTCCACTTCGTAGGTCCCTGCGTCACCGTCTTCGGCTCGGCACGCTTCCGCGAAGACCACCGCTACTACCAGCTCGCCCGCGACACCTCCGCCCGTGTCAGCAAGCTCGGCTTCACCATCATGACCGGCGGCGGGCCCGGAATCATGGAGGCCGCCAACCGCGGCGCACGCGATGCCGGCGGCCCGAGCATCGGCTGCAACATCACCCTGCCCATGGAGCAGGAGCCCAACCCCTACCTCGACAGGTTCATCGAGTTCCAGTATTTCTTCATCCGCAAGGTCATGCTCGTCAAGTACAGCTACGCCTTCGTCGTCCTCCCCGGCGGCTTCGGCACCCTGGACGAACTCTTCGAGGCTGTCACCCTCGTCCAGACCGGCAAGATCCAGGACTTCCCCATCATCCTCATGGGTGTGGACTATTGGTCCCCTTTGGTCGAGTTCCTCAAACAGCGCATGGTCCTCGAACGAACCATCAGCCCCGCCGATCTCGACCTGCTCACCGTCACCGACTCGCCCGAACACGCCTGCGATGTCATCACCGACGCCGTCCAGCGTCACTTCGGTTTTGAGTGGAAGGGGCAGGTCGCACGCCGCCGCCGCTGGTACTTCGGCGAGTAGTCCGTCACGCAGTTTGCGCGGCGATCAACAGCCAAATTAGGGGCCGTAAACTTTTGGCGGACAGTCAAAGTACGCTCCCAAGAAATCAAACACATCCTGAATGCTGACGAGTCCGTTCCGATTAAAGTCGGCCGCGGGATCGCCAGCAAAATACAATGTCAGAAAATCAAACTGGTCCTGAAGGGTAATCGTTCCATCGTGATTTGTGTCCGCTGCTGCACACTTGCCTCGACACACTGGTACCAAGAAACTGCTGATATCTGACCTAGGATCAATGCTCGTTTCGTGGAGTTCAAGAATGTCGCCAGTCGCAACATCGAAAGTGAGCTCCTTAAAAAACACCGTTCGACGGCTGTCTCCGTCGTACTTGGCGTGAAACGCGAGATAGTATCGGTTTTCGATCTTAAACACATCCGCGTGCCCGTAGCTCGCAGCATTCGGTGTAAGATGTCGATCACCACGAAGCAAACTTTGTTCAGGAGCTGCCAAGTCATTCCATGGCTCGATTTTGAGATCGACGAATGCCGCTCCAGGCGTACTCTTCCTGTACACAATTTGATACGCAGACCCCGCCCAGTGATTCCGCGTAAATACCAAGTAGAATCGCTGCAACTCAGTGTTGTAGAAAGCACTCGGACCTTCAGTAATTCCGCCTTCGGGCATCTCAAACAAGTGATTAGAGTCGGATCTTACTGCTCCGTTATCGATTGGCCCCACTTCACCTCCTACTTGCGTCCCAACAATCTGATTGGAGCTGCTTCGAACATACGCAAAGGGCAGCGTATCTGTAGTCACGCGTATTGAACGGAGGTCGCGTTCCAACGACGCACCAGCAATATGAACTCCTCGATCTTGGTAGGGGACGCCGTCATTGCCATTGCTATACGCCCAATCGTACAGCAATGCACGCCGCCATGGTTGCTCCGCGGTTTTGGTTGGATCGAAGAAGATGAACGGACCATGGTACATCGCTGAGATCGCAGTTGAAGATGACCCCGGACCCGCGCATCGCCACGCCGCGCCCCATACTGGTAGAAAAAGTTGACCACACCCAGGTCCCGCGAGTACCCGGCTCGCTGAGCATGCGATAGGCTCACCACGAGAATAGCCGCCGTCGTAGATGAACGGCATGTTCGGATCGCCGTTCTGCCTGTACCCGATCCACGGAGCAGATTGAAGGCCGCGACGAGCATCACCGAATCGGATGCCGTCTGCTGCCGGATCCAGAGTATGCCAATGCAAGAAATCGCTTCTGCGAATGAAGTGAATGTAGCATGACTGATCGTCGTTGTCGGGATGAAAATAATCTTCGATCGCGGCAAACGACAATGCGATCAGGGGATCGCCCGTTGTGTCGTCGCGATCAATTACGAAGTTTGGATCCCACATATGATGATAGACATGAGTACTGATATGCAATGTGTCTGCAGCTGCGTCCTCGTACTGCCCTGAGGCAGTCCAGTTGTCGCATCGTTTAGGCTATCGAAGGCGTCCATGTGTACTTGAAACGTCTTGAAGTCATTTGTGCGGTAAATGCGATAATTTCTCCCAGTGCCAGTCCCAGAGATGTAATACCAGTTACCATACTGACTCGGCAAGTACAGAACGCCTGGATCTGCCAAGCGAATACCGCCTGTCGGTGGTGTGACCCAGTTGAAGAAGTCGCCGGGTGAAACGAGTCCGTCCTCATTTGAGTCTCGATGGTTATCAAGCTTGTAGTACTCGCCGGTGCTCGAGGGACTGTAGTTGGCATCAACTCGTACACCTTGTGACGGGATAGCGCACTCCATTGTCTGTGCGTCTGTACGGACCGGAGGGTGTCCCCCTGGTAGTGGGAAGTTGAACCGCCCCGCGTGAGGGCGGAGGATGGCGGCTCCAAGGGTGTCCGGCCGGCTTCAACGGCCGGACACCCCTCTTGAAGGAGCCGCTCAATGAAGTC
>JADLCX010000080.1 GCA_020846975.1 Phycisphaerales bacterium
GACTTCATTGAGCGGCTCCTTCAAGAGGGGTGTCCGGCCGTTGAAGCCGGCCGGACACCCTTGGAGCCGCCATCCTCCGCCCTCACGCGGGGCGGTTCAACTTCCCACTACCAGGGGGACACCCTCCAGGGTGGAGCCTTCGGCGATTTGTACCTGAATCCCGGTGGTGGAATCGTCTATATGTGGCGAGATTGCATCATCGGTTCGGATGCGCCAGGAAACTCAAACCTCCGGATCATCGCGAACTCGCAGAGCACCGACATGCAGGCGACCCGCTCGGCGGGGAGCGCCTACGGCGACATTCGATTAAACCCAACCGCGGGCGATGTTACTGTTGCGCCGCAGGGCACAACGGTTGTTCGAGTGCTGACCATTACCGGCGGCTCCGATGTCGCAGAGCCCGTCGCCATCACACCTACCGACGCGATCGCTAAGGCCGAGCCCGGCATGGTTATGGTCATCGACCGTGACCACGACGGGCGGCTGGTCCCCTGTTCGGCCGAGTACGATAAGACCGTCGCGGGCGTGCTCTCGGGCGCCAACGGCCTCAAGCCGGGTATGGTCCTCTCGGCCGAGGGCCAGCCCCACGCTGTGCCCGGCGAGGGGACGATGCCCCTGGCCATGACCGGACGAGTCTGGGTGCTGTGCGATGCGGGCAAGGCCCCAATCCGGCGCGGCGAAGCCCTGACCACCTCGCCGACACCGGGGCACGCGATGGCCGCGACGAACGATGCCCGGCGGCCTGGTGCGGTGATCGGCAAGGCCATGACGGAGTTGAGGGAAGGGAAGGGGTTGGTGTTGGTGCTCGTCAATCTGCAGTAAGGAGGAAGCAAGAAATGAAAGTTCGGGCGATCATGTTCGGAGTGGCTTCGTTGCTTGCGGCCGTCGCTCCGACTTGGGGCCAGACCAGCACAAACTCGATCTCGCTCCAGGCCAAACTCACGGGTGTGCCCGACGGCACGGTGGACCTGGCCGTGCGCTTCTACGACACGGAGACGAACGGCGCCCAGCAGGGCGCGACGATCACGCTCAGCGGAGTCGCCGTGCAGGGCGGCGTGGTGAGCGTACCGGTGTCCCCCGTCGACCCGGCGGTGTTCAACGGCGCGACGCGGTACATGGGCATCAGCGTGAATGGCGGGCCGGAGTTGTCGCCGCGGACACTTGTGACGAGTGTGCCGTACGCGGTCAGTTCACAGGTGCTCGCCGGCGGGCGCGTTGTCGTAAACGCGACAACTGGAGATGTCGGAATCGGCACGCCGATGCCGAACAGTTCTTTCGGCCACGCTCCCACTGTCCACATCGAGGGCCTTTCTCCGGGACTCAAGCTGCGCGACACGGAAGCGAGCGATGCATCCGGCTTTGAGATCTTCGCCAATGCAGGCTCGCTCACGTTCGTCAGCAACGAAAACGGCTTGCCCGCCTTCGCGATTTCTCGAGACTCAAACATCGGGATCGGAACGACTACACCGAATAGTTCGGTCGGCCACGCTCCAACCCTCCACATCGAAGGTGCATCTCCGGGAATCAAGCTCCGAGACACCGTCGATCCAACGCCCGCCGGATTCGAGATATATGTGAACGGCGGATTCCTCTCGATCGTGAACAACCGCGATGCCGGTGTCCCATTCAAGATCTCACCCGACAATGTCGCCATTGTGCAGGTTCTCCAGATCACGGGAGCGGACGTCGCCGAGAAGTTTGACGTCTCTGCACGGTCAGTCCCCTCATCCTCAGACGCCGGCTCGCCCACTGGCGCAAAGCCGCTTCCAGGCATGGTCGTCTCGATAGACCCCGCCAATCCCGGCAAGTTGATGGTCTCAACCACGGCCTACGACCGCAAGGTCGCTGGCGTCATCAGCGGCGCCAACGGGCTCGACGCCGGAGTTGTCCTCGGCAAGGACAACCCCAGCCCGCTCATTGATGGTGAGCACCCCGTTGCCATGACCGGGCGCGTCTGGGTCTTCGCGGACGAATCCGGCGGCCGCATCGAGCCGGGCGATCGGCTGACGACCTCCGGGTCAAGGCCCGGTTACGCGATGAGAGCGACCGATCCAGAACGCTGGGATGGCGCGGTGATCGGCAAGGCGATGACGGGTATGGATGCAAAGACGGGGATGGTGTTGGTGTTGGTGAACTTGCAGTAGCCTGTGGTGACCCCGGAGAACCAGTCCCATGAACGCTCAGACCGTGGTGATGGCAGTGCTCGCGCCTTGGCTGGCGTGCCTGTTTGTCTCATCGACGGTGCTCGCCCAGGCCCCACCGCCCAACGACCTCGACTACGACGGGCTTGCCGATGACTTTGAGCAAGTTCTGATCGATCGGCACCGTCCCAGGCTGTACTTCGACTCCGGTCAGAGTTACTGGCAGATGTCAATCCGCGAGTTCGTGTCCAACAGTGAGTTGCGACTCGACGGAGACGTGTATCGCACCCGTGAGCAGTTGCAGGCCAACCTGCTGTCAGCATTCCAGATAGGAGTGATCGCGAGCGACGGCAGTTGGATCCAGATCGCACACGAGGCGTTTCAGCCATCTCACTCAGACTTCGAACTGGACCTTGACGACTCGAAACGCCGAGGGCTGCACGGCCCGACCCCCATCGGCACGTACGCGAAGGTGAGCGTGCTGGACGCTCCGATCTACTACCCGAATCGACCAAACCGACCGGTCGGAGCACGCGGCGACTACTTTATTCAATACTGGCAGTTGTTTGGCTTCAACGACGATTGCTCCATCGTTGTTTGTACGCCACCGCTCAACTGGCCATGCGTTACGTTCTATGACGGCGATCACGAAGGCGACTGGATCTACCTCGATGTGATTGTCGACCGAAACACGGAACAGATCCGGGAGATTGTTCACCACCACCACGGCAGTACGTGCACGGTTTCGATTCAGCCCGATGAGTGGCCGCTGCCGACGGACGGAGTGCCAACGGCCTACCTCGAGCAGAATGTCAATGAGTGGTGGCCGCACCCAACTGTCGACGATTGCACTGTGGTCGCCGGCTATGCCAAGTGTGCAGTTCACGACCAAACTGGCATCATCATGCGGACGGAAAACGTACTGAACGTCGGGGAGCGGCGCCGCCCCATGCCTGATGACGAGGCCCAAGTCTTCATTCTGTTCAACGGTGATTGGGGCGAGTACCATGACGGACCCGACGCACCGGTCTTTCAGCGGTGGCGCGATACGTACCGCGCGTGCCTCTTCGTGTCGCCAGTCACCTGCAGTAGTTTCACGAACCTGAGTCCGTGGTGCATAGATCGGTTCTCGATCGCCGACGTTCCGAGCGCAGCAAGTAGTATCACCAACACCAGCGCCACTGTGGCCTCGGTCCAAGTCTACTTGTCGCCAGGTGACCATCCAACGACCGGGCCGCTGCTCCTGACATCGCCGATGACTCTGACTGCGCCAAATGGAGCGGCGACCATCCGACCGGTCCCGTGATGTGCGCGCTTGCTGGGGCGTCAAGACAAATGGGAGTTGTGGCTCCGCGCGGGCGTTGGGATGTGGCGTCGGCACCGTGTCGCATCAGGCTTGGCCGCGCTCGCGGTTCTGCCGGGTTCGGGCTTGCAGCCGCGCCCGCGTCATGCGCTCTCGCAACCCGCCGTGCTTGAGGAAGTCCTGCTCCAGGCGCTCGAGTTGGCGGTCGAGCAGGTAGTTGGCCTGGTGGATCAGGGCAGGTGGCACAAGTTGGGCCCCTTCGCGTGCCACAGGCTTCGCCGCTTTGGGGAATGCCATTCAGATAAGGCCCAGCCATCCCGAGGGGTGGGGGGATGACTGAGCCGAGGCCCCTTGGGAAGATGTTGGTGTGAACGTCCACATCAACACAAGGGGCCAAGGATGGCCAGAATC
>JADLCX010000081.1 GCA_020846975.1 Phycisphaerales bacterium
CAAGGCCGTGACCTACAACCACACCCGCGAACGCATCGCCGACCTCGCCGCCGACGTCAAGGCCTGGCTCATCCACGCCGATCGACGAGCCATGCTGGCAGTGGCCGAATCACGCAAGGCCGTTTAGCATTCTTCATGACGTATCGCGGAGTCTATCGAGACGGTATCGTGATCTTGGACACCCAAGTTGAGCTCCGCAACGGCGAGCCTGTCGAGGTCAGCCCCGCCTCGCATCGCCTCAAAAAGCAAGCCCGAAGCACGGTCGTTCGGTCCAAGCCCTCGAAGGCGTCCACCCGCCGCGGCAAGAGCTCGCCCGCGACACCCCCCTCGGCTCTCCCCGGCTTCGGCATGTGGAAGAACCGTTGGCCCAAGTCGATGACGTCCGCCGAGGTTTCTCGCCGCCTGCGTGCTGAGGTATCGAGGCGCGGACGTTGACCGATCTGCTCATCGATACATCCCTGTTCATTGACTCGCTGCGGGCCTCTCCCGCAAGCACGCTGTTCTTCGCCGAAGTCCGGCGCACCTACCGACCGGTAGTTCACCCGGTCGTCGAGGCCGAGTTGCTTGCCGGCGCTCGGAACCGGCGCGAGCTGCGCATGGTTGAGCGCCTGCTCAATCGCTTCGAGTCGCTTCCGCTTGAATCCGTTGATGCACGCTCCTCGCTCAGGCTTCTACGCCGCCACCGACTCTCCCACGGCATGAGTTGGGAAGACTGCCTGCTCGCCGCCACGGCCCTGCGGCTGAAAGTGGCGCTCGGCACGCTCAACGACAGGCACTTCCGGGCCTTTCGCGGGTTGCGCGTGGTTCGGCCCTATTGAACAGCGGCTTCAGTCCGCCGCGCCCTTCCCTCACGGCCCCACAAACGCATCATCCAACGCATCCGGCGATTCCGTCCCCTCGATCGGCTCCGCCTCCGTCGGTGTGCGCTGCTGGCCGATCCGCCGCTCCGCCGAGCCCGGCAGCCAGATGTTGTCGCCGCTCGCCAGCACCGGGCTCTTCAGCCACTCCACCGCGCCGTCGCTGAACAGCGCGTTCTGCCCCGCGCCCGCGTGGTTGGCCGAGTTGGCGAACGGGTTGATCACCCGCCTCTGGATCGCCCGCCGAACCACCGGCGAGGCATCGACCAGCACCAGGAACCGCTGCGCGTTCGTCCACTTCGGCCGCTCGCGCGCGAACTGGTTCTGGAAACTGTACGACACTTCGCCCAGGTTGCGCCAGTCCGCCGCGCTCGGCCCGCGATCCTGCCGGCACGCCCCGGGGTTGCCCGCGCACGCCAGGTCATCGACCCGCGTATACCCCGCCGAGACCGTCTTGTACAGGTTCGCCGAGTTCGATTTTTCCGGCACACCCACGTACCACCACGGGTTGCCCGCGATCGACGCCGTCGCCAGCGGGAGCGAGTCCTTCCAGTCCGTCGCGTACGACGCCAGCCCCTGGCCCGCGTTGAACAGGCCCGCCTGGCACGCCGCCCGACGCGCCTGCTGACGCATCGCGCCCACCATCGGCCCGACCGCCGCCGACGCGATCAGCAGCAGCGCCGCCACCGCGAGCACGTCCGACACGCGGAACTTCCGACCCCGCGCCACCCTCGGCTCGATCTTGAACGTGCTCTCGCGCGCGTCGATCGCGCCCTGCACCGCGCTCAGCGTCCGCCCGATCCGCGCCTCGCCCCCGGACATCTCCGCGCGCGTCGGTTCCAGCATCGCCAGCAGGTCGGCCTGCCTCGCCGCGCGCCTCCGCAGCGGCCCGGCCACCTCCGCCGCGTCATAGTCCGCCCCGATCAGCGCTTCCAGCGCATCCTCGTCGCGAGCGCTCAGCATCGTCAGCGGCAACTCCGACTCCCGCGCCGCCAGACGCTGCACCCGCGCCAGCGTCAGGTCGATCAGTGTTTCCGTGTTGTCCGCGCCCGCTCGCGCCGGCTCCGAGCCGATCAGCCCCAAGAGCGCACCCACCCGCGACGCTCGCGCCCGCAGCCCCGCCTCCACGCGCTCCACCTCAAACCCCGCCTCGATCAGCGCATCCAGCGCGGCCCGATCCTCGCCGCTCATCTCGAACGATGTCCCTTCGTTCGCCTCCGCGGGAAACCTGTACGCGTCGTCATTCATGCTTGGTCCGTCCACGAATCGTCCGACCTCACCACGCCGTTCACGACAGCCCCGGCCCCGACTCGTCCCCCGCCGCTCCCGTTCCCTTCGCCCCGCCCCGCCCGTCCTCCCCGCTCACCGCCTGCCACTTCTTCGCAAACGCCGCCACCGCCGAGTGCAACCGAGACTTCACCGTGCCGAGCGGGATCTCCAGGCTCTCGGCGATCTGGTTGTAACTCAGCCGCTGGAAATACGCCAGCAGCAGGATCTCGCGCAGCGACCACGGCAACTCGTCGATCGCCCGCTGAACCAGCCGGCTCCGCTCCGTTTCATCCAACGCCGCGCCGGGCGAAGGAACATCCACCTCCATCAGATCGACGTACGTCCTTCCGCCCGACCCGTCGGACTTCTCGGTCCCGGACCCGGCGCCGCCCACAGGTGCCGAAAGGTCCAGCGTGCGACGGCGTGCACTTCTACGCAGGGCATCCCGCCCTTTGTTCGCCGCGATCGTGAAAAGCCACGGCTTGAACCGTCGCGTCGTATCAAACGTCTCAGCCGACAGGTGCACCTGCATGAACGTTTCCTGAAAAGCGTCCTCCGCGACGGCCCGGTTGCCCACCAGCCGCAGCAGAAACCGCATCAGGTCATCGTGGTGCCGCCGCACCAGGGCCTCAAACGACCCCGCGCTCCCCGCGCCGCCCGCCCGATAAATCGCCACCAGTTCTTCATCCGTCCGATCGCGCCAGTTCGCCGCGCCGGCGGTGGTTGAACCCGGGGGGCGCTTCGGGAGATTCGGCGACGGGTCCGGGGTCATGGCATCCAGTGCGCGGCGACAGCCTTCCTCCAACCAACGGCCAGTGTACCGCCCTCTACGAACCGATGCCCACCTCGGTTTGACCACCGAAATTTCCCCGTTCCCCAACCTATTGATATCCATACACTTAGCAAAATACCGTACAAATCATTCTATGATCGATTGCATTTGGCGCAGGTTCGGGTATGCTTCCCGTATCCAACCCGGAGCATCTCCATGCCCAACGACGCCCTCTCCACCCTCGCCGAGGCGCTCCTCAACGCCCAGTTCGTCGCGCTTCGCAAACTCACCGCGCTGCTCGATACCTGCGACAGCCCGGCCGAAACCCGCCGCATCGCCGCGGCCATCCTGCGCTTCCGCTGTCCCGCGCCCACCCCGGCCGATCCTCCCCACACACCGCCCACCCCGCCCTCCCAAGCACCCGTCCACCACGCCGCGCCGCGTCCCGATCCCCTCTCCTCGTCCGAACTCCAAGCCCTCGCTCTGGCTCTCCCCTTCGTTCCGGCCCACAAGTTCAAGCACGAGAACTCCCCCGCCTACTGGCGCAACGCCCTCGCCCTGCGCATCCAGACCAACCTCAAGAACGCCCCATCTCCCGATCCCATAGGCCCACTCGGCCGCGCCCCCGGCCCGGCAACTCGCGCCGGCCCGGCGCCCGCACCGGCATGATTTCCCTCGCGCCCACGCCCCGAGGGTTGGCAACCGCTAATGTTGAGCCCCCAAAGCCCGTTCGGGTAAGCCGCCTCTCCGAGCCGGCGACCCCGCACCCGACATCCCCCCTCCCCGACACCCCGCCAACTTCAACACCACCATGCCCGTCCCCCTCAGCCAGATGTGGACCGTTGCCAGCTACGTGATCTCCCAGAAGATCAAGCGCAACAAGCACTACCCGCTCGTGCTCATGCTCGAGCCGCTCTTCCGTTGCAACCTCGCCTGCGCGGGCTGCGGCAAGATCCAGTACCCCGCGCACATCCTCAAGCGCCAACTCACCCCCGAGCAGTGCTGGAAGGCCGCCGAAGAGTGCGGGGCGCCGATGGTGAGCATCCCCGGCGGCGAGCCGCTCCTCCACCCCCAGATCGTCGAGATCGTCGAGGGCCTCATCGCCCGAAAGAAGTACGTCTACCTCTGCACCAACGCGCTGCTCCTGAAAGAGAAACTCGAAGCGGGCTGGTTCAAGCCCAGCAAGTACCTCTCCTTCAGCGTCCACATGGACGGCCAGGAAGAGCACCACGATTTCGCCGTCTGCCGCGAGGGCACCTTCACCACCGCCGCCGAGGGCATCCGCCTCGCCGTCAAGATGGGCTTCCGTGTCACCACCAACACCACCATCTTCGACGGAGCCGACCCCAACGCCCTCCGCGCCTTCTTCGACGAGATGATGGCCCTGGGTGTCGAGGGCATGATGGTCAGCCCCGGCTACGCCTACCCCAAGGCCCCCGACCAGAAGTCCTTCATGCGCGAACGCGAGAAAACCAACCGCTTCTTCCGCATGTTGCTCTCCAACCGCAAGCCCCACTGGAAGTTCAACCAGGGCCCCATGTTCCTCGAGTTCCTCATGGGCAGGAAGGGCCGCGACTTCGAGTGCACGCCCTGGGGTATGCCCACCTTCAACATCTTCGGCTGGCAGAAACCCTGCTACCTCCTGCAGGACGGCTACACCGACTCCTACCGCGAACTCATCGACTCCACCGACTGGTCCCGCTACGGCCGCGCCAGCGGCAACAACGCCTGCCAGCAGTGCATGGTCCACTGCGGCTACGAAACCACCGCCAACGACTTCACCTTCAGTTCCTTCCGCGGCCTGTTCGGCACCGTGAAAGCCATGCTCGCGTCCAGCTACGTCGATCCCGACGCCGCCGCGCAGCTCGCCGAAGAAGCCAATCGTCCGCACGGCCCTCTGGTGCAGCTCGGCGTGAGTGTGCCGAAGAAGAAGCCAATCGAACGCCTAGCCGTCGGCGCTGCGTAACGAGATCGAACGGGGGTAAACTCACCCATGTCAAGTCGAAGCAACCTGAACCTGTCCGTACCGCCGCCACTCAAGAAGTGGATCGAACGCCGCGCCAAGTCCGGTGGCTTCGAGGACTCGGGAGAGTTTGTTCGACACCTCCTGCGCGAAGCATGGCAAGAAGACGAACTCGATCCCGATCTTGAGGCCGCGCTGCTCGACGGACTCAACAGCGGGCCCGCTACACCCATGACCAAAGCCGATTGGGCGGAGATTCGCTCCGAGGGGCGCCGCCGCGTAGCCGCAACCAAGGCGGCCAAGCTCGCAAGGCGCAGATCAGCATGAGTCGAATGGTCCGCAAGCTTCCTGCCGCGGTCGACGACCTGCTTGACCAGTTTACCTACATCGGCTTGAACAGCCTTGACGCCGCCGATCGTTTCCTTGCTCGTGCCGAAGCGACGTTTGCTGAGTTGTGCAGGTACCCAGGTCTCGGCAGGTCGGTTGCGCATGCTCCACGCGCCATGAAGGGATTGCGGGTTCTACGAATCCGCGGTTTTCCAAACCACCAAGTCTACTACCGGGAACTCCCCGGCGCAATCGAGATCGTCAGAGTTCTGCACTGCGCACGGGATGTACCGCGAGCTCTACGTCGCGGTCGGTAACAGCCCCAAACATCCGCCGCCACCCTACCTCAACTCCGTCCTTCCGGACAATCCGCACCTATCCTTTCCGCCCTCTGCCGCAGCACCCGATCGTTGGCGTCGCGGCGTGTTTCACGCTTTACATTCGCCACTTGGAGCCCTCCATGCCCACCCCCATCACGATGCAGTCCGGCAAGCTCAATGTCCCCAACGACCCCATCATCCCGTTCATCGAGGGTGACGGCACCGGCCCCGACATCTGGCGGGCCAGCGTCCGCGTGATGGATGCCGCGGTGAACAAGGCCTCCGGCGGCAAGAAGAAGATCCACTGGCACGAGGTCCTCGCCGGAGAGAAGGCCTTCAACAAGACCGGCAACTGGCTCCCCGACCAGACCATCGAGGACTTCAAGAAGTACCTCGTCGGCATCAAGGGGCCGTTGACGACCCCCGTCGGCGGCGGCATCCGCTCGCTCAACGTCGCGCTCCGCCAACTCCTCGACCTGTACGTCTGCCTCCGCCCCGTGCGCTGGTTCCAGGGCGTCCCCTCGCCGGTCAAGAAGCCCGGCGACTGCGACATGGTGATCTTCCGCGAGAACACCGAGGACATCTACGCCGGCATCGAGTGGCAGGCCGGCAGCCCCGAGGCCGCCAAGTTCCTCGCCTTCATGGAGAAGGAGTTCCCCAAGGAGTTCTCCAAGATCCGCTTCGGTTCCAAGCAGGCGGGCCAGAACTGGTGGAAGCAGCTCGAAGCCGTCGGCGCCCCGCCGCGCTCCGACATCCCCGTGCAGGTCGGCGTCGGCATCAAGCCCGTCTCGCACCTGGGCACGGGCCGGCTCATCCACTCGGCCATCGCCTACGCCCTCAAGAACAAGCGCAAGAGCGTGACGTTCGTTCACAAGGGCAACATCATGAAGTTCACCGAGGGCGCGTTCAAGGACTGGGGCTACGAGATGGCCGCCAGGCCCGCGAACATGGGCGGCTTCCGCGACAAGATCGTCACCGAGCGTGAGTCGTGGATCCTCGGCAACAAGGAAGCCAACAGCGATTGCACCGCCGAGCAGAACGCCAAGCAGATCGACCCCGGCTACGACATGATGACGCCGGACCAGAAGCACAAGATCGTCGCGGAAGTCGAGACCGTCCTCAAAACGCTGTGGCCCACGCACGGCCAGGGCAAGTGGAAGACCATGCTCATGGTGAAGGACTCGATCGCCGACATCACCCTCCAGCAGGTGCTCACGCGCCCCAAGGACTTCGACGTCATCGCGACCATGAACCTCAACGGCGACTACCTCTCCGACGCCCTCGCGGCCCAGATCGGCGGCATCGGCATCGCCCCGGGCGCGAACATCAACTACATCTCCGGCCACGCGATCTTCGAGGCCACGCACGGCACCGCACCCAAGTACGCCAACCTCGACCAGGTCAACCCGGGCTCGGTCATCCTCTCCGGCGAGATGATGCTCCGCTACATGGGCGAGGGCGGTGATGCCGACTGGACCAGGGCCGCCGACCTCATCATCAAGGGCATGGACGGCGCGATCGGCGCCAAGACCGTCACCTACGACTTCCACCGCATGATGGAGGGTGCGACCAAGCTCAAGTGCTCCGAGTTCGGCGACGCGATCATCAAGCACATGGGTTGAATCTCGGTACGCCGGCGCGCCCCGTCCGTTCATGGGTCTTGCCCACCAGTCTTCGCACGCGCTGGCACACTCAGCCGCGTCGAGACAGAGCCTGGAGGTATTCTGTGATGCGGAGATCAACCAGCGCGTTGTGGTGTCTTGTCGCCGTCGCGGTCGGAGCGGCATGCACGGGGGGAGCGGAACCTGCGTTGGCACAGCCGCCCCGTCCTCTGGATGGGCTCGGCGCGATCTACCCCGCCCTCAACGACTTCTACATCGACCTCCACAAGACCCCCGAGCTCTCCCTATTCGAGGAGAAGACCAGCGCGAAGATGGCCGCGCAGTTCAAGCGGCTCGGATACGAGACCACCGAAAAACTCGGCGGCTTCGGCGTCGTGGGCATCCTCCGCAACGGCGACGGCCCCGTCGTGCTCTTGCGGGCCGACATGGATGCTCTCCCCGTCAAGGAGCAGACCGACTCGCCCCACGCCAGCGCCGTCACCATGAAAAACTGGTCCGGCGAGGTTGTCCCCGTCATGCACGCCTGCGGCCACGATGTCCACATGACCGCCCTCATCGGCGCGGCAGAACTTCTCGCCAAGGACAAGGACCGCTGGCGCGGCACGCTCATCCTCATCGCCCAGCCCGCCGAGGAGGGATACAACGGCGCGAAGCTCATGGTCGATGCCGGGCTCTTTGAGAAGGTGCCCAAGCCCAACTTCTGTCTCGGCATCCACGTCGATGCCCAACTCCCCGCCGGCAACATCGGCATCACCGTCGGCCCCGCCTCCGCGAACAGCAACGCCGTGGACATCACCGTCTACGGCCGCGGCGGGCACGGCAGCCAGCCGCACCGCACCATCGACCCCATCGTCATCGGCGCGCGGATCGTCACATCGCTCCAGACCATCGTCTCGCGCGAGGTGGACCCGTTCGATTCGGCGGTGGTCACCGTCGGCAGCTTTCACGCGGGCACCAAGCGCAACATCATCCCCGATGAGGCCAGGCTCGCGCTCACCGTGCGGACCTACAAGTCCGAGACCCGCGTGCGCGTGCTCGAATCCATCGCCCGCATTGCCAAGGCCGAGGCCGCCGCGGCCGGCGCAGTCGAGCCGCTCGTGGATCTGTCGGGAGGCGGCTACGACATGGTCGTCAACGATCCCGCGCTGTGCGAGCGGCTGAGCGGGCCGCTGAGAAAGTCGCTCGGGGCCGAGCGCGTGCAGAAGACCGAGCCGCTGATGGGCTCGGAGGACTTTGGCGTCTTCGGCGCCACCGTCGGCGCACCCTCGATCCAGTTCCGCATCGGCGCCACCAACGCCGCGGTGTTCGCGGATGCCAAGGCCAAGGGGCGGTCGCTGCTGCTGCCCGCGATCCACAGCGCGCGGTTCCTGCCCGATCAGGAGCCGACGATCCGGACGGGGGTTTCGACGTTTGTGATCTCGGCGCTGGAGCTCTTGGGGAAGCCGTGATCGGCGCGATGAAAGCCCCAGACAGTTGCTCGGGGCGTTTCTTTGACCTCATGAAGTTTGGTCGCGGCGGACTCAATCGTGGTCCCGGCTCAAGGCAAAGACCAACCGGCGACTGCCTCGCTTCCCCTCACCGCTTGGCTTTCTTCTCCGCAACCTTCTTCTTGCCAACCTTCTTCGTGGCCGCCTTCTTCGCCGTCGTCGCGCCCTTCCTCTCCCCCAGCCCCCGCACATACCTCTCAACATACACCTTCGCCGGCGTCCGCCGCACCGCCTCGCCGATCACGTCCAGCGCGATGTCTTCGAGTCTTCTGAACCGCACGCAACACCCGCCCGCGCCCTCGACACACATCCCCATCTTCTTCCCCGCCTTCACCCACGCCCCGTCAAACCACTCTCGCAGCGCCTGGTCACCGCCCAGCCCGCCGCCGCCGCCGAACACGTTCATCAGGTACACCACCATGTCGTTCTTCTGGCTCGAGAACCCGCACATCATCAGCGGCTTCTTCGGATCGGTGTGGTGCCCGGGCGGAAACACCCGCTGCGGCACCACATACGCCGCCACGCCCCACAGCATGCGCTCCTCATAGTCCTTGTCGAGGTTCGCGAGGATCACCTTCCGCACCGCCTCGACCGCTGCGCGGCGGTCCTCAGGGAGCGAGGCGAGGTAGTCCTTGACGGTGGTGGCGGTGCTCTTCATGGCGTGGATGTCGGACTTCGGATGGCGGATGTCAAGGGCCGCACCACTCGTCGCGCTCACTTCCGAGTCGCGATGAAGATGATGCCGACGGTGATCCCGATGACGGCGAACACGCACGCCATGATGATGAGCGTCAGTCTGCCTTCGCTGATGCCGACGGTCGTGCGGTAAGGATCGAACCCGAGCGAGGCATCGCCGGACCTTGCCGCCGAGGGGCGCTTCACGCGCACGCGCTGCGAGTCGAACTTCTCGATCATCACCCAACCGGCCCGGCCCTCTTCCTCCAGGATGCGCTGGAGGGCCTCCGGCTTTTTGAATGCGCCCGTGGCCGACCGCAGGATCTTGAACTCCCAGCCTCCCTCCCCCGCTCCTTCGCCCAGATCGGTCGCGCTGTACCGGGTCATCCGTTCTTCCTCCCGTTGCTGGGCCCTCCTCCGCCGCGCGGCGGAGCCAGCCGCGGCCGCCGCTCCTGCTGCTGCGCCTGCGCTCATGGTGTGGTGAACTCCTCTTGATCCAAACTCAGTATATCGCGGCCGCGTGCGCACACGACGCAGGTTGCCGCGCGGGGCAAACCCTTCGCGTGACGCGCCGCCGCGTGCCCTTCCGCACCGCTCACCCGGCACTGATCGTCCGAGGCGACGGGCAGTGGCGCGCAGCCGGCTTTCGGGTGCCGCCACCCCCCACCCCAGGGCAACCGCATTATTGCCGAATAATGACTGAACGATGGTGATGCTGATCGATGCTTGGTGACACGGCGGAGGCCGTGGATCAAGCGGAGGTCAGGATGACCAACTCGGTGACTCGGCACTTCG
>JADLCX010000082.1 GCA_020846975.1 Phycisphaerales bacterium
GCGGCGCGGTGATCCCGCCTCGCATCGGTCGCCTCCTGCCGCAGCCGGCTCGCCTCCGCCGCGTGCTCCGGAGAGGCCGCACGCTGCGCATTGGCCGCCGCGCTCGCCGCGCAGGTCGCTTTCATGTTCTCTTCGGTCCACGCCGCCATCGCGGCGATGCACTCCGCCGCGAGATCCAGGTCGGCCGACGTCGGAGAGTACTTCTTCGGCTGCGTAGCTCCGGCCGGCGCGGCGCCCCCGGCCCCGCCGCCACCCGTGCCGGGACCTCCCGGCCCCGTTCCGCCCGCAGCCTGGGCCTGCGCGTCGCGTTGCTTGGCGGCCCAGCGCTCGGCGTTGTTCATTCGCCGTGTGTGATCTTCGACCACGGCACGCGCGCGCGCCTGCTGGTCGGCGCGGCGGTCCGCCTCGTTGTAGCAAACGGTGCCCGGAGTCCCGCGCGCCGTCGCCTGCGACGTCTCCATCCGCGTCGCGATGCCGTGACCGCTGCGGCCCTCGGCGCCGTCGTGCATCGGCATGGCCGGCGCCGCGTGCGCGTCGTACCCGTCGATGACGTTGTGACAGTAGTTGTTCCGGTCCGCGCTCGCGCGTTGCCCGGTCGCGTTCTGCATGATGTGGCCGGACTCGCACTGCGACAGGAATCGCTGCTCGGCCGTCGGAGGCGTCGCCCCTGCGAGGTTCCCCGACTTGCGCGCGATGTCCCAGTCGGCACACGCCTGCTTGGCCGCGTCGATCTGGGAAGCCACGTGCGAGTAGCTGCCGAACGAGTCCGGGCTCAACCCGCACTTGGCGAGCGCAGCGGCGCAGTCGGCGCTGAAGCCGGCGCCGCCACCGGCCTCCACGATGGGGCCGAAATGTTGGGATACGGGCATGGGCTCGGGCAGTAGGCGATCAGGTCATCGTGTTGGCTTCGGCCGCGCTCCCCGTCATCCCTGCGGCGCCGCCTTCGATGAGCACGTTGGGACAACCGACGAGCGCTCGGTCCTTGCCCTGCGGGGGCGCGAAGTTCACGCCGGCAGCCACCATGTCGAATGGCGGGATGGTGCCAGGCTGCTTCCCCATGTTCTGCGAGAAGCTCGGCCCGGTCGGGCCCTTGGCCGTGAGCGGCTTCTTGCCGTGGATCTTCGTGTTCGTGGGCGCGTTGCTGAAGCTCGACACGTTGGGAACCGTGACGGGAAGGGGCATGGGCGTACCGGGGCTCGCCGGCGTCGGAGGAGGGCACATGTGAGGACCGGGGTTGGTCATCAGCTTGTGCATGCTGCCCTCGTGGATCGCGTTCATCACCATGATGACGACGTTCGGCATCGACTCTCCCCTTCTCGCGTTCTCTCAGACTGCCTTGATGTTGGGCGAGGTGAGCTTGAGCTTGCCCGTAGCCTTGATGGTCACACCCGCGACCCCGGCGAGCTCGATCCCGCTCCCGCTCACGACGACCTCCGCAGTGCCGCACTTGAACGTGACGGTCGATCCCTTCAGATCGGCCTTGCTCACGGTCATCGCTCCCACCGTCTTGGCGGTGAGCGAGTAGTTGCCGCCGATCTTCTGCGTCTGCTTCGCGATGGTGAGCGCGATGGCGCCTTTGGCGTCCACCGCGATGCCCTTGGGCGCTTTGACCATGTAGACGCCGACCTTCTCGGTCTTGGCCGCTCCCACCGACTCGCAGTAACCGCCCGTGTAGATGCCCGCCCGCGCGGCTCCGATGGTCTCCGTGGATGCTCCCCCGATCCCCATCGTGAACCCGTACGTCGAGTTGTGGACGCACAGGGCTCCAATCGTCTCGTCGACGGCGCCACCCACCGTGGTTCCCCACGTGCCGGATCCCGCAGCGCCCGAGACGGCCTGTGCGACCGCCGCCGCTGCGCCCTGCCCCACCATCGACTGCGCGACGCCCGCTGCGATGGCGCCGGCGCTCGCGGCGCCCGCCGCGTTGCTCGCTCCGCCGGCCGCCGCACCCAAGGCCGCGACCGCCGGGCTGCCTCCCCCGAAGAGCGCCGCTGCCGGACCGGCGAGCTGTGCCGCCGTCCCGAGCGCTCCGCGTGCCGCGTTCAATGCAGGAGCGATGGGGCCCAGCACGGCGGCCTCTGCCCGGCTCGCGGCGCCCGCGACCGCGCCCGTCGCCGCCGCCATCGCCTCCGACGCGATGATCTCCAGGACTGCCGTCGCGGGATTGCCGACTTGCACCATCTCGGCCGCACCGACGGTGATGGAGACATCGGCCGTGGTCTCCTCCTTGATCTCGCCGGTGACCTTGAGATCCCGCGAGCCGACGGTGACCGAGTGCGCCCCCGTGACGCTCGAGTCCACTGCACCCTTGACGGCGATGTTCTCGCTCCCGCCGACCGTGAACCGCGCCGAGCCACCCACGCTCCGCGTCTGGTTCTTCACCACCTTGTGCATCTCGTCGTTCTCGACGTTGAAGACGACGTTGTGCGGGCTGCTCATGTAGAGCAGCTCGCTGCCGGCCGCATCGTCGAAGAGAACCTCGTTGACCCCGCCCGCTCCAGGGGAGCTGTTCGACCGCAACCCCGAGACCGTCTTCTGCGCGGGCAACACGTAATCGGGAGGCGCGAGCGGATTGTAGACGCGGCCCAGGCACACCGGCCGATCGGGATCTCCCTCGAGGAACTCGACGAGCACTTCCCATCCGATGCGCGGGATCATCACCGAGCCCGTCGTGTGGCCCTGCGTCACGCGGATCCAGCACGAGGTCTTCTCGTCGAGCGTGCGCTGGCGATCCCAGTGGAACTGCACCTTCACGCGACCGAGCTCGTCGCAGTGGATCTCCTCGCCTGCCGGCCCGGTCACGAGCGCCGTCTGCACGCCCACGATACGCGGCCTGCGCGTGGCCCTGTGCGGGCGAAACGGTTGATCCTGGGGCACCGCTTCGATCGAGCACTCCCAAGCCTGGCCGGTTGCCCCTTCGGTGGAGTCTCCCTCCATGCGAATCGTCATCCCGAGACGCGTCAGGAA
>JADLCX010000083.1 GCA_020846975.1 Phycisphaerales bacterium
GAAGTGCCGAGTCACCGAGTTGGTCATCCTGACCTCCGCTTGATCCACGGCCTCCGCCGTGTCACCAAGCATCGATCAGCATCACCATCGTTCAGTCATTATTCGGCAATAATGCGGTTGCCCTGCCTGGTCGCCGCGGTCTGCCGCTACGTCGAGTGCAAGGCGCTCCTCGGCGGCACCACCACCAGCCAGGGCGTCACGCTCTCCTCCGCGGGGACAGCCCGCACGCACCTCCGCGGCCTCTTGCGCAACGCCGAATCGACGGATGACCCCGACCTCGGCTCGGCGGGACACACCATCGACGATTTCAGCGCCAGCACCGTCGAGGGCTTCTTCACCAGGCTGAAGGCCGAGGACTCCTGCTACATCATGCACCTTGCCGAGGGGATCCCGTCGGCCGCACGCAGGCACTTTCTCGGCCTCAAGCGGCCGGGCAAGACGCCCCGCTTCGCGATCACCAAGAACCTGTGCTGCATCCATTCGACCGGCCTCGAGGCCGCGGACTTCGACATCATGGCCGAGTTCGAGGGGACGGTCACGTGGTCGCCCCTCTCGAACCTCCTGCTCTACGGTCAGACGACCAACATCCGGGCCGCGGTCGCGGCGGGTGTCAATCTGACGCTCGGCGCCGACTGGTCGCCATCGGGGAGCAAGAGCATCCTCGGCGAGTTGAAGGTCGCCCGCGCCTTCTGCAACTGGCAGAACATCCCGCTCAGCGATGAACAGATCCTGGCGTTCGTGACGCGGAACGCGGCCAAGGCCCTGAAGTGGACGCGCGAAGGGGCGCGTGCGGGCGCGGGCACGCTGGAGGCGGGGAACATCGCCGACATCACCGTCATCAAGGGCTCGGGCACCGCCAACGCAGACCCTTACAAGGCGGTGCTCAAGGCCGATGAGACGGATGTGCGGCTGGTGATGATCGGTGGTGAGGCCCGCTTCGGTGTGAAAGAACTCCTCGAGCGCTTCACCGACAGCGATGAGGCGATCGAGACCGTGAAGGTCGATGGGAAGAGCCGCGCGCTGAACCTGCGGCCGACCACCAAGCTGCCGTCGAGCGCGCTGCCCGAGCTCGATGACCTCACGCTCGCGGAAGCGACCTCGCGCCTGAAGATCGCCTTCGCCAACCTGCCCGAGCTGCACGCGGCCGCGCCCTCCATCGCGGCCTTCACCGCTTCGGCACGCAAGGCGGCCGCCGCGCGCGAGGGCGGGGGAAGAGGGGGCTGGACGCTCGCGCTCGACGAGATCGAGGACACCGGCTTCGAGCAGCGGCCGCTCAAGGGACTGCCCGGCAAGAGCGCGAAGAGCCTGACGAAACTCCCGCCCGCCGCCGCCAGCGCCCAGGCCGTCACGCTCAAGCCCGTGCGGCTCGACCCGCTCACGGTCGTCGATGACTCCTCATGGCTGAAGGCCATCGCCGCGGCGAAGAACATGCCCGACGGGATGAAGGCGGCGATCAAGGCTGCGTACGCGTAAGGCCCAACGAGCCGCGCACGCAGTAAGCGGAGCCGTCAAAGAGGCTGCAGAACCACCCTCCGCCCCGGATGCGCACCCCGCCGCCCCCGGTCTGATAAGCAACGGTCGAAGCGGGCCGGGTTGCCGGCGTGCGCATCGGCGGATCGGGGCGGCGGCGACGGCCGGTCACGCCTCCGCCTATCTCGTGCGCGGCTCGCTACCGCCGGGCGGTCTTCTTCACCGTGCGGGCATTCTTCTTCCCCGCCGTGCGGGCCTTGCCGTTGACCGTACCGTTCCCCTTGTACGCGCCCGCGGCGCGGACCTTGCCGCCCTTGACGGCGATGGTCCCGGCACGCACGATGACATGGCCGCAGTTCTTGCAGGTGCGACGCTCGACCGGGCCATCCCAGAAGTCGTTCATCACCACCGCGAGGTCCTTGTCGATCTCCTTGAGCACGAAGCGGGGGAAGTAGACCAGCGTGTCGCAGACCGGGCAGTACCACTGCAGGCCGTCCTTCTGCGGGTTGCCCTGCTCATCGAACCCGCGCGGGAACTCGGCGATCAGGCCGACGGTGCCCGCCGGCCGCTGCGGGCGGTGCGGCACCCAGCGCGGCAGGAGGAACAACTCGCCCTCCTTGATGATCACGTCGTACGGCTTCTCGCCGTTCAGCGGCCGCACGCGGACCGCGATGTCGCCCTTGAGCTGGTAGAACAGCTCCTCGGTCGGGTTGACGTGGAAGTCGTTGCGGGTGTTGGGCCCGCCGGAGACGAAGAGGATGACATCGTCGCTCACACCCTTGAAGAGCTGCTTGTTGCTCACCGGCGGCTTGAGGTGCCTGGCGTTGAGCTTGATCCACTGGTTGAGGTTGAGCTTGAGGTGGCTGGGGAGCGGCATGGGACCTCCGGTGCGGGTGGATGGCCCTGAGCGTACGCGCTGCCGGAGCGTAGGCTTATTGTGGATTTTCGAGTCCGTTGCTTCACTTGCCCCTGCCGCGGCTGCGGCGACAATCCGGCCATGACTCCGACCGCCACCCACGCTCAGCCCCCCACCGCAGCGGCCGCCCCCCACGGTCGCCGCCGCGTCGCGCTCGAGACCACGCTGCTGGTGCATGGTGTGCCGCCGGAGGCCTCGCGCGGCCTGGCGAAGAAGCTCGGTGATATCTGCCGCGGAGAGGGCGCGGAACCTGCGGTGGTCGGTGTGGTGAGCGGGCGAGCGATCGTGGGCATGAACGGGGCGGAGCTCGACGTGCTGCTGAGCGCGGGGGCCAAGCAGGTCCCCAAGCTGAACAGCGGGAACCTGGGCGCGGTGCTCTTCCGCGGCGGGCACGGGGCGACGACCGTGAGCGCGACCATGGAGCTGGCCGCCCGCGCCGGGGTGAGCGTGTTCGCGACCGGCGGGCTGGGCGGTGTGCACAACGGGTACGACCGGCGGCTCGACATCTCCGCCGATCTCGGCGCCTTCACGCGCTGGCCGGTCGCGGTCGTGACGAGCGGAGTGAAGTCGATCCTCGATGTCGCGGCGACGCGCGAGCTGCTCGAGACGTTGGGCGTGTGCGTGGTCGGCTACCAGACCGACGAGTTTCCCGCGTTCTACCGCCGCTCGCTGGCGGGTGTGGGCAGGGTCGATGCCCGGTTCGACGATGTCGAGACGCTCGCGAAGTTCGTGCGCTTCGAGCTCGCCCGCACCAACCGCGGGATCGTGGTGTGCAACCCGATCCCGGCCGAGCACGAGCTGGATGCGGGCGACTGGGCGAGGTGGCTGGGCGAGGCGGAGGCGAAGGCTCGGGCCGGCGGCGCGGCGGGCCGCGGCGTGACGCCGGCCGTGCTGGCCGCGCTGCACGAGGTCAGCGGCGGGGCGACGCTGCGGGCGAATGTTGCGCTGGTCGAGAGCAACACGAGCCTGGCGGCGCGGATCGCGGCGAGGATGTGAGTGTCGGGGTCTTGGCGTGCCCTACACCGCGCTCGGGTGCCACATCGTCTTCATCTCGACCATCGGCTCGATCCACCACGGCGTGCTGCACGCGGCGGCGTCGAACCAGTCCGCATCCTCGCGGATGCACACGCGCTTGACGTTCTCGGCCGCGCCCTCGCGGAGGGTTCTGGCGTGCGCCTCGCCGACACTCGCGGCGTGGACGGCGTCGATGTCGCGGTGCGAGGCGATCACAGAGACCAGCTCGGCCCGCGTGCCCGTCAGGATGTTCACAACACCCGCCGGAACATCGCTGGTCGCGATCACCTCGCCGAGGATCGCTGCGGGGATGGGGTTGGCTTCGCTCGCGAGCGCGACGACGGTGTTGCCCGCGCAGATCGCGGGGGCGATGAGCGAGATCAGGCCGAGCAGCGCGGGCGAGTCGGGCGCGACGACCGCGACGACGCCCGTCGGCTCGGGCACGGTGAAGTTGTAGTACGGCCCTGCGACGGCGTTGTTGCAGCCGAGCACCTGCGCGTACTTGTCGGCCCAGCCGGCGAAGGCAACGAGGCGGTCGATGGCCGCGGCGACCTCGGCCTCGGTCTGGGCACCCTTCGACTCTACTTTGGTACCTCTACCGCCCTTCGCGCCGATCGCCGCCACACCGATCGCCTCGGCCAGTTCGGCCCTCTTGCCCTCCATCATCTCGGCGATGCGGTAGAGGATCTGGCCGCGGAGGTAGGCGGTGGCGCCGCTCCATCCCGGCAGCGCCTTGCGCGCGGCGACGACCGCGTCGCGCAGGTCCTTGCGCGACGCGTGGCACAGGTGCGCGAACACGGCGCCGCCCCCGCGCTTGACCGCGAGCGAGCGGCCGCTCTCGGAACGCGGAAACTTGCCGTCGATGAAGAGCTTGTAGGTCTTGGTGACTTCGAGGCGATCGGGCATGGTCGATCGTAGGAATCGTCCGTGCGTGCCGGGTTCCGCGGCGGATCAGGCGAAGCGGTACTCCAGTTCGAGCTCATCGCGCAGGGGGATGCCGTTCAGCCCCATCATCGGGATGCTCGGCTTCTGCTTGCGGGCCTCATCCATCGCCCCGCGGTGCACCGCCACCAGCGACCAGCCACGGCGTTGGTAGAAGCCGATCGCGCGGAGGTTGTCGTTGGTGGTGGTCAGGAAGATCCGGCGGCATCCCGCGCGGCGGGCCGCTTCCACCGCCGCGACGAGCAGATGGGTGCCAACCCCTCGATCCTCGACCGTCGCGGAAAGCGTGATGACCTCGCACCCGCGCTCCGCATCGGCCGCGAGCGGGGTATGCGTCAGCAAGCCGACGCGCTCCTCGCCGCGGCCATCGAACGCGATGAACCCCGGCAGCCGATCCGCATCGTGCCAGACACCGAGGGAACTGATCTGCGTTCCGCCCCAGTTGCGCGCGAGCTCGGCGCGGACCCAGTCAAGGTCGTGCGCGTCGATCGGACGAAGCGAGATCACCGGGGCGTGCGGGCTGGTCGGCATCACTTGAGCGTATACGTCAGCACGACATCCACGACGATCTCGATCTGACCCGGCTCGATCGACTCCTCACCCGGAACAGGCCCGCTGTCGTTGGCCATCTGCACCTGCGCCAGGTTGCTGTGGCCGCGCCAGCCGCCGAACTGCTGCGTTGTCTCGCTGATGCTCACGATCCTTCCGAGCGAAGTCTCCAACGACTCGGCCATCACCTGCGCCTTGCGCTTGGCCGCTCGCGTCGCCATGCGTAGAGCCTCCTCCCTCGCCTCGAGTACTTCCTTGATGCCGAACTCGAGGCCATCCACCCGGTTGGCCCCGTTCTTGAGCGCGACATCGATGATCCGCGGCGCGGCCTTGAGATCTGCCGTGCGGACACGCACCGTGTTGATCGCCGTGTACCCGATGATCTTCGCGGGTGTCCCCTCTTCATAGTTCCGGCGCTCGTACCGCGGCGAGAGCCCGACTGTTCCGGTCTTCAGGTCCGCCTTGTCGAGGTTCATGTCCTTGACAGCCTTCAACACCGCCTCCATCTTCGTGGCGCATTCCTGGTGCGCCTCGCCCGCGGTCGTGGCGACCGTCTCGATGCCGATGACGATGTCGAGGTGATCCGGTCTGCGGTAGACCCGCGCTGTCGCTCGGGCCGAGACCTCGCCGGGCCTGTCGGCCGCGGCCGTGGGCGTGGAGGTCTGCGCGAGCGCAACGGGAACAGACGGCAGGACGGCGGTGCTGACAACCAGGGCTGCGGCGAGGGTGCGGAGCATGGGGGTTCCTCTCGGGTCCGACGGGCCTGCGAGCACAACCTCGCGCGCGCCGCGGACATCATCAGAGCATACAGCCCACGCTCGCTTCGGGTTCGATCGGGGCGACCTACCGCCGCGATATTCGTGTCACCGCTTTGTAACGCGAGCATGTGACGAGGTGGTCGTTCACCATCCCCGTCGCCTGCATGTACGCGTAGCAGATCGTCGAGCCGACGAAGCGGAACCCGAGTTTCTTGAGCGCCTTGCTCATCGCGTCGGACTCGGGCGTCGTCGCCGGGATCTGCCGCACCTCGGTTCGGCGGCCGTCGATCGGCTTTCCATCGACAAAGCCCCAGATGAACGCCGCGAACGATCCGCACGCGGCCTGCACGTCCAGGAACGCGCGAGCGTTGCCGATCGACGACTCGACCTTGAGTCGGTTGCGGACGATCGTGATCTCGTCGGCCCGTTTCGGCGGCTTCAGCAATCGCTCGACATCCCGCTTGCTGAACTTCGCCACCAGCACAGGATCAAACTCGACAAATGCAGCCCGATACGCCTCCCGTTTCCGCAGGATCGTGTCCCAACTCAGGCCGGCCTGCGCGCCTTCGAGGATCAGAAACTCGAAGAGCACGCGGTCATCGCCCGTCGGCACGCCCCACTCGGTGTCGTGGTAGCGGAGAGCCAGTTCGTTCCGAGGCCACGGACATCGAACTTCAGTCGAGGTGCACATACGCCCTCAACCCCTGCTTCCCTCCCTCTCGCCCAAACCCGCTCTCCTTGAACCCCCCAAAAGGGCTTGCCGCGTCGAAGCGGTTGTAGGTGTTCAGCCACACCACACCGGCCTCCAGTTTCTTTGCCACCTCGAAGATCTTCGACCCCTTGTCCGTCCACACGCCCGCGGCCAGCCCGTACGGCGTGTTGTTCGCCCGGGTGATCGCCTCCTCCGGCGTGCGGAAGGTCATCACCGCCAGCACCGGCCCGAAGATTTCCTCGCGCGCAATCATGTGGCTCGGCTGCACCCCGCTGAAGAAGCACGGACGGCACCAGAAGCCTTTGTCGGGCAACCCTGCCTGCGAGCACTTCACGATCTCTTTGGTTCCCTGCTGTCTTCCCGCTTTGCCGCCCTGCGGCCCCGGAATGTGCAGTTCCGCGCCTTCGCCCGCGCCAAGTTCGAGGTATTGCTGGATCTTCTCGAGCTGCGGGCGCGAGTTGATCGCTCCCAAGTCCGTGTTCTTGTCGAGCGGGTCCCCAACGCGCAGACTCGCCAGCCGAACCGTCAGCTTGGCGACGACTTCATCGACGATCGACTCCTGCACGAACAGCCGCGAGCCCGCGCAGCAGACATGGCCCTGGTTGAAGTAGATCCCCTGGATGATCCCCTCGACCGCCTGGTCGATGCTGGCGTCATCGAAGATAATGTTCGCGCTCTTGCCCCCGAGTTCGAGCGTAAGTTTCTTCTCCGTCCCCGCGACGGCCTTCGCAATCCTCTTCCCCACATCCGTCGAGCCCGTAAACGCGATCTTGTCCACGCCCGCGTGATTGACCAGCGCGGCCCCGGTCGAGCCGTCACCCGTCACGATGTTCACCACCCCCGGCGGCAACCCCACCTCGTCCAGAATCTCGGCCAGCCGCAGCGCGGTGAGCGACGTCGTCTCCGCCGGCTTCAGCACGCATGTGTTGCCGCACGCGAGCGCGGGCGCGAGCTTCCACGCGGCCATCAACAGCGGGAAGTTCCACGGGATGATCTGGCCGCAGACGCCGAGTGGCACGGGCTTCCAGCCCGTGCGCCGTTGCTTCCCGCCCCCGCCTCGCCCGTCCATCGGCTGGAAGCCGATGCCACCCCCACCCGGAAACGCGTACTCCAACTTGTCCGCCCACCCCGCGTGGTAGAAAAAGTGCTGCGCCGCCAGCGGCACATCCACATCGCGGCTCTCGCGGATCGGCTTCCCCCCATCCATCGTCTCCAGGATCGCCAGCTCCCGCGCCCGCTCCTGAATCCGGCGCGCGATGCGGAACAGAAACTTGCCTCGCTCGCTCGCCTTCAACCCCGCCCACTTCGGCAGCGCAGCCCGCGCGGCCTTCACCGCCGAATCGACATCCTTCGGCGAGCCCTGCGCGATCTCCGAGAGTTGCTTCTCGTTCGCCGGGTTGATCGTCGCGAAGTGGCCGCTCCCCGCACCGCTCGGCTTGACGAACTTGCCGTTGATGAACAGGCCGTACCGATCCACGATCGACACCTTCGCCGTCTCGGGCGCTGGCGCGTAGTTCCAGGCGAGGCCAAAGTCGAGGCCCGGCGCGTTCGTCCCGGGCCCGCTGCGACGGACTGCCGCCTGCCCGCCGTCGCGCACAGCCAGTGCGCCGTTCCCGCTCTTGTCTTGCGTGCGCAGTTCTGGGCTCATACCTGTCATGCCTCCGAAAAATCGTACCTCGCTGCGTACTTCCCCTTCCCCTCGCCCTCTCCATGCCGCGACATCTGCCTCAGCAGGTCGTTCAGCAGCGCGCTGGCGCCAAACCTGAACCAGTCGGGATCGAGCCACCGGTCCCCGAGCGTCTCCTTCACCATCACCAGATAGTGCAGGGCCTCCTTAGACGCCCGAATCCCGCCCGCGGGCTTCATCCCGATCATCTTCCCCGTACCGAGGTAGCAATCGCGGATCGCCTCGAGCATCACCAGCGTCACGGGCATCGTCGCCGCGGGCGCCACCTTGCCGGTCGAGGTCTTGATGAAGCCCGTTCCCGCTGGCCCTTCGCCCCCGTCGTAGAGCAGCGCCTCGATCGCCAGGTCGCTGGCTCGCCGCACGTTGTCGTACGTATCAAGCTCGCCGGTCTCGAGAATGACCTTCAGGTGCACGTGCTCGCGTGCATTCCCGCCGAGCGAGCCCGACGCGTTGCACACCGCCTTGAACTCGCGGATCTCCCTCGCGACTTCCTCGAACCGCCCCGCGTGGAACGCCCCGCGGTTGATCACCATGTCGATCTCGTCCGCCCCATCCCGCACAGCCTCCTCCGTGTCGCGGATGCGAACCGCGAGCGGATACTGCCCGCTCGGAAACCCCGTCGCGACCGAGGCCACCTTGACACCGCTCTCCCCGAGCGCCTCTCTCGCCACCGGAACCATGCTCGGGTATACACACACCGCCGCTACGCTCGGGGCGTCTCCCACCCCCAGCACCCCATCCCCCGGGCGAGCCGCCTTGCGGCACAGACTCCGCACCTTTTCCGGTGAGTCCTTCCCCTCCAGCGTGGTCAGGTCCACCATCCGCATCGCAAGCCTCAGCCCCGCGAGTTTGGCGGAGGTCTTGATCGACCGTGTCTTGAACGAGGCCGCGCGGGCCTCGACCATCACGGCATCAACAGTTCGGGAGTGCATGTCGAGATTGTAAGTCGCGGCCCGACCGCCGGAGGATGATCTTCCCGCCGCCGCTCACCGCTCCTTCTCCACCTTCAACGGGTCCTTCGCCGGCTTCGGCCCCAGCCCGTAGGGCGCCGCGTCGATCAGCCTTGCACTCCTGATCACCGGCGGGTCCAGCGGTCTGTTGTCCGGGCCCACCGGAGTCGCAGCGATCGTCCGGACGGCCTGCGCGCCCTGGCCGACGTCGAGAACAACGGCGAACGCCGTGTACCGCCCGTCCATGTACGCCGTGCCTTCGCGGTTCAGGCAGATCATGAACTGCGATCCGGCCGAGTTGGGCTCGGTGAACCTCGCCGCCGTCACCACGCCGAAGTCGTGGGCGATCGAACTCGGCTCGAGATCGATGGAGTACCCCGGCCCGCCCTGCCCCGTGCCGTTCGGATCACCGGTCTGGACGATGTCGGGCTCCTTCTTGCCCGAAAGCGACGCGACGCGGTGCACCGGCACATCGGTGTACAGCCCGCCCTCCACCAGTTCGCGGAAGTTCCAGCACGTGTTCGGCGCGGCTTCCGGCCTCAGCCCGAGCGTGATCGTGCCGCAACTGGTCTCCAGTTCGACGTACTGATCGATGTACGCGCGCACCCCCGAGTACACCTTCGGACGGTCCTTCTCGGCGATGAACATCGGCGCACCCGACCGATCCAGCCGCGGCGCGTACGTCGGAGTCACCATCGGCTGCAGGGCCACCGCCGGCCCGACCCGATCATCGCCGACCAGCAACTGCGCGTACGTGAACTTCGGCGCGGTCGCGGACCACAAGCCGGGGAACATCGCGGCCAGGTCGACGGTCCCGTTCCGATCCGCTTCCGTGATCTCCACCCGTTCCGTGCGCCCGCCCGCCCCCGGCTGGATCAACTGGACCGCGAACGGCCCGACCGCATCCACCGCGGTCTTGACGCGCACCCGCAGCGGCTTTCCGATGCCGTTGTACGTGCGCTCCGGCGCGAGCTGACCACACGCGACCGACGCCAGCATCGCCTGCGCCGTCGCCACGAGGACAATGCCGCCCGGCGTCAGGTTTGGCCTGTTCCACCGCATCGCGTTCGACTCCGATCCGCCGCTTCCGCCCGCCCCTCATCCCACCGCCCAAGCGCCTCTGTGCCCGATCCACGCGGGCTTGCGCGGCGGCCGACTCCCACCTCCCCCCCCTGCCCGAGTTCCAGCCGGTTGCCAGTATACGCGGGTTGAGGGACCCTCCGCGCCGAATCCCCGCACGCGCAGTGTTCAACATGATGGATGCGTCAAACGCCCGCGCCCGTCGCCACACTTCATCCGGCAATCTGGATCAACCCACATCAACGGATCAATGACGCGGCGTGAACTCTGCATCGATCCTCGTCCACGCATCATCGACCTTCATCGCCGCATCGAGCTCGGTAACGAGCATGGGCAGACGGGATCGGAACTTGCGGCTCGAATCATCGAACCACCCGACGACGAAATCCGCACGGAGCACGTTCGCACCGACACCGTGGTTGAAGTCGCTCTGCGATCGGAGCGCGTCGGTCACCAGGGACTGCTCGTTGGCCAACGAATACAGCCGCTGCGAAATCCCGCCGCGGAACTGGTAGTTGCCCTCGATCCGCCCGGTCCTCGACGCCCAGTTCGGCAGGTACGTGTCCAGAACGTGCCCATTGCGGTGCGACGGGCAGTAGAACACACCCGGCGCCTCCAGGTATTCCTGTGCGAACAGGATGCCCAGTCCATCCCACACCTGCGGCACCTCCTCGGTGTGCAGCATGGTCATCAACTGCGGCTGGAACTGGGTCGCACGGTCACGGTTCCCGAACTTCGAGTGAGGAAGGAACCCCTGGTAATCGTCTGCGTACATGGCAATGCCGAGGCCGTGCTGACGCACGTTCGAGGCACAGACCACCTGTCGCGCCGCCTCTCGCACCGCGCTGATGCTCGGCAACAGCAAGCCGATCAGCACCGTGATGACGGCCATCGACACAAGCAAATCAATGATGGAGAACGCTCGCCGCGCGCTCGGATTGCGCGAGGCGATCTCCGGTGTGCGTGTGCGCAGGTTCTGCACCTGATAACCCGTCACTCTGGTCTCCCGTCACTCGTGGACTTGAACACTTTATCAGATCGGACGGCACACGACAACCAGATTTCCGCTCTCACCACGGGCCAACGCCCCAGATACCCGTCCACGCTCCAAACAACTGCCCACATCTTTTCCCCATGCGTTCACCAACTTGCCAACACGCACTTCTGATGCATCCTTTTGTCAGTTCTGGACGTAGAGATCAACGCCACCTGAGGGTGGTCGTTCGGGCGGCCTTGTTCTGCTCGCCCGCACGAGCCTCAGCAACTTCTCGGTGTTGGGATCTTCATGGCCTCGCTGGCAGGTCACAGTTCGGACCCGGATCTGGCTCTCATGCGCCGCGTCGCGACCAACGAGCCTGAAGCCGTGGCCGAGCTCTACGACCGATTCGCCTCGCTGGTCTACAGACTGGCCTTTCAGGCCATGCCCACCCGGGCCGATGCCGAGGATGCGGTGCAGGAAGTTTTCGTCCGCCTCTGGCGGACTGCGGATCGATATGACCCCAAGAGGGCCGCTCTGGTCACTTGGGTCATGCTGATCTCGCGGCGGCATCTCGTCGATCGTTTGCGGCGCACCAAGGCCCGTGTCAAAGCCGTGAATCTGGATGAAAAGCAGTCCGAACCGATCCGGACCGAAGAGGTCCTCGGCTCGGGGATGGAACAGAACGAACGGTATCAAGAGCTCATGGAACGGATTTCCAAACTCCCCGAACTCCAGCGCACCGTCGTCACCCGGGCCTACCTGGGCGGCCAGACGCTGCGCCAGATCGGCGAGGAGCTCGACACGCCCATCGGCACGATCAAATCGGCGCTCAGCCGTGCATTGGTCAGGCTCCGTGAGCGGGGCCCGAACGAGGAGTTCTCCTCATGACTCGTATGTTCAGCACTCAAGAACTGTTGGAACTCGCCCAGCTCGATGTTCTCGGCCTTCTCGACGCGGACGAGCGCGAGGCCTTTGAGCGTTCATTCCGGGCCGCCTCGCCCGAAACCCAGGCCCAGATCCGGCGCGAGCAGACTCGCCTGGCCGGCTCGGGCGCCGACGCCCTGCTCCCGCGCGTCGATGTGCCCATGGGCCTCCGCGCCCGCGTGCTCGCCGCCATCCGTGACGCGATGCAGACCATGACCTCGGCCTCCCGCACGGGCGATGACGTCGCGGGCCGCATCATCCCCGACCTCATCCCCTCCCGCGGCGTCAACCGGTGGTGGAGGACCGGGGCGATCGGTTCGCTCGCCGCGTCGATCGTCTTCGGCTTTGCCGCCCTCCAGATGCGGGCCGACAACCAGCGGCTCACCAACGCGCAGGAGTCCGAACGCCTCAGCCGGCTGTTCTTCCAGGAGTACGGCCCGCAGTTCGAGAACACCCTCCTCAACCACAACACCAAGTTCGTGCAGTTCACGCCTGCGGCCGAGAACGCCTCCGTCGGAGCCGCAAAGGCCACCCTCCTGCTCGACAGCGTCAACAAGCGCGCCCAGCTCTACATCAAGAACTTCTCGGAGGCTTCCGGCCGGTACTCGCTCGTCGTCGTTGACCAGAACGGCCAATCCCGCCGCGCGGTCCTGGAGTTCACACCTTCCGGCAACGGTATCGGTCACGAGATGATCGAGGACCTCGACCTCGAAGGCGTCAACGGCCTGGCGATCATCCAGGGCGAGCCCGGCGCGGCGGATACGACCACCCTGCTCAGGTCCAACAAGCTCTGATCGGCCCCGGGGCGGCACGGATGCGCAAGCATCATCGGCCCAACCCCCTCGGCTTTCTCTCCTGACCCGTCGCGCAACCTCGCGGCGGGTCTTTTTATTCCGAGAGCCCTATCGCCGCCGCTTCTTCGCCGCCGCCGGCTCTTCGCTCCGATCACTCGATGCGCCCGGCGCGGACCGCTTCATCGACTGCTCCATCGCGCTCCAATCCACCTCGTTCAGCGCGGCCTCCACCGCCTGCGCGTGCTCGAACTTGTGCTTGGCCCGCGCCAGACGGCTCCAGATCACCATCCCGAACAGCCCCGCCGCGAGCGCGCCGCCGCCGAGGATCAGGCTCGCGTTCTCGAGCCGGCTGTCCGACAGCGGGCTAGAGCCCGTCGCCGCCGCCTGCGCGATGACCACGCCCAGATCATCGGGTCGCTGGTCTCGCTGCGCATCCGAGACGCTCTTGATCGATGTCACCAGCGTGTCGAGCACCAGCTTGGCCTTGTCCGCGCCCTCGTGCCTGAGTTCGATCGTCAGCACCCCCGGCTGCGGCGTCTGGTGGTACAGGTCCTTCTGCAACTTCGACCGCAGTTCCGCGGGCGAGCCGTACGCGACCAGCCCTCGCCTGGCCATGCGATCGGCCGCCATCTCGATCAGCGCGGGGTTGTCCAGAAGCTCCGCGTGGTAGTTCTGCCAGGTCGCCAGCTCGTTCTCGGTCGGTGTGCGTCCATGAGTATCCGCCTCGAGCGTCGCCGAGGCGATGAACGTCCCCGGCCAGACGCTCGCCGCGACCTGCCACGAGATCACCGCGAGGATCGCCAGCGTCGCCACCGCGTAGAGCACCGCGGTCGCAGCACCCGACCTCGCTCCCGTCGAAGCCAGCTTCTTCTCCCGCCGCGCCACGTCCGCCGCGACGGCCGCCAGCCGCGCCCTCTGCGCCAGAACCTGCTCGCAGTCGGTGTGCCGCTTCTGCAGCGCGGTCTGTGCCGTCACGATCTTCCTCGCCTGAGCCTGCAGCAGCGACTTGTACCGCCGCAGACGCTCCCGACGCGACGAACTCATCGCACGCGGCGGCGCACCGCCTTCCACGCCCGCCGTCTCCGCTTCGCCACACCCGTCTCTCGCGGCTTCGAGCTCCTCCGCCACCTGCATCGCCTTGAACTCCGCCTCCTCCAGCCTCCGCGTGAGTTCCTCGATCTCTCGGTCTCGCGCCGCGACCCGCGCCGGAGCCTCGGCGTCAGCGCCGCCTCCGCGCGCCTCGGCATCCTCCACCCGCCTGCGAAGTGATTCGTTCACGTCTCCGGCCTCCTTCAGTTCGCCCCGCAGGCGCTCGACCAGTTCCTCCTGCTCCGCCAGCCGCTCCGGCGAAATCGTGCTCGCCGCCGCGCGCTCGGCCTTCCCGGCACGCTCGGCGTGCTCTCGAGCCTCTCGCCTGGCCGCCTCGAGTTCCGCTTCCAGTTCCGCTAGCGCCGATCCGCGTCGCTCCACCTCGTTCCGAGCCGCCTCCTTGGCTTTCGCGGCCGCGGATGTCAGCGTGCGAAGTTCCTCCACCAGCCGGGCAATCTCGCGCCGAGACTGGGCCAGTTCGGTCTCCGTCGCGGCCTTCTTCGCGTTCGCCTCGCCAAGCTGAATCTGGATCTGCTCCAGCCGGCCGGAATGGATCGCGCTGCCGTGGTGAGCGTCCGCCGAAGCCGACGCCAGAGTCTTGGCCTGCTCGGCCACCGCCACGCGACTCCGCTCCAGTTCGTCCGCCTGCCGGCGAAGTTCGGCCTGGTGCTTGCGCATCGCGGTCTCGGACTCCCGCAGCGCGGCGTCTCTCCGCTCAATGTCCTGACCCGCCGCCGAGAGCGCCTCGCGTGACTCGCGGGCCTCGGTCGCCAGCGCTTCGGCCCGCCTCGCGGCCTCGCTCTCCCGCTCCGCGGCATGGGCGAGCGCCTCGGCCGCGGCCTGCTCGCGCCGGCTCAGATCCCCTTCGAGTTCCTCCAGCACCCGCTGCCGCTCCTCGGCCTCACTCGCCGCGGACTCCAGTTGACGCGACCTCGCCTCCGCCTTCGTCATCGCTTCCGCCGCCCGCGTCTCGTGCTCCACAATCGCGCGCTCGCGCTCGGCGAACGCCGCCGCGGACGTCTCAAGCTCCCGACTGCCCGCGGCAGCACGCTGTTCGATCTCCTCCGCCGACCGCGCCCGTGCCGCGAGCTCGTTGGCGCGCTCCGAGAGTTCCTTCCTCGCCCGCTCGATCTCCTCGGCCCGCCGCGCCAACTCGCCTTCCCGGGCCTTCAGCGATTGCTGGGCTTCCTCGAACTCCCCCTCCCGCTCGGCCACGCGCACCGCCTGCTCCGCGAACCGCTTCTTCAGCGTCTCCAGTTCGCGCTCGCTGCTCGCGATCCGCCCCTCACGCTCCGCGATCTGCTTGTCACGCTCCGCGAGCGCGGCCTGCTCGCGCGCCGCCGCCTGCCGCTGCTCCCCAAGCCGGAACTCCGCCGCCGCCGTCCGCTTCTCGACCTCCGCCGCGCGGAGCTCCCGCTCGGCGATCCGCTTGTCCTGCTCCCCCACCACGTGCTCGCGCTCGGCGACCTGCTCCTCCAGCCGCCCCACCGCCTCCCTCGCCGCCTCGATCTCGCGAGCCTGCGCCGCGCCGTGCTCGGCACGTGCGGCGATCTCCCGCTCCCGCGCCGCCAACTGCTCTTCCAGTTCCGATACCGCCCTCGCGCCGGTCTCGGCCTCCTCTCGCAACCGCTTGATCTCCTCCCGCTCCCGCGCCGCCTGCTCCACCAGGTCCCGGCTCTGCGCCCTCGCCGCCTCCAACTCAGCGCGCACCCGCGCCGATTCTTCATCACGCTGCCGCGCCTGGTGCTCCAGCGCGATCGCCGCCGCCTCACGCCGCGCCAACTCCTGCTCGCGCCGCTCGCTCTCCTCGTGCACCTGCTTCAGCGAATCAAACCGCGACTGCAGGTCCTGGATGGTGCTCAGGAGCGAATCGCCCCCGCGCTTCGCATCACGCGACTCCGCGCCGGCCTGACCGGGCCTGTTCACCTGGTTCGGATCGGAACTCATGGCCAAACCTCATTCCACTCGCTTGGGACGGACTGGATCACCCCGACGCCGCTGCCTTCGGCGATCTATCGGCCCTTGCACGCCCGACCTTCACGCCCGACCGGGCCGCATCCACGCCCTCGGAGAACCGGAACGGATGCGCCGTCTGTGCCGTCGTCGCCGACCGCGCCGGGCGTGCCATACCCGATAACCGCTACCATCGCCGCCATGGTCACGTTCCTCTTCAAGACCGAGCCCGGCGCCTACTCCTTCGAGCGGCTCCTCGCCGAGAAGCGCGCCGTGTGGGACGGCATCACGAACAACGCCGCCCTCGCCGCGCTCCGCGCCGCGCGCAAGGGCGACGAGGTTCTTGTCTATCACACCGGCGATGTCAAGGCGATCGTCGGCCTGGCCAGCGTCCTCACCAACGCCTACCCCGATCCCAACCACCCCGGCCTCACCGAAGGTGGCCTCCCCCGCACACCCGTCGTGGACATCGCACCCATCCGCGCGGCCAGGTCTCCGGTCTCACTCGCGCAGATCAAGGCCGACAGGCGTTTCAGGGATTTCGCGCTCGTCAAGCAGTCGCGACTGTCGGTCATGCCCGTCCCACCCGCCCTCGACAAGCCCCTGCGCCAACTGACCGGCCTGTGAGAGACTCGGGATCGGATGCTCGGAAGACGAAGCAACAAGCCGACGCGCCTGGCCCCAGTTCCAAACTCCGAGTTCCGAACTCGCCTCCTCACCACGCCCTCTCCACGTTCGCCCCGGGATAGAACCGCTCGAGCATCCCCCGCCACGATTCGCCCCGCTCCGCGAACCCCTTGGCGCAGTACTGGCACATCCCCACCCCGTGCCCGAACCCGCGCCCGCTGATCTCCACCGCCACCATCGCGCCCGACGGACCAACGACCGAGTCTCGCACCGCGGCGAACTCCGCATCCCCGCTCGGCACCCGCGTCCTCCGGTCTACGTCCGACAGCGCGCCGATCGCAACGCCCATCGGGTCGCCTTCCGATCCCGCGACTGCGATCCGCACGCCCGATTGATTGCACGCCAGCCGCAACTGCTCCGCCGAGAGCGAATACCACACCCCGCCCGGCTCGACGACCCGATACCGGCTCGGTCTTCCGACGCTGTTCGTCGCCGAAACCTCGATCGCCGCGAGTTCACGCAGGTTCCGAACCAGCAGCCCGTTCCGCTCCCCGAACGTCCGCAACCTCGCCGCCAGTTCGATCGCGTCCCGGCGCATGGACCACCGATACAGCGGCGCGTTCTGGCACGCGTGCTCGCGCGGCTTGGCCTGGATCGGTCCGGCCAGATTGCACTCAAACCCGCGCCCCGTCGGCCACGTGTCGCCCGCCGACGCGCTCCGTCCCCCGCACACGCTCGAGTAGTACGCCCGCAGCACCTCTCCACCATCCATCAGCACAATCCCCCGCGTGCTCCGCACCGCCTCGATCGCCGCACTGTTGCTCGTCACGCCCGCGTACGCCTGGTCGCGCTCCCCCGCATCCACATCAAACGCCGTGCGCGACGACCCGCCCACCCGCAGCCTCTCGTGCAGCGCATACGTCCGCGCACACACCGCCTGCACCCGGTACGCCTCCGGCGGCCAGCCCGCCAGCATCTCCTTCGCCACCACCCCCGGCAGGTACTCCTCCATCGCAACGTGCTCGATCACATCGAACGCCGCGCTCCCCGTTCGCGTCCGCTCCACAAGCCGCACACGCCCCGGGACCCGTCCGCCGTTCACCAGCATTGTCTGTCCCGGCACCGCCGACCTCACCCACAGCCCACCGCCCCCTTCCTCGCTCTGCACCGTCCCCCCGCTCGAGATCACCCACGCGCCGCTCTCTCGCTTCACCTCGACCTCACCAAAAACCGACACATCCGCCCCGCCATCGGTCCGCGCCAACACCAGCCCCTTCCCGCCGCCGATCCGCACCACGCTCACCGACGCCCCGATCCGCACACGCATCTCCGGCTCCTCTTGGATCCGGCTCGGCGTCGATGGCCCCGCACCCGCCGACCTCTCACCCCCCGACGGCCTCGCCCCACCGCGGCACGAAACCATCACCACGCTCACCAGCAGCGTCGCCGACAGCACAAGCCCGCCGCACGCCGCGGCCAGACGCGATTCCGGCCGCCTCAGCAGCCTCTTCAGGTTCACGAACCCACGACTGGACACAGGCCCAGTTCATCGACCACCCGCCGCCGCTCACACCACCGCGATGTCCTCGTTCCACAGATCGCGGTGATCTCGGACAAACGCCTCCATCAACGCGATGCAGCGTGGGTCGTTCAGGTTGCGCACCTCCACTCCTTCCGCCGCGAACCAGTCCTCGCGTCCCTTGAAGTTCCGGTTCTCCCCGATCACCACGCGCGGCACCTTGTGCAGGATCGATGTCCCCGTGCACATCGCGCACGGGCTGAGCGTCGAGGCCAGCGTCAGCGTGTGCCAGTCCCGCCGCCGTCCCGCGTTCCGGATGCACACCGTCTCCGCGTGCGCCGTCGAGTCTCCATCCTGAACGCGCCGATTGTGCCCGACCGACAGCACTACCCCCGCCGCATTCACCAGCGCCGAGCCGATCGGTATCCCGCCCTCCCGCTTCGACTTCAGCGCCTGCTCGTACGCCGCCTCCAACGCCAACCGATCGATCTCGTCTCGGGTCATGCCCGCAGCATACCGCGACAGGCCAGCGCCTCGACTCCCACACCTGCTCCCTTCCCACTTCCCCCTGCTTCCCAGTACACTCCTTACAAATGCCTCCCGTCAGCCCCGAGACCCGGGCCCTGCTCCGCCTCACCCTCACCCCGGGCCTCGGTCCCATCTCCATCGCCCGCCTCGCCGAATCCCTCGGCTCACACGCCGCGATCCTCACCGCCAACGAGCACGCACTCCGCCGCGTGAAGGGCATCGGCGAGGACCGTGCCCGCACCATCGCCCGCGGCCTGGTTGAGTCGGAGAAACTCGCCGACGACGAAATCGCCCTCGCCGACCAGCTCGGCGTCGCCCTGCTTGGCATCCATCAGCTCGAATACCCCCCGCTACTCCGGCAGATTCCCGACGCCCCGCCCCTGCTCTACATCAGGGGCAACCTCGACGCCGCGACTCTCGACCGGTTCCCGATCGCCATCGTCGGCTCCCGCTCCTGCACCCTCTACGGCACCGAACAGGCCGAGCGCTTCGCCCTCGCCCTTGCCCAGTCCGGCCTCACGATCGTCTCCGGCGGAGCACGCGGCATCGACACCGCCGCCCACCGCGGCGCGCTCCGCGTCAAGGGCACGGGCGGGAGAACGCTCGCCGTGCTCGGCTGCGGCCTGGCCCACTGCTACCCCCCCGACAACCACGACCTCTTCGAGACGATCGCCGGCTCGCTCGATGGCCAGTCGCACGGCGCGCTCATCTCCGAACTTCCCCTTAGGACGCCCCCGAACGCCGAGAACTTCCCGGCTCGAAACCGCATCATCTCCGGCCTTTCGCTCGGTGTGCTGCTCATCGAGGCCGGTCGCAAGTCCGGTGCCCTGATCACCGCCAAACAGGCCGTCGAAGACCACGGCCGCGAGGTCTTCGCCCTTCCCGCACGCGTCGATTCCAGCGCGAGTTTCGGATCGCTCGACCTCATCAAGTCCGGCGGCGCGGCCCTGGTCACGCACCCCGACGACCTCCTTGCCGCGCTCGAATCCCCCGCTCGCCACCTCCACAACGGCACGCACGAGGCCCGATTCGGTGCGGGTACGGCGGTTCTCCGAACCGCCAGCGAATCCGCTCCCGAACCCGCGCTCTTCTCAGTGCCCTCCCCTCGCGATGCCGCGCTCACCCCCGCACAGTCGGCCATCCTCGCCGCGCTCGACGAGCCGCGCACCCTCGACGACCTCGCCCGACTCATCTCGATCGACCCCGCCGCACTCCGCGCCGACATCACGATCCTCGAAATTCGTCGTCGACTCGAGCGCCACGGGTCGCTTCTCGCTCGCCGCGCGTAAGGCTTGCAAAGCCTGAAAAAGCCGCCAAACATAACCCTTTGGTATGGCAGAAGTTGGGTTTGCTACCCAACAAAATCCACCAAAATCTTCTCAAAAGACTTGCCGTGTGGCCGATGATCGGCTATCGTCCACCAAACGGCTTTCCTCGCTGTTTGTGTGACTCCGATGACCACCCGACCGATCAACATCCCCGGCCACCGAAGGCCCAACCTGTCGTGGTTCGACAGGCTCCAACATCAATGGGTGGAACCCAACCTCTCCGGTGCGGCCGGTCTTGGCGGGATGGTGTCTGTCGGTTGTCAGGCCTCAAGTGTCCGTGAGGCCTGCCAATCGAACACCTCCCCCAACTCCGCCCGCAGGGGACCGAACGGCCGACGCTGGCGCGTCGTTCGGCGAATCAGGAGTCTCCCCCCATGCCCGCAATCCTCACCGCGCACCGCGCCCACGCAGATTCCGATCCTCTCCTGGTCCTCGGTCCCGGCGGCGACTTCACCGACTCCTTCCATCCCGGCGCCGACGGACGCCTCCATTCCGACCGTTCCCGCCTCCGCGCCCTCCACTCCGACGTCTCCAACCCGACGCCGGTTCCGCGCGACCGGCTCGACCTCTCTTCCGTCGCCGTCCGCATCGCGGCCCTTCTCGCCGCCGAGCGCACGCTCGAGCGCCAGTGCGGCACGCTCTGCGAACTGGCAACGCAGTTCGCCGCCGACCGCGGCCGCACCGTCGAGAGCCACGGCCTCGGCCCCATCGCCGCGCCCGTGCTCCCTGTCCCGGCCGTCCCCGTCATCCGCTCCATCAACCCTTCCAGCCTCCGGATCCCTGTCGCTGGCCACGTCATCAGTTCGCCCAGTTCGCACCGCGTCGTGATCGCCGATCACGCTCGCTTCCTGTCAGAAGGACCATCCCATGAACCTCACCCCCAAGCAGCTCAAGATTCTCCAACTGATCCGCGACTGCCGCGTCCGCAATGGCTATTCGCCGACGATGCAGGAGCTCGCCGACGAGATCGGCGTGAGCAAGGTCACGGTCTTCGAGCACGTCGAGGCCCTTATCAAGAAGGGCGCGCTCACCCGCGATCCCAACAAGGCTCGCTCTTTGTCGATCGCTGAGGGTGTCGCCGTCCCCGACGAGTCCCGCCCCTTCCGTTTCCCCCTGGTCGGCAAGATCGCCGCCGGCTACCCGATCGAGAAGGTCGAGGACCGCGACGAACTCGACCTTCTCGACGTCGTCGGCCCACGCCCGGGTCGCAACGGGGCCCTCTTCGCCCTCCGCGTGCAGGGCGATTCCATGCGGGACGAGGGCATCCTCGAGGGTGACTACATCCTCGTCGAGCGCACCGATACCGCCAACAACGGCGAGCGCGTCGTCGCCCTGCTCCCCAACGGCGAGACCACCCTCAAGACCTTCTTCCGCGAGGGCGACCGCATCCGCCTCCAGCCCGCCAACCCCGAGTTCCAGCCCATCTACGTCAAGGACTGCCGCGTCCAGGGCATCGTCCGCAGCGTTCTCCGCAAGTACTGATCCACACTTCCCCGAAGGGGGAGGACAGATTGATCGCGCAGCGATCAAGCAGGAGGGGGCCGGGGTGGTTTGCGTCTTGAGTCTTCTGTTTCGCATTTGTTCCAAAGCCGCGAACGGAGTCGCTTGATCTCCGCTCGCGGCTTTGCTCTTCGCTGGACCGCTACACCCCCCACTCCCCGGCGTAGCGCGTGCTGAATCCCTCCGGCCTGCCGTCCTCTCCCGCGAGTTCGTACATCCGTTTGGCGATCTGCCGCGCGTGCAGCGCATCGTGCGCGGCCCACGACACCATCAGGTCTCCGGCTCGAATCGGTCCGTGCGGCCGCAACGCCGACACCGCCCAATCCCACGAACCGCGCGACCGCAGCCACCGCACGCTCTCCGCCCGTTCCCTTGCGAACCGGTCGAGTTCCGCCCGCAGGTTCTTGTTGGTGTACGCACGCGCACGGGCCCAACCCTCCGGGTCGATCCCCGGCCACGGAGCCGCCGGATCTTCCTGCATCAGCCGGACACGAGTTCGGAAGTCATCAACCTCTTCATCCGCGAGGTGACATACGACCTCAAGCACCGACCACGCGCCCGACGGCGGCTTCCACCGCGCTTCATCATCGCTCAACACGGTGACCATCGCCGACAGCGTCTTCGGAAACTGCTCGAGCTTTGCAACAAGTCGCTCCAGGTTCATGTCCTTGCTCCATCGCGTGCCCCGCCCGCGCTCTCGGACCCGCCCCACGTCGATCGCGTGAGTCTAACCGCGTGTGCCGCCTGTCGAACTCGCCGCCCGCGCCGATAACCCCGCCGTCGCTGGTCCGCGGCCATCCAAACGCGACACTCTCCACACCGGTTTCCGAGCGTTCTATCAGGATTCCAGATGCCCGTCCGTCTCCACAGTTCCATACTCGCCGCCGCCGCCGCGATGCTCGCGTTTGCCGTATCCGCGCCCGCGGGCATCTCCATGTTCGCCGTCGAGTACGACCAGTTCGATCGCAACCGCAGCGTCGCCGACGGCGTGCTGAGTCTCAACGAGTACCAGTGGGGCTCGCAGTACTTCCAGGGCTCGGGCTCCGGCGCGGGCGGCGTGCTCGGCGGCCCGAACTCGCGCCTCTATTTCAGTTCCAGCGACCAGGGCATTGTGCTCGGCTTTCAGCCCGGAGCGACTCAGACCGGCACCCTCGTGGTGCTCGTCGATGCCGGAAACGGCGGCGGGCGAAGCGCGGGGTCGGGCCCGGGCGTCGCCACCCTCAACGATCACGCCGACACCGCTCGCGCGGCGATGTCCGCGCTCCGCGGCCGCTACCCGATCACCAGCGTGTTCGACGATCGCTACGAGTACGCGGTGACGTTCAATGCCGACGGCTCTCGGGCGTGGCGCATGCCCGACGACACCCAATCAACGTTCACGCCGGTTTCCGGATACGGCGGCGCGACCGGCGCCGGTTCGTTCTTCCGCGAGGCCCTCATCCCGATGGGCAACGGCTCGTGGGGCTCGGTCGGCGGCTTCACGCTCTTCGCGGCCTACATCGATGCCTCGGGAATGGTGATGAACGAAAGCCTGCCCGCGCAGCCGTTCACAACCGGTCCGAATCCCGGCGCCTCGGCGCCGGAGTTCACCAACGCCGCGCTCGTCGCCGAGTTCATCCCGTCGCCGGCGACCATCACGATGCTCTCGTTCGGCGTCGCGGCCGTGTCGCGCCGCAGAGGGCGCTGACCGCCGCGATCAACTGCTCCCCTGCCGCATGCGCTCGATCCCCTCGGGGAACGGGTAGCTCGGGAAGACGCCGACGTTGCCGAACCGCCAGTGCGCCGGCGCCGGGTACGCATCGCCGCGGAAGCCCGCGTTGTACATCGTGCGCAGAACCGCCTCGAAGCTCGGCTCCTTGCCGTCGGGCGCCAGAAGCTTGTTCGCCCGTGCGTTCAGGAAACTGACGCTGGCGATCGGCAGCCGCTCCTTGCGGCCGCGGAGCATCTTCACCACCGTCGCGAACCCGCGCGAGAGGTCGTCGAGCGTGAAGTGGTCTCGCCCGCGAGGGCGCAGCAGACCCAGAATCAGGATGCTGTCGAGGTCGTACTTCAGCACGTACGGCTCGCGGTCGCGCGCGGCGTGGATGCTGACCGACTCCTGGAACATCTTGGCGAAACTGGTCACTCCGCGGGCCGTCCACTGGCTCGCGGGCACGAGGTCCACGAGCTGGGCGATGATGCCGTGCGAGTTGTCGGCGTCGTTGACGCCGCAGATCACGGCCCGGTAGCGTCCGTCGAGCACATCGCGGAGCATGTCCTGGCCCCACATGATGCGGATGCGCTCGACCGCGCCCGGCCCCGACGTGGCGCCGATGGCGCTGGCGGGAAGCAGGCTGACCCGGTCGGGGAACTTCTCGGTGTTCAGGAGCAGGTCCGCCTCGTCGTCGTAGAGGCGACCCGTGACTTGCGGCGATTGAACCGTGGGCATGGCAGACTCCGTCGCGGCCGCACACGCGTGGATGCGATGCGGCCGCGCGGATCATACGCGCCGGCGAACTGGAAGTTCGCGCCCGTGGCTTTGCCCGCCTCCCCGAATCGGCGCCGCCGGGCCGCGCCCGTGCTTACGCCGAGGGATGATGCACCTCGTGGTACGGCCGCGCGGCTGGCGCGGTTGCAACTCGGCGTGCTCGACGGGGAGTTGGCCACCCGTCACGGACCGCGAGGTGAGTTGAACCAGCCGAACGGCCGTGGAACACCGGGCCACGTCGGGCAGACTCGGAACCACGTGTTTCCCTTGGCCTTGCACCACAGGTCGTTCGCGGACCAGTCGCCGATATCGCTCTGCGAGAGCGCGTTCGCGCCGCGAGGAAACTCCATCAACTCGACATCGCCGTTCAGGAACGTGACGTGCGACTTGCCGCCGTGACGGTCCGACAACTGATCCCAGTTGCTGAACATGCCGTCGGGCGAGCGGCTGTTCCACCACTCGACATCCTCTTCCATGAAGACCGGGAGCGAGCGGAGGTACTTGAGGTTCTGGATCAGCGGCGACCCGACGGTGCCCTGGGCGTTGCCGGTGCGGCAGCGAACAAAGTCCCACGCCACCTGCGTCGGGGAATCGACACGCGCGCCCGAAGCGCCCGTCACCATCGTGTAGTCGAAGTTGAGCGCCCGTGGCGTGAGGAAGTCGTTGAACAGCGCGATCTGCAACTGGTTCTGCGGCGTGTTCCACATCGGATCCGTGCCGGGGATCTCGGCCCGCGCGGGTGTGCGGCGCTTGTTGGTCGGGCACTCGAAGGCCCGATCCGTGTACGTCAGGTACTCGTAGATCGGCCCGATGATGATCGGGTTGGCGCCGGTCCTGCCCGTGTTGGGAATGGTCGGGTTCGTCGGTTGACCGTACCAGAAGCGCAGAACCGGGAGCGGGTTGCCGGTCTCGACGATCGCGCCCTTGTAGTCGTTGGCGTAGTTGTGCAGCGCGGTCGCGATCTGCTTGTGGTTGTTCATGCAGACCACGGTGCGACCAGCCTCCCGCGCCTTGCCGAGCGCGGGCAGGAGAATGCCGATGAGCAGGATGATGATCAGGATGACCACCAGCAACTCGATCAGCGTGAACGCGGAACGGTGGTTGGTGTGGATGCTCATACCCATAGTGTACACCGAACGCCGCATCGTCCATCCTGCTCTGAGAACTCACCACCGGACCGCCTCATCCGTGGGCTAATCCGGCGACCAACCCTACCCTGCCAAGATACGACCACAGGCCGGGTTACGCCGCACGTCTCCGCTCACGGCCCATTCGGGTCCTGACATTGCGTTGTCGCTTTCTTTATTGCCGCGCCAGTCACCAGCGCAGCACACCCTCGGTCAACCATCGCGGAGATCGCCATGTCCATCCCTGAGCCCGGCAGGCCCGCCCACGACCCGCTCAACCTCGACCAGCTCAGCACCACCATCTACCAGCACATCAAGGCTCATGGTGCCGTGTTGATGAAGCACGAGCGCCGCGGCCATTCCCTCACGCCCACGGCTCTTGTCAACGAGGCATACGCACGCCTCGCCGGTTCGAGTCAGACCCAATTCAACAATCGGACCCACCTCCTCGCCGCGGCCGCGCTCGCGATGAAGCGCATCCTCATCGAGCACGCCCGCGCCCACAGCCGTCAAAAGCGGGGCGGCGCCGATGGAAGCCGACGCAGGCACGCCGATTGGGAGGCGCTCGTCAACGCTGTCGCCAAAGGGTCCGACCACGAAGCCCTGCTCGACCTCGACGAAACCCTGGAACTGCTCGCGGCCGAAGACCCCCAACGCGGCCCGCGATACGTCCGGATGGTGGAGCTTCGCGTTTTCGGAGGCATGACCAACCCCGAGATCGCCGAGGTTTTGGACGTCAGCGTCGGGACTGTGGAGAAGGATTGGAAGTGGGTGAAGGTGCGGCTGAAGGCGATCCTGGCTGGCTCGTAAGTGAACAATGCGCCGGTCATTACGGTCGCCGCGATGGGATATCGTTCAATGGCAAGATGGGCCAGCCCATGTGCAGATTTCAACCGCTCGGGCGTCCCACCCAGCGTGCAGGACATCTTCGTCTTCATCGCGGCCTACTTCGGCGGTGGTTGCTGAGCTGACGCATTCAGTCCGACATGTTTCCTCACGGCCTCCGCGTCGATCGGCGGCGATGCCGTGGCCAAACTAGGCCCACAGCGCGCCAATGCACCCTCGACAACTCCCCGTAACTCCGCCGCGTCGATCCCCGCCATCACCTTGATGCTACGAATCCGCAGCACGTGGCGCAGCACTCCGATGTCGTTCCCGTCGAGGTACTCCACGACGACACGGGTCGCGATGATCGGCCCGAGCGCTCGCTTGCTCTTCATGTGCCTCTGTTCCAGTGCCTCCAGCATCATCCGTGCTATCGCGACTTCGCCGCATTCCGCCACGCGCCGCGCCAGCGCCCAATCGCCCGCGTTGGTCGGTTCCCACACCTTGGGGAGCCTTCGGCCTATCGCCGCCCCCCGGACCCTCGCCTCCAGGTCACCGTTCTTGATGTAAGCCTGGTGAGCGCTCGTCATGGCAATCGTGAGCAGCCGCGTGTCCACGTTTAGCATTGCGGGCAGGTCCAGCGCTGCCGTGGCCACTTCCTCCGCCTCCGCATACTTGGCACGGTTGTTCATTGCCATCGCTCGGATCGCCTCAAACATTGGGCGTATGCCCGGGGCCGACTCCGTCAGCTTTGACACCAGCGTCTCTGCCTTTGCCTCTTCGCCTGGGTTCCCCTTGGGGATAAACGATCCGACGATCTCCTGCAAGTTGACTCGCGCCGAAACAAACGCCGGCAATCGTACGGGCAACTCGTCCGGCGATGCGGGCATATTCATCAGTTGCTGGATTCGCAAGCCCGCCTTAACCACAAAAGCGCCAATCTCGGTATCCTCCCCTTGCGCAAACAACCCTCGCATTTGGTCGAAAGTGCGCAGACCCCACCTCATCAAGTCTTCCTGGTCCTGCCCGCAAATCTCGCCGATCCGCCGCACAAGTGGTTCGCACTCGTCCATGCGCCCTAGAAACATCAGCGCTAACGCTTCAAGGGCCGGCGGCGACGGGTTACTTGGCGCTCTGATCGCAAGCGCAGCAGCACGCGCTCGGCCCCGCTCAACCTCACCCCCAAGCACCTCCACCAAACCCAGCATGAGTTGCCCGCGTAGATGAGTCGGCTCGCTTCTCACGCACTCCTCAAACGCGGCCCTCGCGCCGTCGTAGTCCCTGGCGATCAACCCCCGCGCATAGGCGTTCTCCGCCGGAGGCAAACCCGCCAATATCGCCTCATTGATTCTCTCTTCCGGATTCACCCCAGTCCTCGGTCCAATGATTCCAAGAAGTTCCAGGTCGCCGCGCCAGAGCAGCACCATTCCTCGATGGTCACCCAAGTCTTCGCGCCCTTCAAGCAACGCCAGTTCCTGCGACGCTTCCATCGGCCGGTACGCCGCATCTAACGCTGCCACCCTGTACAGACGTAACTCCACCTCATCACCCACTCCGTCGCTAATCGCTTGATCCAAAAGCTCAAGCATCCGTTTCGGATCACCTGCCTCGGACGTCAATCTCAACACATCACGAAGGCTCTTTTCCGTTTTTCGGCCGGCTTCCAGCGCTTCGTTCTTGGCGATCCGCTCGCCCGCTTCCGCTTTCCGCGCACTTCGCAGCGCCGCCAACGAGACCACCAGCCCGACGATGAGCGCCACCGCCACCACCACCGCGCCCGCGACTGCTCCCCTGTTTCGTGCGAGGAACTTCGCCGCGCGATACCGCTTGGTCTCCGGACCCGCAACCAGCGTC